>NZ_JBIVMZ010000004.1:545525-624460 GCF_044753355.1 Streptomyces sp. NPDC088400 | reverse complement strand
GACATCGGGCATCGAGATGCGCTCGGGGTTGAGGAACCGCTCGAAGATCAGCCCGTGCTCGATCGGGTCGAGGTCGGTGATGCCCATCGCGTACGCCACGATCGAACCGGCGGCGGAACCACGGCCGGGGCCGACCGCGATGCCGTTGTTCTTGGCCCACATGATGAAGTCGGCGACCACGAGGAAGTACCCCGGGAAGCCCATCTCGATGATGATGCCCATCTCGTACTCGACCTGCTTGAGCCGGTCGTCCGGGATGCCGTTCGGGTAGCGGCGGGCCATGCCGCGCATGGTCTCCTCGCGGAACCAGGTGACTTCGGTGAACCCGTCGGGCACATCGAACTTCGGCATCAGGTTGCGCTCTTCGAACCAACCCTCGGTGTCGATCTTCTCCGCCACCAGAAGGGTGTTGGCGCAGCCTTCCTGCCAGGCGTCGGAGGAGTCGATGGCGTACATCTCGTCGGTGGACTTGAGGTAGTAGCCGGTGCCGTCGAAGCGGAAGCGGTCGGGGTCGGAGAGGTTCTTGCCGGTCTGGATGCAGAGCAGGGCGTCGTGGGCGACGGATTCGTTGCTGTAGGTGTAGTGGGAGTCGTTGGTGACGATCGGCGGGATGCCGAGCTTCTTGCCGATCTCCAGGAGTCCGTCGCGCACCCGGCGTTCGATCTCGATGCCGTGGTCCATCAGTTCCAGGAAGTAGCGGTCCTTGCCGAAGATGTCCTGGTACTCGGACGCCGCCTTCACCGCCTCGTCGAACTGCCCCAGCCGCAACCGCGTCTGCAACTCACCCGACGGACACCCGGTCGAGGCGATCAGCCCCTCGGACCACTTGGCGATGGTCTCCTTGTCCATCCGCGGCCACTTCTGCAACCACCCCTCCGCATACGCGTCCGAGGACAGCCGGAAGAGATTGTGCAGCCCCGTCGCGTTCGACGCCCAGATCGTCTTGTGCGTGTAACCACCCGAACCGGACACATCGTCCCGCTTCTGATGCGGCTGCCCCCACTGGATCTTCCGCTTCACCCGCCGCGACTCCGGCGCCACATACGCCTCGATCCCGATGATCGGCGTCACCCCCGCCTTCTTCGCCTGATGGAAGAAGTCGTAAGCACCATGCAGATTCCCATGGTCCGTCATCGCGATATGCGACATGCCCATTTCCTTGCAGGCATTGAACATGTCTCCCAACCGCGCGGCACCGTCCAGCAGCGAGTACTGGGTGTGGACATGCAGGTGCGTGAACGGCGGCTTGGTCACGGCGGGGGCCTCCAGCGAACGTACGACACGGTGTTTTTCCGGGCGAAATCCCCGGGTCCTCAGTGCCGCGGACCTTCTGCGGGCAGACTGAGGGGACAGCATCGAAGTCTACGTCCCGGGACCGACAGCGGGCGGGCACTCGCGCCCGGCTCCATGCGTTGCCCCCTACTGAGGGGGGCTGAACAGAGGGACCTGACCCGGTCCGCGAGAATCGGGCGCGAGCCCCGAGGTTCAGCGTGGAGCGAGCGGGCGTGTCCGCCCCGTCCGCCCCGGCCCATTCCATCCCATCTCATTGCCATGCACCAGGAGGCACCCAGCGATGTCGGTCCCGCGACCTGTTGAAGCAGCTGACGAGCAGCGCGGCGAGGAGATACTCGCCGTTTTCGACACCGCGTTCGGTGAGCTTCTGGCAGCCGATCCAGCAGCCTTCCGGGTGAAGTTCCGGAAGATGGCGGCTTCCGCGTTCGCCTTCTACCGGGGCACCGCGTGCCTGTTCTACAACGACCTGGAGCGGGAGCGCGGCGCGGAAGCGGCCGGCGGTCCGTTCCTGGACGAGCGCACCGGCCGGGTGTGGATCCACGGCGATCTGCACGCCGAGAACTTCGGCACGTACATGGACGCCAACGGCCGGCTGATCTTCAACGTCAACGACTTCGACGAGGCGTACATCGGCCCGTTCACCTGGGACCTGAAGCGCTTCGCCGCCTCGCTGGCGCTGATCGGCTACACCAAGGCCCTCAGCGACGAGCAGATCACCGAGCTGGTGGAGATCTACGCGGGCGCCTACCGCGAGCGGATCCACGCCCTGGCCACCGGCGCCAAGAACGACGAGGTGCCGCCCTTCACGCTGGACACCGCCGAGGGCCCGCTGCTGACGGCGCTGCGCTCGGCCCGCTCGCTGACCCGCTTCGGGCTGCTCGACTCGATGACCGAGATCCGTGAGTACGAGCGGCGCTTCACCTCGGGCGGCGGCTCCGTCGAGCTGGACGCGGCCACCCGGTACAAGATCCTCGCGGCCTTCGACGGCTATCTGGAGACCTTGCCCGAGTCCAGCCTGGACCGCCCCGACTCGTACCGCGTGAAGGACGTCGTCGGACGGCGCGGCATCGGCATCGGCTCCGCGGGGCTGCCCTCGTACAACATCCTTCTGGAGGGCAACAGCGACGCCCTGGAGAACGATGTCGTGATCTACATGAAGCAGGCGCAGACCCCGGCGGTCTCCCGGCACATCACCGACGGCGCCGTCCGGGAGTACTTCCAGCACGAGGGCCACCGCACGGTGATCTCGCAGCGGGCGCTCCAGGCGCACGCCGACCCGTGGCTGGGCTGGACGGAGCTGGACGGGAGGGGTCAGCTGGTGGCGGAGATCTCGCCGTACGCCGTGGACCTGGACTGGTCGGATCTGGACGACCCGGAGGAGATCGCGGCGGTCGTCGCCGATCTCGGCAGGGCCACGGCCACGATGCACTCGGCGGCGGACGACGAGAGCGGTCATTCGCTGGTGCCGTTCTCCACGGAGCGGGCCATCGACGCGGCGATCGCGGCCGACGAGGACGGTTTCGGCCGGCTGCTGGTGGACTTCGCGCACCAGTACGGGGCGCGGGCCAGGGCCGACCATCAGATCTTCGTGGACCTGTTCCGCAACGGACGACTGGCCTGAGGAAGGCCTGAGGCCTCGAAGGCCACAGGAATCTGGAGGCTCCGCAGGCCCAGGGAGCCTCCGGATTCTTAGGGATCGTTTACCCGGGCTCGTGGCACACTCGGCGACGATGGACATATCCGGGACGCGGCTCAGGGCGGCGCGGGCGGCACTCTTCACGGCACTGGTCGTGACGCTGTCCGCGGGCTCCCATGTGCTGCTGTCCCGGGCCCCGCTCCCGTGGTCCGTGGTGGCCGGGCTGAGCGCGGTGGTGTTCCTGCTCTCCTACGCGGCGGCGGGCCGCGAGCGGGGCTTCTGGCGGATCGCCGCCCTGCTCGTCCCGCTGGAACTGGCCGCCGACACCGTCTTCACCAGCGGCCAGGCCGTCTGTTACGGACCGGCGGGCGGCCCCGTGTCGGGGCCGCTGCGCTCGGTCGGCCTCGATGTCCTGTGCGGGAGCGCTTTCGGTGCGCCGCTGCCGGGCGTGGATCCCTCCCAGGGCGCCGCGGCCGGCCTGCCGCACTCCCCCGACCAGGCACTGCCGTGGCTGCTGCTCGCCACCCATGTCTCGATCGGGCTGCTGGCCGCGCTCTGGCTGCGGCACGGCGAGTCCGCGCTGGGCGGGCTGGTACGGGCCGTGGCCGCGTTCGCGTTCCGGCCGCTGCTGATCGCGGTCGCCGTGGTGGGGACGGTCCGCGGTGCCGTACGGCGCGGGGCGTGCCCGGCGGGCCGCCCGAGGCTGTCCCGTACACATCTCCTCGTGCACTCCGTAGGACGGCGGGGGCCGCCGAGCCTCGCGCTCGGCGCTGCCTGAACCACTCGGCCCGAGTTCCGGGCCGGCCGGCAGCCCTTCCCTCCCCGTCCACCGCGTCAGCGGCAGCACGTCATCACGCACGTCTTCACACGGAGTGAACCATCATGAGCGCACGGAACAACCAGACCAACAAGGCCGCCGCCCGCGAGCGACTGCGCCAGGAACGCGAGCGTCAGGCGAAGAAGGACAGGATCCGCTGGCAGGTCGTCGTCGCGGCCTCGGTCGTCGGTGTCCTCGCGATAGCCGCCGGCGTGGGCTTCGCCGTCGTACAGGCCAACAAGCCCTCGCACTGGTCGGCGATGAAGGAGGAGAAGAACGTCGTCGCGCCGAAGAACACCGAGGGCACGGACGGTACGACCGTCGTCATCGGCAAGAAGGACGCCAAGAACACCCTCGAACTGTACGAGGACTCCCGCTGCCCGGTCTGCGCGAGCTTCGAGCAGTCGGTCGGCAAGACGGTCCAGAGCGACGTCGACTCGGGCAAGTTCAGGCTCAAGTACGTCGGTGCGACCTTCATCGACAACTCCGACAACGGCACCGGCTCGAAGAACGCCCTGTCGGCGCTGGGCGCGGCGCTCAATGTGAGCCCCGAGGCCTTCCTGGAGTACAAGAGCGCGCTCTACTCGAAGCAGTTCCACCCGCAGGAGACCGAGGACAAGTTCGCCAAGGACAGCTACCTGATCGAGGTGGCCGACTCGGTGAAGGAGCTCAAGGGGAACAAGGCGTTCCAGAAGGCCGTCACGGACGGTACGTACGACGCCTGGGCGATGAAGATGTCCGCCACCTTCGACAAGAGCGGTGTGCAGGGCACTCCGGCGCTCAAGATGAACGGCGAGACGCTCACCGCGGAGGGCAGCAAGAACCCGCCCATGACGGTGGCCCAGTTCAACGCCGCGATCGCCAAGGCCCTGAAGGCGTAAGGCCCCCTGAGGGGCATCCGTCGCCGGGCGGGCATGGCAGGTGGCCCGTCCGGCGGTTCAAGCCACCGCGCCCGTCCGGCGGTTGAGGGCGAGAGCGACAACCGGACCGCCCCGGTGAACCGACGTCGCCACCGCACTAAGGTGGCCCCATGCGCGCGGGGCAGGGCAGGACGATCGACGGCCGGTTCGAGTTGCTGGAGCGGCTCGGCGGCGGAGGCATGGGCACGGTCTGGCGGGCTCGTGACAACGCGCTGCACCGCGAGGTGGCGCTGAAGGAAGTCAAGGCGCTCGATCCCGCGGTGGCCGCCGCCAATCCGGACTCCTCGCGCGTCCTGCGCGAGCGGGTGCTGCGCGAGGCCCGCGCGCTGGCCAGGATCAGCCACCCCCATGTGGTGACCATCCACCACATCGTGGACGAGGGGCCGCATCCGTGGATCGTCATGGAGCTGTTGAGCGGTGTCTCGCTCCAGGACCGGCTGGCGCAAGGCCTGTTGGAGCCCGGGGAGGCGGCGCGGCTGGGCCGTCAGGTGCTCGCCGGGCTGCGTGCCGCACACGCCGCCGGGATCCAGCACCGCGATGTGAAGCCCGCCAATGTGATGCTGCGCGCGGACGGAAGCGCGGTCCTCACGGACTTCGGCATCGCCGCGCTGCACGGCTCGGCCTCGATCACCATGACCGGTGATCTGATCGGTTCGCCCGAGTACATCGCCCCGGAGCGGGTCAGGGGCACCGACGACAACCCGGCCTCCGACCTGTGGTCGCTCGGCCTGGTGCTGTACGTGTGCGTGGAGGGCGCGAGTCCGCTGCGCCGCGCCACGTCGCTGGCCACACTCGCGGCCGTACTGGACGAGCCGGTGCCACCGCCCGTACGGTCCGGGGCGCTCGAACCCGTACTGAACGCCCTGCTCGTACGGGACCCCTCGGCGAGGCCCGACGCGCAGGAACTGGACAGGATGCTGGCCCAGGCCGAGTCGGGCGGCGCGCCGGACGGGCCGTGGCGGACGGACCGGTCGGGGCCGGCGGACCGGTCGGGGCAGGCGGTCGTCCCCACCCCGCCTGCGGCCTGGAACACCACGGCCCGGCTGCCCCTACCACCGCCGACCCAGCTGGACAGCCCGCGGCCGACTCCGGTGCACGCCGTCCAGGCTCCCGGGCCGGAGTACGGGACCGCACCGGCGGCCGAGCCGCGGAACCCGTCCGCCCGGCGCCGTACTCCGAGGATCGTCGCGGCGGTCGCGGTGGCCGTGGCGATCGTCGCGGCGACGGCGCTGGCCCTGACTCTGCGGGACTCCGGCGGGGAAGGCGCGACGGGCGCCGGAGCCGGGTCCGGAGCGACCGACACCTCGCCGACCGGCCCCACGGATTCCCCGAGCCCGTCCGACAGCTCCGCGTCCACGGAGCCCGGCTGGGTCGTCCAGCTGGCCTCCATAAGCAAGGCGAAGGGCGTGGCCGCACGCGACCGCCAGGAGAAGGCGCTGCGCGACGCGGGCATCGACAATGTCCAGTACGTGGACAGCGACCTGCACGCCTCGCTGACGGCAGGCTACTGGGTGTTCTACGTCCCCGGCTTCGTGGACGGCTACGGCGCTGTCGACTGGTGCGGGATCAAGGGCATGGCCAAGGAGGCCTGCTTCGGCCGCTACGTCAGCGACAGCGCCGCCGACCGCCACTACCTGTGCAACCCGGCCGCGGACGGCAGTACGACGGGCCGCTGCACCCGGTCCTGAGCTGCACCCGATCCTGAGCTGCACCCGATCCTGACCTACGAGTGTCGCGGCACCGGTGCCGCGACTCCGGCACGCGTCGGGCCCAGCGCGTACCGGGCCGGCTCAGAGCGTGTCGATGAAGGCGAGCGCCGTCCGCCAGGTCTCCTCCGCGGACGTCTCGTCGTAGTCCGGCAGCTCCGGGTCGGTGTACAGATGCCCGGCTCCCGGATAGCGGTAGACCTCCACATCGGCCCCGGCCCGCCGCATCCGCAGGTACCACGCCGTCAGCCAGTCGTGCGGCTCGAACGGGTCCGGGTCCGCCACATGCAGCTGTACGGGCAGCTCGTCCACGGACGCGTCCTCCGCGATGTCGGACGTGCCGTGCAACAGCAGCAGCCCCCGGGCCTTCGCGTCCCCCAGCGCCAGATTCTGCGCGATGGAGCCACCGAGCGAGAAGCCCGCGTACACCAGACCGCGTTCGGAGTACGGCGCGGCGGCCAGGACCGCGCGCCGCAGCAGCTCGTCCTTGCCGATCTTGTCCTTCAGCTCCATGCCCGCCTCCACCGTGTCGGCGGTTTGTCCCTCGAAGAGGTCGGGCACCCGCACGTCGTGGCCGGCGGCACGCAGCCGGTCGGCCGCCGCGTGCACGGCCGGGCGAAGGCCGTAGACGGAGTGGAAAAGCATGATGTCCATCCGGCCATCCTGCCAGCACCGCCCGTTTCGGAACGATCGAGGGAGCCGTCGGCGAACCATGGAGAACGTACTGCGCCCATTGACCGTGCTCGGTGGTTCGGTCCTGCTCACCGTGGCGCTCGGCTGGGCCGTCGACCTGCTGCTGCGCCGCGCGGACGTGCGCCACCCCGAAACCCCGCTGTGGGGGCTGCTGCGCCGCTGCCGGCTGCCGTTGCAGGTGGTCCTGTTCACCGCCCTGCTGCGCGGCACCTACCGCGAGACCCGCTGGCAGATCATCGAGGACAACCGGGGCGAGATCGGGCAGGCGCTGTCCCTGGTGCTCATCGGTGCCGGCGCCTGGCTGGTCGTACGGATCGTGTCCGCCGTGGTGGAGTCGACGTACGCCCGCTACGCGTCCTCGACCCGTGACCCGGCCCGGCTCCGCCGTGTCCGTACGCAGGTGACGCTCATCATGCGGATCGTGACCGCCGTCGTCGTGGTGGTGGCGGTGGCCGCGATCCTGCTCACCTTCCCCGACCTGCGGTCCATCGGCACCTCGATGCTGGCCTCCGCGGGCATCATCGGCATCGTCGCCGGTGTCGCCGCGCAGTCCACCCTCGGCAATCTCTTCGCCGGTTTCCAGATCGCGTTCGGCGACATGGTGCGGATCGGCGACACGGTGGTGGTGGACGGCGAGTGGGGCGTGATCGAGGAGGTCACACTCACCTTCCTCGCCGTACGGACCTGGGACGAGCGGCGCATCACGATGCCGGTGTCGTACTTCACCAGCAAGCCGTTCGAGAACTGGTCGCGCGGCGGCGCCCAGATGACCGGCACGGTCTTCCTCCAGCTGGACCATTCCGCGCCGGTGCCGCTGATGCGCGAGAAGCTGCACCAGATCCTGATGGAGTGCGCGGCCTGGGACGGCCGCGACTGGAGCCTGGCCGTCACGGACACCACCCCCAGCACGATGGAGGTACGCGCGGTCGTCACGGCCAAGGACGCCGACGACATCTGGACGGCCCGCTGCACCGTACGGGAGCAGCTGCTGGCATGGCTGACCGAGCATCATCCGTACGCCCTGCCGAAGATCACCACGGCTCCCGCCGAGAAGATCCCGCCGCAGGGACGGCTCCCGTCGCCCGCGTTCGAGGACGACGCCGACCAGCCGCGCACCGGCCGCGGCTGAGGAGCCGGACCCGGGCACTGCCGCGCCGCGTGACTCCGGTCAGTGATGGTCAATGGGTGTCAGTGGTGGTCAGTGAGTGTCAGTGGTGGTCAGTGCATGCTGCGTACGTCCAGCTGCCGCAGGACGCGGTCCACCACCTCGGGGTCGGCACCCGGTTCGTTGCGGGCCGAGAGGACCTCGTGCCGGGCCGCCGACATCATCTCGCGCTGGATCCGCTGGACTATCTTGACGCGGTCCACGCGCTTGGCGACCCACTCGCGCCGTTCGTCGTCCGCCAGGTCGGGGCTGATCCGCAGCCCGATGTCGACCGCTCCGCGCAGCAGCCGCTCGCTGATCTCCTCCGGCAGCTCCTCGACGTCCTCGATCTCCTTGAGGCGCCCCTTGGCCGCCTTGGCAGCGCGCAGGGCGAGCGCGTGCTCCAGCTCGTGCTCCGCGTTGGTGTCCGCCCGCACCCCGAGCTTCCGTACCAGCCAGGGCAGGGTCAGTCCCTGGACGACCAGCGTGGCCATGATCACTGCGAACGCGATGAAGATGATCTCTTCCCGGCCCGGGAACGGGTCCCCGTTCTCGGTCTCCAGCGGGATCGCCAGCGCCAGCGCGACCGAGGCCACCCCGCGCATCCCCGCCCACCACATGACGACGGTCTCGCGCCAGCTGGTCGGGATCTCCTCGTCGTAGTCGCGGAGCTTGTGCATCCGCTTGGCCAGCCAGGTCGCCGGCAGCAGCCACAGCAGCCGTACGAACACGACGACGCCGACGACCGCC
This sequence comes from Streptomyces sp. NPDC088400, assembly GCF_044753355.1. Taxonomy (NCBI): domain Bacteria; kingdom Bacillati; phylum Actinomycetota; class Actinomycetes; order Kitasatosporales; family Streptomycetaceae; genus Streptomyces; species Streptomyces sp. NPDC088400. The sequence goes on along the minus strand of NZ_JBIVMZ010000004.1, from coordinate 615,501 downwards.
GCGCCCCAGCCGAGCATCTCGGGCACCCGGCCGCTGGCCGCGCCGAAGGCGTTGTGGAGCTCCAGGCCGATGAGACCGAAGGCGACACCGGTCACCAGCGTGTCGACCACCTGCCAGAAGGAGTTGCCGGCCAGCCGTCCCATGACGTCGTCGGCGTCCGCCGTGTGGGTGGCGAGGAAGAGCGCGGTGGTCAGGACGGCGAGCACACCCGAGCCGTGTAGCTCCTCCGCCAGCACGTAGCTGACGAACGGCACCAGGAGCGACAGACCGATCTGGAGGGTCGCGTCGCCCAGCAGCGACATCAGCTTGTTGGTGAGCCAGCCGAGCGCGAGTCCCATCGCCACGGCCACCACCGCGGAGAGTACGAGGGACCCGACCGCGCCCGGCCAGGAGAACGTCCCGCTGACGGCCGCCGCGATCGCCACGTGGTAGAGCACGATCGCGGTGACGTCGTTGAAGAGCCCCTCGCCCTCCAGGATCGAGACCAGCCGCCGGGGCAGCCCGAGGGAACCGGCGACGGCGGTGGCGGCCACCGGGTCGGGCGGCGCGACGAGCGCGCCCAGCGCGACCGCGGCGACGATCGGCAGGCCCGGCACGATGGAGTTGGCCACCACGGCCACGGCCGCCGTCGTCACGAAGACCAGGGCGACCGCCAGCAGGAAGATGGGGCGCAGATTCGCCGCGAACTGCCGCCAGGAGGTGCGTTGCACCGCCGCGTACAGCAGCGGTGGCAGCAGCAGCGGAAGAATGAAGTCCGGCGGCACCTGGACGTTCGGTACGAACGGCAGCAGCGCCAGGACGATCCCCACGATCGTCATCAGCACCGGAGAGGGCAACCCCAGCCGGTCCCCCAGCGGCACAGTGAGCACCGCCCCGAGCAACAGTGCGATCAGTAGTGCCAACTGGTCCACGGTGGGCCCTCCGGTGGTCGAAAGCCTTGACGGCAGACACGGGTGATCAAGGCCTCAAGCCTTTCACGCGCGTTCTCGCAATCCGGCCAGGGGGTGACCGGAACCGACCAGACCCGACCGGAGTCGCGCCATTTCCGACTCTTCGGAGCCCGTTCCGTCTCTTCGAAGCACGGGCCCTGTCGACCCGGCACGACCGACTCGGCACGACCGTCTCAGAGCGACGGACAACCAGCGACGAGCAACCAGCGACGAGTGACCGACTGACGCTCCGCGCTCCGCTCAGAGCACCCGGCGCATCGCCCGGTGGTCCATACCCGCGTCCAGGAATTCGGGGCCGTACGCCTCGTACCCGAGCCGCTCGTAGAAGCCCAGCGCGTACGACTGCGCGTGCAGATCCATCGCCGCGAGCCCGCGCACGCGCGCCGCGTCCTCGACGGCCCGCACCAGCGCGGCGCCGATGCCCAGGCCACGCGCCGCGGCGGCGACCGCCAGCCGTCCCAGCGAGCCGACGCCCGGATCCCCGCCGGTCCGGTCGGCCGCGCCGGGCCCGTACAGCAGCCGCGCGGTTCCCAGCGGCACCCCGTCGTCGCGGACGGCCAGCACCTGTACGGCGTGCCCGTCACGGCCGTCGTACTCCAGCTCCTCGGAGACGCCCTGCTCGACGACGAAGACCTCTCGACGGACCGCGAAGCACGCCGCGATGTCCGCCGCGTCCGTCGCGACCCGTACCGCACAGCCGAGGCCGCCCCCGGAACCGGAACCCCCGGTCCCTGCCCCCACCACGCTCATGCGTTGCTTTCCGCCCGGACCTTGTCCAGAGCGCTCTGCAGGTCCTCCGGATACGAGCTCTCGAACTCCACCCACCGCCCGTCCGACGGGTGCTCGAAGCCCAGGCGCATCGCGTGCAGCCACTGGCGGGTCAGTCCCAGCCGCTTCGCCAGCGTCGGATCGGCGCCGTACGTCAGGTCGCCCACGCACGGATGCCGGTGGGCCGACATGTGCACCCGGATCTGGTGCGTACGGCCCGTCTCCAGCTTGATGTCCAGCAGCGACGCCGACCGGAACGCCTCGATCAGGTCGTAGTGCGTGACCGACGGCTTGCCCTCGGCGGTGACCGCCCACTTGTAGTCGTGGTTCGGGTGGCGGCCGATCGGCGCGTCGATCGTCCCGCTCATCGGGTCCGGGTGCCCCTGCACCAGCGCGTGGTAGCGCTTGTCGACGACGCGCTCCTTGAACTGCGCCTTGAGCAGCGTGTAAGCGCGCTCCGACTTGGCCACGACCATCAGCCCGGAGGTCCCGACATCGAGCCGGTGCACGATGCCCTGGCGCTCGGCGGCCCCGGAGGTCGAGATGCGGTAACCGGCCGCGGCCAGGCCGCCGATGACCGTCGTACCGCTCCAGCCGGGGCTCGGGTGCGCGGCCACCCCGACGGGCTTGACGATCACCACGATGTCGTCGTCGTCGTGCACGATCTCCATGCCCTCGACGGGCTCGGCCACGATCTGTACGGGCGCGGCCGCCGCGGGCATCTCCACCTCGAGCCAGGCCCCGCCGTTCACCCGCTCGGACTTCCCGACGACGGAGCCGTCGACCAGGACCTTCCCGGAAGCGGCCAGCTCGGCCGCCTTCGTACGGGAGAACCCGAACATACGGGCTATGGCGGCGTCGACGCGCTCGCCCTCCAGGCCATCGGGCACGGGCAGCGTTCTGATCTCGGGAAAGCTCACCCGTCGAGTATGCCTTGTCAATCCTTGTGGACAGTCCCGTCGGGGTCCAGGCCCCGGAACGACAGCACCACGATGAGGATGCCGCCGCAGACGACCGCGGAGTCCGCGAGATTGAACACGGCGAAGTGCGCGGGCGCGATGAAGTCCACCACGGCGCCCCGGAAGACGCCGGGCGAGCGGAAGATCCGGTCGGTGAGGTTACCGAGTGCGCCACCGAGCAGCAGACCGAGCGCGAACGCCCAGGGCAGGCTGTAGAGCTTGCGCGCCAGCCGGGCGATGACCAGGACCACGGTCGACGCGATGACCGTGAAGACCACCGTGTACGCCTCGCCCATACCGAAGGCGGCCCCGGGGTTCCGGATCGCGCGGAACTGCAGGAGACCGCCGATCACCTCGATCGCATCGTGGCCCTCGAGCTTCGCCACCACGAGCATCTTGCTGCCGAGGTCCAGCAGGTACGCCACCAGCGCGACGGCGAAGAGCACGGCGAGCCGCCGCTTCCCCTTCGGCTGCTCGGCGGGCGCCGCAGCCTCGTCGTCGTCCACATCGGGCGTACCGATAACGCGCTCCGCCTCTGCCACGTGAGTCCCTCAACCCTAGGTACCTGACTGAGCACGAGGGTACGTCACACCCGTACGCGATCAGCCTCGGCGTTCCTGCTTCTGCTTGTCCTCCACACACAGCGTGGCCCGCGGGAAGGCCTGCATCCGGGCCTTTCCGATCGGCTTGCCGCAGACCTCGCACAGTCCGTACGTGCCGGCGTCGAGCCGCTGGAGCGCCCGCTCGGTCTGCTCCAGCATCTCGCGGGCATTGGCGGCCAGGGACATCTCGTGCTCGCGGGTGATGTTCTTGGTGCCGGTGTCCGCGTCGTCGTCGCCGGCCCCGTCCCCGGAGTCCCGCATCAGCCCGGCCAGGGCGGCCTCGGACGAGGTGATCTCGGCGTGCAGCCGGGCGATCTCACTCTCCAGCTCGGCCCGCGCCTCGGCGACCTCTTCCGGGGACCACGGGTCCTCCTCGGGCCGTACGGCCAGCTCCTCGGGCGGCGTCACGCCGGCGCGCGCCGGGGGGACCGCCGTCGCGGCCACCGTGCCGTGCCGACCGGGCGCCGTACCCTTGCCGCCCGCGGTCTTCTTGGCTGCTCCCACCGTCTTGGCTCCCGTCTGATCCGCGGCCTCGGCCGCCCTCTCGGCCGCGGACGCGGCCTTCTTCGCAGGTGCCTTGCTCGCCGGCGCCTTCTTCGCGGCCGTCTTCTTCGCCGGTGCGCTCGTCGCCGCCGCTTTCTCAGCCGTCTTCTTCGCCGCCGTCTTCGTCGCCGGGGCCTTCTTGCCGATGGTCTTCTTGGCAGGCGCCTTCTTGCCCACAGCCTTCTTACCCACGGCTTTCCTGCCCACAGCCTTCTTGCCCACAGTCTTCTTGGCCGACGCCTTCGTCGCCGCGGTCCCGGCCGTACGCCCGGCCGCACCCTGGTCCGTACTTTTCGCCGCGCCGTTCGCCGTGGTCCTGGCCGCGTCCTCGGCCGCCGGTTCCGCCGCGGTCGTCTTCTTCGCGGCGGTCTTCTTCGCCACCATGGCCGCGGCCCCTTCACTTAGGGTGATCTTGCTCGCGAATCGTGCTGGGACGATAAATCGACATCAGCCCCGCGGCAACGGGGCACGCCGCCGGTTCCACCCTCCCCCGTTCCGTCACAAGACGAGCCTCCATCCGTTGTTCCCGGCTCCCCGCCCGGTAATCCGCCACCGGGCGGCCACGGAAGCCCGCGGGCCGCCGTAACCGTTCGTGTCAGACGCTCGGCCGTACGGCGCCTCCGGTAAACCGGTCGGCCGCCTCCCGCCCGGCCCCGTACACTGGCCCCAGCGAGAGGCGTGGATGGGGACGAGTAGCGTCGTACGCGGCCATGAGCGACCCGGGGACGGTGAGAGCCCGGGGGCAGAGCGCGATGTGAAGGATCACCCCGGAGCCGCCGGAAGAAAGCCCGGGTTCACCCCGGGTGAGTAGAACCGGCAGCGCGACCCCAACTGAGGGGGCCGCGGGCGGCGCACGTCCGGGGCCAAGGAGGGTGGTACCGCGGGAGCCCAGCTCTCGTCCCTCCGACGGAGACGACGCAGTTCCGCCGGAGGAAGCCGCCCCATGAAACCAGTGACATCGCCGCAGTACCGCCAGGTCCCCGCCCAGGTCGACCTGCCCGCACTGGAGCACGCCGTGCTCGATTTCTGGCGTGAGAGCAAGGTCTTCGACAAGAGCCTCGAACAGTCCGAGGGCCGCCCCGAGTGGGTCTTCTACGAGGGCCCGCCCACCGCCAACGGCATGCCGGGCGCCCACCACATCGAGGCCCGCGTCTTCAAGGACGTCTTCCCGCGCTTCCGCACCATGCGCGGCTACCACGTCGCCCGCAAGGCCGGCTGGGACTGCCACGGGCTGCCCGTGGAGCTGGCCGTCGAGAAGGAGCTGGGCTTCACCGGCAAGAAGGACATCGAGGCCTACGGCATCGCGGAGTTCAACGCGAAGTGCCGCGAGTCCGTCACCCGGCACACCGACGCGTTCGCCGAGCTGACGACCCGCATGGGGTACTGGACCGATCTCGACAACGCGTACTGGACCATGGACCCGGAGTACGTCGACTCCGTCTGGTGGTCGCTGAAGGAGATCTTCGGCAAGGGCCTGCTGGTCCAGGACTACCGCGTCGCGCCCTGGTGCCCGCGTGACCAGACCGGCCTCTCCGACCACGAGCTGGCACAGGGGTACGAGACGATCGTCGACCCCTCGGTCTTCGTCCGCTTCCCGCTGACCTCGGGACCGCTCGCGGGCGAGGCGGCGCTGCTGGTCTGGACGACCACTCCCTGGACCCTGGTCTCGAACACCGCCGTCGCCGCGCACCCCGAGGTCACGTACGTGGTCGCGACGAACGGCGAGGAGAAGCTGGTCGTCGCGCAGCCGCTGCTGGAGAAGGCGCTGGGCGAGGGCTGGGAGACGACCGGCGAGTCGTTCACGGGCCGCGAGATGGAACGCTGGACGTACGACCGCCCCTTCGGCCTCGTGGACTTCCCGGCCCAGGCGCACTTCGTCGTCAACGCCGAGTACGTCACGACCGAGGACGGTACGGGCCTGGTCCACCAGTCCCCGGCCTTCGGCGAGGACGACCTCAAGGTCTGCCGCGCGTACGGCCTCCCGGTCGTGAACCCGGTCCGTCCCGACGGCACGTTCGAGGCGGACATCCCGCTCGTCGGCGGCGTCTTCTTCAAGAGGGCCGACGAGGCGCTGACCGAGGACCTGCGCGAGCGGGGCCTGCTGTTCCGTCATGTGCCGTACGAGCACAGCTATCCGCACTGCTGGCGCTGCCACACCGCGCTCCTCTACTACGCGCAGCCGTCCTGGTACATCCGTACGACGGCCGTCAAGGACCGGCTGCTCGACGAGAACGAGAAGACCAACTGGTTCCCGGACTCCGTCAAGCACGGCCGGTACGGGGACTGGCTGAACAACAACGTCGACTGGGCGCTGTCCCGCAACCGCTACTGGGGCACGCCGCTGCCCATCTGGCGCTGCGAGGACAACCACCTCACCTGCGTCGGCTCGCGCGCCGAGCTGAGCGAGCTGACGGGCACGGACCAGAGCGGACTGGACCCGCACCGCCCGTACATCGACGCGGTCACCTTCCCCTGCCCCGACTGCGGGCAGACGGCGACACGTGTCCCGGAGGTGATCGACGCCTGGTACGACTCGGGTTCGATGCCGTTCGCGCAGTGGGGCTACCCGTACAAGAACAAGGACCTGTTCGAGAAGCGCTACCCGGCGCAGTTCATCTCGGAGGCCATCGACCAGACGCGCGGCTGGTTCTACACGCTGATGGCCATCGGCACGCTGGTCTTCGACAAGTCGAGCTACGAGAACGTGGTCTGCCTCGGTCACATCCTCGCCGAGGACGGCCGCAAGATGTCCAAGCATCTGGGCAACATCCTCCAGCCGATCCCGCTGATGGACCAGCACGGCGCGGACGCGGTCCGCTGGTTCATGGCGGCCGGCGGCTCCCCGTGGGCAGCGCGCCGGGTGGGCCACGGCACGATCCAGGAGGTCGTCCGCAAGACCCTGCTGACGTACTGGAACACGGTCGCCTTCCAGGCCCTGTACGCCCGTACGTCCAACTGGGCGCCGAGCGAGGCCGATCCGGCTCCGGCCGACCGGCCGCTGCTCGACCGCTGGCTGCTGAGCGAGCTGCACGCGCTGGTCGACCAGACCACACAGGCCATGGAGGCGTACGACACCCAGCGCACCGGCAAGCTGCTCTCGGCCTTCGTGGACGACCTGTCCAACTGGTACGTACGCCGCTCGCGCCGCCGCTTCTGGCAGGGCGACAAGGCGGCGCTGCGCACCCTGCACGATGTGATCGAGACGGTCACGCGGCTGATGGCGCCGCTGACCCCGTTCATCACGGAGCGGGTCTGGCAGGACATGGTCGTACCGGTGACGCCGGACGCGCCGGAGTCGGTGCATCTGGCCGACTGGCCGAAGGCGGACCTGCCGTCGATCGACCCGACGCTCTCGCAGCAGATGACGCTGGTCCGGCGCCTGGTGGAGCTGGGCCGCGCGACGCGCGCCGAGTCGGGCGTCAAGACCCGCCAGCCGCTGTCCCGCGCGCTGATCGCGGCGACGGGTTTCGAAGCCCTCTCCGCCGAGCTGCGCGGCCAGATCACGGAAGAGCTGAACGTCTCGTCCCTGGCGACGCTTTCGGAGGTGGGCGGCTCGCTCGTCGACACCACGGCGAAGGCCAACTTCCGTGCCCTGGGCAAGCGCTTCGGCAAGGGCGTCCAGGCCGTGGCCAAGGCGGTCGCCGACGCGGACGCGGCGGCCCTGTCCGCCGCCCTGCGCGACGGTACGGCCTCGGTGACCGTCGACGGCGAGACGGTCTCGCTCGCCCCGGACGAGGTGATCATCACCGAAACCCCGCGCGAGGGCTGGTCGGTCGCCTCCGACTCCGGCGCGACGGTCGCCCTGGACCTGGAGATCACCCCGGAGCTGCGCCGGGCGGGCCTGGCCCGTGACGCGATCCGTCTGATCCAGGAGGCCCGTAAGAACAGCGGCCTGGATGTCGCGGACCGTATCGCCGTGCGCTGGACGACCACGTCCGGGGCGACGACGGAAGCGCTGACCGAGCACGCCCCGCTGATCTCGGAGGAGGTCCTGGCAACGGACTTCACCGCGGGCGAAGCCGACGAGGCCTACGGAGCCCCGTTCACGGACGAGGGCCTGTCCCTCACCTTCCGCCTCCGCAAGGCGTAAGGCGTAAGGCCTCCGGCCTCCCTGTTACGGCCCGGCTCCCGGCACCACCGGGGGCCGGGCCGTCGTGGTTGCCGCCGCCCCTGACGCACACTCGCGCGGTCCCGGCCCAACAGCCGCGCGGCCCCCGCGTGACGGCCACAGCGGGCGGCTCCCCGCACAGACAAAAGGGCTGGGCCCGGGGTGAAAACCCCGGGCCCAGCCCTGCAATCTGCCGACGGCTACGCGTGGCGCACGCGTATACCTGTCAGTTGTCGTCCTCGTCGATCAGGAACCCGCGCATCGGCGACGGTGCCTGCTGCATCGGCTGCGGCGCCTGCGGCCGCACCGGTGCCATCGGCTGGGTCATCGCCGGTGACATCTGCTGCTGACCGCCGTACGACGGGCCCGCCGAGGGGCCGCCGTGGCCACCCATCGAGGGGTTGCCCCCCATGCTGTGACCCATCGCGCCCGCGCCGGCCGGAGCCATCGACGGGGACGGCGACGGCGGCAGCGATGCGGTCGCCGGGGTACGCGGCGGGGCCAGCGAGTCGTCCGCCTGGGTCTCCAGCTGACGCAACTGGCTCTCCAGGTAGGACTTCAGACGCGTGCGGTACTCGCGCTCGAAGCCACGCAGGTCCTCGACCTTGCGCTCCAGCGTCGCGCGCGCGGACTCCAGGGAGCCCATCGCGACGCGGTGCTTCTCCTGCGCGTCCCGCTCCAGCGCATCGGCCTTGGCACGCGCGTCGCGCTCCAGACCCTCCGCGCGGCTGCGCGCCTCACCGACGATCTTGTTGGCCTCGGAGCGGGCCTCCGCGATCGCCTGGTCGGCGGTCTGCTGGGCGAGCGAGAGCACACGCGCGGCGCTGTCACCGCCGGGTCCGCCCTGACCGGGCTGCTGGATCTGCGGGTTGTGGCCGCCCATGGGGCCGCCCATCGGTCCGCCCATGGGGTTGCCCTGCTGCTGCATCGGGCCGCCCTGGCCCATGGGGCCGGGGCCGTGCTGGCCCTGCTGCTGTTGCATCGGGCCGCCCTGGCCCATGGGGTTGCCCTGCTGCTGCATCGGGCCGCCCTGGCCCATCGGACCGGGGCCGTGCTGGCCCTGGGGGCCCGGACCGTGACCCTGCTGCGGACCGTGGCCACCGTGGGCGCTCGGTCCGGCAGGAAGCTGGGGTGCGCCACCGGGCAGTTGGGGGGGACCCATCTGCGGGGGCTGCTGCTGCGGAGGTCCTGATATGGCGGCGGGCACCGGACCCCCCTGCCGTTCCTGCTGTTCGGGTGGCTTGCGCATGCTCTGTTGCTGCTGGTTCTGCGCGGCAGCGCGAGTAGCGGCGGCCAACTTCGCCCGCAGGTCCTCGTTCTCGCGGAGCAGACGGGTCAGTTCGGCCTCGACCTCGTCGAGAAAGGCATCGACCTCGTCCTCGTCATAGCCTTCTCGGAGGCGGACGGTCGTGAACTGCTTGTTCCGCACGTCCTCGGGGGTCAACGGCATCTCTACTTCACCTCTACGTAGTCGTCGGCAGTCGGCAAGACCGTATCGCTCACATTCCCCTCGCAAGAAAGCTCACGAGCGAGATCAGGATGTACACGATGATCATCAGAATGAAGAAGGACAGGTCGAGTGCCACGCCCCCGAGACGCAGCGGCGGAATGAACCGCCGCAGAAGCTTGAGCGGTGGATCGGTGACAGTGTAGGTGGCCTCCAGAACGACCACCATCGCCTTGCCGGGTTGCCATGAGCGCGCGAACTGGAAGACGTACTCCATGACCAACCGGAAAATAAGCACGATGAGGAAGCACATCAGCGCGATGTAGACCACCTGTAGTGCGATGCCCATCCCGCTGCTTCCCTCTCCCCTGGTTCACTCTGGTCCGGCCGTGCGCCGGGTCGTTCCCGCCGTGCGACCGGGTCGTTCCCGGTGTGGTGTTCTCAGCTCTGGTTGAAGAATCCGCCCTCTGCGATGCGAGCCTTGTCCTCCGCCGTGACATCGACGTTAGCAGGAGACAGCAGGAACACCTTCTGCGTCACTCGCTCAATGCTGCCATGGAGACCGAAGACAAGTCCCGCGGCAAAGTCGACAAGTCGCTTCGCGTCCGTGTCGTCCATCTCTGTCAGATTCATGATCACCGGAGTGCCCTCGCGGAAGTGTTCCCCGATAGTACGGGCCTCGTTGTAGGTCCTCGGGTGCAATGTGGTGATGCGGTAGGGCTCCCGCTCGGACACAACCTTGGGCATGATCACCGGTGCGTTCTTCTCCAGGTTCGGACGGTCGGGTGTGATAGATGCCACGGGGGCGATTCGCGCCGGACGTCCGCTTTCTGCCGCTAGCGGCACCGGCTCGCGCTCGCGCTGCGGGGGCGGTTGGACCGCGCGCACCGGTTCTTCCCGTTCCTGCTGGTGCACGGGCTGGTGGCGCCGGTGCTCCCGCTCGGGCTCCGGCTCGGGTTCGAAATCGTCATCGGGGTCGAAGCCCCGGCCGTCGTACCCATCGTCCTCCACGAGGCCGAGGTAGACCGCCATCTTGCGCATCGCGCCGGCCATGCTCTGAGTCCTCCGCTCTGTGGTGGATCGGCCTCGTCACCAAGTGCCCGCGATCCACTAGGTCTGCCCGCTTTCGGCGGAATGACCATATTTTCTGCTGTGGTCCGACTTGCTTGGCGACGTTACCCGAGCCGGGGACGGACTCCGAGTACCGCCGTACCGACGCGTACATGTGTCGCACCGGCCTTCACGGCGTCCTCGAGATCCGCACTCATCCCTGCTGACACCATGTTCGCAGCAGGATGGTTCCCGCGCAGGCGGGATGAGATTTCCAGCAGCCGGTCGAACGCCGCCTGTTGCCGCCCCGCGTACGGTCCGGCGAGCGGCGCCACGGTCATCAGACCGCCGAGCCGCAGTCCAGGTGAATCGGCCACCGCTGTGGCCAACTCCTCAATTCCGTCCGGCGCCACGCCGCCCCTCGCCCCGCGTTCGCCGGATTCGGCGTCCAGCGCGACCTGGATCAGACAGACCGGCTCACGCTCAGCGCGCACCGCGGCCGCCGAGAGTGCGGAGACAAGCTTCACACGGTCGACCGACTGCACCACATCGGCATAACCAACCACAGAACGGACCTTGTTCGTCTGCAATTGACCCACGAAGTGCCAGGTGAGTGCCAGATCTTCACACGCCGCGGCCTTGGGGGCGGCGTCCTGATCGCGGTTCTCCGCGACATGCCGGACGCCCAGTTCGGACAGCAGCCGGACGTCGCTCGCGGGGTAGGTCTTGGTGACCACGATGAGGGTCACCTCATCCCGCTCACGGCCGGCGGCCGCACAGGCGGAGGCGATACGTTCCTCTACCGCCGCGAGATTCGCGGCGAGTTCGGTCTTCCGGTCCGTCATCCGCTATCAGTCCAGCCAGACATAGCCGGCGAGCCGCCCGGTCGTGCGGTCGCGACGGTACGAATAGTGATCGTCCGACTCCAGCGTGCAGACCACCGAACGCTGCCGGTCCCGGACCCCGAGGGCTTCGAGCTGCGCGTGGACTCCGGCGGTCACATCGACGGCCGGGGTGCCCCAACTCGTCTCGGACCAGGCCTCCGGTACGGCGGACGCCACCTCGTCCCGCATCGCGGCGGGGACTTCGTAGCACCGTCCGCAGACGGCCGGTCCGGTACGGGCGGTGATCCGGGAGGGTTCGGCGCCGAGTCCGGTCATCGCCTCGACGGCGGCCGGGACGATCCCCGCGACCAGGCCCGGCCGGCCGGCGTGGGCGGCGGCCGCGATCCCCGCGACCGGGTCGGCCAGCAGCACCGGAACGCAGTCCGCGGTGAGTACGGCGAGTGCCAGTCCGCGCCGTTCGGTGACGATCGCGTCGACGGCCGGGATGTCCTCGGTCGTCCAAGGCCCTTCGGTGACGGCCACCTCACGGCCGTGCACCTGGTTCATCCAGACCACCAGCGCGGGGTCGAGATCCAGGGATTTCGCGGCGAGTTCACGGTTGGCCCGTACGGCAGCGGAGTCGTCGCGGACCGCGCCGCCCAGATTGAGCTGATCGTACGGAGCGGCGCTCACCCCGCCCCACCGGTCGGTGAAGGCGAAGTGCGCGCCGCTCAGTGTTTCGTGCTGTCGTATCACTTCAAGAAGTCCGGGACGTCCAGCTCCTCGGCCTGGCTGTCCTGGTACGGACGGGCCGGAGGCACCTGCGGAGTCACCTGCGAGAACGACTTCTCACTGACCGCCGGGGCGGGCTCGGACCGGTCCGGGCTCTCCTCGCGCGGCGGAACCGTGCCGAGTCCGCCCGTGGAACGGCCGGTCTCGGTGGACCGGGCCGGGGCGGGCTGCGGCTCGTCGCGCTTGCCGGAACCCGCGCCGAGCACGGTCTCGCGGCGGGTCGGCGGCTGTCCGCCGTCGAAGCCGGCCGCGATGACGGTGACCCGTACCTCGTCACCCAGGGCGTCGTCGATGACGGCGCCGAAGATGATGTTGGCCTCGGGGTGGGCCGCCTCACTCACCAGCTGTGCCGCCTCGTTGATCTCGAAGAGACCGAGGTCGGAACCGCCGGAGATGGAGAGCAGGACACCGCGGGCGCCGTCGATGGACGCTTCGAGGAGCGGCGAGGAGATCGCCATCTCGGCGGCGGCCACCGCGCGGTCGTCGCCGCGGGCAGAGCCGATGCCCATGAGCGCCGATCCCGCCTCCGACATCACGGACTTGACGTCGGCGAAGTCGAGGTTGATCAGGCCGGGGGTGGTGATGAGGTCGGTGATGCCCTGGACGCCCGACAGCAGTACCTGGTCCGCGGACTTGAACGCGTCGAGCACGCTGACCTGGCGGTCCGAGATGGACAGCAGCCGGTCGTTGGGGATGACGATGAGGGTGTCGACCTCTTCGCGGAGTTCGGCGATGCCGTCCTCCGCCTGGTTCGCGCGGCGACGGCCCTCGAAGGTGAACGGGCGGGTGACCACGCCGATCGTGAGGGCGCCCAACGAGCGCGCGATGTTGGCGACTACGGGTGCGCCGCCAGTGCCGGTGCCGCCGCCTTCACCGGCGGTGACGAAGACCATGTCGGCCCCCTTGAGGACCTCCTCGATCTCTTCGCGGTGGTCCTCTGCCGCCTTGCGGCCGACTGCCGGGTTGGCTCCGGCCCCGAGGCCGCGGGTGAGTTCGCGGCCGACGTCGAGCTTGACGTCGGCGTCGCTCATCAACAGGGCTTGCGCGTCCGTGTTGATCGCGATGAACTCGACGCCCTTGAGACCGACCTCGATCATCCGGTTGATGGCATTGACACCACCGCCGCCGACACCGATGACCTTGATGACTGCGAGGTAGTTCTGCGGTGCTGCCACGTCGAAGGCCTCTCGCCTCGAGTTACGTGTCGCCGCTCCGCCGATGTGGCGCCGCGACGACTGATGCCGATGGGACGGTCCGAAACGCCGACCCAAACCCTAACGTTGAAGTTCAGGGTTACCAGTGTGTCCGCTTCTTGGACTCTTCGGAACAGGACACTAAGTCGACAAGTGGCGCACGTTCAACGAACACGCCGAACCTCCCGTTTTTCTTTTCACCCTATGTGATCACCCTTAGCGCTGACCAACCAGGGTGCTGGCCAGCGCAAACGCCCGTCAACTCCCCGACGCGGCAGGCGCGCTGGGGGCGCTCACATCGAAGTGCCCCGCTTTGGGAGCCGCTTTCAGCAGCGCGGTGAGCGCACGCGCCTTGGCCGCGCCGTCCTCACCGCTTCCCCACATGACCGTACGCCCGCCGGTCAGCTCCAGCGAGATCGAGTCGTAGGACCGGACCCGGACGGCCTTGGTTCCCTCGGCCACTTCGGCGGGAAGGTCGCCACGCACCCGTACCGCTTCGAGCAACAGACGGCCGGTGGTGAACCGCTGCGTACCGACCTTCTGATCCACCGTCATTTTCAGTACGGGAACACCCTTGGGCGCCGCGTCCACCGTGGCGAAACGCACACCATCGGCGTCTACTTCAGTAAATTTCGCGCCTTTTCCGATGAGCAGAACAGGCTGCCGCTCGATCACTTTCAGACTGATTCCGTGCGGCCAGGATCGTTCCACTTCGACCGAGTCGATCCGCGGCAGCGTCCGCCGCAGCCGGTCCTCAATCCCGTCCGTATCGACGGAAATCAGTGGCGAGCCGACCGGCACGGCCGCGGTGGACTCCACCTGGGCACGGGTGAGCACGTCGGTGCCCGAGGTGCTCACCCGTTCCACGCGCAGCCAGTTCGAGCCGTACAGCGACCACAGCGCGCCACCAAGGAGCACCGTTGAAGCTGTCAATACGATCATCATCCGCCGGCTGGGGAGACGGAACCGGCGGCCCGGACCGGGGCGGCCGGATTCCGACTGTTGTCGTGCGCCACGCTCGGCGGTCGTCGGTCCGGCCACACGGCCCTGCCCTTCTACGCCTGTCGGCGTGCTGCGATCGCCTCGTACACCATGCCGACGAGCAGATCGTCGGCGTCCCTGCGGCCGAACTCGGCGGCCGCGCGGGACATCTCGAACAGCCGGTGCGGATCGGCGAGCACCGGGAGCACATGGCTCTGCACCCACGCGGGCGTCAGTTCGGCGTCGTCGACCAGCAGTCCACCGCCGGCCTTCACCAGCGGCTGGGCGTTGAGCCGCTGTTCACCGTTGCCGATCGGCAACGGTACGTAAGCGGCGGGCAGCCCGACGGCGGAGAGTTCGGCGACGGTCATCGCGCCCGCGCGGCAGAGCATCATGTCGGCCGCGGCGTACGCGAGGTCCATCCGGTCCACGTACGGTACCGGGATGTAGGGCGGCATTCCGGGCATGTTGTCCACGCGCGGCAATTCGTTCTTGGGACCGACCACATGCAGGATCTGGATTCCGGAGCGCTGAAGCAGCGGAGCGACCTGCTGCACCACCTCGTTGAGCCGGCGCGCGCCCTGCGAACCGCCGGAGACCAGCAGCGTGGGCAGGTTGAGGTCGAGCCCGAACGCGGTACGCGCCTCGGGCCGGACCCGGGCCCGGTCGAGAGTGGCGATCGTACGGCGCAGCGGGATGCCGATGTAACGGGCGCCCCGCAGCTTGCTGTCCGGGGTGGAGACGGCCACACCGGCCGCGTACCGCGAACCGATCTTGTTGGCGAGCCCCGGCCTGGCGTTGGCCTCGTGGACGATGATCGGCACCCCGAGCCGCTTGGCCGCGAGATAGCCGGGCAGTGCCACGTAACCGCCGAAGCCCACCACGCAGTCGGCCTTGGTGCGTTCCAGGATCTGCTCGGCGGCCTTGATCGTGCCGCGCAGCCGTCCGGGGACGGTGATGAGCTCGGGTGTGGGCTTGCGCGGCAGCGGTACGGCGGGGATCAGCCCGAGCTCGTACCCCCGCTCCGGTACCAGCCTGGTCTCCAGTCCGCGCTCCGTGCCGAGCGCCGTGATCCCCACGGTGGGGTCCTGCCTCCGCAGGGCGTCCGCGAGGGCGAGCGCGGGCTCGATGTGGCCGGCGGTCCCCCCACCGGCGAGTACGACATGCACCGAAATTCACCGCTCTCCGGACGGACGCTTCTTGACGCGCCGTCTCATCGTCTTCCATCTCACCCCGGCCCGCTTCCTGCCGAAGACAGGTTGCCGCATGGCCAGAGCCGCTTTCGCGGCGGGATCCTCTCGCGCGAACGCGATCAGCAGCCCGATAGCGAACATGGTCGGCAGCAGGGCCGACCCTCCGTAGGAGAACAGCGGGAGCGGGACCCCGGCGATCGGCAGCAGGCCGAGCACCGCACCGATGTTGACCACGGCCTGCGCCGTGATCCAGGTGGTCACACCTCCCGCGGCGTACCTCACGAAGGGGTCCTCCGTGCGTCCGGCCACGCGGATACCCGCATAGCCTAGAGCCGCGAACAGTGCGAGCACCGACAGCGTCCCCGCCAGCCCCAGTTCCTCCCCGGTGATGGCGAAAATGAAGTCGGTGTGCGGTTCGGGCAGTTGGCCCCACTTTTCCACACTCGCGCCGAGGCCGGAACCGAACCATCCGCCGGAGGCGAGGGCGTAGATTCCGTGGACCGCCTGCCAGCACTCTCCGGCCGGGCCCAGGTCGATCGCACCGATGCAGGAGAACCGGGACAGCCGGTTCTCGCTGGTCTTGATGAGCGTGAATCCGAGCAGCAGCGCGACACCGAGCACCCCGGCGAAGAGCCGGGTGGGGGCACCGGCCAGCCAGAGCAGTCCGAAGAGGATCGCGGTGAGAATGATCGCGGTCCCCATGTCACCGCCGAGCATGATCAGTCCGAGCAGTATGAAGGCGCCGGGCACGAGCGGTACCAGCAGGTGCTTCCACTGGGTCAGCAGGCGTTTGTCCTGTTTACGGGCGAGCAGATCGGCGCCCCACAGGATCAGCGCCAGTTTGCCGAACTCACTGGGCTGGAGCTGGAACGGGCCGCCCAGCGAGATCCAGTTCTGGTTGCCGTTGACGGAACGCCCTATCCCGGGGATCTGGACGAGCACCATCAGGAAGCCCGCGCCGACCAGCAACGGGTAGGCCAGCGCGCGGTGGAGCTTGACGGGCATCCTGGCGGCGATCAGCAGCAGAACGGCGCCGATGATCACCGCGACGAACTGTTTGCGGAAGAAGTACGTGGACGGCAGGGACAGCTGGAGCGCGTAGATCATCGACGCGGAGTACACCATCACCAGGCCGAGCACGGTGATCAGCAGACCGCTGCCGAGGATCAGGTAATACGCGGTGAGCGGACGGTCCCAGGCGCGGCGCAGCCGCTCGTAGAGGCCTCGGGGGCCGCCGCCGCGGGGCGGGGACGTACGGCTCCTGCCAGGGCCTCTGCGGGCCGTGGGCGGGCGTCGTACGGCGGCTCCGGCGGCCCGGCCGCGCAGCGCGAGCCCCCGCCCGAGCACGGCGAGGCGCCTCACGCCGCTGTCCGCACGGGCGCTCTCGTCGGGCGCGGTGTCGGCGCCGGGCGCTCCCGCGAGTACGGGTGCTCCGGCGAGTGCGCCCGCGAAGCCCCAGCCGCTTACGGCGAGGTGCGGGTCTCTGTCCGCGGTGTCGTCGGCCGGCATCGTCGCTGTCCCCTCCAGTCGTGCCTGGCGCGGCCGGCGCGGCTGCCGGTGGTGGTCCGGAGTCTGTCGGCGACACCGCCGGTGTCGCGGCCCCCGGACGGCTCGGCGCGGCACGGGGGCCGGCCGGTCAGGCGTGCTCGGCGGCGAGTGCGTGTACCGCGTCCGCGAACGCCTCGCCTCGCTTGTTGTAGTTGGCGAACATGTCCATCGAGGCGCAGGCCGGGGCCATCAGTACCGTGTCCCCCGGCTGTGCGAGCCGTGCCGCTTCGCGGACCGCCGCCGACATCGCCCCAGTGTCGGTCCGTTCGAGGTCCACGACCGGGACTTCGGGGGCGTGTCGCGCGAGGGCTTCTCCGATCAGTCCACGGTCCGCGCCGATCAGGACGACACCGCGCAGCCGGGACGCGGACGCGCTGACGAGTTCGTCGAAGGTCGCGCCCTTGGCGAGGCCGCCCGCGATCCAGACGATCGGATCGTAGGACGCCAGGGACGCTTCCGCGGCATGGGTGTTGGTGGCCTTGGAGTCGTCGATGTACGTGACGCCGCCGAGGTTCGCGACATGCTCGATCCGGTGCGGGTCCGGGCGGAAGGCGCGCAGTCCGTCGCGTACGGCCGCCGGTTCGACGCCGAAGGCGCGGGCCAGGGCAGCCGCGGCAAGGGCGTTGGCGATGTTGTGCGGAGCGGGACCGGGGGCTCCGGGCGCCAGGGAGGAGGCGCCGATGTCGGAGACCTGGGCGAGCTCCTGGGCCTGTTCGCGGCGGTTCTCCACAAAGGCGCGGTCGACCAGGATGCCGTCCACGACGCCGAGTTGGGACGGCCCCGGGGTGGCGAGGGTGAAGCCGATCGCCCGGCAGCCCTCCTCGACGTCGGCCGCGCGCACCAGGTCCTCGGTGGCCGGGTCGGCCACGTTGTAGACACAGGCGACGCTGTTGCCTTCGTAGACACGGCCCTTGTCGGCGGCGTACGCCTCCATGGAGCCGTGCCAGTCCAGATGGTCCGGTGCGAGGTTCAGTACGGCCGCGGAGTGGACGCGCGGGCTCGGCGCCCAGTGCAGTTGGTAGCTGGACAGCTCCACGGCGAGTACGTCGTACGTCTCCTCGCCGGTGACGGCGTCCAGCAGGGAGACGCCGATGTTGCCGACGGCGGCCGTACGGAGCCCTGCCGCCTCCAGGATCGAGGCGAGCATCCTGACGGTCGTGGTCTTGCCGTTGGTGCCGGTGACGGCGAGCCAGGGGGCCGCTCCGGGGCCGCGCAGCCGCCACGCCAGCTCGACATCGCCCCAGATCTCCACACCGGCCGCCGCGGCGGCCGTGAAGAGCGGCTTGTCCGGCTGCCAGCCGGGCGCGGTGACGACGAGTTCCGTGCCGTCGGGCAGGGTCGCCCCGTCGCCGAGGCGGACGGTGATGCCGAGCTTCTCCAACTCGGCGGCCTGGGCGCGGGTCCGGTCGTCGTCCCCGTCGTTGACGACGGTGACCTCGGCGCCGAGACCGTGCAGGACCCGGGCCGCCGGGATCCCGGAGATCCCGAGACCCGCGACGGTGACCCGCTTGGCAGCCCAGTTCACTTCTCGGCCGCCCAGCCCGCGTAGAAGAGTCCCAGGCCCACGATCACGCACATGCCCTGGATGATCCAGAAGCGGACCACGACAAGGACTTCGGACCACCCCTTGAGTTCGAAGTGGTGCTGGAGCGGGGCCATCCGGAAGACGCGCTTGCCGGTCATGCGGAACGAACCGACCTGGATCACCACGGACATGGTGATCAGGACGAAGAGGCCGCCGAGGAGGGCGAGCAGGAATTCCGTCCGGGAGCAGATCGCCAGGCCCGCGAGCGCGCCGCCGAGCGCGAGTGAACCGGTGTCGCCCATGAAGATCTTGGCGGGTGAGGTGTTCCACCACAGGAAGCCGAAGCAGGAGCCCATCAGGGCGGAGGCGACGACGGCGAGGTCGAGTGGATCTCGTACCTCGAAACAGGCGTTGGGGTTGGTCAGGGTCACCGCGTTGGCGCAGGCTTCCTGGAACTGCCACAGCCCGATGAAGGTGTACGCGCCGAAGACCATCACGGAGGCGCCGGTCGCGAGACCGTCCAGACCGTCGGTCAGGTTCACGCCGTTGGACATGGCGAGAATCATGAACAGCGCCCAGACCACGAACAGCACCGGGCCGATCGACCAGCCGAAGTCCGTGACGAACGACAGCTTGGTGGAGGCCGGGGTGTTGCCGCGCAGGTCGGCGAACTGGAGCGAGAGCACCGCGAAGGCGATACCGACGATCAGCTGGCCCGCCATCTTCGCCTTGGCCCGCAGGCCCAGCGACCGCTGCTTCACGATCTTGATGTAGTCGTCGAGGAATCCGACGAGCCCCATTCCCGCCATCAGGAACAGGACGAGCGCGCCCGAGATGCTCGGGGGCTCGCCGGTGATCACCTTCGCCAGGGCGTAGGCGATCAGTGTGGCGAGGATGAAGGCGATGCCGCCCATGGTGGGCGTGCCCTGCTTGCTGCCGTGGGTACGCGGGCCGTCGTCCCGGATGAACTGCCCGTATCCCTTGCGGGCCAGGAGCTTGATCAGCAGCGGGGTACCGACGAGGGTCAGGAAGAGCCCGATGGCTCCCGCGAAGAGGATCTGCCTCATCGGCCGGCGACCTCGCCCTCGGTGGCGTTCTCGAGCAGCGCCAGGGCGACTCGCTCAATCCCGGCCGACCTGGACGCCTTCACCAGCACGACGTCTCCCGGACGCAGTTCACTGCGCAACAGGTCGACCGCCGCCTGCGCGTCGGACACGTGCACCGACTCCTCACCCCACGAACCCTCGTTGTAAGCGCCCAGTTGCAGCCAGGACGCTTCCCTGCCCCCGACTGCCACGAGCTTGCTGACGTTGAGCCGGACGGCGAGCCGTCCGACCGCGTCGTGCTCGGCGAGCGATTCGTCCCCCAACTCGGCCATCGGGCCGAGCACCGCCCACGTACGGCCCCCCGTGGCCCGTGAGGCACCGCCCATGGCGGCCAGCGCACGAAGCGCCGCCCTCATGGATTCGGGGTTCGCGTTGTAGGCGTCGTTGACGATCGTCACGCCGTCCGAGCGCTCCGTGACCTCCATACGCCAGCGGGAGAGGGTGCCCGCCTCGGAGAGCGCCTCGGCGATCTCATCCACGGACATGCCCAACTCATGGGCGACGGCGGCCGCGGCAAGCGCGTTCGACACGTGGTGCTCACCGTACAGCCGCAGGGTCACGTCGCTGCACCCGGAGGGTGTTCGAAGCCTGAACGCGGCCTGTCCGGTCGCTGTGAGGCGCACGTTCTCTGCCCGTACGTCTGCTTCGTCTGACTCGCCGAACAGGACGGTACGGGCCGTGGTGCGTGACGTCATGGCGCGGACGAGCGGGTCGTCGGCGTTCAGCACGGCGACCCCGCCGTCGGCCGCGGACGGCAGGGATTCCACCATTTCGCCCTTGGCCTGGGCGATCTGCTCGCGGCCGCCGAACTCGCCGATGTGGGCGGTGCCGACGTTCAGTACGAGGCCGATCCGGGGCGGGACGAGTCCGGTGAGGTACCGGATGTCACCGATGTAGCGCGCGCCCATTTCGAGGACCAGGTAACGGGTGTCCTCGACGGCCCGCAGGGCGGTCACCGGCAGGCCGATCTCGTTGTTGAGGTTGCCTTCCGGCCAAATCGTCGGTCCCCTGCGCTGGAGCAACTGGGCGATCAGGTCCTTGGTGCTGGTCTTGCCGGCCGAACCGGTCAGCGCGACCGCGGTGGCGCCGAGGCGCTCCACGACGGTACGGGCGAGGGCACCGAGGGCCTGGACGACGTCGTCCACGACGACGGCCGGGACGCCGACGGGGCGGGTGGCCAACACGGCCACCGCACCCGCCTCGACAGCGCCTCGCGCGTAGTCGTGGCCGTCGACGCGCTCGCCGGCGAAGGCGGCGAAAAGACTGCCGGCCTCCACCTTGCGGGAGTCGTAGACGACGGGTCCGGTGACACGGACGGCCGGATCCGGTATGTCGTGCGGTTGCCCGCCGACGATGGCGGCGATCTCGGCGAGAGAGAGGGCGATCACTGGGTCATCCCTGACTGTTGTTCTCGTGGCGATGCTCGTGGCTGTACTCGTGGCTGTGCTGCTGACGCAGGGAGTTCTCGATGGCCTCGCGCAGGACCTGGCGGTCGTCGAAGGCGCGTACCACTCCGGCGATGTCCTGGCCCTGCTCGTGGCCCTTGCCCGCGACCAGGACGGTGTCGTCGGCCTCGGCGCGCGCCACCGCGGTGGCGATGGCGGCGGCCCGGTCGGAGACCACCAGGATGTCGCCGCGCTCGTGGATCGGCACCTCGGCGGCGCCCGCGAGCATGGTGGAGAGGATCGCGAGCGGGTCCTCGGAGCGTGGGTTGTCGGAGGTCAGTACGGCGGTGTCGGCGAGGCGGGCTGCTGCCGCGCCCATCGCCGGGCGCTTGCTCTTGTCGCGGTCACCGCCGCAGCCGAGCACCAGGTGCACCTTGCCCTCGGTGACCTTGCGCAGGGAGCGCAGAACCGATTCGACGGCGTCCGTCTTGTGCGCGTAGTCGACCACGGCGAGGTACGGCTGTCCCGCCTCGACGCGCTCCAGCCGACCCGGCACACCGGGGACCGCGGCGATGCCGTCGGCGGCGGTCTGCGGGTCGATCCCGGCCACGGCGAGGGTGACGACGGCGGCCAGCGCGTTGGCGACGTTGAACGGCCCCGGCAGCGGCGCCTCGGCGCTGACGCGCTCGCCCTTGGGGCCGACCGCGGTGAAGGTGGAGCTGTGCGAGCCGACCTCGACGTCCTCGGCCCGCCAGTCGGCGTCGGGGTGGCCCTCGGCGGAGAACGTGGTGACCGGGACGGCCGCCTCGTCCACGAGCCGGCGGCCGTACTCGTCGTCGAAGTTCACGACGCCGACGCGGCTGCGCAGCGGGGTGAACAGCTGCGCCTTCGCCTGGAAGTAGTCCTCCATGCCGGAGTGGAACTCCATGTGCTCCGGGCTGAGGTTGTTGAAGACGGCGACGTCGAACACACAGCCGTCGACCCGGCCGAGCACCAGCGCGTGGCTGGAAACCTCCATGGCGACCGATTCGACACCGCGCTCGCGCATGACGGCGAAGAGGGCCTGGAGATCGGTGGCCTCGGGGGTGGTGCGCTCCGACTTGATGCGCTCGTCGCCGATCCGCATCTCCACCGTGCCGATCAGGCCGGTCCGGTGGCCCGCGCCGCGCAGACCGCCCTCGACGAGGTACGCCGTGGTGGTCTTGCCCGAGGTGCCGGTGATGCCGATCTGGAGCAGATCGGCGCCGGGGCGCCCGTAGAGCTCGGCGGCGAGTTCCCCCATGCTGCCCCGCGGGTCGGGGACGATCAGGACGAGCAGCCCGGTGGCCTGGGCCCGCTCGGCGCCCGCCGGGTCCGTGAGGATGGCGACCGCGCCGAGGTCCGCCGCCTGGGCCGCGAAGTCGGCCCCGTGGAGGCGGGCACCGGGCAGCGCGGCGTACACGTCGCCGGGGCGCACCGCCCGTGAGTCATGGGTGATGCCCGTGGCCTCCCCCGGGTCCGTCACCTGCCCGTGGCCCGGTGTCTCGGCGCCCAGCCGGGCGGCGAGCTCCGCGAGGGAGGTCGGTCGGATCCGGTCCGGACGGGGCGTCCCCGGCTGGTTCACAGGGGCGTCCTCGGGGGTGGTTCGGTGTTGATCAGCGTGTGGCACGGCGGTGAGCGTACCGGGCTGTACGGGCCGCGAGCCACGTGAGGGGGGCTCGTGCGGGGCGGGGTCACGGTGGTTCCCGGAATTGGGCGTGATGGTTGTCACTGGCGCTTTCCCTGGGGTCACTCGCCGGGTTTGAAGGCGACCGGCAGCCGGGCGGGTTTACTGCCGGTCGGTTCGACCTGCAGTGTCTTGAGAGCGAACTCCATGACCTTCTTGTAGATGGGACCGCAGATCTGGCCACCGAAGTGGCTGCCCTTGAGGGGGTTCTGGATGGCGCAGTAGACGGTGATCTGCGGGTCGTCGGCGGGCGCGAAACCCGCGAAAGAAGCGGTGTAGCCCTTGTAGATGCCGAGCTTCGGGTCGACCCGGTTGGCCGTACCGGTCTTTCCCGCGACGCGGTAGCCGGGGATCGCGGCCTTGGTCCCCGTGCCCTCCTCGTCGCCGACGACCGACTCCAGCATGGTGGCCAGGGTCTTCGCGGTCTTCTCGCTGACCACCCGGGTCTTCTTGGGCGCCGGGACGGGGGTGAAGCGGCCGTCGGGGCCGTTCGTGCCGCGGATCAGGGTGGGCGCGGTCCGTACGCCGCCGTTGGCGATGGTCGAGTAGACGGAGGCGGCCTGCATGGCGTTGAGGGAGAGGCCCTGACCGAAGGGGATCGTGTACTGCTGCGAGGTCGACCAGTCCTGCGGCTTGGCCAGAATGCCCCGGGTCTCGCCGGGGTACTTCAGGCCGGTGGACTGCCCGATGCCGAACTTGTGCAGGTACGAGTGGAGGACCTTGTTGGCCTCGGCCTGGGTCTTGCCGAGCTGGCCGGTGGCCAGGATGGTGCCGATGTTGCTGGACTTGGCGAGGACACCGTTGAGCGTCAGGTTCCAGGTGGGGTGGTCGACGTCGTCCTTGAAGAGCCGGTCGCCGCGGTGCAGCCGGTTGGGGATGACGACATGGGTGCCGGGCGTGGCGACCCCCTCCTCCAGTACGGCGGCCATGGACATGACCTTGCTGGTGGAGCCGGGTTCGTACGCGTCCTGAAGAGCCGCGTTGCCCATGGCCGCGGAGTTGGCCTCGGAGAGGTCGTTGGGGTCGAAGCCGGGGGCGTTGGCCATGGCGAGGACCTCGCCGGTCCTGGTGTTCTGGACCATCACATAGCCGCGGTCCGCCTTGGATTCGGCGACCTGGTCCGTGATGGCCTTCTGGGCGGCCCACTGGATGTCCCGGTCGATGGTCAGCTCGATGCCGGAGCCCGGCACGGCGGGCTTCTCCCGGGAGCTCGCGGTGGGCACGCGCCGGCCGCCGGACTGGGCGTAGGTGACCTGCCCGTCCTCGCCGGCCAGCTCCTTGTCCAGCATGGACTCGACACCGCCGCCGCCGTGGCCCGCGGCGTTGACGTAACCCAGTATCCCGGCGGCGAGATCGCCGTTCGGGTACACGCGCTTGCTGCTGGCCTCCTGGAAGACGCCGGACAGCACGCTGATGCCCGAGCCTCCCTCTGCCTTCTCCTTGCTCGCCTTCTCGGCGAGGACGCTCTTGAGGTCCTTGATCTGGTTCCAGACCTGCGGGGTCTGGCGGCGGGCCAGCACGGTGTAGCGGGACTTGGGGGCCTTGAGCTTCTTCACCAGGTCGGCGCTCTGTGCGCCGAGGATCGGGGCGAGCAGGGCCGCCGCCTTCTCGGGGGCGTCCGGGACCTTGGTGAAGTCGGGGGTGAACATGAACGGGTCGGCGGTGATGTCGTACGCGTCGACGCTGGTCGCGAGGGCGATCCCGGAGCGGTCGGTGATCTCGCCGCGCTCGGCGGCGATGGTGTGGCTGAGATAGCGGCTCTTCTCCGCCTTGGCCGTGTACGTGCTCGCGTCGACGGCCTGGACCTGGAGCAGCCGGACGACGAACGCCAGCATGACGAGGGTCAGTGCGAGGCTGACCAGCCGCAGCCGGGGGCGGGGGCTGCCGAGCCGGATCTGGCGCGGTCCGCGCGGCCCGCGTGGTCCGCCGGATCCGGTACGCGGGCGGCGGGGAGCGGGGCGTGCCGCGGGCCGGGGCCTGCCGTCGTTCGCGGAGCGCGGGGAGCCCGAGCGCGGGGGGCTGGAGCGCGGCGAGTCGGAGCGTGGCGAGTCGGAGCGTGCGGGGCTGGAGCGCGCGGGATTCGGCACCCGGCGGCGCGGTGGTTCCTTGGGGGGCACTGCGTCACCTGCCGGAGGTCGTGGGAGCCGGCTTGCCGGATGTCTCTTCGGGGTCCTGTGCGGGGGTCTCCGGTGCGCCGGTGGAGACGGACGGAGACGGGGACTTCGGTACGGAACCACCGGCCGAGGTCCCCGGGGAGCGCGTGGCCGCGGGCGGTGTCGCCTCCATCGCGGACGGCTGTACGGGGAGCAGCGCGCCGGCCGGGCCCGCCGCGCCCCGGACCGTGCCGTCGGGGTTGAGGAAGGCGGGACTGCCGCCGGGGACCATGCCGAGCTCGCGGGCCCGCCGCTCCAGGGCGTACGGCGCGGAGGCGTTGTCCACGTCCCGTTGCAGGGCCTGCTGTTCGTCGGTGAGGTCGGTGGTCTGCTTCTTGAGGTCGCTCAGCCTGAACGATCCCTCGTTGAGGGAGGAGTTCAGCAGCAGCAGTGTGATCAGCCCACCGCCGAGGAGCAGCACGACCAACAGGACGAAGGGGGTCCGGGCCGCCGAGCTGGCCCCGGAGGGCATCAGCTGGGCGAGCCGCGCGGCCCGCCCCTTCAACTGCTTGGCCGGTCCGCTCACAGAGCGTCCTCCCGGATCCGCTGCGCCCCCCGCAACCGGGCGGGAGCCGCGCGGCGGTTCTCGGCGACCTCTTCCTCCGTGGGGAGTTCGGCGCCTCGGGTGAGCAGGCGGAGGCGGGGCTGGTAACGCTCGGGGACGACCGGCAGGCCGGGGGGCGCCGTGTTGGCCGCGCCGGCCGCCAACACCTGCTTGATCAGGCGGTCTTCCAGCGACTGGTACGACAGGACGGCGATACGGCCGCCGACGGCGAGGCTCTTCACGGCGGCCGGGATGGCCTGTTCGAGGCTGGACAGTTCGCCGTTGACCTCGATGCGCAGGGCCTGGAAGGTGCGTTTGGCGGGGTTGCCGCCGGTGCGCTTGGCGGCCTGCGGGAGCGCGTCGCGGATCAGCTCGACGAGCCGGGCGCTGTAGGTGAAGGGTTCCTTCTCGCGTTCCCTGACGATCGCGGACACGATCCGCTTGGCCTGCTTCTCCTCGCCGTACGCCCGCAGTATCCGCACCAGTTCGCCGGGCGGATACGTGTTGAGGACCTCGGCGGCGCTGACTCCGGTCGTCTGGTCCATGCGCATGTCGAGCGGGGAGTCCTGGGCATAGGCGAAACCGCGCTCCGCCTCGTCCAGTTGCATCGAGGAGACGCCGAGGTCGAAGAGCACACCTTGGACACGGGGGATGCCCAGCCGGTCGAGGACCTCGGGCAGTTCGTCGTACACGGCGTGGACGAGGGTGGCCCGGTCGCCGAACGACGCGAGCCGCTCGCCGGAGAGCCGCAGCGCCTCCTGGTCGCGGTCGAGCGCGACCAGCCGCGCGGAGGGGAAGGTGGTGAGCAGCGCCTCGCTGTGTCCGCCGAGGCCGAGCGTGCAGTCGACGACGACCGCGCCCGGCTCGGCGAGGGCGGGGGCCAGCAGGTCGAGGCACCGCTGGAGCATCACCGGGACGTGTCGGACCTGGTTCATCCGCGCACCTCACGGAGGCCGGCGCGGGCAGAGGTCTCGGTACGGTGGCCGACGCTGCCCGGGGTCTCGGAACGGTGCCGGGGGCGCCCCGGGGGCTCGGAACGGTGCCCGGTCCGGCCCGGGGTCTCGGAACGGTGGCCGACGCGGTCGGAGATCTTGGTACGGGGCCCGTACGTCACGGCGGTGCGTCCGTACCCGTCAGTGCGGGGTCCGCACGTTCCGGTACGGCGTCCGCGGTTCTCGGCAGGGCGTTCCGCGGGCGTGCGGCCTTCCATGACTCGCTCGCTGCGCTCGCTCATGCGCCCTCTCAGGTCCGGCGCGGCGTACGTACTGCCGGGTCCCCGCCCGCTCGGAAGGGGATGTGGTCCGCCGGCGCCGGGAAGGGCGTCGGCCGACCGCCGAGCGGGAGGAGGCCGAGCCGGACGTACGCCGCAGCAGGCGGGAAAATTCAGATGCGTTCTGCATGCGTTCGGGGTGTGTCCGTGAACTTCGCGTCACTTTAGTCCACTCGTCCGTCCGGTCAATCAACCGGCCAGCGCGTCGCACGGGTCACTCACCACAAGACCATAAACCGCATAATTCACCCGTTCGGACTCGCTCCCTCACACCTGTGGAGTAGCTCACAACAAGCACTGTTGTCGTTCTTTGTCCCGTCTCACAGCGAGCCCCCATGGCTCCTGACCAGTACCGTCATAGGCATGTCGACTTCCGCAGACCTCCCCGAAGAGCCCGACGGGGCTGCCGCCGGCGCGACCCGCACCGGCGGGACGGTCACCGACCGACTCGTCGAGGCGAACCATCGCTACGCCGCCGGTTTCGGCGACCCGGGGATGGACGCGCGGCCCGTACTGCGGGTCGCCGTGGTCGCCTGCATGGACGCCCGGCTCGACCTGCACGACGCGCTCGGGCTCTCCCTGGGCGACTGCCACACCATCCGCAACGCGGGCGGTGTGGTGACCGACGACGTGATCCGTTCCCTCACCATCAGCCAGCGGGCGCTCGGCACCCGCAGTGTGGTCCTCATCCATCACACCGGCTGCGGGCTGGAGAGCCTGACCGAGGACTTCCGGCACGAACTGGAGATGGAGGTCGGCCAGCGGCCGGCCTGGGCCGTGGAGGCGTTCCGCGATGTCGACCAGGACGTACGGCAGTCGATGCAGCGCATACGAACCTCGCCGTTCGTGCCGCACACCGACGACGTGCGCGGTTTCGTCTTCGACGTGAAGACGGGGCTGCTGCGCGAGATCGATCCCGCCGCCTGAAGTTCCGTCCGTCCGGGGTCCCTTCGTCCGGGTCCCTTCGTCCGGGTCCCTTCGTCCGGGTCCCTTCGCCCAGGCCTCTTCGTCCGGGGTCCCACCGCCGGAAGCCCTCCGCCCGGGGCTTCTCCGTTGCCCAGGTCTTCTCCGTCCGCCCCCTCTCCACCCGAGCGCTCCCTGTCTCACCGCGCTCGGTCAATGCTCAATCGAGCCCCGATGGCGCTTCTTCGAGGCTACAAAAACCGCAATGCCGACAAATCCCACTCACTTATCCACAGGCGGATGACACGAAGCGGTAACGGCAACAAGAATGCGTGTGTGACAGCGATCCGGAACCTTCCGGGGACGGTGTCCGTGTTTTGGGGTGGGCCGGGCCGTCTGATGAGCATCGGCCCGTTGAAAGGGCCGAGGAGGGCCGGGTGACGACCTATGACGATCGAGCGAGCCTCACTGATCTGACCACCACCGCGGAGCGTGTGCGGACATCGGTGGAGGGTGTGATCGAGGGCAAGCCAGAGGTCGTACGGCTTTCGCTGACCGTGCTGCTCGCCGAGGGACATCTCCTGCTGGAGGATGTCCCGGGCGTGGGCAAGACCATGCTGGCCAAAGCGCTCGCACGCTCCATCGACTGTTCGGTGCGGCGTATCCAGTTCACACCCGACCTGCTGCCGTCGGACATCACCGGAGTGTCGATCTACGACCAGCAGCGGCGGGAGTTCGAGTTCAAGCCGGGGGCGATCTTCGCGCAGATCGTGATCGGCGACGAGATCAACCGCGCTTCGCCCAAGACCCAGTCGGCGCTGCTGGAGTCCATGGAGGAGCGGCAGGTCACCATCGACGGGCAGAGCTACGAACTGCCCAGCCCCTTCATGGTGGTGGCCACACAGAACCCGGTGGAGATGGAGGGCACGTATCCGCTGCCCGAGGCGCAGCGCGACCGCTTCATGGCCCGGGTGTCGATCGGCTACCCGAGCCCGGAGGCCGAGTTGCAGATGCTGGATGTGCACGGCGGGATCTCCCCGCTGGACGACCTCCAGCCGGTGGCTCACGCGCACGACATCGTGAAGCTGATCGACGCGGTGCGCGCGGTCCATGTCGCCGCCTCCGTACGGAGGTACGCGGTCGACCTGGTCGGGGCGACCCGTAACCACCCGGATCTCAGGCTCGGCGCGTCGCCGCGTGCGACGCTCCATCTGCTGCGGGCCGCGAAGGCCACGGCGGCGCTGGGCGGGCGGGACTACGCGCTGCCCGACGACGTTCAGGCTCTGGCGGTGGCGGTGCTGGCGCACCGGCTGCTGCCCACGGCCCAGGCGCAGTTGAACCGCCGTACCGCCGAGCAGGTCGTGCTGGAGATCATCCAGCGCACCCCGGTGCCCACGGCGGACGGTGGTCTCGCCTCAGGTGGCCGGCCGGCGTCCGGCCGTCCGGCGCCGGGCCGTCAGGCCTCCGGCGGATCCGGCTCAGGCAGGCCGGGATCCTCCGGGCCCGGGTCCGGAGGTCCTGGATCCGGTGCACCGCTCTACGGCCAGCAGTCCGGCGTACGGCGGCTGTGATGGAGCCCGGGGGGCCGGTGGCCCCTGACGGTGAGGACAAGGGCGGGCTGCGTGTCGCGCTGTCCGGACTGACCACGCGCGGCCGGTCGTTCCTCGCCGCCGGAGTCGCCGCGGCGATCTGCGCGTATGTCCTCGGCCAGTCCGATCTGCTGCGGGTGGGGCTGCTGCTCGCCGTCCTGCCGCTGATCTGCGTGGCGGTCCTGTACCGCACGCGTTACCGGGTCGCGGGCAGCCGACGGCTGACGCCCACACGGGTCCCCGCCGGGTCCGAGGCGCGGGTGCATCTGCGGATGGACAACGTCACACGGCTGCCCACCGGGCTGCTGATGCTCCAGGACCATGTGCCGTACGTTCTCGGCCCGCGCCCCCGGTTCGTACTGGACCGGGTGGAGCCGGGCGGCCGGCGTGAGGTGTCCTACCGGGTGCGTTCGGACCTGCGCGGGCGGTATCCGCTCGGGCCGCTCCAACTGCGGCTGAGCGATCCCTTCGGGATGTGCGAACTGACCCGCTCGTTCAGCGCGTACGACACCCTGACCGTCATCCCGCACACCGAGCCCCTGCCGCCCGTGTCGCTCGCGGGCGACTCCACGGGATACGGCGAAGGGCGGCAGCGCTCGCTGGCACTGGCCGGCGAGGACGATGTGATCCCCCGCGGCTACCGGTACGGCGACGATCTGCGCCGGGTGCACTGGCGATCCACCGCCCGCTACGGCGAGTTGATGGTGCGCAGGGAGGAGCAGCCGCAGCGGGCCAGGTGCACGGTGCTGCTGGACACCCGGCGCGTCGCCTACCAGGGCGCGGGCCCCGGCTCGGCGTTCGAATGGGCGGTGTCGGGAGCGGCCTCCACGCTGGTGCACATGCTGGAACGCGGCTTCACCGTAAGGCTGTTGACGGACGCCGGTGGGGCGGTGCCCGGCGAGGGCGCCGACGGCTTCGCCGGGGCGACGCAGGAGTCCGCCGACTCGGCCGGACTGATGATGGACACCCTCGCGGTCGTCGACCACTCCGACGGGGTGAGCATTTCCCCTTCGTACGACGTACTACGAGGCGGCACGGAGGGCCTGTTGGTGGCCTTCTTCGGCGATCTGGACGAGGAACAGACCGCCGTGGCGGCCCGGATGCGGCAACGCAGCGGCTCCGCCGTCGCCTTCGTGCTCGACAGCGACGGCTGGGTGTCCGCGGGCGCCCGCCCCGCCGACCGGGGCGAGGAGCGGCTGCGGCAGCTGCGCGAGGCGGGTTGGACGGCCCTCGCCGTGCCTTCGGGCGCGGAGCTGCCCGAGTTGTGGCGCCAGGCGGCGCGACAGCGCTCGGAATCGCCCGTCACGGGCGGTACGACAGGTTTCTCCGGAGGATGGTCATGAGCGGTCGCGGAAGACTGGCTCTGTGCTCCTTCGCCGCCACGCTGATGGCGGCGGGCGCACTGGTGCCGCTGGTCAAGTCGGCCTCATGGCTCATCCAGGCCGCGTTCATGGTGGCAATCGTGGGCGGGGTGGGCGCCCTGGCCCGGCGGGTCCCGGTGGCCAGGGCGCTGACGGTGGTGCTCCAGGCCGTGGCCGCCCTGCTGATGCTCACGATGGTCTTCGCCAGGGAGCAGGCGCTCCTCGTCATGGTGCCGACGCCCGACGCCTTCGCGGAGTTCGGCCGGCTGCTGTCGGCGGGCGGCGAGGATGTCGGTCGGTACGCCATTCCGGCACCGGCCACCGAGGGCATCAGGCTGATGCTGATCGGCGGTGTCCTGATCATCGGGCTCGCGGTGGACGCGCTGGCGGTGACCTTCCGCAGCGCGGCCCCGGCCGGACTGCCGCTGCTCGCGCTCTACTCGGTCGCGGCAGGACTCTCGGGCGGGGCCGGAGGGTGGCTGTGGTTCCTGCTCGCGGCCACCGGCTACCTGCTGCTGCTCCTGGCCGAGGGCCGGGACCGGCTGTCCCAGTGGGGCCGTGTGTTCGGTGGTACGCCGCCCTCGCGGGGCCGGATCTCGTCCGCCTTCGACGGGACCGGCCGGGCGCCGGTGCGTACCGGCCACCGGATCGGCGTGGTGGCACTGGGGCTCGCGCTGGCGGTCCCGGCGGCCCTGCCCGCCCTGGACGGCGGGCTGCTGGCCGGCGCGGGGCGTGGAAACGGCTCGGGGCTGGGCGGCGGGGGCACCATCTCCGCGGTGAACCCGCTGGTCTCGCTCCAGGACAATCTGAACCAGCCCGAGGACCGCGAGGCGCTGCGCTACCGGACCAACGCGAAGGACACCCAGAACCTCTATCTGCGGATCATGGCGCTGGACAGGTTCGACGGGACGTCCTGGCGGTTCTCGCAGCGCAAGGTCGAGGACGTACCGGACCAGTTGCCCGACGCTCCCGGGCTGCGCGGCGACATCAGCACCACCGAGATCACGACCAATATCTCGGCCGCCGGTTGGTACCGGCAGAACTACCTGCCGATGCCCTATCCGGCGACGAAGGTGAACGTCGACGGCCGCTGGCGCTTCGAGCCCACGGGCCGGACGCTGGTGGGCGACCGGGGGCAGTCCACACGCGGCGTGCGGTACGAGGTCGGCAGCCTGCTGGTGAATCCGACCTCTGAACAGCTCGCGTCGGCGCCCAGGCCCCCGGCCGCCCTGGTCCGTGAGTACACCAAGGTCCCGTCCACCCTGCCGGACGTGGTCAGGCGGACCGCGCGGGATGTGACCGAGGGGGCCACGACCGAGTACGAGAAGGCCGTACGGCTCCAGGACTGGTTCGCGCTGGACGGCGGCTTCACGTACGACACCGAGGTGGATTCGGGCACCGGCGTCTCGGCGATCACGCGTTTCCTGCAGAACAAGGAAGGCTTCTGCGTCCACTTCTCGTTCACGATGGCCGCGATGGCCCGCACCCTGGGCATTCCGGCGCGGGTGGCGGTGGGCTTCACTCCGGGCACCGCGCAGCCGGACGGCAGCATGTCCGTCGGGCTGCGCGACGCGCACGCCTGGCCCGAGCTGTATTTCGAAGGGGTCGGGTGGACCCGGTTCGAGCCGACCCCGAGCCGGGGCAGCGCGCCCGACTACACCCGCCCGGACGTCCCGTCCGACGTTCCGAGCGACACGAGCAGGCCCGAGACCGGCTCGTCGGCCGAACCGTCCACGGCGCCGTCCGCCTCGGAGAGCTGCCCGGCGGGGTCGGAGCAGCTGAGCGAGTGCGGCACGGTCGCCCCCGGTGCGGCCCCGCCGCCCGGCGACGAGGGCTTCCCGCTGAAAACGGTGCTGCTGGCCGGCCTGAGCGCCCTGGCAGTGCTGCTGGTGCCGCTCCTGCCCCTGCTGTGGCGGACCAGAGTCCGGGCACGGCGTCTGGGCTCCGGCGCCGACGCCGACGAGGACCCCACGGAGCGGACGCTCGCGGCCTGGCGGGAAATCACCGACACGGCCTGGGACCACGGCATCCCGCCGGACGATTCGCGGACGCCGCGTAAGGCGGCTGCGAGGGTGATCCAGCTGGGCAGACTGGAGGGCCCGGCGGCCGACGCGGTGCACCGGGTGGCCGGCTCGGTGGAGCAGGTGCTGTACGCGCCGGTACCCCGCCCGGCAACGGGCCTGGCCGAGGACGCCCGGCTGATCCACGAGGCCCTGCGCGCCTCGGTGGACCGCCGGTCCCGCCTGCGCGCACTGCTCGCCCCACGTTCGTCCATACGGGTGATCTGGTCCGCCTCGGCCCGCTGGACGGACTTCACGGCCCGGTGGGGATTGCACCGGCTGCCCCTCCGGCGCTGGGAAGCGATGATCCGCCGGCGGCCGTCCCGGCAACAAGGCTGACGCGAGCCCGAGGCCTGCTGCGGGCC
Organism: Streptomyces sp. NPDC088400; assembly: GCF_044753355.1. NCBI lineage: Bacteria > Bacillati > Actinomycetota > Actinomycetes > Kitasatosporales > Streptomycetaceae > Streptomyces > Streptomyces sp. NPDC088400. The sequence goes on along the minus strand of NZ_JBIVMZ010000004.1, from coordinate 582,577 downwards.
TGAGGTGTGCGGCAGGCCTCAGGCGGGCGCAGGCCTCGGGCCCGTCTGGCATTCGGCGGCCGGGGGCCCGAGGCCTGCGACGGCATTCAGCGACCGGGTCCCCATGCCTGCTCAGCGCCTCGGGTCCCCCGCGAGAAACGGCTGAGGGGCGAACGCGTGACGCGCTCGCCCCTCAGCCGTACTCGTACTGATCACTGCTAACTGCTACTGGTCCGGGAACCTCAGGAGCTCACTGGCCCTGTTCGTCGCGGCGACGCTGCCACCGCTGCTCGATGCGGTTCATCATCGAGCGACGTTGTCCGGGTTGTCGTTGGCCGGTCTGCGGAGCGCCCGATGCCTGCTGCTCACCAGGTTTCGGCGCCTTGCGCCAGCCGGTGACCGCCAGGACCGCACAGCCCAGCATGACGAGGAAGCCCACCACACTGATCCAGATCTGCTGGGCGACCATTCCGGCCATGAGGAGCGCGATTCCCACCAGGAAGCCTGCGACCGCCTGGTAGACCCGTCGCCGGGTGTATGTACGCAGCCCGCTTCCCTCAAGCGCTGTCGCGAACTTGGGATCTTCGGCGTACAGCGCTCGCTCCATTTGCTCGAGCATTCGCTGCTCGTGCTCCGAGAGCGGCACGGAGTCCTCCTAGTCGTCGGTCGCGGGGGGCGACCGTTATGCGGCCCCTTCAAGGATAGGCAGGGAATCGCCCCCGTGAAACCCGCCCTCAACGCCATTTCGCCATTCCCGACCGCCATGTCGGCTCGGCCGCTGAGGCGTTGATTCCCCAACCATCGAACCGTCATGCCGAATGGTCTACCCCGATCATACGGCGCTCAGCGCTCCGCCGGGGGGCCTGTGGCGCACTCCATGCGCCGCTGCGCCGCTGATCAGCCACGGCGTGGCCCTTTCGGACACCTTTCACCGGCTTCGGGACGGCCTGCGGTCAGTCCCGCTTCTCGCCCAGAACGTGCAACTGGGTGGCCACGGAATGGAAAGCGGGCAGCTCGGCGGCGGCCGTCTCCAATTCCAGCAGGGCGTCCAGTGCCCCGGGCTGGGTGTCCACCAGTCCGCCGGGGACCAGGTCGCTGAAAACCCGTACGCCGTGTACGGACCCGACCGTGAGACCGGCGTCACCGACCAGGTCCGTGAGCTGTTCGGCGGTGAAGCGCCGGGGCACGGGGTCGCCCTCGCCCCAGCGGCCCGCCGGATCGGCGAGCGCCTGCCGGGCCTCGGCGAAGTGCCCGGCGAGGGCCCTGGCCAGAACCGCGCCGCCCAGACCGGCGGCCAGCAGACTGAGCGCTCCGGCCGGACGGAGCGCGTCGACCGCGTTCCGTACGCCCTCGGCCGGGTCGTCCACGTACTCCAGGACGCCATGGCACAGGACGGCGTCGAAGCCTCCGCGCTCGACCACGTCGAAGAGGCCGTGAATATCCCCCTGGACTCCGCGGACGCGCTCGGCCACGCCCGCTTCGGCCGCCCGGCGCTCCAGCGCGAAGAGCGCGTTCGGGCTGGGGTCGACCACGGTCACCCGATGGCCCAGACGGGCGACGGGCACCGCGAAGTTGCCCGTCCCTCCTCCGGTGTCGAGCACGTCGAGGGTGTCCGTCCCCGCTGCCTTCACCCGGCGGTCGAGGGCGTCCTTGAGGACCTCCCAGACCACGGCGGTACGGAGGGAGCCGCGGGGGCGCGATGGCGTCTTTCCACCGGAAACAGGGGAAGGGTCCGACACGGCAGTTGACTCCTTGGCGCGGTGCCGCCCCGAGCGGTGGGGCGTGGAACAGTGCAGGCTGCGTCCACCCTATTGCCTTCACCACCCGTCACCGTCTTCACCACCCGTCACCGCCTCCGCGGCCCGTCACCACGCCCGCGGCCCGTCGCCGCTGCCACCGTCCGGTCCGGTCACTCAGCGGCATCACCTCGCGGCGGCTGTCCGGCCCGGGGCCGGGGCAGCTCCGGTTCGAGTACCAGCAGCCGCTCCACCAGGCGCAGGAACATGGCCACATCACGCAGCAGGTCGTCGGCGTCGCGGCTGCCCACCGCACCCTTTATGCCCGCCTCGGCGCGCGCCCTGCGTGGGGCACCCGAGGCGAAAAGAGAGCTCCACTCGGACAGTTCGGGCGCGATCTCGGGCAGGACCTCCCACGCGCTCCGGATACGCCGGCGCCGCTGACTGGTGGCCTCCGGGCGGCCCCGGGCCGCGAGCATCGCGGCAGCGGTACGCAGGGCGGCGAGATGGGCCGTGGCATAGCGCTCGTTCGGAGTGTCCAGGGTCGCGGCCTCATCGAGCCCCCTGTGCGCCTGGGCGAGCAGGTCGAGGGCGGCGGGCGGCGCGGTGGTGCGCCGCTGGACGGGGTGGACATCGCCGGGCGGTCCGGTCAGTGAGGGTGCAGGGCCGTCTGTACGGCGCCGGCGTGCGGCACCGGCGTAGGAGCTGGCCATGACGGAGCCTCCTGTCGTCGTGTAACGGCATCGTGGCCGTATGTGTCCATCCTGAGGGGCACCACTGACAATCGGCCCTGACCTGCGGTTTTGCCTCGCTCGCCAGTTCGGAGTAGTTTTTGAACTGACCAGTCAGTACAAAGAAAACGGCCTGGGGAGGGCGCGTGGTCAGCCGAGAGGACGACCGGGACAGCCAGGACGGCGAAGGCGAAGGACCCGACACGCACGGCACACCCGACACACACGGCGTACAGGGTGCGCATGGCATCCTCGGCGCGGCCGTCAGCGCCGAGGACTTCGGGCTCAAGGGGTCGCGCGGCTGGGTGTTCCGCCACGTACGGATCGACGCCGCGCCCGGAACCGTCGTCGCGATCGTGGGTCCGTCGGGCTCGGGCCGTACCTGCCTGCTGCTCGCGCTCACGGGCCGGATGCGACCGACCGAGGGCCGGGCCGAGGTCGGTGGGCTGGCCCTGCCGCGCGCCATGGCCGCCGTACGCCGGATCAGCTCCCTCGGCCCCGTCCCGGGCGTCAGCGATCTCGATCCGGCCCTGACCGTCGCCGAGCATCTGCGCGAACGCGCCCTGCTGCAAAGACGGTTCGGGGGTTCGCTCCGCGCCCTGCTGCGTCCGCGCGCCGAGCGGGCCGCCGAGGCCCGTGGCCGTATCGATGCCGCGCTGACGGCCGCCGGGCTCGACCTGGCCACTCTGCCGAAGGGAGAGCGCACCTCGGTGCGCGACCTGGAGCGGCTGGAGGCTCTGCGCCTCTCGGTGGCTCTCGCACTGATCGGCCGGCCACGGCTGCTGGCCGTGGACGACCTGGATCTCAAGCTCTCCGACACCGGCCGGGCCGAGGCCTGGCAGCTCATGCGGTCCGTCGCCGACGGCGGCACCACGGTGCTGGCCGTGTGCAGCCAGGCTCCCGAGGCCGGCGCCGGTGCGGACGGCGTGGACGGCATCGTCCGTACGGAGGAGTCGAAGGACCAGCCGAACGAGGACACCGAGCACGAGGAAGGGGCAGCCGATGCGCTCGCCGAAACTGGCCGCGCTTGAGCTGAAGCGGTTCGGCAGGGGAAAACTGCCGGTCGCCGCGCTCGTCGCGATCATGCTGCTGCCGCTGCTGTACGGCGCGCTGTACCTGTGGTCCTTCTGGGATCCGTACGGACGGCTCGACCGCATCCCCGTCGCGCTCGTCAACGACGACAAGGGCGCCACCGCCGCCGGCCGGAAGATCACAGCCGGCGACGAGATCACCCAAGGACTGCGCGACAGCAAGGTGTTCGCCTGGCACGAGGTGAGCGCGGCCGAGGCGCGCAAGGGTGTGGAGGACGGTTCGTACTACCTCTCCCTGACCATGCCGGCGGACCTCAGTAGGAGGATCGCGTCCAGTTCCGGCGACGCACCCGAGACAGGCGCGCTTCAGGTGCGTACGAACGACGCCAACAACTACATCGTCGGCCAGATCTCCCGGACCGTGTTCTCGGAGGTGCGGACCGCTGCCTCGACGAACGCCTCCCGCTCCTTCCTCGACAAGATCTTCATCTCCTTCTCCGACATCCATGACGCCACCGAGAAGGCGGCCAGGGGCGCCGACAAGCTCAAGGGCGGTATCGGACAGGCCAAGAAGGGTTCCAAGGATCTCGCGGACGGGCTGAACACCGCCAAGGACGGCAGCGGTGAGCTGGCCGGCGGTCTGACGAAACTCAACAAGGGCGCGGCCGATCTGGAGACCGGCTCCCAACAGGTCGCCGACGGAACCCAGTCGCTCGCCGACAAGGTCAACGGCGTGGCCACGGACGTCCGTCCGTACCTCAAGGACAACGGGAAGACGATCGCCGGCTCGGCGCGGCTGGTGGCGGATTCGTCCCGGACGATACGGGACAACCTCGACCTGCTCGTGAAGTCCGCCCCCACTGCCGCGACCAGGGCGCGACAGGCCTCCGACGAACTGAACACCGTCTACCGAACGCGTTGCGAGAACCTCCCCGGGACGAGCGCGGGCTCCGCAACGGCCCCCGAAGAGAACACCGGCACTGGCACGGAAACGGGAACGGAGACGGGCTCGGGAACGGAGACGGGCTCGGGAACGGGAACGGGAACGGGAACGGGAACGGGAACAAGCCCCGGTGCAACTCCCGCCGCCACGACGGTCGTTCCCGATCCCTCCGCCTGCCCCGCGCTCAAGCGCGCCAGGACCGCCGCCGCCGACGTGGCCGAGGTCGCCGACGACGTCAACGCCCTCGTGAAGACCAACAGCGGCGACCTCAAGAAGCTTGACGGCCGTCTCGCCACACTCCAGAAGCAGGCGAACGACCTCGCCGAGCGCGCGCCTCACCTGGACGAGAACCTGGAGACCGCCGTCACCAGGATCAACGCGCTCAACACCGGTGCCAAGAAGGTCGCCAAGGGCGCGGACCAACTGCACACCGGACTGGCGGGCGCCAAGAAGGGCTCCACCACGCTCGACACCGGCATCGGCGATCTGGAGACCGGCGCACACTCCCTCGACGGCGGGCTCTTCAAAGTCGCCGACGGATCGGCCGAACTGGCCGGCGGCCTGAACGACGGCGTCGGGAAGATCCCCGACTACGACCGGAAGGACCGGGACCGGCGTACGGATGTGATGGCCGACCCCGTCCAGCTCGCGTCACGCTCCATGCACGCGGCGCCCAACTACGGCACCGGCTTCGCCCCGTACTTCATTCCACTGTCCCTCTGGGTCGGCGCGATGGTGGCGTACATGCTGATCCAGCCCATGAACCGGCGCGCACTGGCCGCCGGCACCTCTTCCTTGCGCATCGCGATGGCGGGCTGGCTGCCGGTCGCCGCGATCGGTCTGCTCCAGGTCGGCGCGCTGATCTCCGTACTGCACTGGGCCATCGGCCTGGAGATGACCCACGCCGCCGGCACCGTCGGCTTCCTCGCCCTGGTCACCTGCTGCTTCACGGCGATCGTCCAGTGGCTCAACGCCCGCTTCGGACCGGCGGGCCGGATCCTCGTCCTGGCACTGCTGATGCTCCAGCTGACCTCGGCCGGCGGCACCTATCCCGTACAGACCAGTCCGGGCTTCTTCGGTGCCATCCACCCCTTCCTGCCGATGAGTTACGTGGTCGAGGCGCTGCGCCGGCTCATCACCGGCGGCGGACTCGGTCCGGTCTGGCAGGCCTGCGCCGTCCTCGCCGCCTTCACCGCGGGCGCGCTGGCGCTGACCGCCCTGTCCGCGCGGCGCAAGCAGGTGTGGACGCTCGACCGGCTGCATCCCGAGCTGAGCCTGTGAGCGTGGCGGGCCGGTGGGGCGGGGACCTGTGACAATCGTCGCCATGGACAGCTCCAGCACCCGCCGCCAGGCCACCCGGCAGAAGCTCTACGAGGCCGCCGTAACCCTCATCGCCGAGCAGGGCTTCTCCGCCACGACGGTGGACGAGATCGCCGAGCGCGCCGGGGTCGCCAAGGGCACGGTCTACTACAACTTCAAGAGCAAGACGGAGCTGTTCGAGGAGTTGCTGCGGCACGGCGTCGGGCTGCTCACCTCCTCCCTGCGGACCGCCGCCGACGAGACGTCCGAGCGCGACGGCAGCAAGGTCGAGGCGCTCGACGCGATGATCAGGGCCGGCCTGGTCTTCATCGACCGCTATCCGGCCTTCACCCAGCTGTACGTCGCCGAGTTGTGGCGGACGAACCGGGCCTGGCAGTCGACGCTGCTGGTGGTGCGTCAGGAAGCGGTCGCGGTGGTCGAGACGGTACTCAAGGAGGCCGTCGAGGGCGGTGAGTTGAGCGACGAGATCGATATTCCGCTGACGGCGGCGGCGTTGGTGGGCATGGTGCTGGTGGCGGCTCTGGACTGGCAGGCGTTCCAGCCGGAGCGGTCGATAGACGATGTGCACTCGGCGCTCTCGTTGCTGCTGCACGGGCGGGTCGGCGGGCGCTGACACCGACCGCCCCGCCCCGCACGGAACGGTCCGGCCCTCACGGAACAGCACAACGCACGGAACGGAAAAACGTCGGCCCGGTGAGGCTCAGTCCCCCCTGAGCCTCACCGGGCCGACGCGTTCCCCCGTGTCTCCCCCGTTTTCCCCCGTGCCTTGCTTCCCCCGTGCCCCCTGCTGCTCCCCCGTTCCCCGTACCTTGCTTCCCCCGCTATCCCCCGTACCCGCACCCCCGTGGTGCCGGAGAGCCCGCTTCCCCGTGATCCCCCGTGATCCCCCGTGGTCGCTGGGCTCCCCGTCCGCACCCCCGTGCCGGCAGGGGAGCCGCGCCGTTTCCGCCGCCCCGTGTCGGCGGTTCCGGCGCCGCGCCCCTTCCGTGGTCTCCACTCTTCCGTCTGCGCAGGTGGCGCCCCATCCGCGTCCCTACTCATCTCCCGTACTAGGTACGGGTACTCAGGACTCCGCACTCCTCCCCACCGCGCGGAGAAACGCCTGGCCACAGACGGTATTTCCCGACCGCCGGGCTGACGTGTCAGTGCCGGTCGTTACAGTCATCCGCATGGCACGGATTGTGGTGATCGGCGCCGGGATGGGCGCCATGGCGGCGGCCGCCCGGCTGGCTGTGGCGGGCCACCGGGTGACGGTGTACGAACGCGCGGCGACCTACGGCGGGTCGGTGGGCCGGTTCGAGCGGGACGGATTCGTCTTCGACACCGGGCCCGGTCTGCTGCATCTCCCGGCCGTCTACCGCGATCTGTTCGTCAAGACCGGCAAGGAGCCCCTGGAGAAGTGCGTCCAGCTCGACCAGGTCGACCCGGCGAGCCGCCATGTCTTCGCGGACGGCACCGACGTACGGCTGCCGAACGCGTCGCGCGGCGGTGTGGTCTCCGCTCTGGACGCGGCGCTCGGCGCGGGCGCGGGTGAGCGCTGGGGGGCGTTCCTCGGCCGGGCCAGGGACGCCTGGGACCGCTCGCGCCGGCCGTTGCTGGAGGAGCCGCTGTGGGCAGACCGGCAGGTGCTCGGGCGCGATCCGTATCCGGCCGTCCGGCACCGGCGACTGCTGCGCGGCGCCCGGCAGGCCGCCACGGTCGCGGAGATCGGCGCCTGGGAGCTGGCCGACCCCCGGCTCGCCGCCCTGCTGGACGGGTACGCCCTGTCGTACGGCCTCGACCCGCGGCACGCCCCGGCGAGCGCCGCCCTGCTCCCGTATCTGGAGCAGACCTTCGGCAGCTGGTATGTGCGCGGCGGGATACGGGAGTTGGCGCGGGCGGTGTACGAGCGGTGCGTGGCCCGCAAGGTGGAGTTCGTCTTCGGGGCCGAGGTGACCCGGATCGTCGAGAAGGACGGCGCGACCGCCGGGATCGAGCTGGCGGACGGCACGGTCGTGACGGCGGACCGGGTGGTCGCGGGCGTCGCGCCGGAGCGTCTCGTGGAGCGCGACCTCCGGGAGGACGGTGACGTACGGCCGGGGGAATCGGCCGGCGGCGGCGCCCTGGTGCCCGGACGGTTCACGGTACTGCTGGCGCTGCGCGGGGCACGGGACGGGGACGCGGCGCACCGCACGGTGGTGCACTCCCCCGACGGAAGCGCCGAAGCGGCCGAGATCTTCGCCGGTGGCACGGCGCGGCGCCCGACGGTCACGGTGCTGCGGCCCGACGACCCGGGGACGCGCCCCGACGACGGCCATGAGGCGGTGACGGTCACGGCGACGGTCGCGCCGCACGGCCCGGTGGACTGGTCCGACGGGGCGCTGCGCGAGCAGTACGCGGATGTGCTGGTGGCGGCGGCCGAAGCGGCCGTGCCGGGAGTGGCGGAGCGGCTCGTCCGGCGCGAGGTGCGGACGCCCGCCGACACGGCTGCGGAGACAGGGGCGACGGGCGGCTCGGTCCCGGCGCCCGCGCTGGCCGGAGCGGGAGGCCGGCTGCTGCGTCCGTCGAACGTCACCCGGATGTCCGGGCTCTATCTGGCGGGCGGCTGGGCGCATCCGGGCGGCGGGCTCGCCCACGCCGGGATGTCGGGGGCACTGGTCGCGGGGCTGATCGTCGAAGGAGCGGGCTTCCGGGGCTCACAGTGACGGCGCGCGGTCCGAGCCGCACCTCCGGTCCGAGCCGCACGCTCCGGTCCGAAGAGCTTCCCGGCACAGCCAGAATCTCCCGGGGAGGGTGACTGGCCTGCCGGGGACTGCCTGTCGGGCGAAGGGCTGCCCGGCCGACGGTCCGCCGCGCCACGGCCCATCCGGCGAGGCCACTGACCACTGCACCGCTGGCCGCTGCACCGCTGACTGCCCGTCAGTAGCGGTACTGCTGGTCGTTGTAACCGGGGTCGTAACCGGGGGGCTGCGGCTGGTCCCCGTCGCGGTCGCGCTGCTGCGGGACCCAGACCCCGCCGGGCGGAGTGTCGTTGCCGTACTGCTCCTGCCCCCCGTAGGGGTCGGCGTACTGCTGCTGGCCACCGAAGCTGTCGTACGAACCGTACTGCTGACCGCTGTTGGCCGAGCCGACGTACGGGTCGGAGTACGCGGCGTACTGCTGCTGGCCGTTGCCGTAGTCGTACTGAGCCGCGTAGTCGTCCTGGCCGGTGTAGCCGCCCTGGTCCGCGTAGGTGCCCTGGCCGGAGTAGGCGTCCTGCGCCCCGTACGTTCCCTGGCCCACGGGCTGCTCATAGGGGTAGGTGCCGTATCCGCCGCCGTACTCGTTCGTGCCGGAGTGGTGCGGCTGTCCCGGTGTCCGCGCGTCCTGGGCCGCGTCGTTGTAGACGCCGTACTGCCCGGTTTCGTCGGGCATCGGCTCCGGCTCGTACACCGGGGAAGTCTCGGCGGCCGACGGCGCCGCCTCGTACGCGGCGGTGGTCTCGGCGGCGGAGGTCACCGGCTCGTACTCCAGATCCGAGACCTCCAGCGCGGGCTCACGGTCGGCGGCCTTGCCACCGGGCCTGCGACGGCGGCTGGCCCCCGGGCGGCCGCCGATCGCCCACCCCGTGGAGAAGCCGCGGCGGAAGGAGAGCGTCACATAGGTCTGGCCGATCGCGAACGCGATCGTGCCCACGGCGATCACGAAGACGGAGGGCACCAGGACACCGAGCACCACACCCATGAATCCGGTGAAGGCGAGCAGGCGCCAGCGCAGTCGCGCCTTGTACTGGAGCAGCACCTCGCCCAGCAGCCACAGTGCCACGATGCCGAACGCGATATAGAGGACCGTCCAGCCCATGCCCGCCCCTCTCTTGCGGTCACCGCCCCGGGACAAGGCGGGTACGGCCGGTCACGACTGCTCGTGCAGTCCGAGATTCTCGTAGATTTCGAGCGTCGCAGTGGAGTTGTTGAGTGTAATGAAGTGCAGGCCGGGGACGCCCTCGGAGAGCAGACCGGCGCAGAACTCCGTCGCGAACTCGATGCCAATGGAGCGTACAGCGGCGGGATCGTCCTTGACCGAGAGGATCCGCTCTTTCAACTCCCGCGGGAAGACCGCGGTACTGAGCTGCGGCAGCCGCTCCAGCATCTTGACGCTGGTGACCGGCATGATCTCGGGAATGATCGGTGTCGCGCAACCCGCGGCCCCGACCCGGTCGCGCAACCGCAGGTAGCCCTCGGGTTCGAAGAACATCTGCGTGATCGCGTAGTCGGCACCGGCCCGGCACTTGTCCACGAAGTGGCGTATGTCCGAGTCCCAGTCGGAGGAGCGCGGATGCATCTCGGGGAAGGCCGCCACCCCGACGCAGAAGTCCCCGGACTCCTTGATGAGGCTGACCAGTTCGGCGGCGTAGCGCACGCCCTGCGGGTGCTTGACCCACTCACCCATGGGGTCGCCGGGCGGATCGCCGCGCACGGCGAGGATGTTGCGGATCCCGGCGTCGGCATACTGCCCGACCATGTTCCGCAGTTCGGCGACGGACTGGCCGACCGCGGTGAGATGCGCCACCGGCGTGAGCGTGCTGTCGGAGGCGATCTGCTGGGTGGCCTTGACGGTGCCCTCGCGGGTGGAGCCGCCGGCGCCGTAGGTCACGGAGACAAAGCTCGGGGCCACCGCTTCGACCCGGCGCAGCGCGTTCCAGAGGTTGCGCTCACCCTTCTCGGTCTTGGGCGCCCAGAACTCGAACGAGAAGGAAGTCTTGCCGGTCGCGAGGAGATCACGCACGGTCAGTGCGTGATCCGATCTGGTCGAAGCTGTGCCAAGGGCCATACATGCAGGCTATCGATGGCACGGCGCTCACCCAACCGTGCCAGGGGATTTGCCGGGTTTGCCGGTTAACTGTCCACTGTTCGGACACCTACGACCGACCGGCGAACACCCGTGAACACCCACCGGACACCCGCCGGACATCCGCCGGGCGACTGCCGTGCCGTACGGCACCACGCCCACTGACCCGGTGCGTCCACACCTCACCCGGTGCGTCCACGCGTCACCCGGTGCGTCGGCCGTCACACCGCGCGGTCACCCGTCACAGCGCGCGTTCCCGCACCCGCTTGGCCAGTGCGGCCGAAGCCTCTGCCGGGTCGTCGGCCTCGGTGATCGCCCGCACGACGACGACCCTGCGGGCACCGGCGTCCAGCACCTCGTCGAGACGGGCCGCGTCGATCCCGCCGATCGCGAACCACGGGCGCTCCGTGGCCAGCGACGCGGCATGACGCACCAGATCGAGCCCCGGCGCGTGACGGCCGGGCTTGGTCGGGGTGGGCCAGCACGGGCCCGTACAGAAATAGTCCACGCCTGGTTCGACGGCAGCCGCGTCCACCTCGGCCTCGGCATGGGTCGAACGGCCGATCAGCGGGGCCTCCCCGAGGATCGCGCGGGCCGCGGGGACGGGCAGGTCGCCCTGTCCCAGATGCAGTACGTCGGAGTCGATGGCATGCGCCACATCGGCGCGGTCGTTCACGGCCAGCAGCGCGCCGTGGCGGCGGCAGGCGTCGGCGAAGACCCTGAGGTGGTCCAGCTCCTCGGCCGCCTCCATGCCCTTGTCCCGCAGCTGCACGATGTCCACGCCCGAGGCGAGCACGGCATCGAGGAACGCGGGAAGGTCCCCCTGCCGCTTGCGCGCGTCCGTACAGAGGTAGAGCCGGGCATCGGACAGCGCATGAGCCGTGGGCATGAAAAAAGATCCCCCGTCGGGTCGGCGGTGTACGGCGACTGATGACCGCGCGGCGCGGTCATGGCGTCGCCGTACACCGCGAGTGATGGTCTCGTCAGACGGCGAGCGCCTGGGCCCGGCGCTTCACCTCCGTGCCGCGATTCTCACTGAGCGCCTGCGCGGGCGTGCCCGGCAGGGTCGGGTCGGGGGTGAAGAGCCACTCAAGCATCTCTTCGTCGGTGAAGCTGTCGTCCTTCAGGAGCGTCAAGGTCCCGGCGAGGCCCTTGACGACCTTGTTGCCGTCAATGAAGGCGGCAGGCACCTGGAGCGTCCTGTTCTCGCCGCGGCGCACCGCGATCAGCTGGCCTTCCTTCACCAGCTGCCGCACACGCGTCACCTCGACATCGAGCATTTCCGCGATGTCGGGCAGGTGAAGCCAGGCGGGGACGAGAGCATCGATCTTTGCGTCAATCTCGGTCACAGGACAAGCGTGCCATCTGGGACTGACAGACGGTACCCGAGGCACCCCGGACGTGGTCATCCTGTGCCGAGGGCGTGGTGGGTCACTGTGGACCGTGGGCCCAACAGAGGCACCGCGCGCACCCCGGACGTGGTCATCCTGTGCCGAGGGCGTGGTGGGTCACTGTGGACCGTGGGCCCAACAGAGGCACCGCGCGCACCCCGGCCGTGGTCATCCTGTGCCGAGGGCGTGGTGGGTCACCGCAGGTGGTGAGCCCGACAGAAGCACCGCAACGCACACGCACCGCACCCCTGACGTGGTCATCCCGCACTCACCCCGTACCGTCACGGTCGCACACCGTCACCGAGCGCTCAGACAACAGCCTTCCGCAGCGGCACCGACGGATCCGCTGCCCGCTCCCGGTCCAGCCGCGCGCCCGCCTCGATCAGCTTGCGGCCCTGCGCGAGATCCCGGGGCCTGCCCACCGCCAGCAGCCCCACCAGCACCTCTTCCCGCAGCCACACCACCGACCAGGCGGCCCCCGCAGGATCACCGCGCCACACCAGCGTGTCGGCGAACTCGTGGTGGCCCGCGTACTGCACGAAGCGACCGAACTGCTCGGACCAGAAATACGGCACCGGATCGTAGACCTGCTCGGTCTCGCCGATGACCTGGGCGGCGACCGTACGCGGCCCCTGAAGCGCGTTGTCCCAATGGTGTACGAGCAGCCGCTCGCCGTAGCGGGCGGACGGGAAGGAGGCACAGTCGCCCACCGCGTACACCTCGGGCAGTGAGGTCCGCAGCCGCTCGTCCGCCGTGACCGAGCCGTCCGGACCGAGGGCGACGCCCGAGCCGGTGAGCCAGCCTGTCGCCGGCCGTGCCCCGATGCCGACGACCACCGCGTCGGCGGGCAGCTGCCGGCCGTCCGCGAGGACGACCGTGCCGGGTTCGACGCCCGCCACACGCGCGTGCGTCAGCAGTTCCGCCCCGCTCTCCGCGTACCAGTCGGCCATGGGCGCGGCGACCTCGGCGGGCAGGGCGCCCGCGAACGGCGCGTCCGCCGCCTCGACCACCGTCACGACACAGCCCGCCGTACGGGCGGCCGTCGCGAACTCGGCGCCGATCCACCCCGCGCCGACGACCACGATCTCCTGCCGCTGCTCCAGGATCGGGCGCAGCCGTTCCGCGTCGTCCAGCGTGCGCAGCAGGTGGACGTGGGAGACGCCCTCGGTGCCGGGCAGCGGCACCGGCTCCGCGCCGGTGGCGATGACCAGGATGTCGTACGGAACGGGGCCGACGGGGGTGTCGAGTTCCCTCGCGGACGCCCGCAGCCCGGTCACCTCCAGCCCGAGCCGCAGGTCGACGGCGAGCCCCTCGAAGTCGATGTCGAAGGCCGAACCGGCCGTCTGTCCGAGCAGCACCGCCTTGGAGAGCGGCGGCCGGTCGTAGGGCGGGTGGGGTTCGGCACCGATCAGGGTGACCGGGCCGCCGTAGCCCTTCTCCCGCAGGGCCACCGCGGTCTGTACGCCGGCCATGCCCGCGCCGACGATGACCACGCGCGGCTGTTCCGTCCGCCCCTGCCCCTGCCCCTGCCCCTGCCCCTGCTGATCCTGGCTCTGACCCTGATCCGTCCACATCCGCTGCTCGCTCACCCGATCACCTTAGACAGCTGATGATCCGTCAGGAAAGGAGCCTCTCGTCCAGCCCGGCGCGGCAGCGGGCGAGACCGGCGTCGACGGAGCCCCCCGGGGGCCGGGGGAACGAGTCCGCCCGGCGAACGGGCCCACGCGAACACTCCCCTACTGCGCCCGGGAACAGGGCGTTAGTCTGGCCGTCGACACTACCTCGCGGGAGTCCGGGCGCACCGGGCTGAGAGGGAGGCCGAGGCAGCCTCCGACCGTACGAACCTGATCCGGGTCATGCCGGCGAAGGGAGGGGCTGGACGCCCATGCAGTCATCTCATACAGCTCATACGCCCGGTCGAGAACCCCGTACGAGCACCACCGGTACGGGCGGTACGGACACGGGTTCCGACGTGCTCGTCATCGGCGGCGGGATCATCGGCCTGGTCACCGCCTGGCGGGCGGCGCAGCGCGGATTGCGTACCGCCGTCGTGGACCCCGAGCCCGGTGGCGGGGCCGCGTGGGTCGCGGCCGGCATGCTCGCCGCCGTCACCGAACTCCACTACGGCGAACAGGCATTGCTCGGGCTCAATCTCGCCTCCGCCGAGCGTTACCCGCGCTTTGTCGCGGAGCTGGAGGAAGCCGGCGGCCAGGACACCGGCTATCGCGCCTGCGGCACCCTGGCCGTCGCCCTCGACACCGACGACCGCGCCCAGCTGCGCGAGCTGCACGCCTTCCAGCAGCGCTCGGGGCTGGCCTCGGAGTGGCTCACGGGCCGTGAGTGCCGGCGCCTGGAACCGATGCTCGCGCCGGGCGTGCGCGGGGGCCTGCGGGTGGACGGCGACCACCAGATCGACCCGCGCCGGCTGGCAGCGGCCCTGCTGACGGCCTGCGAGCGGGCCGGGGTGATCTTCCACCGCGCCTGGGCCGACCGCCTCTCCGTCGTACGGGACCGGGCCGCCGGCGCCGTACTCTCCGACGGCCGTACGCTCACCGCCGACCAGGTGGTACTGGCGGGCGGCAGCCTCAGCGGCAGGCTCGCGGGCGTACCGGACAACATCACGCCGCCGGTACGGCCCGTCAAGGGCCAGGTCCTGCGGCTGACCGTCCCCGGCCCGTACGCGCCCTTCCTGTCCCGGACGGTACGGGCGGTGGTGCGCGGCAGCCACATCTACCTCGTACCGCGCGCGAACGGCGAGCTGGTCATCGGCGCCACCAGCGAGGACCTCGGCTGGGACACCACGGTCACCGCGGGCGGGGTGTACGAGCTGCTGCGCGACGCCCACGAACTGGTCCCCGGCATCACCGAGCTGCCGCTCACCGAGACCCTCGCCGGACTGCGCCCCGGGTCGCCGGACAACGCGCCGCTGCTCGGGCCCACCACGCTGCCGGGACTGCACCTGGCCACCGGCCACTTCCGTAACGGGGTCCTCCTCACGCCCGTCACCGGCGACGCGATGGCCGACGCTCTGACCACGGGCGAACTGCCGGAAGAGGCCCGGCCGTTCACGCCCCGCCGCTTCTCCCCCGACTCCTACTCCGCAGCCTCCGCCTCCGCAGCCTCCGTCTCCGTACATCAGGAGCAGCCCTCATGACCGGTACCAACGTCAACGCCAACGTCAACGCCAACGCCTCCGTGAACGTCTACGTGAACGGCGAACCACGCGAACTGGCCGCGGCCACCACGCTGGACCTCGTGGTCGCGACCCTCACCCCCGCGCCCTCGGGCGTCGCCGCCGCCGTCAACGAGACGGTGATCCCGCGCACCCGGTGGTCCGGCACGCGGCTCGGCGACGGCGACCGCGTGGAAGTCCTCACCGCCGTCCAGGGAGGCTGAGCCCCATGGCCGACGACCAGCTCACCATCGGTTCCACCACCTTCACCTCACGGCTGATCATGGGGACGGGCGGGGCGCCCAGCCTCGACGTACTGGAACGGTCCCTGATCGCCTCCGGCACCGAACTCACCACGGTCGCGATGCGCCGCCTGGACCCCACGGTCCAGGGCTCCGTCCTGTCCGTACTCGACTCTCTGGGCATCCGCGCCCTGCCCAACACCGCCGGCTGCTACACCGCCGGAGAGGCGGTCCTCACCGCCCGCCTCGCGCGCGAAGCGCTCGGCACGGACTGGGTGAAACTAGAGGTCGTCGCCGACGAACGCACCCTGCTCCCCGACCCGATCGAGCTGCTCGACGCGGCGGAGACCCTGGTCGACGACGGCTTCACCGTGCTGCCCTACACCAACGACGATCCGGTACTCGCCCGAAAACTGGAGGACGTCGGCTGCGCCGCGATCATGCCGCTGGGCTCGCCCATCGGCTCCGGGCTCGGCATCCGCAACCCGCACAACTTCCAGCTGATCGTCGAGCACGCGCGCGTCCCGGTGATCCTCGACGCGGGCGCGGGCACCGCGTCGGACGCGGCGCTCGCGATGGAGCTCGGCTGCGCGGCGGTGATGCTGGCGTCGGCGGTCACCCGGGCGCAGGAACCGGTGCTGATGGCCGAGGCGATGCGGTACGGGGTGGAGGCGGGGCGGCTGGCGTGGCGGGCCGGTCGGATTCCTCGGCGGCACTTCGCTACGGCGTCGTCGCCTGTGGAGGGGGTGGCGGCGCTGGATCCGGAGCGGCCGTTCTTCTGACGGCGGTGCGCCGTCCGGCGGGGGATGCGGGACGGTGCGGAGCGCCGTCCGGCGGGGGATGCGGGACGGTGCGGGTTTGTGGTGGGTGCGGGGGCCGGGGGCTCCGGAGGCGCATGTCCGGACTGCATGATTTACGCCGCGTGCGGGTTTCGTGGTCGGGTGCGGGCCGGTGTGCGGCACAAATCACGCTCTACGTCCGGACACGTCACCTCCTGCGCCCCCGTCCCCCTCCCGCCCGTCGCCTGGCTGCGCGCCGCCTCGTGGTTCCGTACGCCGCCCCCGGTGGGGTGATGGGGTCGGTGGGGGCTGAGGTTGGGGTGTGGGTTCCGGTCTGGGGTGGGGGTGCCCGGACGTTCTGGTTGGGTCGTCCGGCGAACCGAGCCCCAAAAACAGAGGGGCTACGGGAGCATCCGCTCCGGCTCGTAGACTCACCTGCGTGGATACGACCCTCAATGACCCCATCGTCGGGCAGGTGCTCGACGGCCGCTACCGCATCGACGCGCGTATCGCTGTCGGCGGTATGGCCACGGTCTACCGGGCCGTCGACACCCGGCTCGACCGCGTTCTCGCTCTCAAGGTGATGCACCCGGCGCTCGCCGCCGATGTCTCGTTCGTGGAGCGTTTCATCCGTGAGGCCAAGTCGGTGGCGCGGTTGTCGCACCCCAATGTGGTCGCGGTGTTCGACCAGGGTGCTGAGGGGGCGTATGTCTATCTGGCGATGGAGTATGTCGCCGGCTGCACGCTCCGGGATGTGCTGCGGGAGCGTGGCGCGCTTCAGCCACGGGCCGCGCTGGACATTCTGGAGCCGGTGCTCGCGGCGCTCGGCTCCGCGCATCGTGCCGGGTTCGTCCACCGGGACATGAAGCCCGAGAACGTGCTGATAGGGGACGACGGCCGGGTGAAGGTCGCCGATTTCGGTCTCGTACGGACCGTGGGTGATGTCACCAACACGACCGGGACCGTCCTCGGCACGGTGTCGTATCTCGCGCCGGAGCAGATCGAGTACGGCGAGTCCGACACGCGGGTCGATGTGTATGCCTGCGGTGTCGTTCTGCACGAGATGCTGACCGGCGCCAAGCCGCACGGCGGGGACACGCCCGCCCAGATTCTCTACCGGCATCTGAACGAGGACGTACCGGCGCCGTCGGCCGCCGTTCCCGGGCTCGCTGTCGAGTTGGACCAGCTGGTCGCGACGGCCACCGCCCGTGACCCCGATGTACGTCCGCACGACGCGGTGGCGCTGCTCGCCCTGGTCCGTGAGGCCCGTGCCGCGCTGAGTGACACGCAGTTGGACGCCGTACCGCCGCAGGCCAAGCCGGAGGCGGAGGAGGGCGTGGCCGCCGACGGTCGTACGACGGTGATCCCGCGCATCCTTCCCGCCGAGGACGTACCGGAGGAGGCGCGGGTCCAGCGCACCTCGCGGCTGGAGATGGCGCCTGCGGACCGTACGCCTCCGGACCGGCGGGCTCGCCCGCGGCGCCGCGTGGGAATGCCCCGGCGTGGCGTCCTCGCGACGATCGTCGCCGTGCTGCTGGTGCTCGGCGTGGGGACGGGTGTCTGGTACATCAACTCCGGGCAGTTCACCCGTGTCCCCTCGCTGCTCGGCCAGAGCGAGCAGGAGGCCAGGAAGCGGCTCTCCGACGAGGGGCTCGACGTCAAGGTCGGCAAGGACTTCAGCGATTCCTTCGCGCGCGGCACGGTCATGGGCAGCGATCCCGATCCGCGCGCGCGGATCCGGGGCAACGGCACGGTGACCATCGTGATCTCGCGCGGCCCGAAGATCGTCAAGGTCCCCGATCTGGAGAGCATGCCCCTGGCCGAGGCCAGGCGGACGCTGAAGAAGGCCGGGCTGGCTACGGGAGTGGTCAACCGGTCGTTCGACGACAACATCGCGCAGGGGACCGTGATCCGTTCGTCCCCGGCTTCCGGGACCGAGGTGCGGCCCGATTCCGGCGTCGCGCTGGTGGTGAGCAAGGGCAGCCCGGTCGAGGTCTCCGATGTGACCGGGGAGACCGTGGACGACGCGGCCACCGCCCTCAAGGAGGAGGGGCTCAAGGTCAAGATCGCCTCCGTGCGGGTGAACTCCCCCGTGGACGCGGGCTCCGTCGCCAGGCAGTCCCCCGCCGAGGGCTCTCAGCTGTCCCGTGGCGACACCGTCACACTGACCGTGTCCAAGGGCCCGCGGATGATCTCCGTACCGGATGTCACCGGGCAGACGACCGACGATGCCAGGAAGCAGCTGGAGGCGGCGGGCTTCGAGGTCAAGGTCGAGCGCGGGTTCCCCTTCCTGAACGACAAGGTGGACGAGCAGTCCGTCAAGGGCGGCGACAAGGCTCCCGAGGGCAGCGCCATCACCATCAAGACCAAGGGGATCTAGCCCGTCATGCGTAACCCTGTCGGTGGCCATGTCCCGGTGGCCGGTGGCCTCGCCACGACCGGTCTGCCCTACGCGCGTGAGCTGGGCGCCGAGACCGTCCAGGTCTTCGTGGCCAATCCGCGTGGCTGGGCGGCACCCGCCGGGAATCCGGCACAGGACGAGAAGTTCCGCGCGGAGTGCGCGGCCGAGCGGATCACGGCGTACGTGCACGCTCCGTATCTGATCAACTTCGGTTCGCACACCGAGGCGACGGCCGACAAGTCCGTGGAGTCCCTGCGGCACAGCCTGCGCCGGGGCCGGGAGATCGGCGCGCTGGGTGTGGTCGTGCATACGGGGTCGGCGACCGGGGGCCGTACCCGCGAGGTGGCACTCGCGCAGGTACGGGAGCGGATGCTGCCGCTTCTCGACGAACTGACCCATGACGACGACCCGTTCCTGCTGCTGGAGTCGACCGCCGGGCAGGGTTTCTCACTCTGCTCCATGACCTGGGACTTCGGCCCGTACTTCGAGGCGCTCGACTCCCATCCCAAGCTGGGCGTGTGCCTGGACACCTGCCACATCTTCGCGGCCGGGCACGATCTCACGGGGCCGCACGGGATGCGCCAGACGCTGGATCAGCTGGTGGACACCGTCGGCGAGGGCCGGCTCAAGCTGATCCACGCCAATGACTCGAAGGACGTGGCGGGCGCGCACAAGGACCGGCACGAGAACATCGGCGCGGGGAAGATCGGCGAGGAGCCGTTCCGGGAACTGTTCTCACATCCGGCGACCGAGAACGTACCGCTGGTGATCGAGACACCGGGCGGCAAGGAAGGCCACGCGGCGGACGTGGAGCGGCTGAAGAAGCTGCGCGACAGCTGATCCACGCGTAACACCCTAGAGTTCCGGGCCGTCCCCCGGGGCCTCCTGGTAGGTGTAGCGCTGCTCGGCCCACGGGTCGCCGACGTTGTGATAGCCGCGCTCCTCCCAGAAGCCGCGCCGGTCGGCCGTCATGTACTCGACACCGCGGACCCATTTGGGTCCCTTCCAGGCGTACAGCTGCGGTACGACGAGCCGTACCGGAAAGCCGTGTTCGGCGGTGAGCAGTTCACCGTCCTTGTGGGTGGCGAAGATCGTACGGTCCGAGTCGAAGTCGGCGAGCGGCAGATTGGAGCTGAAGCCGTACTCGGCCCAGACCATCACATGCGTGACGTCCGGCGCCGGCGGTGCGAGTTTCACGATCGTACGGGCGGGCACACCGCCCCATTCGGCTCCCACCATGCTGAACTTCGTCACGCAGTGAAGATCGGCGACGACCGTGGAAAACGGCAGTTCCGAGAACTCTTCGTGGTTCCAGCAGTGTTTGTCGCCGTCGGCGGTCGCGCCGAAGACGCGGAATTCCCAGCGGTCCGGCTTGAACTTCGGTACGGGCCCGTAGTGGGTGACCGGCCAGCCGCGCTGCAAGCGTTGTCCAGGTGGCAGATCGGCCTGTTCCGGCTCTCGATACTCCCGGTTCTCCGGCTGGCCCATGCCTTCCATGGTGACAGACCGGGAGGGTGGTCCCGACCAGGTCTGCACCAATTCCGGCAACTCCTACTAAGCGTGCACTTACTGGACGGCCTTCGATCACGGTGCGAAGATGCGCGCATTCTGCCCCGCCACATGCCTGGAAGGAGCCTCTGCGATGCAGGGCGATCCCGAGGTCATCGAATTTCTCAACGAGCAGCTGACCGCCGAACTGACCGCGATCAACCAATACTTTCTCCACGCGAAAATGCAGGAGAACTTCGGCTGGACGAAACTCGCGAAGTACACACGGGCCGAGTCGTTCGACGAGATGAAGCACGCCGAGCTGCTCACCGACCGGATTCTTTTCCTGGAGGGCCTGCCGAACTACCAGCGGCTCTTCCATGTGCGCGTCGGCCAGACCGTCACCGAGATGTTCCAGGCCGACCGGCAGGTCGAGGTGGAGGCGATCGACCGGCTCAAGCGCGGGATCGACGTCATGCGGTCCAAGGGCGACCACACGTCCAAGGGGATTTTCGAGTCGATCCTCGAGGACGAGGAGCATCACATCGACTACCTCGACACCCAGCTCGAACTGGTCGAGAAGCTCGGTGAGGCGCTCTACATCGCCCAGCTGATCGAGCAGCCCGACAGCTGAGCACGCAGCGGGGAGGTCAGGCGGCTTCGCGCAGGGCCGGGGCCACCGTCGTACGGTCCGGGGCGGTCGGGTCCGAGAACGCGGGGGCGCCCTCATCGAGCAGCTCACGGCGCGGGCATGCGCCGCGCCCGAGGATCGACTGGATCTGGCGTACGCACGAGCCGCAGTCGGTGCCGGCCTTGCTGGCCGACGCTATCTGGCGGGGAGTGCACGCCCCGGCGTCCGCGTGTTCCTTGACCTGTGTCTCGGTGATGCCGAAGCACGAGCAGACGTACACGCGGTTCACCTCCCGGCGGGTTCGGTAGTTCCAGCCCCGCCGAGCGTCGGTGAGGCTAACCTAACCTTACCCGCCAGCCCCGCCGCACAAAAGTCGGGGACACACCGATGGGGCACGGATCACATCGATCCGTGCCCCATCGTCGCGCTGTGTGACGCCTTCCGGACGCCTACTGAGCGCGGTACATCTCCGCGACCAGGAAGGCCAGGTCCAGCGACTGGCTGCGGTTGAGCCGCGGGTCGCAGGCCGTCTCGTAGCGCTGGTGCAGATCGTCGACGAAGATCTCGTCGCCGCCGCCCACACACTCGGTGACATCGTCACCGGTCAGTTCGACATGGATGCCGCCCGGGTGGGTGCCGAGGGACTTGTGGACCTCGAAGAAGCCCTTGACCTCGTCCAGCACGTCGTCGAAGCGGCGGGTCTTGTGGCCGGAGGCCGCCTCGAAGGTGTTGCCGTGCATCGGGTCCGTCACCCAGGCCACCGTGGCACCGGAGGCCGTGACCTTCTCGACCAGCTCGGGGAGCTTGTCCCTGACCTTGTCGGCGCCCATCCGGACGATGAAGGTCAGCCGGCCGGGCTCGCGGTCGGGGTCGAGGCGGTCGATGTACGCGAGCGCCTCGTCGACCGTCGTCGTCGGACCGAGCTTGATCCCGATCGGGTTGTTGATCTTCGACGCGAACTCGATGTGCGCGCCGTCCAGCTGGCGGGTGCGCTCACCGATCCAGATCATGTGGCCCGAGACGTCGTACAGCCCGCCGGTCCGGGAGTCGACCCGGGTCAGCGCCGACTCGTAGTCCAGCAGCAGCCCCTCGTGCGAGGAGTAGAACTCGACCGTGCGGAACTCGGCCGGGTCGGTGCCCGCGGCCTTCATGAAGTTCAGCGCGTTGTCGATCTCGCGGGCGAGCTGCTCGTAGCGCTGGCCGGACGGGGACGACTTCACGAAGTCCTGGTTCCAGGCGTGCACCTGGCGCAGGTCGGCGTAGCCGCCGGTGGTGAAGGCGCGGACCAGATTGAGCGTCGCGGCGGACGCGTGGTACATCCGCTTGAGCCGCTCGGGGTCCGGGATCCGGGACTTCTCGTCGAAGTCGAAGCCGTTGACGGAGTCGCCGCGGTACGTCGGCAGAGTCACGCCGTCGCGGGTCTCGGTCCCCTTGGAACGCGGCTTGGAGTACTGCCCGGCGATCCGGCCGACCTTCACCACGGGCACGGACGCCGCGTAGGTGAGAACGGCGCCCATCTGGAGGAGCGTCTTGAGCTTGTTCCGGATGTGATCCGCGGAGACCGCGTCGAATGCCTCGGCGCAGTCACCGCCCTGGAGCAGGAACGCCTCTCCCTGGGCGACGGCCGCCATACGGGCACGCAGCTGGTCGCACTCGCCCGCGAAAACGAGCGGCGGATAGCTCTCCAGCTCTGCCACGACCTCGCGCAGGGCTGCCTGGTCCGGATAGTCCGGCTGCTGGGCAGCGGGAAGATCTTGCCAGGACGGCACATGGGTGGCGGGGTTCTCAGCGTTCACTGTCACGCGTCCCAGATTACGGGGTCGATGGGCGTGCCATGCGCCGCGCTCACAGTGTGGAACGCGTGTCTCGCGCCGTGCTCCCCCGGAGCCGCCCTCCGCGTGCTGCGTGCCGCGCGCCGCGCGCTGCTATCGTGCCCGGCATGTTCGCGCATTCGCATCAGACCTGGTGGTGGCCGGCTCATCCGGCGGCCCACTGATTCGCGCGCGCACCACAAACACCGCGAAGGCCGCCCGAGGGGCGGCCTTCAGTGTTTTCCGGGTCCGGGTTCGGACCGGAGAAGCGGGCCATTCCTCCACCCGGAAGGAACACCGCACATGCCCGACCTTCACACGCCCGGCCCCGTCGACATGCCTCTCGACGGGCTCCTCCGCAGGCTCCTGGACGACGACTGCCCGCCCTTCGCCCTGCTGCGCCGCCGTACTCCCGGCCGGGACCACGACACCGTGGAGCTGCTGATCGGGGCCGTGCACGAGGCCGACCGGCTCGCCGACATCCCGGCCGGTGACCGGACCTCGCTGGCCCTCGTGCCGTTCCGGCAGATCAGGGAACGTGGCTTCGACGTACGGGACGACGGGACGCCGCTGGCCGTACTGGTCGCGGACGAGACGTACGAGCTGCCGCTCGGCGAGGTGCTCGACCGGCTGCCCGCCCATGACGTACGCGTCGAGGACGGCGGCTTCGACATCGATGACGCCGACTACGCGGACATCGTGCGGCGGGTCATCGAGGACGAGATCGGCCGGGGCGAAGGCGCGAACTTCGTCATCCGGCGCACCTTCGAAGGCCGCGTCCCCGGCTTCGGGCGCGCCGACGCCCTCGCCTTCTTCCGGCGACTGCTCGACGGCGAGCGGGGCGCGTACTGGACCTTCGTCGTACACACCGGCACACGCACCCTGGTCGGGGCCAGCCCGGAGGTCCACGTCCGGATGAACGGCGGCACCGTCGTGATGAACCCGATCAGCGGAACCTTCCGCTACCCGCCCGAGGGGCCCACCCCGGAAGCACTGCTGGACTTCCTCGGCGACCGCAAGGAGACCGAGGAACTCTCCATGGTCGTCGACGAGGAACTGAAGATGATGTGCACCGTCGGCGACCGCGGCGGGGTGGTGATCGGTCCCCGGCTCAAGGAGATGGCCCATCTCGCCCATACGGAATACGAGTTGCGCGGCCGCTCCTCGCTCGACGTGCGCGAGGTCCTCAAGGAGACGATGTTCGCGGCGACGGTCACCGGCTCGCCCGTACAGAACGCCTGCCGCGTCATCGAACGCCACGAGGCCGGCGGGCGCGGCTACTACGGTGGCGCGCTCGCGCTGATCGGGCGGGACGCCGGCGGGGCGCAGACCCTCGACTCCCCCATCCTGATCCGTACCGCCGACATCGACCGCGACGGCGGGCTGCGGGTACCGGTCGGCGCGACGCTCGTACGCCACTCCCAGCCCCTGAGCGAGGTCGCCGAGACCCACGCCAAGGCGGCGGGCGTGCTGGCGGCACTGGGAGTACGTCCCGGGCGGCCCCGCGCGGAATCCGGCCGCCCGCGCCTCGCCGACGACCCGAGGGTACGAGCCGCGCTGGACGCCCGGCGCGCGGACCTCGCGCCGTTCTGGCTGAAGATGCGGACCGGTCCCGCGACCCTCACCGGGCACGCCCTGGTCATCGACGGCGAGGACACCTTCACCTCGATGCTCGCGCATCTCCTGCGGTCCTCCGGGCTGGACGTGACCGTACGGCGCTACGACGAGCCGGGCCTGCGGACGGCCGCGCTTGCCCATGAAGGGCCCGTGGTGCTGGGCCCCGGCCCCGGTGACCCGGCGGACGCGACCGACCCCAGGATGCGGCTGCTGCGCGCGCTCACGGCCGAACTGCTCCGCGACCGGCGGCACGGGCTGCTCGGCGTCTGCCTCGGCCATGAGCTGATCGCGGCGGAGCTGGGCCTGGAGACCGTACGCAAACGAGTCCCGCACCAGGGCGCGCAGACGCGGATCGGCCTTTTCGGCCAGGAGGAGACCGTCGGCTTCTACAACAGCTTCACCGCGCGGTGCGACGACGCGACGGAGGAGGAACTGGCGGCGCACGGGGTCGAGGTGAGCCGCGACAGGGGGAGCGGCGAGGGGGAGAGCGGCGAGGTGCACGGGTTGCGGGGAGAGGGGTTCGCGTCGGTGCAGTTCCATCCGGAGTCGGTGCTGACGCTGAATGGGCCGGGGATTGTGGCGGGGCTGATCGCGGGGGCGGTTCGCGCGGTGGACGTGGGGGCGCCGTAGGTCGGTGCGGTGCGGTGCGGTGCGCCGTCCGGCGGGGGTCGGGGGGCGGAGGGGGGCGGAGGGGGTGCGGGTCCGGGTGCGGGTGCGGTGTGTGGTGGGTGGTGGGTGCGGGGGCCGGGGCCTCCGGAGGCGCATGTCCGGACTGCATGATTTACGCCGCGTGCGGGTTTTTTCTCGGGTGCGGGTTGTCGTGCGGCACAAATCACGCTTTACGTCCGGACACGTCACCTCCTGCGACCCCGACCCCCTCCCGCCCGTCGCCCGACCGCGCGCCGCCTCGTGGTTCCGTACGGCCGCCCCTGGTGGGGTTAGGGGTGGGTGGGAGCTGGGGTGGTCTCTCGACGCCCTGTCGGGTGGGGGGGAGTTGGGGTGTGGGCGACGCCGCCTCCCAATCGCCGGTCGGTCTCAGTAGCACACCGTCACCACCGAGGACGGCTACCTGGCGGTCGTCGGCGCCCGCCGTGACGCACACGCCGTGCGGGACCGGCTCAACCAGGTCGAGCGCGACGGCCTCGCCTCGATCCTGGGCACCATCCCGTCCGCGCCGGACCTCGGCCTGAAGCTCCTGGCCCTCGCCGACCAGCAGGACCTGGCGGGGAGGTGACGGCCGGTGAGCCGCGCGGCCGACGGCTCGCACCCGCTCACACGGCCGGCTCGGCAAGGCCGAGGGGCTCCAGGTCCATCAAGGACGTCCGCGAGCAGCGCCCTGTGTGGAGCCCCCTTCGACGCGTTCGGGCCCGTACCGCTCCACCAGATGCGAGACGGTGTCTCGGTCAGGGGCTGGACCGGGTGCCGGGTCGTGTTCGCTGGCGGTCTTGGCTGTCTCGGTTGTCCAACGTCAGCACCTCGTCCCAGGGTGCATCCCCGGAAGTGACAGTCATGACGTCGGGAGCCGTCTTCGCCCCGGTGTTCGCGGTGCTGTTCGCCTCTCACATCTGGGCGGACCCTTGCTGACAGATGGACAAGAAGGCTGCGGCCCAGCCCGTCTTGTCGTCTGACCTGTTGTCAGTGGCCTGCGGCAAGATGCGGAGCATATGACGGTCCGTCCGACAGAGGGTTCCCGAGGGCCGTCGGCTACGAAGGGTGGGGTGCTGTGCGTAGGCCTGTCACAGGCGAGGTGCACGTTCACTACGGTCAGATTTACGTCGAGAGCGATCCGGACAGTGGGATCCCGGGTCTTTCCGAGGCGTTTGCAGGCCAGAGCGGAGGGCTGTGCGGGGCCGCGGTCCCGGGTGTGCTCTGGCTGATCACTGGACTGCACACGGGGAACGTCGGCTTCGTCGTGGAGGTCCACGACGAGGAACCTCCGTTGGACCCGGTCTGGGAGGACGTGGTGGAGGTGTCCTTCCGCCCGGTGTCGGAACGCACCAGTTTGGTGCAGTGGGCGGGCGAGGCCGCGTGGGATCTGGATCTCGCCCGGACCGACTACCGGGTGCGGTACTGCGCCCGGGGGATGGACAAGGGACGGGAGCGCGATACCAGAGTGTCCGGGGAGCCGCAGGTGGACAGCTACCTCCTGCAGTTCTGGTCCGCACCGCCTGGCCCGGACCGTGTGGTCCGCCAGACCTCGCGGAACGCCGCGTCCTGGCACCGACACGCGCGCGAACTTCCGCCACCGCCCACACCCGAGCAGCGCGCCGAGACCGAACGCCTGGCCCGTCAGGCGGAGGAGCGTGCCGCCGAGGAGCGGCGACTGCACCGCGAGCAGTGGGAGTGGGGCGGACGGCTGCCGAGCGTGAGGCTGCGCGGTGTCGTTGGCGGTGTCCGTGGTCTGCTCCGCTTCGACAGCGACCTGGTGCACGCGCTTGATGCCGAAGGGCCCGAGGTTCAGCGTGCGGTGGCGTTGTTGGCCGCCCGGCGGGCCTGTGAGGCGGCGGGCCTGATCGACGTTCCGTGGGTCACCCAGGCGTTCACCGCGTTGGAGGAGAGACGTCCACTGCCGCCGCCGTTCGACGACACGGCCCGGCTGTGGGAGACCCTGCGGTCCGATCCGAAGGTCCCGACGCGGTCAGTACTTGAGGCGATACCTCCCGAGCGGCCGCCCTACCGCCCACCGACGCCCCCTCCGGCGGCCGGGTGGACGTGGGTCCCGGCCGAGGAGTCGAGGGATAACGGGCGCGGGCGGCGGGGCCTCGGCCGGGCACTGGGAAGGTTCGTACCGACGGTGCCGGCCGACGAGAGGGCGACGGCGATCGGAGTCGTGGGGCACGGTGCCGCCGTGGTGGTGCAGGCCACCGCCAATCCGCGTGGCCCCGTACGAATCTCTCAACCGCACTTCGCTCTTCCCGCCGTGCTCGCCGCAGCCGAGCCTGACCCGTTGAAAGCGGCACTGGATGCGGTGTGTCACGCGGTGAACACGTACGGCGGGCACTACCAAGAGCTGCTGGAGGAGATCCGGTCAGCGTGCGCGGAGCGGGTGTGGGAGTAGACAGACCTCCCGGCCGGAGTGGCGCTCCGGCGTCTCCGCCCCTTCGAACCTGGAGGCTCCGTTACTCCTGACGTGTTCATCAACTGCGCGCCCCCCGCCGCGGCGCCGGCCCGACCGAGACACCGAGCACAAGTGCGGTGCCGACGGCCGTGGTCGCGATAGCACGACGAATTTGCATGATTCTCTCCCTCAGCAGGAACACAGAGTTCGTGTCCTGCCCTGTCGCTCTTGCATCTTTGCGGCATCGAGCTTGCTGACATTGGCCGAGCCGGAGCAACAGTTTGTGACTGTCCCGGACAGTCGTTGCTTGTCCGGGACAGTCAGCGTCTTGGCCCGGGCACTGTCCGGTCTCGCTGGACGCGACCGGACGATCCGGCACTGGCCGAAGTCGCCGAGCGGGCGCGCATCCCCCGGTCGGCCTGACGCTCCTCAACTGCGCCGGAAGAGCTTTCTGAGTCGGCCAGGCATGGAGCCGCGAAACCGTTGAAGCAGCTCAAGAGCCGGAGCGCTGTCCGGCTCGAAGCCGTGGATGCCATCCAACTCGCCGGGTACGGCAGGCCCCCCACAGGCGGGCGCCACGGCACTGGAAGCGGAAGGCGATCTGGAAGAGCAGGTCGGTGGCGCTGTGAGCACGGATAACCCCAGCCCGGGATGAAACAACTGTGCGGCTCACCGTCCGGCACAGAGCTGATCAACGTGAGGCCTCGCCGACCTGAGCCGCCTCCCAGATCGCAACATCGTCACCCACCAAGTCCTCGGCGCTGAGATGCCTCATTGGGTCGGTGATACGGACGACCTCGATCAACTCGGTCTTCTCTTGAACGGACGGAAGCACTGGCGTTCTGCCGTCGCTTCCGCGTCCACGTCCCCGCCGGCGGCACCGCGGGCGACGTCTCAGATCTTCAGGCGATCCACCGAGTGAGTACGTTCAAGCGTGAAATCGCTGCGGTAGACCGGGTGTTCGAGATCAAATACCAGCATGTGTCCCGCACCTGCCCGTCGCCCACGATTGCGCCGCACGACCCGTCTCGCTGCCCGGACCTCCGCCGGTCCGGGAGGAAGTTCCGCGGCGCCATCGGAGACTCCGCCAACTCCTGAGGGACGCCCCGAGGTTCTGGACTGGGCGCGCCGGATCGAGCTGGTCACCGTCGTGGTCACCGCCGTCGTGGCGGTGGTAGGACTCTGGTACTCCAGCATCCAGGCGCGGGACGACCGGGCGCTGACCAAGGAGGGGCAGGTAACCGACCGATACACCGCAGCGGTGGTGAACCCGGGTAGCGAAAAGATGGACGTGCGGCTGGGCGGCATCTACGCCTTGCAGCGGATCATGCAGGACTCCCGCCGCGACCAGCCCACCATCGCCAACGTCCTCGCCACCTACATCCGCACCCACGCCGCCAAACCCCCCGCGAAGGGCCAGGACATCCCGGCCGACGTCGATGCCGCCCTCACTGTCCTCGCCACCCGCGACACGGCCCACGACGACACCTTCCGCCTGGACCTCCGTGCCGCCAAGCTCCCCAACGTCGAACCCGGGCCCTCAACACAGGCGGCTCTGGGCCGTTCGGACCTGCGGGACACGGACCTGAGCGGCGCGAACCTCAGCGGCGCGGACCTCAGCGGCGCGGACCTGAGCGGCGCGGTGAATCTGACGAAGAATCAGGTCGACTCAGCCCGTATCGACGGTAAGACGCGGCTGCCTGCCAGGCTCTCGTAGCCCCACCTCGCAGCAGCGGCCGTCTTGGCGGATGTCTTGCCTCGTCCGGACATGCGACCTCTACCGCCACCAGGGCCAGCCCGACATCGCCACGGGCGAGGCTGTGGCTCCACCCCACTCCCGACACGGACTTCCGGTCGACCAGGCGCTGTGCAGCCGTTCGCGAGCGCGAGTTGACCCTCCCCTTACCTCAGGGTTGAGGCTGTATACCGACGAAGGGGGCAGGCGGATGAGCTACTCCGTGGGGCAGGTCTCGGCGTTCGCCGGGGTGACGGTGCGCACGCTGTATCACTACGACAAGGCGGGGCTGCTCTCACCCAGTGGCCGCAGCCGCACCGGCTACCAGCTCTACAGCGACGCCGACCTGACGCGTCTCCAGCAGATCCTCTTCTACCGCGAGCTCGGCATCACCCTCGATGAGATCGCCGCGATACTCAAGGATCCACAGGCGAACGCCCTGGAGCATCTGCGAGCCCGGCAGCGGCAGTTGAGTGAGGAGATCACCAGGTTGCGGCAGCTGTCCGATGTGGCGGAGCGAGCCATCGAGGTCCAGGAGACCGGGGTGACCCTGACTCCTCAGGAACGCTTCGAGGTCTTCGGTGAGATCACCTTCGACCTGAGCTACGCCACTCAGGCAGAGCTGAAGTGGGCGCACTCGGAGGGACAGCGCGAGGCGATGGCGCGCGGCCGCTCACACCAAGGAGGACTGGCGGCAGCTCATGGGCGAGGCCACCGCCTGGCGCGCGGAGCTGCTCGCAGCCTTCGACGAGGGTGAGCCGAGCGACGGCGAGCGGGCCATGGACCTCGCCGAGGAGCACCGCCTGCACATCTCACGCTGGTTCACTTCCTGCCCGCCCGCGATGCACCGGCGCATCGCGGACGACTTCTCACCGACCCACGCGCCTTCGCCCTGGTCGTACCCCCGTCACAGCAGCGCCCCGGCCTGGCCGCTTACGCGTGCAAGGCGGTCCACGCCAACGCGGTTCGCAACGCAGGTCGCCGTACCGAATCCCAGGAGGACCGATGAAGATCCTGATCGCCGCGGCCGGATCACGCGGCGACGTCGCGCCCTACACGGGTCTGGGCGCCGAACTGCGCCGGGCCGGATACGACGTCACCCTCGCCACCACAGACACCTTCGCACCCCTCGTACGCGACGCCGGACTGGAATTCCGCAGTCTCCCCGCCGACCAGCGGATACGCGGCGGCGTCACGGGCAGACAGGAACTGATACGCGCGCAGCCGCGTTCATCACCGAACTGGGCCAGGGGTTCGCCGACGCGATGGCCGACAGCACGGATCTGCTCCTGCTCTCGACCACCACGGCCCCGCTCGGCCGGCACCTCACCGAGGCCACAGGCACACCGAGCCTCGGCGTGTACCTCCAACCCACGGCACCGACCGGCGACTTCCCGCCCGTCATCACAAGCTCCCGCTCACTGGGCCGCCCCGTCAACCGCACAACCGGACGCTTCGCTCTCCGCATGGCCGACCGCGTCTACGAACATGCGGTCGCGATGCTGCGCCACCGCCTCCAGCTGCCCCCGGTCTCCGCCTCCGCGATGCGCCGGCGGCAGGAACAGGCGAACTGGCCCATCCTGCACGGCTTCAGCACGGCACTGGTGCCACGCCCCTCCGACTGGCGTTCCGGTCTGCAGGTCGTGGGCACCTGGTGGCCTCACCTCGGCGCGGCCGAACGGCTGCCCACGGACCTGGAGGACTTCCTCCGTGCCGGGCCCCGGCCCGTCCTCATCGGCTTCGGGAGCATGGGGGCCGGAGACGGGGAACGGCTGAGCGAGATCGCCGTGCGAGCCCTGCGTCGCGCCGGGCTGCGCGGCATCCTCCAAGCCGGCAGTGCCGGGCTCGCGGCCGACGGCGACGACGTCCTCACCATCGGAGACCTACCGCACGCCCTGCTGCTCCCGCGACTGGCCGCGCTGGTCCACCACGCCGGGGCCGGCACCTCGGCCGCCGCGCTGCGAGCCGGAGTACCAGCGGTCACCGTACCGGTGACCGCTGACCAGCCGTTCTGGGCTGGACGACTTGCCGCCCTCGGTGCCGCCACCGACCCGATCCCCTTTCGATCCCTCACCGCCGAACGGCTCGCCGACTCCCTCGACCGAGTCGTGAGGCAGCAGACATACACACGAGCTGCCGCGAGAGCGGCGCAACACATGGTGACCGAGGACGGAGCAGGCCAGGCCCTCGATGCCATCCAGCTGTTGGCCAGGAGGTGATGACACGACTCCAGCGCTCCCAAGATCTTTCGGAACGAGTACAGCGTGCCGATGGGAAGGGCCCGGTCACCACAGCGGCCGGGCAGAGCCGGTGAGTGATCGCGGGGCAATCACTCACCGGCATGGCGGGAGTGCGGCTGGAGGAACCCCCACCTGTACCCGCGACGACGCGGTGAACGCCATCACGGATGTGACCACCACCCCGGCCACGCTCTACGACATCAGGGCCCCGCCCACCCTCGCGACGCTCCCCGATCGCCGGTCGGTCTCAGCCGAAGAAGACCGATACCTCCTCGTACAGCTCCGGCCCCACCGTTTTCAGTCTCGCCGTCGCTTCCGCGATCGGTACGCGCACGATGTCCGTCCCCCGCAGCGCCACCATCTTTCCGTAATCGCCGTCGCGTACCGCGTCGATCGCGTGCAACCCGAAGCGGGTGGCCAGCCAGCGGTCGAAGGCGCTCGGGGTGCCGCCGCGTTGGACATGGCCGAGTACGGTCGTCCTGGCCTCCTTGCCCGTGCGTTTCTCGATCTCCTTGGCCAGCCATTCGCCGATGCCCGACAGCCGGACGTGGCCGAAGGAGTCCAGCGTGCCGTCCTTGAGGACCAGATCGCCGTCCTTGGGCATCGCGCCCTCGGCGATGACGACGATCGGGGCGTACGACGCCTTGAAACGTGAGGTCACCCAGGCGCAGACCTGGTCGACGTCGAAGCGCTGTTCCGGGATGAGGATGGCGTTCGCGCCGCCGGCCAGGCCCGAGTGCAGGGCTATCCAGCCCGCGTGGCGTCCCATCACTTCGCAGACCAGGACACGCATATGGGACTCGGCGGTGGTGTGCAGCCGGTCGATGGCCTCGGTGGCGATGCCGACCGCGGTGTCGAAGCCGAAGGTGTAGTCCGTGGCGGACAGGTCGTTGTCGATGGTCTTGGGAACGCCGACACAGGGAATGCCGTGCGTATCGGTGAGCGTGGCCGCCACGCCCAGGGTGTCCTCGCCGCCGATCACGATCAGCGCGTCGACGCCGTGCGTGGCGAGGGTCTCCCTGATCCGGAGGATGCCGTCCTCCGCCTTGAGGGGATTGGTGCGTGAGGAGCCGAGGATGGTGCCGCCGCGCGGCAGGATGCCGCGGACGGCGGGGATGTCGAGCCGTACGGTGTCGTCGTCCAGGGGGCCGCGCCAGCCGTCGCGGAATCCGGTGAATTCGTAGCCGTACTCCTGAACGCCCTTGCGTACGATGCCGCGGATGACCGCGTTGAGCCCGGGGCAGTCGCCGCCCCCGGTCAGTACTCCGACTCGCATGGAAAGCACTTCCCTTCGCCGTCGGTGAAGCACCCGGGCCACGGAAAGGTGACTCAGGTCACTCCGGCATGGTGCGCAGGGTGAATTGCGATGCACCAGAGGGCGGATGAAGGTGCTTGTGTGCGGGGTCGGGGCCGGAGGCCGCTCAGATGTCGTCCAGGCCACGCTCTATGGCGTACCGCACCAGCTCTACGCGGTTGTGCAGTTGGAGTTTGCCGAGGGTGTTCTGGACGTGGTTCTGCACGGTGCGGTGCGAGATGACCAGGCGCTCGGCGATCTGCTTGTACGAGAGCCCCTTGGCGACCAGGCGCAGCACTTCGGTCTCCCGCTCGGTCAGTTGCGGGACGGAGGGGTCGTCGGGGCGGGCGGGGGCCGGCTCCGAGGCGAGCCTGCGGTACTCGCCGAGCACCAGGCCGGCCAGGCCGGGGGTGAAGACCGGGTCACCCACCGCGGTACGGCGGACCGCGTCCGTCAACTCGTCCGTGCTGGCCGACTTGAGCAGATAGCCGGTGGCGCCGGACTTCACCGCTTCCAGGACGTCGGCGTGCTCGCCGCTGGCGGAGAGGACGAGGACGCGCAGCCCGGGAAGGGAGCTGATCAGCTCCTTGCAGACCGTGGCGCCCGGCATGCCGGGCAGGTTGAGGTCGAGCACGAGCACCTGCGGGGTGGTGGCCGTGGCGCGCCGCACCGCCTGCGGGCCGTCTCCCGCCGTCGCGACGACGTCACAGCCGGCCGCGGCCAGGTCACGGGCGACGGCGTCCCGCCACATCGGGTGGTCGTCGACCACCATGACCCTGATCGCCTCCGTGCCGGGCACGCTCTGCTCACTCATCGTTCCGCCTTCCCCCGTGGGACCTTCAACTCGACTTCTGTGCCCTGGCCGGGAACCGAGATCAACTCGGCGGAGCCGCCCAGGTCCCGCAGCCGGCCGCGGATCGAGAGGGCGACGCCCAGGCGTCCCTCCCCCTCGGCCTGGGCGAGCCGGCCTTCCGGGATTCCCGGACCGTCGTCCCTGACGGTCACGATCACTTCGTCCGGCCAGTCCTCGACCAGAATCCAGGCGCGGGCGTCGGTGCCCGCGTGTCTGTCGACATTGTCCAGTGCGGCACTGACAGCGGCCGCCAGCTCCCTGGCCGCCGCCGGTTGCAGCAGAACCGGAGCGCCGGGTTCCGCGAAGGTGACCTTCGAGCCGGCGTACGGCGCGAGCAGTGAACGCAGGTCGCACGGGCCCCGCTCGTCGGCCGGGCCGTCGTCGGAGGGACGGTCGCGCCCGGCGGTACGGGCCACGGCGCCGAGGTCCTGCGGCGCCCGTGAGGTGGGCACCAGTCCGCTGGAGACAAGGGTCCGCAGGGCGATTTCCTGCTCCCCCGCCATCCGCCCCAGCTCGGCGGCCTCGCCACCCAGCGCCGTACCGCGTCGCTGCACCATCGCCAGCACCTGGAGCACGCCGTCGTGGATGTCCCGGGCCAGCCGTTCGCGTTCGCGGGTCGCCGCCTCGACCTCCAGGGCGCGGGCCAGGGCGCGTTCGGAGGCGCGGGCGACCTCGACGACGTACCCGATGGCGATGGAGGCGAGCCACACGAGCAGGACGTTGTGGAGAGTGTCCCGGCTGGGGTGGGCACGCTCCACGAGGTTGGCGACGGCGACGAAGGAGGAGGCGACCGCGGCCCAGCGCCAGCCGCCCTTGAGGGCGAAGGCGAGGACCGATCCCGCGGCCCATATCGTCGGCAGGGTGGGCCCGTCGATCTGCTGGGCATGCACGTCGGCCAGGGGGGTGAGCAGGATGCCGGTGAGCGCGACGACGAGGTCGGCGACCAGGAAACGCTTGGTGCAGTTGACCGCGTTGGCCACCTTGGGGAGCGTGACGAGGGTCCAGACCGCGAGGAACGCGAGGAAGACCGCGGCGATCCAGGGGCGTTCGAACCTCTCGCGCTCGAAGACGAAGATCAGGACCGCGTAGACCATCGTCAGCGGCCGGTACGCGCTCAGCGCCCGCCACAACGGCTGCTCAACCGACATAGCCCCCCATTTCGACTCGGTCCGCCCTTTTCGCTCGGTCCGCCTTTTCGACTCGGTCCGCCTCCGGGACTTTTTCGCGCTGGTCCGCCGTGGGGACGCTCGCCGCGTCCGCGCCGCCCGGGGCGGCCACAGAGGTCGACCGCCTTCGGCCGCTCGTTCCGTACGATGGCCTCCGCGCGCCGGCCCTTCGGCAGCGGCGTGCCCCTCGGCTCACTCGCCCTGCGCCGCGCCCCCGGGCTCCTTGCTCGCGGATGCCTTTGCCTCTTCGGCCAGTTGACGCTTCGCCGCCGTCGCGTAGATGTCGACGTACTCCTGGCCGGAGAGCTTCATGATCTCGTACATGACCTCGTCGGTCACCGACCTCAGGATGAAGCGGTCGCCCTCCATGCCCTGATAGCGGGTGAAGTCCAGCGGCTTGCCGATCTTGATCCCCGGGCGCATCAGCTTGGGGACCACCTGGCCGGGCGGCTGGATCTTCTCGGTGTCGATCATGGCGACCGGGATGACCGGCGCACCGGAGGCGAGTGCCACGCGCGCCAGGCCGCCGGGCTTGCCCCGGTAGAGACGGCCGTCGGGCGAGCGGGTGCCCTCCGGGTAGATGCCGAAGAGTTCGCCCCTCTCCAGGACCTTTATTCCGCTCTGGATCGCCGCCTCGCCCGCGCCGCGCGCGCCCGAGCGGTCCACCGGCAGCTGCCCCACGCCCTTGAAGAAGGCGGCGGTGAGCCTGCCCTTCACACCGGGGGACGTGAAGTACTCGGCCTTGGCGATGAAGGTGACCTTGCGGTCGAGTACGGCCGGCAGGAAGAACGAGTCCGAGAAGGACAGATGGTTGCTCGCGAGGATCGCCGGTCCCTCGGCGGGAATGTTCTCGATGCCCTCCACCCAGGGCCTGAAGGCGAGCTTCAGGGATCCCCCGATCGAGAACTTCATTGCGCCGTAGATCAACTCGAATGCCTCCTGTTGTGCTGTCGCACGACCTTAACCCGTGGGGACGATGTGCTCTCCGTCATGGGGCCGGACGGACCTGGTCGGTGTCGGTCCGGTCGCGTACGGTGAAGTACATCTTCCGAGCCTCACGAACAGGAGACCCCGGTGCCGGTCCTTCCTGGAGCCGAGCCGTACCGCCATGAGGGCGGCGAGGTCGGCGTACTTCTCTGTCACGGATTCACCGGTTCCCCGCAGTCGCTGCGCCCCTGGGCCGAGTATCTGGCCGAGCGCGGACTGACGGTGTCGCTGCCGCTGCTCCCCGGACACGGCACGCGCTGGCAGGACATGCAGGTGACCGGCTGGCAGGACTGGTACGCCGAGGTGGACCGGGCGTTGCGGGAGTTGCTGGACCGGTGCGACCAGGTCTTCGTCTTCGGCCTGTCGATGGGCGGGGCGCTGGCGCTGCGGCTCGCCGCGAAACACGGGCGGGCGGTCAGCGGAGTCGTCGTGGTCAACCCCGGCATCAACGTGCACGGATGGGCCGCGCACGCGCTCCCCGTCGTCCGTCATCTGGTGCCGGCGACCAAGGGGCTGGCGAGCGACATCGCCAAGGAGGGCAGTGACGAGGTCGGTTACGACCGGGTCCCGCTGCACGCCGCGTACTCCCTGCGGAATTTCTTCCGGCTGGTGGACTCGGAGCTGCCCCAGGTGACCCAGCCGTTGCTGCTGCTGCACAGCGTGCGGGACCACGTGGTGCCACCGGCCGACTCGGCCCGGGTCCTCTCCCGGGTCTCGTCCCGGGATGTCCGTGAGGTCCTGCTGGAACAGAGCTACCACGTCGCGACGTTGGACCATGACGCGGAGCTGATTTTCGACGAGAGCCACGCGTTCATAGGCCGGCTCGCTCCGAGAGTCGGGAAGAAGGGGAGCACCAGCGGTGGCTGAGCATGACGCGGACCGCGAGCCGCAGCCGATCGACGAGGACGCGGCCTGGGCGGCGATCGTCGCCGGATACGGCGAGGAGCCGGCGGATCCGCCGGGCGCCAAGCCGTTCAAGTCGGTGGAGGATCTGGCCCTGCTGGAGACCGAGCCGAACAGCTCGGGTCCGGGAGGTCCGGAGAGTTCGGGAGGTCCGGAGAGTTCGGGGAGTCCGGAAGCAGGGTCCGACGCGGGTCCCGAGGCCAGGTCGGACGCCGGCCGGGACACGGTCAAGGGCCGGGAGGGGGATCCCGAGAAGGGGCTGGAGAAGGCCTCGGAGCCGGCGAAGGGTCCTGGTGACGGGAAGCCCTTGCTGGGCAGTTCGATCTCCTTCGCGCCCGGTGTGGGCGGTGCCGGGCCGCGCGACTACTCGATGCCCGAGTCCCGGGACGAGGACCTCGACGGCGGTGACGGGGACGGTGACGAGGGGCATTTCGTACCGCCGGAGCCGCCGCCGCTTCCCGAGGCGGATGTGACGTCGAAGTTCGCCTGGCTCGCGGTGATCGGCGGGCCGGTGCTGATGCTGGTCGCCGTCCTGTTGCGGTGGGAGATGACGTGGTGGCTGACCACGATCTGCATCGGCGGCTTCCTGGGCGGTTTCGTCACCCTGGTGGCCCGGATGGAGAAGGACGACGACGAGTCCGATGACCCGGGGCGCGGCGCGGTCGTCTGACGGGGACGGCCGCCGGACGGGACATACGGGGAACTGGCGTACCGTACGCGCCGGTTCAAGGCCGGGTC
>NZ_JBIVMZ010000004.1:503176-545426 GCF_044753355.1 Streptomyces sp. NPDC088400 | reverse complement strand
ACGGGCGGTTCAAGGCCGGGTACGGGCGGTTCAAGGCCGGGTACGGGCGGTTCAAGGCCGGGTACGGGCGGTTCAAGGCCGGGTACGGGCGGTTCAAGGCCGGGTACGGGCGGTTCGGGGACGGGTACGGGCGGTTCAGGACGCCGGCAAGCGGAGCGCGGCCAGCACCGGAAGGTGGTCCGTCGCCGCCCTCAGGTCGCGCTCGCTGAGGCCCGGCAGCCCGCGCGGCACCCCGCAGCCCAGAATCCCGATCCCCGGGGTGGTGAAGATCGCGTCGATCCGTTGACGCGGATCCGAGGGCGTCGAGGTGTACTCGTCCCCCCACGGCTCGGCCGTCCAGCAGTCCTGGAGCTCCCCCGCCAGCAGGCGGAAACTACGGCCGCCGGGCCGCTCGTTGAGGTCACCGGCCACGATCGCATAGGGCACGTCCATGGCCCGCACCCGGTCGAGGAGCATCCCGGCCTGCGCGTACCGTTCGTCGCTGCGCAGGCTCAGATGGCAGCTGAGCAGCCCGACACGGGCCCCGCCGATCCGTACGACCGCCGTCGCGAAGCCGCGCCGGTGCAGCCCGGGGGTGTGGGGCAGCAGGATGTCCTCGGTCCGCTCGACCGTGGCGCGCAGCGAGCAGAGCAGCAGTGGTCCGGTGGCGGTGGCGCCGCCGGTCAGCACGACCAGGCCGGTGTGCGCGGCGAGCCAGGCCGCGTGCTTGCGCCAGCGGAAGAACCGCGGTGCTTCCTGGACGAGGACCAGATCGGGGGCGCAGGCCCGGATCACCCGGGCCAGTGCCGCACGGTCGTCGCGCATCGAGCGGATGTTGTAACTGAGCACCCGGACCACGGCCGAACCGTCCGGCTCGGTACGGGAGTCGGGCAGCGGAGGCATCGCCATGATCACAAGATACGGGAGCGGGGCTCGGCGGCAGGTGCCCGACACCGCGCTGCCCGGAACACGGTCCGCGCCCGCCGCACCCCCGGTCCGGGGTGCGACGGGCGCGGTCTGCGACGGGGGTCGGGTCAGCCCTGCCGGGCCAGGTCCGCGGCCCCCACCAGCCCTGCCTCGCCGCCCAGTTGGGCCGCCAGAACCTGGGCGTGCGGGCGCCACTCGCCGCCGATCAGCCAGCGCCGGAACGACTTGCGGATCGGGTCGAGGACCAGCTCGCCCTCGTCGGAGACACCGCCGCCGACGATGAACGCGGACGGGTCGAAGAGCGAGGCCAGATCGGCCAGCCCCGCCCCGGCCCAACGGGCCAGTTCACGGAAGGAGTCGATGGCCACCGGGTCGCCGGCCCGGGCCGCCGAGCTGATGTGCCGGCCCTGGATGCCGTCCGGCGTACCGTCGCCGAGGCCGAGCAGCAGCCCGGCGTTCTCGGGTGTCGCGTTGGCCCGCTGGCGCGCGTACCGGATGAGGGCGCGCCCCGACGCGTACTGCTCCCAGCAGCCCTGGCTGCCGCAGCCGCACAGCAGGCCGTCGGGCACGACCCGGATGTGTCCGAACTCGGCTGCCACGCCGAAGCGTCCGCGGCGCAGCTTGTTGCCGATGATGATGCCGCCGCCGAGTCCCGTGCCGAGCGTGATGCAGATGACGTCCTCGTGGCCCTGGCCGGCCCCGAACTTGTACTCGCCCCAGGCGGCGGCGTTGGCGTCGTTCTCCACGACGACCGGCAGACCGACCCGCTGCTCGACCTTGTCCTTGAGCGGTTCGTGACGCCAGTTGATGTTCGGCGCGAAGAGGACGGTGGCGCGCTTGTCGTCGACGTAACCGGCGGCGCCGATGCCGACGGCCTCGATCTCGTGCCCCTTGCCCGCGCCGGAGACGGCGGCGCAGATCGCGTCGACGATGCCTTCGGCGGTCTGCGGGGTCGGCACTTTGTGCGTTTCCAGGATGACGCCGTCTTCGTCGACCACACCGGCCGCGATCTTCGTGCCGCCGATGTCGACGCCGATGGTGAGTCCCATGTGTCCCTCAGTTTTCGGTCGAGCCCCGCAGGTTCCAACCGTACCCGAGGACGGGCATCCGGCAGTCAGTCCAAGTCGATCCGGCCGTCCGGACCAGGTCCTTCGTCCCGGGGGTCCGAGGGGTCGTCGGACTTCTTCGTGTCGTGCGCGGCACCAGCGCCGTCGGACGACGTGGGCGACGGCGGCGCGGACGCGGACGACGGGTCCGAGGACGAGGGATCCCCGGCCGACGGGCCCCGGGTCCAGCGGCTCTCCTGGGTCTCGACGGCGGAGCGGTAGGCGGCGAGCAGTTCGCCGCCCGCGGCCGCGAGGTGGTCGAAGACCCCGGGGTTGCGCTCGATGACCGGCTCGACGGCCGCCTTGGCCTGGTTCACGAACTGCTGTACGGCGCCTTGCGCGGCCATGCCGAACAGCGGGCCCGGCAGCGACGAGACCTTGTCGGCGACCGCGTCGACCAGCTTGCGCAGCTCCTCGGCGGCGGCGCCGGGCTGCGGCCCGTAGGTGGCGCGGCGGCGGGCCTTCTCCGCCTCCAGGTCTTCGGCGCACGCCGTGGCCCAGGCGTCCGAGTCGGCGGCGGGGCGCTCGGTTGCATCGCTCATGGGGTACTCCTGCGTCCGGGACAGGGTCCTTCCGCCATGGGCAGCGGAAGGGTTCGTACCTTCGACGGTACCCGAACGGAGATACGTCGTTCAGTCCGTACGCGGCCACAGAGCGGGGTCGGGCGTGAATCTGACCCGCAGCACGCCGTCCGTGAGGGCCGCGCCGGTGACCGTACAGCGGCGCAGCGCGGACGGCAGCGGAACGATTCGGCGGAACGGGCCCACGGCGAGCAGGAGTTCGTCCTCCCGGCGCACCAGCGACAGCTCGCTCTTGACCGCTCCGGGCAGCGGCAGGCACCAGACGAGCAGATTCTCCTCGGCGAGCCTGTCCTCCGTCCGCCACGGCAGCGTGGCCAGTCCCGGGGCATCGTCGTCCAGCCCGGCGCCGAGGCCACCCGCCGGCCGGACGCCTCCGGTGTCCCCCGGCCCGTCGCCTTCGGTGCCATCCGCCCCGTCGCCCTCGGTGTCTCCCGGTCCGCTGTCAGGACGGTCGAGGAGGCCGAGGTCGTCGAGACCCTGCGGATCCCGCCCCAGATGCCCGATCTCCCGGACGGAGGTCTCGGGCCCCCACTCCTCGTCCCACTCCTCCAGACACTTGCGCTGCTGCGCGACGAGCGTCGTGAGCCAAGGGTCCGACGTGTCGCGCGGAAGTATCCGGTTCGGTACGAGGGTGTCGACCCGCAGGCCGTACAGGGCGAGTCCGGTACGGGCGGTGCGCAGTGCCCGCGCCGCGGTGGGCCCCGGCTCGGCGACCAGCCGTACCGTCGTCGTCCGGTCCTCGATCAGCGCCTGTACGGCGGCCAGTTCGGCGTCCCGCCGCGCGGCGGTCTCGTACAGCCACTGCGCCGGCATCGGTACGCCCGCGAGCTGGGCCATCATCGGGCGCAGGGCGCGGGCCGCCTGCCGTTCCCTCGGCAGCAGGCGTCGGAGATAGCGGCGCAGCTGTTCGGGCAGGGCCAGTAGGGCCAAGGCGTCGTGCAGCGGCGGCAGATCGACGACGAGGACGTCCCAGCCGCCCTCGGCGGCCCGGCGCAACGCCTGGAGGAGAGCGGACTGTTCGCTGCCGGGCAGTTCGGTGAGCTCCTCGTCGGCCAGCTTGCGGGCGCCGAGCAGTTCGAGCACGGTGGCGGCCTTCTCCTGGAACGTGAGCAGTTCCGTACGGAAGTGCTCGCCGGAGTCGATTCCCGCGGCCCACAGCCCCGGTGTCACCTCGACGGGATCCGCGGCGCGCGAGGTGTCGGGCGAGGTGCCGAGGAGATCGGCGAGGGGGTCGGCGGAGAGCAGGAGGACGCGCCTGCCGCGCCGGACCGCGGCCAGGGCGGTCGCCGCGGCGACGGTGGTACGGCCCGCGCCGCCGGGGCCGGTGACCAGGACCGTACGCATCGGGATCAGGCTCCGGGGGCGGATTCGACGCGCTTCTTGAGGCCCGCCAGGGCACGGTCGATGATGACCTTCTCCGCCTTGCGCTTGATCATGCCGAGCATCGGGATCTTGACGTCGACGGTGAGCCGGTAGGTGACCTCGGTGTGGCCGTCGCCGACGGTCGCGAGGTGGTACGAGCCGTCCAGGGCGCGCAGCATCTGGGACTTCACCAGCGTCCAGCTGACCTCGTTGTCGCCGGTCCAGGTGTACGCGAGGGTGTGGTCGTCCTTGATCGCTCCGGCGTCCAGCACCAGCCTGACCTGCTCGGCGCGGCCCTTGGCGTCGGTGGTGAGCACCTCGGCCTCCTTCACCTCTCCGGTCCAGTCCGGATAGCGGGCGAAGTCGGCGATCACGCCCATGACGTCGGCCGGTGCCGCCTCGATCGTGATGCTCGAACTGGTGTGTTCCGCCATCGCCGTGCTCCTCCGGTGCTCGGGCTGTCCCGGCATCTGGGGTGGGTGAGATGTGCAGGCTATCGCGAGCGGACCGGTCACCATTCCAGGGCCCAGGGCCGTCCGGTCGACGCGAAGTGCCCGACGTTCACGCACTCCGTGTCCCCGACACGCATCCGGCGGGCGAGCGGCTGATGGACATGGCCGAAGAGCGCGTACCTCGGCCTCGTCCTGCGGATGGCGTCCAGCAGAGCCCGGCTGCCGCGCTCGAAGCGGCGGGAGACGGTGTCGTACGTCAGGTCGGGCACGTCCGGCGGGATGTGCGAGCACAGCACGTCCACCTCGCCGAGCGCCTCGACCTTGGCCGCGTACTCCTCGTCGGAGATCTCGTACGGGGTGCGCATGGGGGTACTGAGTCCGCCGCCGACAAAGCCGAAGACACGGCCGCCCAGCTCGACGCGCTCGCCGTCGAGCACGGTGGTGCCCGCTTGCGCGTACTCCGGCCAGAGCGCCGGGATATCGACATTGCCGTAGGTGGCGTACGTCGGATTGGGGAGGGCGGCGAACATATCGGCGTACTGGCGTCGCACCGCTCCTTCGATGGCGGTCTCCGGATCGACACCGATACCGGCCCACAGCCCGCGGCCGAAGTCACGGGCCTCCTCGAAGCGCCGGGCGGTGCGCAGCTCCACGATCCGGTGGGCGTTCTCGACACCGAAGAGTTCCGGGAAGATCCCGCGCGAATGGTCCGCGTAATCCAGGAAGAGCACGAGGTCACCGAGGCAGATCAGGGCATCGGCACCGGCGCCCGCCGTCGCCAGATCCGCCGTGTTCCCGTGCACGTCGCTGATCACATTGACTCGCATGAAGATCACCCTAGAACGGTGTTGCCTTACCCGGTAGAGGGTGCCGGACCTGCGGTTACCGCCCCGGAGCCCCGGTGGTGGACTACTCTGCGCGAAGTACCGTCAATACTGTGTGACCCAGGGAACATCTGTCCGGACCCCCCTATCCGTATGCCGGTACCGATGGGTAACGTCCAGGCAGTCCAGTTGTGCTCGCCCCACCGAGCACTTGCCCGATCTTGGACCGCAGCCGGCGCGTACACGGAGCCGTGGCGCCGGCGCCCGACGAGGAGCAGCAGTCTTGCGCGAGTTCGGCCTTCCGGCCCTGTACGAGGTCCCCTCGGACGGCAATCTGACGGATCTCATCCGCCGCAATGCCGTTCAGCATCCCGATGTCGCGGTTCTGGCCCGCAAGGTGGCCGGCGTCTGGACGGACGTGACCGCCACCCAGTTCCTCGCCGAGGTACGGGCCGCCGCCAAGGGCCTGATCGCGGCGGGCATCCAGCCCGGCGACCGGATCGCGCTGATGTCCCGCACCCGCTTCGAATGGGTCCAGCTCGACTTCGCGATCTGGAGCGCCGGCGCGGTCACCGTCCCGGTGTACGAGACCAGTTCCGCCGAGCAGGTGCAGTGGATCCTCGGCGACTCGGGCGCGGTCGCCGCGATCGTCGAGAGCGACGTGCACGCCGCGGCGGTGGAATCGGTACGGCTCGGGCTGCCGGCCCTGCGGAACGTCTGGCAGATCGACAAGGGCTGCGTCGACGAACTCACCGCGTCGGGCGCGGAGATCACCGACGAGACGATCGACCAGCGGGCCTCGACGGCGAAGGCCGACGACCCCGCGACCATCATCTACACCTCCGGGACCACCGGCCGCCCCAAGGGCTGTGTGCTGACCCACCGCAGCTTCTTCGCCGAATGCGGCAACGCGGTGGAACGCCTCAAACCCCTTTTCCGTACAGGCGAATGCTCCCTCCTGCTCTTCCTCCCGACCGCCCACGTCTTCGGGCGACTGGTCGAGGTGGCGGCCGTCATGGCACCGATCAAACTCGGCTGCGTACCGGACATCAAGAACCTCACGGAGGAACTCGCCTCCTTCCGGCCGACGTTGATCCTCGGTGTGCCCCGCGTCTTCGAGAAGGTCTACAACTCGGCGCGCGCGAAGGCCCAGGCCGACGGCAAGGTCAAGATCTTCGACAAGGCCTCGCAGACGGCGATCGCGTACAGCCGCGCGCTGTCCACCCCGCAGGGCCCGTCCTTCGGCCTCAAGGTGCGGCACAAGATCTTCGACCGGCTCGTCTACCGCAAGCTACGCGCGGTGCTCGGCGGACGCGGGGAGTACGCCATCTCCGGCGGCGCCCCCCTCGGCGAGCGGCTGGGCCACTTCTTCCGGGGCATCGGCTTCACCGTGCTGGAGGGCTACGGCCTCACCGAGTCCTGCGCGGCGACCGCCTTCAACCCCTGGGACCGGCAGAAGATCGGCACGGTCGGGCAGCCACTGCCGGGCTCGGTCGTCCGGATCGCCGACGACGGCGAGGTGCTGCTGCACGGCGAGCACCTGTTCCAGAGGTACTGGAACAACGAGGAGGCCACCGCAGAGGCGCTGGCCGACGGCTGGTTCCACACCGGTGACATCGGCACGCTCGACGAGGACGGCTACCTCGCGATCACCGGCCGCAAGAAGGAGATCCTGGTCACCGCCGGCGGCAAGAACATCGCCCCCGCGGTGATCGAGGACCGCATCCGGGGCCACGCGCTGGTCGCGGAGTGCATGGTCGTCGGCGACGGCCGCCCGTTCGTGGGCGCGCTGATCACACTGGACTGCGAGTTCCTCTCCCGCTGGGCCGCCGACCACGGCAAGCCGCCGAACTCGACGGCGGCGACGCTGCGGCTGGACCCGGAACTGCTGGCGGAGGTGCAGCTGGCGGTGGACGAGGGCAACGCGGCGGTGTCGAAGGCGGAGTCGGTACGGAAGTTCCGCATCCTGACGACGCAGTTCACGGAGGAGGCGGGGTACATCACGCCGTCGATGAAGCTGAAGCGGAACGTGGTGTCGAAGGACTTCGCGGACGAAATCGAAGCGATTTATCAGGGCTAGGTCGAGCGCCGTTGTGGTGCGGGCCGGTTTTTCGCGTGCGGGTTGTTGCCGGGGGCCGCGGTGTGCCGTCCGGCGGGGCGTGGTCGGGGTGCGTTGTTGGCTGGGGCCGGTTTTTCGCGTGCGGGTTGTTGCCGGTGACCGCGGTGTGCCGTCCGGCGGGGCGTGGTCGGGGTGCGTTGTTGGCTGGGGCCGGTTTTTCGCGTGCGGGTTGTTGCCGGGTGCCGCTCCGGGGTCATGTCCTGCACTGCATGATTTACGCCGCGTGCGGCTCGGTTCTTCGTGTGACGGCTCGTGAGCGGCACAAATCACGCTTTACGTTCCGGACACGACCCCTGCGCGGCCCCCTTCACCGCCCGCCACAGACCACCCCCACCGGGCGGCAGGCGGGGATCCGGCGGGAGGGGGTCGGGGTCGCAGGAGGTGACGTGTCCGGACGTAAAGCGTGATTTGTGGCGCACACCGGCCCGCACCCTGAAAACAAACCCGCACGCGCCGTAAATCATGCAGTCCGGACATGCGCCTCCGGAGGCCCCGGCACCCGACCCACCACAAACCGCACCGCACCCACCACCGAGCCGTACCCGC
Source organism: Streptomyces sp. NPDC088400 (assembly GCF_044753355.1). Lineage (NCBI taxonomy): Bacteria > Bacillati > Actinomycetota > Actinomycetes > Kitasatosporales > Streptomycetaceae > Streptomyces > Streptomyces sp. NPDC088400. The sequence continues at coordinate 537,530 of NZ_JBIVMZ010000004.1, read as the reverse complement.
ACCCCGAACCCCCGCCGGACGGCGTACCGCACCCGCACCCACCACCGAGCCGTACCCGCACCCCGAGCCCCCGCACGGCTAAAGCAGTTCCCGCAGCCGCCCCGCCAGCAGGTCCCAGCGCCACCTCTCCTCCACCCACGCCCGACCCCGCTCCCCCATCTCCCGCCGCAACGACTCGTCCTGAAGCAGCGTCACGATCCGCTCCGCCGACTCTCGCGCAGCGACCTCCGGCGGTCCTCCGTGGACCACCCACCCCGTCTCCCCGTCCAGCACGGCGTCCGGCGCGCCGCCCGAGTCGCCCGCGATCACCGGGAGCCCCGTCGCCGAGGCCTCCAGGTAGACGATGCCGAGGCCCTCGACATCGAGGCCGCCCCGGCGCGTACGGCAGGGCATCGCGAAGACGTCGCCCGCGCCGAAGTGGGCGGGCAGTTCCGCCCAGGGGACCGCGCCGGTGAAGCGGACCGCGTCGGCGACCCCCGTTTCCCGGGCGAGCTTCCGCAGATCGTTCTCGTACGGTCCGCCGCCCACGATCAGCAGGACGGCGTCCGGGACGTGCGCCAGGATCGCGGGCAGGGCGAGGATCAGTGTGTCCTGGCCCTTGCGCGGCACCAGGCGGGAGACGCAGACGACGACGGGCCGGCCCGTGAGTCCGAGCCGCTCGCGGATCTCCGTGCCGCCCGAGCCCGGGTGGAAGGTCTTCTCGTCGACGCCGGGCGGCAGTTGCACCATGCGCCCGGCGGCTTCCGGGGTGAGCGCCGCCGCGATGCGTGAGCGGGTGTACTCACCGAGATAGGTGATCGTGTCCGTGCCTTCGCCGATGCGCCGCAGCAGTTGCCGGGCGACGGGCAGCTGTGCCCAGCCGGCCTCGTGGCCGTGCGTGGTGGCGACCAGGCGGCGTGCGCCGGCCTGGCGCAGGGCGGGGCCCATCAGCCCGAGGGGGGCCGCCGCGCCGAACCAGACGGACTCGCAGCCGTGCGCGCGCAGCAGCTGGGTGGCGCGCCGGGTGACGCGCGGGGTCGGCAGCAGCATCGTCGTACGGTCGCGTACGACGGTGAAGGGCTGCTCGGCGTCGAACGCGGCGGTGGCCTCCGCGCCCTCCCGTCCGCGCTTCCAGGTGGACGCGTAGACGACGAGCTGTTCGGGGTCCAGGCGCAGCGCCATGTTGTGCAGGAACGCCTGGATGCCGCCCGGTCTGGGCGGGAAGTCGTTGGTCACGATCAGTGTCTTGTGCATCGCCGCCGACAGTACCGGGCGGCCCCGCCTCGTCGCTCCGGCACAGCCCCGCCCGGCATCATGACTCCCGCAATCACGCAATCACGCATGAATCGGATGAGGTGGTCATGGCGGGCGCGTACGGCACACGGTTCCCGCTCGCGGTGTGGGCTCTCACCAGGGCCGCTCTGCTGCTCTGTGTCTTCAAGGTCATCACACCGCCGGGGCCCGACGTCACATCCGATGTCTCGGTGATCTACCAGGGCTGGTACGAGGTGCTGAAGACCGGCACGTATCCGCTGGACGACGTGACCTGGCAGTATCCGCCGGCGGCGGCGCTGGCGATCGCGTCGCCCGCTGTGCTGCCGTTCCTCGGTTACGTCTCGGCGTTCTTCGTGCTGGCGTTCCTCTGTGACGCGGTGGTCCTCGGCCTGCTGCTGCGGGCGGGCAGGGGAGGCGGCCGGTCGCCGCGGGGTGCGTGGGTGTGGGTGGTGGGCGTGCCGCTGCTCGGGCCGACCGCGTATGCGCGGTACGACCTGATGGTGACGGCGGTGGCCGTCGCCGCGCTGCTCGCGGGGGCGGCCCGGCCCCGGCTGATGGGGGCGCTCGCCGGGTTCGGCGCGCTGTTGAAGGTGTGGCCGGTGCTGCTGCTGGTGGGTGTGGAGCGTGGCCGGGCCACCCGGCGGTCGTGGACGGCGGCCGCCGTGAGCGCGGTGGCGCTGGTCGTGGCGTGTTACGCGGCGATGCCGGGCGCGCTGGCCTTTCTGACCTTCCAGCGCGACCGGGGCACCGAGATCGAGTCGCTGGGGGCGCTGGTCTTCCAGGTGGCGCGGCACTTCGGCTGGGAGGGGAGCGTACTGCTCAACTACGGTTCCGTGGAGTTCGTCGGGCCGTACGTCCAGCTGGTCAGCCGGGCGGCGCTGGCGCTGACCGCGCTGGCTTTCGGCTGGTTGCTGGTGTGGCGGCTGCGGGTGCGTGAGTTCACGGCGGGCTCGCTGTGCGACGCGGCGTTCACGGCGGTGGCGCTGTTCACGACCACGAGCCGGGTGATCAGCCCGCAGTACATGCTGTGGCTGGTCGGTCTGGCCGCCGCCGCTCTGACCGTGCGGGCGAGCCGGATGGCTCTGCCGGCGGTGCTGGTGCTCGTCGCGACGGCGGTGACCCTGCTGGAGTTCCCGTTGCTGTTCGACCGGGTGGTGGCCGGGGACCCCGTGGGCATCGCGCTGCTGGTGGTACGCAACGGCTCGCTGGTCGCCGCGTCCCTGATCGCCTGCCGGCGGCTGTGGCGGGAGACGGTCTCCGGGCCCCGGGCGGCGGGGGCGGTCAGCCCAGCCGTTGGCGCAGATACGCGCGCCACCGCACGGTGAAGTCCTCCGGTGTCGTGGACAGGATGTCGTGCAGCGCGTTCTCCACGGCGCCCGCGCGCCCGCTGTGCGCGCCCACCGCGCGGTAGAAGTCGGTCAGCGGCTTCTCGCCCCAGCGTTCGGCGATCAGCTCGCAGGCCAGCCAGCCGCTCTCGTACGCCCGCGCCAGCCGGTCGGCGTCGCCGCCGAAGGCGAAGTCACGGTCGTCCGGCAGAGCGGCGGGGACCTCGCGCCGGCGGACGGCGCGCTGGAGTTCGGGGGCGATCTCGCCGGCGGTCCGGCCGGTGCCCCGGTACGCGATCCGGTCGGCGAAGCCCTCCGAGAGCCAGGTCGGGGTGGCGGCGGAGGTGGCGGCGCGGGTCGCCACGTGGGTGGTCTCGTGGGTGAGGACGATCCGCTGCCCGAAGGTGCCCAGGGCGCCGTACGCCTCGGGGTTCACGATGACCCGGTCGGCGGGGGACGCGCCCGATCCGCCGGTCTCGCCGGTGGTGACCGCCGCGATACCCCGGTAGCCGGCCGCCGACGCGCCCAGCAGCTCGGCCATGGACGTCAGGGAGCCGGGCACCAGCAGGACCACCCGGCCCGCCCAGGGGCCCGGCCAGGCGGCCTCGACGGCGGGTACGGCCCGGTCGGCGGCGGCCGCGACCGCCCGCAGCCGCTTCTCGTCCGGCCCGACGCCGAGGACCAGGCTGTGGGTGCCGCGTACGACTCGTACGGCGCCCTGCTGCCAGAGCTGCCGGGCGCCGCCCTTGCCCGGCCGGTCGCCGGTGACATACCAGCGTCCTTCGCGCTCGGCCAGTTCCAGCGTGCGGGGCGTCGACACCGGCGCGCTGTCGTAGCCGGCGAGCCGGTAGCGCAGTTCGGCGTGGGCGGTGGCCCGGTCGCCGGAGCGTTCGACGCCGGTGACGCGGTACTCCCAGGAGCTGAGCGGCACGTCGGCGAGGTTCTCGAACTCCCGGCGTCCGGTGGCGCGCAGGGCCGCCGCCGAGGGGTCGAGGACGGCCAGGTAGGCGCGTTCGTCCCGGTCCAGGACGGCGGCCGCCCGCCGGTCCAGGGTCTGCCGGATCTCACGGGTGGCGGTGCCGGGGTTCTTCGCCGGGGCCGTACAGCCGGAGCCCGGCACGAGCAGCAGGGCGGCGAGCCCGAGCACGGCGGCGCGCCGGGGCGGGCCGCCGCCCGGCGCCGCGGCCCGCGGGCCCGCCGTCGTACACGGTCCGCTCGCGCTCCGTGCTCCCGTCGCGGTACGCCCCTGACCTGCCACGCCGCCGATCGTACGGGGTCTTCGGCGCCGCGCTCAGACGCGCGTGACGGACGAGACGGGCATCATGCCCACCGGGTCGTAACGCACCGCGGCGCCGGGGTACGGGGCGTGGATCACCTGGCCGTTGCCGACGTACATCCCGATGTGGCTCGCGTCGTCGCGGTACGCCACGAGATCGCCGGGCCGGGCCTCGGAGAGCGAGACCTGGCGTCCCGCGTGCCGTTGCGCCTGGGAGGTGCGCGGCAGTCCGACGCCCGCCTGGCCGTACGACCACTGGGTGAGTCCCGAACAGTCGAAGCCCGTGGGCCCGTTGGCGCCCCACACATACGGCCGGCCCAGCGCGCGCTGGGCCGCCTGGACGGCGGCGGCGGCCCGCGCCGAGGACGGTGCGCCGCCGGAGAGCGTGGGCAGTTCGTCGCGGCCGGAGCGTGAGGCCCGGTCGTACGAGTCGCGGTCGGCGGTGGGCAGGGAGTCCAACAGCCGTCGCGCTTCGGCGAGTTTGCGTTCGACGGTGTGTTTGTAGCGGCTGACGGTGGCCCGGCTGCGTTCCAGTTCGGTCAGATCGTGGGCGGCTTCCATGCGCACCTGGGCCAGCCTCCGCTGGGCGTGTTGGAGTTCCCGCAGGACACCGCTCTGGCGTGCGCTGACCCGGTCCAGGACGGACGCCCTGTCGAGGTAGCTGTCGGGGTCGGAGGAGAGCAGCAGGGCGAGGTCCGGGTCGATTCCGCCCGAGCGGTACTGGGCGCCCGCGACCGAACCGAGCAGTCCCCGCATCCGGTTGACGCGTTCCTGGCCCCGGGCGGCGCTGTCCTGCGCCTGGTTCACCAAGGCCCGTAGCCGGCCCACCTGTTCGCCCGCCTCGTTGAACCGCTCGGTGGCCTTCTCCGCCTCCTGGTACAGCCGGTCGACCTTGGAGCGGGCTGCCTCGGGCGTCAACTGCGGGTCGGCTCCGGCCGGGGAGGCGCCGAGCGCCGCGGCCGTGGCCGCCGCCGCGGACACGGCGGCGATGGCGCTGCCACGGGCACTGACACCGAGGCCCGGCTGTGAGGGACGGCGATGGGACACCACAGGAAGCCGCGCTCCCTTCCGCTGTACGCGCTGGCGCAGCCCCTGCCGCCCGACGGGCGGACCGATGGCCGGAGCTGCGCGGAGCAGACAGTAGCGGGGCGATCACGGAGCGGCCAACGACCGCCCCGCGCACACAAAATGGCGCCCCGCCGTAGACCTCAAGGTCATCGGCGGGGCGGGGTGTCAGCGAGGGGCGCCGGAATTCGCCCGAATGGGCGGTGTCAGCGGCGGTCCGTCGGATTCAGCGGCGGCTGTCAGATCCGGACGCCGAACTGGAAGCTGCCGGCCCACTCCATGGCTTCGTAACGCACAACTGTGCCCGGCTTGGGGGCGTGGAGCACCTGGCCGTTGCCGACGTACAGGGCGACATGGCTCAGGCTGCTGAAGAAGACCAGGTCGCCGGGGGCCAGTTCGCCGCGCCCGATCTTGGTGCCGTCGTTGACCTGGGTGTAGGTGGTACGCGTGAGACTCACACCCGCCTGGCCGTAGGCCCACTGGGTCAGCCCGGAGCAGTCGTAGGCGTTGGGGCCCTCGGCGCCGGAGACGTACGGCTTGCCGATCTGGGTCTTGGCGGCTTCCAGCGCGGCGGCGGCGCGGCCCGAGGTGGGCTTCTCGTTGCCGAGGTCGATGCGGTCGTTCCCGCGGCTGGCGCGCTCCGCGTCGGCCTTGGCCAGCTCGTCGCGCTCCTGCGCGGTGAGCGTGTTCAGCAGCTTCTGCGCGGCGGCGAGCTTGGTCTGAACTTCCTTCTTCTTCTTGGTCAGTTCCTTGCGGGTCTCCGCGAGGTCGGTGACCTTGCTCTGCGCCTCCTGGCGCTGCTGCGCGAGGGAGCGCTGCTTCGCCTGTATCTGCTGGAGCGACTCGGCCTGCTTGGCGCTGACCTGGTCGAGCGTGGACGCCTTCTCCAGGTAGCTGTCCGGGTCCGAGGAGAGGAAGAGCTGGACGGCGGGGTCGATGCCGCCGGTGCGGTACTGGGCGCTGGCCATCGAACCGAGGCTCTCGCGCATCTCGTTGAGCTCGTCCTGGCCGCGGGCGACCTTGTCCTGGAGGGCGTCGACCTGCTTCGCCAGCTTGTTCTCCGCCTCCTCGGCGCCGCTGGCCTTCTCGGTCGCCGCCTCCGCCTCGTGGTAGAGGTGGTCGACCTTCTCCTTAACGTCGGCCTTGCTCGGCTTCGGGTCGGCCTGAGCGGACTGGGAGGTGAGAGCGACCGCGGCGGTGGCGATGGTGGTGAGCACGGTCACTCGTGCGCGGCTCGGCTGCTTGGGACGGCGGTGGGACGCCACGGAGGCGAACTCCTTCTTCCTCAGCCGCCTGCCGGGCCTTTGGGGACGTTAAGTCCCGACTCCGTGGGCTCGGCTCCCCCGCAAACATGGCCGAACTACACGAAAACGGCGGTTCCTTCACTGCCACCCCGGATGGGTGATCAACCGCGCGAAGGTTCGAGGCCTGACCTTAGTGACCCCTCCGTGATCAGTTCAAATCCTTCTCAGAAAAATCTCGGCCAGGGAACGCATAATTTACCGACACTACACAGACAGTGATGGACATTTGACGCCGCGCCCCACCATTACCTGACCAATTCGGTCATTAACCAAAGAAGTTGATTAGACGCGCGAAAGCCGCTTCAACAACAACGCGGACGTGACCGGCCTGGCCCCCGCCTTCGCCACCCCGTCGGCGACCTCACGGTCGGTGGAGACCACCACCACCGGCCGGCCCGGCGGCTCCGCCCTGACGAGCTGACGGATCAGCTCGTCCGCGGTCACCCCCGGCTTGGAGAACAGCACCCGCACGCCGCGCGGCGGGGCCAGCAGCACCGGCGCCGCCAGCTCCGCACCGTCGAAGACACAGGTCATCTCGGCGCCCGTCTGCGCCGCGAGCATCGCGAGGCCGCCCAGCAGCCGCAGCCGCTGCTTCTCCAACGGCATCGTGGGATAGCCGGTCTTGGTCACGTTGTAGCCGTCCACGACCAGATGCGCCTGCGGCAGCGCGAGCAGCTGGTCCAGCAGCGCCGGATCGGTCTCCGACAGCGCGCGGGCCGCCACGTCCTTGGGAGACATCCGGCCGGGCTCGACCGCGTCGACCGTATCGGCGGGCCGCGCGGCCGCGGGCGGCAGCGCCAGCTCGCGCCGCAACCCCTGCGCCGACTCCAGCACCGTGTCCAGCAGCAGCCGCAGCCGCATGTCCTCGACCGAGCGGCCCTCACGCGCGGCCCTGCGGCTCGCCTCGACCGCCGACTCCGCCTCGCCCAGACGCGCCTTGATCCTGCGGGTCTCGCTCTCGGCGGCCGACACCTGGGCGGCGGCCTCCGCCCGGACGGTCTCGCTCTCCGCGTTCGTACGGCGCAGGGCGGCCTCGCCCCGCTTCACATCGCTCTGGGCGCTGCGCAGCTTGCGATGGAGCGATTCGGTCTCCTTACGGGCCGCCTCCAGCTCCGTACGCAGCCGCTCCGTCTCGCTCTTCGTCTGCGCCTTGGCCAGCGCCAGTTCCTCCCGCAGCCGCTCCAGCTCACGCCGGGTCTCCTTGTCGGCGCGCTCGGCGTCCGCCCGCTGGGCCTCCTCGCCCGCCGCGGCCACCAACTTCACCCATCCGGGGGGACGGAGCACATACGCGGCGGCGGCCACATCGACGGGATCGGCGGCGGCAGGCGGCGATCCCGCCTCCAGCGCACCGGCCAGCTCGGGCTGGGACTGGCCGATCCGCTCCCCGATCCGCTGCCGGAACAGCGGATCGCTCTCCAGAGCGGCGGCCATCGCGTTACCGGCGAACTTCGCGCGCCTGGTCGGGGTGAACCGGGCGTACTGGCGCAACTGCGCGGGGAGTTCGGTGACGGTCAGCCCGCCGAAGGCGTCCGAGACCAGCGCGACGACCCGGCGCCGTACCCCGTCCGGGAGCGGGCGGTCGAGCGCCTCCGCGACGTCGCCGTCGGCGGCACCGGCCGGCTCAGCACCGCTCGCGGGCTGCTCCACGATCCGTCACCCCATCTACCCCTTTCGGGCGGCTCCCTCAGGAACCGGCCCCTGGCCTGTCAACCAGCTCGATCTGATCCACCGCGTTGCACCAGCGGCAACGCACCGACTCGATGGTCTCACTGACCACCTCGCGCTCCTCGATCTTCGGTTCTCCGGCCAGGTCCAGATGGACGTATTCGACAGCCTTCGACGACCGGGTCACATCGAAGCGCGTGAGATTGCCGCACAGCGTGCAGCGCCACCGGGTGTCGGCCGTCGGCTGGGGAACCGTCGTCATCGTTGCCGTCCTCTTTTCGTCGTCCCTCATGCGGAGTCCCGCGGTGCACCGTCGAACTGCGGAGAGAAATACTCCCTGCAACCCTACGGCCTCACAGGCACCCCAGGGAGCGGCGAGGCACTCTGTGCCACTCGGTCCCGGTACGACATGCTCTGTCCGTGACGAATTGGCGGACAGCGGCCGGCGGACCGGTGGTGACCTACGGACTGATCGGCCTGTGCCTGCTGGCCTTCCTGATCAGCCCGGTCTCGGGGTTCAACCCGGCGTACGGGGAGGGCGACTCGGTCCTCGCCGCGCAGAGCGCGCACTTCGAACAGTGGGGCGTCATCCCCAGCGAGCTGATGCGCAGCTCCCCGCGGATCCTGCTCACCCCGCTGACCGCGCTCTTCGTCCACGGCAGCTGGCTGCACCTGCTGGGGAACATGCTCTTCCTCTACGTCTTCGGAGCGATGGCCGAGGAACGCATGGGCCGGACACACTTCGCGCTGTTCTACCTCACCGTCGGCTATCTCGCGCTGTTCGTGTACGCGGCGGCCAACGCCACCTCGGAGCAGACCCTGGTCGGGGCCTCGGGCGCGATCTCGGGAGTGCTCGGCGCCTTCCTCTTCCTCTTTCCCCGGGCCCGCGTCACCAGTCTCTTCCCGTTCCTGCTCTTTCTGCCGCTGCGCTTCCCCGCCTGGATCGTGCTGATCTTCTGGTTCGTCCTCCAGTGGCTGGCCGCACGCGGCGCCGGCCCGGGACCCGGGGTCGCCTACCTCGCGCACCTGGTGGGCTTCGGCACCGGCTTCCTCTACGCCTGGGGACGCTACTGGCGGAGGGATAGAGTGAGGGACCAAACCGGGGCCACCGAGGGAGAACGCCAACCGTGATCACCGCGATCGTGCTCATCAAGACCAGCGTCGACCGGATCCCCGAGATCGCGGAGTCGATCGCCGCGCTGGACAGCGTCAGCGAGGTCTTCTCGGTGACCGGTACGTACGACCTGATCGCCATGGTCCGGGTGCCCAAGCACGACGACCTGGCGGATGTCATCCCCGGCCGGATCAGCAAGATCGAGGGCGTCGAGGCCACGGACACGCATGTGGCGTTCCGTACGTACTCCCAGCACGACCTGGAAGCGGCCTTCGCCATCGGCCTCGACGCGTAGGCCCTGTTTCAGAGGTCCCGCGGCTCACGGTGCCGGGCGCACCCGCCGACCCGGGGCGCCCGGCGGCCGGTCAGCCGCGGTCGGGGACGCAACGGCCGTCCTCCGTGCGGTAGTTCCACCGGGCACCCTCACGCACCAGCTCGCGCACCGCCCGGACGAACCGCTCCACATGCTCGTCCGGCGTCCCGGCGCCGAAGCTGACGCGGATCGCGTTCAGCGAGCGCTCGCCCGGACCGGCCTCCGGGGCACCGCACTCCCCCGGGTCCCGCGGGTCACTGCCCAGCAGGGTCCGCAGCAGCGGGTGGGCGCAGAAGAGACCGTCCCGTACGCCGATGCCGTACTCGGCGGACAGCGCAGCGGCGAAGTGCGAGCTGTTCCAGCCGTCGACCACGAACGACAGGACACCGACACGCGGGGCGTCGTCGCCGAACAGCGAGAGCACCTTGACCTCGGGCACCTCGGCCAGCCCCGCACGCACCAGGCCGACCAGCCGCTGCTCACGGGCCGCCAGCGCGTCGAACCCGGCCTCCGAGAGCGCCTTGCAGGCGGAGGCGATCGCGTACACACCGATCACGTTGGGCGAACCGGCCTCGTGCCGGGCGGCCGTGGTGTGCCACTCGACCTCCACCCCGCCATCGGCACGGCGTGCCACCGTACGGCTGGCTCCGCCGCCCGCGAGATACGGCTCCGCGTCCTGAAGCCAGTCGGACCGGCCCGCGAGCACTCCGGAGCCGAACGGCGCGTACAGCTTGTGCCCGGAGAAGGCGATCCAGTCGACATCCAGCTCGGCGATGTCCACCGCGTGATGCGGCACGAGCTGCGCGGCGTCGAGAACGATCCGGGCCCCCTGGGCATGCGCGGCGGCGGCCAACTCCCGTACGGGCCACAGCTCACCGGTGACATTGGACGCGCCGGTGACACACACCAGCGCCGGCCCCTGAGGGTCCCTCCCGGCGAGCGCGCGCTCCAGCGTGGCGACGGCATCCTCGGGCGTACGGGGAGCGTTCAGGAACGTCACCCGCGCATCCCGCCAGGGCAGCAGCGAGGCGTGGTGCTCGGTCTCGAAGACGAACACCTCGCAGCCGGCGGGCAGCGCGCCGGCCAGCAGGTTCAGCGAATCGGTGGTCGAGCGGGTGAAGACGACCTGGTCGTCGGCGCGGCAGCCGAGAAACTCCGCGACCGTGCGGCGGCTGTTCTCGAAAAGGTCCGTGGAGAGCTGCGAGAGATACCCGGCGCCGCGGTGGACACTGCCGTAGTACGGGGCATAGGCGGCGACGTCGTCCCACACCCGCTGGAGCGCCGGGGCGCTGGCCGCGTAATCGAGCGCGGCGTAGCTGACCTCGCCGCCGGTGACGAGCGGGACGGTGACGTCCCGCCCGAGGACGGGAAGCGGCGCGGCGCAGGCGGGGTCGTCGGAGGTGGCGGCGGAGTCGGTGGTAGCGGCATTCAGGAACGCGGACATGGCGAAATCTCCCGGCAGGACAAGTCGAAACGGCTTCAAGGACCCGCGGGCACGGCGGAACCGTGACGGTGCGGGGGTTGCCTCGACACACGGAGAACACCGTGCGGAGGTGTGTTGAAGAGGGGCGTCGATGCCCTAGCGCATTCGCTTGCTCACGAGGCTGCTCCCTTGAGGACCAGGACCCCAGAGATCACAGGGGTCCGCGCTTGCCGCAGACCTCGCTGCCTACGGCCTGGTCTTCACCCGGGGCACCCCGCCACGGACGGAGGGTTGCCGGACAGCGAGCCGGGGCCTTAATCGCTGTCACTCATGACCTTGGCCGAGAGTATGGCACAGCGTGCCGAGAGGGAGCAGGGGGTGTCCGCGATGCGGGACGCGGTCTCGCCGTCCGGCGGGGGGGTGCGGGTACGGCTCGGTGGCGGGTGCGGTGTGTGGTGGGTGCGGGTGCCGGGGCCTCCGGAGGCGCATGTCCGGACTGCATGATTTACGGCGCGTGCGGGTTTGTTTTCAGGGTGCGGGCCGGTGTGCGCCACAAATCACGCTCTACGTCCGGACACGTCACCTCCTGCGACCCCGACCCCCTCCCGCCGGATCCCCGCCTGCCCGGTGGGGGTACGGCCCTGGCGCGCTGGGGTGGTCTGTGGCGGGCGGTGAAGGGGGTCGCGCAGGGGTCGTGTCCGGAACGTAAAGCGTGATTTGTGCCGCTCACGAGCCGTCACACGAAGAACAAAGCCGCACGCGGCGTAAATCATGCAGTGCAGGACATGACCCCGGAGCGGCACCCGGCAACAACCCGCACCGAACCACCGGCCCCAGCCAACAACGCACCCCGACCACGCCCCGCCGGACGGCGACACCGCCCCCGCCGGACGGCTACATGTTGCTCGCCGTGACCCAGCGCGTCAGCGCCCGTCCCGCCGCCCCCGAGTCGATCGACTCCGCCGCCCTCGCGATCCCCGCCGCCAGTTGCAGCTCCAGCGAGTCCCCCGTCGGGTCCAACGCCACCAGCGCCGCCGCCGAGTTGAGCAGCACCGCGTCGCGTACGGGACCGGTTTCGCCGGCCAGCAGCCGGCGGGCGACGTCCGCGTTGTACGACGCGTCCGCGCCCCGCAGTGCCTCGACCGGTACCAGCTCCAGGCCCACCTGCCGTGGGTCGAAGGGCTCCTCGGTGACCTGTCCGTCCCGTACGACCCATACCCGGGACGTGGCCGTGGTGGTCAGTTCGTCGAGGCCGTCGTCGCCCCGGAAGACCAGTGCGGACGCGCCCCGTTCGGCCAGCACGCCCGCCATGATGGGCGCCATCCGGGCGTCGGCGACGCCGGTCGCCTGTGCGCGTACCTTCGCCGGGTTGGTGAGCGGGCCGAGGAAGTTGAAGGTGGTGCGGATGCCCAGTTCGCGGCGGGCGGCCGCCACGTAGCGCAGGGCGGGGTGGAACTTCACCGCGAAGCAGAAGGTGATGCCCGCTTCCTCGGCGACCTGGGCGACGCGCTGCGGGGGCAGTTCCAGGTTGACGCCGAGCTTCTCCAGTACGTCGGACGCTCCGCTGGCCGAGGACGCGGCCCGGTTACCGTGTTTGACGACCTTCGCGCCGGTGCCCGCCACCACGATCGCGGACATGGTGGAGATGTTGACGGTCTTGGCGCCGTCGCCGCCGGTGCCGACGATGTCGACGCTCCGGCCCGGTACGTCGATCAACTGGGCGTGCGCGTACATCGCCCGTACGAGACCGGTGATCTCCGCGACGGTCTCGCCCTTGGCACGCAGGGCCACCGCGAAACCGGCGATCTGCGCGTCGGTGGCCGCGCCGCTCATGATCCGGTCCATCGCCCAGGCGGTGGCGTCCGCGCTCTGGTCGGCGCCGCTGAGCAGCGCGTCCAGCACACCCGGCCAGGAGTACGCCGCCACGGTGTCGCCTCCGACGGGGGTAACAGCGCTCATGCTCGCTCCTGGGTTTTCGTCTGGGTTGGGGACGCGGTAGGGCCCTGTCTCAAGCCTATCGGCGCGCAGGGTGCCGACATGCCCGATGCCCGCACTCCGGACAACGCCGAGGGCCCCGGCCGGTTCCCTCTCGGGAGACCGGGCCGGGGCCCTCGGTGGTGGCGACCTGGATTGGCCGGGTGGGATCAGTGGTGGCCGTGGCCGCTGGTGATCTCCTTGTACTCCTCGGCGGTGGGCTTGGGGATCTGGTTCCCCTCGCCGTAGTAGCCCTTGCTGAGCTTCGCCTTGAGCTTCTCGGCGGGCTTCACCTTGCGCCGCACACCGTTCTCGTCGACGGTGGCACCGATCTCGGCGGGCGCGTACTGCTCGTGCGCGGTGAGCTTGTGCAGGTCTCCCTGCTCCAGCGGGGTGTGGACCTCGACGAACTCACCGTGCGGCAGCCGCTTGATGACACCGGACTCGCGTCCGTGCAGCACCTTCTCGGCGTCGCGGCGCTGGAGACCCAGGCAGATCCGCTTGGTGACGATGAAGGCGATGACCGGTCCGACGAAGAAGGCGATCCGGACGAACCAGGTGATCGCGTTGATCGACAGATGGAAGTGCGTCGCCCACAGGTCGTTGCCGCCGCCGACGAGCAGTACGAAGTACCACGTCAGCCAGGCCACACCGAACGCGGTACGGGTCGGTACGTTGCGCGGGCGGTCCAGGATGTGGTGCTCGCGCTTGTCGCCGGTGACCCAGGACTCGATGAACGGGTAGACCGCGATCGCGACCAGCACCAGCGGGAAGATGACCAGCGGGATGAAGACACCCAGGACGAGGGTGTGGCCCGCGAAGTTGATCTCCCAGCCGGGCATCACACGGATGAGGCCCTCGGAGAAGCCCATGTACCAGTCGGGCTGGGCGCCGGTGGACACCTGGTCCGGGCGGTACGGGCCGATCGCCCAGATCGGGTTGATCGTGGCGATGGCCGAGACGATCGTGATGAGTCCGAAGACCAGGAAGAAGAAGCCTCCGGCCTTGGCCATGTAGACCGGCAGCAGCGGCATGCCGACGACGTTCTTCTCCGTCTTGCCGGGGCCCGCGAACTGCGTGTGCTTGTGGTAGAAGACCAGGATCAGGTGGGCCACGACGAGGCCGAGCATGATGCCGGGCAGCAACAGGATGTGGACCGAGTAGAAGCGGGCCACGAAGTCGCCGCCGGGGAACTCCCCGCCGAACAGGAACATCGACAGGTACGTTCCGACGATCGGGACCGACAGGACCGCGCCCTGCATGAACCGGACGCCGGTGCCGGAGAGCAGGTCGTCCGGGAGCGAGTAACCGGTGAAGCCGGTGAACATGCCCAGGACGAACAGCAGGAAGCCGAACACCCAGTTGACCTCACGGGGCTTGCGGAACGCACCCGTGAAGAAGACTCGCATCATGTGGACGAGCATGGCCGCGAGGAAGATCAGCGCGGACCAGTGGTGGATCTGCCGGATCAGCAGACCACCGCGGACATCGAAGCTGATGTCCAGCGTGGAGGCGAACGCCTCCGACATCATCTGCCCCTGGAGCGGGATGTAACCGCCGTGGTACTCCACCTCGTTCATCGACGGGTGGAAGAACAGCGTCAGGTACACACCCGTGAGGATGAGGATGATGAAGCTGTAGAGGCAGATCTCGCCGAGCATGAAGGACCAGTGGTCCGGGAAGATCTTCCGCATGTTGGCCTTGGCCAGGGAGTAGATCCCCAGCCGGCCGTCGGCCCAGTCGGCGACCCGCTCACCCGCGGGTGCCTGGCGCTTTTTGTCGTCCGTAGCAGTGGTGGTACTCATCCGCGCTCCCAGAAGGCAGGACCGACGGGCTCGTCGAAGTCGCCGAGCGCCTCGAGGTTGCCCTCGGCGTTCACACCGATCCGCAGCTGCGGAAGAGCGTGACCGGCCGGGCCGAAGATGACGCGGGCGCCGTCGGAGAGGTCGAAGGTGGACTGGTGGCACGGGCAGAGCACGTGGTGCGTCTGCTGCTCGTACAGGCTGATCGGGCAGCCGACATGGGTGCAGATCTTCGAGAACGCCACGATGCCCTGGTGGGACCAGTCGAGCTCGCGCTTGTCCTTGATCTCGTCCGGCTGGATGCGGACGATCATCAGGGCCGCCTTGGCGATCTCCTTCTGGAAGTCCTCGCTGTGCTCCTCCAGGCCCTCGGGCATGGCGAAGGTCAGCGAGCCCACGACGACGTCCTCGGGACGCAGCGGCTCATGGGTGTTCATGTTGATGAGCTCTTTGCCCTTGCCCCACAGCGTGGAGCGGAGCTTCTTCTCGGGCAGCGGACCCAGGTCGCGCAGCAGCACCACTCCGGAGAGCGGGACCAGCGCGAGCGCGCCGAACATGGTGTTGCGGACCAGCTTGCGCCGGCCGAAGCCGGACTCGGCCGCGCCCGCCGCGAAGTCCTCCAGGACCTTCGCCTTGACCTCCGGCGGCGCCTCGATCGGGTGACGCTCGGCGGCGGTCTCCACGTCCGACATCAGCGTGCGGGCCCAGTGGACCGCGCCGGCGCCGATGCAGAACAGCGCGATGCCCAGGGTCAGGCCCAGCGAGAAGTGCAGGGCGCTGACGTGGCCGATGGGCCAGATGTAGACGCTCTTGTCGACCGGGAACGCCACGAACGAGGCGATGAACGCCACGGTCGCCACCATCGACAGCAGGAACATGAAGGCGATCGCGCGCTCGGACCGCTTGGCCGCCCGCTCATCGATGTCCTGTATGCGCGGTTTATGGGCCGGCAGCCCCGGGTCGGCGAACGGATCGTCCGCCACCTGCACCGCGCCGTGCGCGGTGTCCTGCTCGCTCGGCAGGGTCTCTTCTGGAATCTCTTGGCTACTCATGACTTCTTGGCCTTAGCGGTGTGGGCCGCGACCCAGACGGCGGCTGCGATCAAAGCACCCAGACCGAAGATCCAGGCGAACAGGCCCTCACTGACGGGGCCGAGGCCGCCCAGGCTGAGACCGCCGGGGCTCTCGGTCTCGTCTCCGTTCACCGCCTTGACGTAGGCGATGATGTCCCTCTTCTGCTGCTCCGGCATCGTGGAGTCGGGGAAGGACGGCATGTTCTGCGGGCCGGTCTGCATGGCCTCGTAGATGTGCTTCGGATCCACGCCTTCGAGGCTCGGCGCGGTCTTGCCGTGTGTCAGCGCGCCACCCTCACCGGTGAAGTTGTGGCACTGGGTGCAGTTGGTGCGGAACAGCTCGCCACCCTTGGCGATGTCGGCGCCCGCGGGGCTGTACTGCTTGTCGGTCGGCGTGATCGGACCGGCGCCGAGGGACGCGACGTACGCGGCGAGCTGGTCGATCTGCTTCTGCGAGTAGATGACCTTCTTCTTCGGCACCTGCGCGCCGGGCTGCTGGGCCGGCATACGGCCGGTGCCGACCTGGAAGTCCACGGAGGCGGAGCCGACGCCGACCAGGCTCGGCCCGTCAGAGGAACCCTGACCGCCGGTTCCGTGGCAGCTGGCACAGCCCACGGAGTAGAGCTTCTTGCCCTCCTCGATGGCGAGTGACTGGGAGGTTTCGTCGGCCTGCGCCTTACTCGCGGGCGCGAACGCGGCGTACAGCCCCCCGGTGGCCGCCAGCGCGAAGAGTAGGACGACGACCGCCGCCAGCGGATGGCGTCGTCGTGCGGAGAGCTTTTTCACGGATTACCCCGGTGTCAGGATCTTCAGCGTCGGTGCTTCTGGACTGTGTGCGCTCGGGCGCGTGGCCCGGCTACTTGATCAAGTAGATCGTGGCGAAGAGGCCGATCCAGACGACATCGACGAAGTGCCAGTAATAGGACACGACGATGGCGGCGGTTGCCTGTTCATGGGTGAATCTCTTGGCCGCGTACGTCCTGCCCAGGACGAGCAGGAACGCGATCAGACCCCCCGTCACATGCATGCCGTGGAAGCCGGTGGTCAGGTAGAACACCGAGCCGTACGGGTCGGAGGAGAGGGAGATCCCTTCCTCCTTGACCAGTTCCGTGTACTCGAAGATCTGACCGCCGATGAAGATCGCACCCATCACGAACGTGATCACGAACCAGGTTCGGAGCTTCTTCACGTCACCCCGCTCAGCGGCGAAGACGCCGAGCTGGCAGGTGAGGGAGGAGAGCACCAGGATCGTGGTGTTCGTCGCCGAGAACGGAACGTTCAGGGCCGAAGCCATTTCCTTCCAGTACGCCGCTCCCATCACCGAACGCAGGGTGAAGTACATCGCGAAGAGGGCCGCGAAGAACATCAGCTCGGAACTCAGCCAAATGATGGTTCCGACGCTGGTGAGGTTCGGCCGATTGACCGACGGGTGCGCGTGCCCGGTTTCTACTGTCGTTGCTGTCGCCACGACCGACATTATGTCGGTCGCTTATCCCGCGCTGACTCCGGGGGGTGCCGTTCGGTGTGTCCATGGGGTGTGCTCAGCGGTAACAGCCCGGCGAAGCGTCGTCGTTACCCGTGCTGACATGGTGTCCGACGGAGTAGCATCCGCGCATCGGTCCAGGGCAACGGCGCCCTGGAGCCCTCGCAGACACTGATGTCACGGAGGAACAATGCAGCCGACCGCCACGGTGCTGGTCTACAGCGACGACGCGAACACCCGCGAGCAGGTCAGGCTGGCTGCGGGACGCCGGCCGGCCGCCGACGTCCCACGGGTCGAGTTCCTGGAGTGCGCGACGCTGCCCGCGGTCCTCAAGGCGCTGGACAAGGGCGGTGTCGACGTCTGTGTGCTGGACGGCGAGACGGTTCCCGCCGGTGGCATGGGCGTCTGCCGGCAGATCAAGGACGAGATCTTCGACTGCCCGCCGGTACTGCTGCTGATCGGCCGCCCCCAGGACGCCTGGCTGGCCACCTGGAGCCGTGCGGAGGCGGCGGTGACCCTTCCGGTCGAGCCGGTCGGCTTCGCGGACGCCCTGGCCTCCCTGCTGCGCGCCAGGCTCGCCGTGGAGGCGTGAGGGGCCGATGGGCTCGGAGGTGCGCCGGGAGGCGCGAGAGAGGCTCATGGCCGGCCGTACGGACTCCGTACGGCCGGCTTCGTGCGGACGGGCTCCGTACGGCCGGAGTTCCTCCGTGCGGACGGACTTCGTGCGGTCTCCGGTTCCTCCGTACGGTCAGACCACGGGGCGGAGCCGCGCCGAGTCGGCGGGGCTGCTGCCGTCCCTGGTCCCGGCCTGGAGGACGCTGCCCTTGCGCCAGTCGTCCCACTCCATGTTCCAGTCACCGAAGCCGTTGCCGAAGTCCTCCATGTAATCGCCGGCGCTGTTGACGACCTGGACGATGTCGCCCGGGGTGACGGTTTCGAAGAACCAGGCGGCGTTTCCGGTGGACATGCCGACGCATCCGTGGCTGACGTTCGCGACTCCCTGCGAGCCGACGGACCAGGGCGCGGCGTGCACGTACTCACCGCTCCAGGTGACGCGGGTCGCCCAGTACACCGGCAGGTTGTAGCCCTCGCTGCCCCCGATGCCGACGGTTGAGCCGCGCATCTGTACGAACTGCTGCTTGCCCAGTACGACCTTGATGCCGTTACGGGTGGAGAAGCCGGGCTTGCCGGTGGTCACCGGGATGCTGTTGATCTCTTCTCCGTCGCGGTAGACCGTCATGTAGTGCGCACTGGCGTCGACGATCGCCTCCAGGCGGCTGCCGACGGCCAGTTTGAGGGGCTTGACGGCGGCCCCGTACAGCTTGTCGCTGATCTTCACGCCTTCGAGGTTGCTGCTCGCCGTGATGCTCCCGTGGGCGGGCCAGTACTCCTTCGGACGGAAGTGCAGTTCCGTGTCGTCCACCCAGTGCCAGGCGCCGCCGTTCGCGACGGGCGTGGAGCGGACCTTCAGGGACCGTTCGACGACGTCCCTGGCCTTCTTCGACTTGATCGGCTCACTGAGCGTGGCGGTGATGGGCTGCCCCACACCGTACTCGCCCTCCTCCGGGCCGAATTCGACCTCGAGTTTCTTCTTGGCGGGGCGGGTGTCGAAGGTGAGGGTACGGGCGCCTGGGGCGCCGTCCTTGTTCTCCGTGGCGACCTTGACGGTGTAGCGGGCGCCGGCCGCCAGCGGCGCCGTGGAGTGCCAGCGCAAGCCGTCGGCGGCGAGTTCACCCGCCAGGTAGTGGCCCGTCGCGTCGACGGCGATGACATCGGTGATCCGGCCGTCGCCTCCTTTGGAGGTGACCTCCAGAGGCTTGTCGGGATCCGCCTTGGCACTGCCCGCGGGTGTGCTGAAGGCGATCTTCCCGGTGGCGTCGGACGGCTTGGCGGAGAGGGGGTGCTTGTCACTCCCTCCGCACGCGGTCGCGCCCGCCCCGAGGGACACGACCAGCAGGATGCAGCTGAGAACGGTGCGCGAACGCGGCGTGTGGTTCATGAGCACACGGTAAGAAGATCAACCGTTTTTCCGCGCGATGAGCGAAGCAAACGGGGGGCCCGGACGCTCCATGGCGAAGCGTCCGGGCCCCCCGGTTGACTACTCTGTGCTACTGGTTCTGGTTCTCGCCCCGGTAGAACTCGAAGACCCAGCCCCAGAGGCCGATCAGGAGCAGCGGCGCCGAGAAGTACAGCAGCCACCAGCCCACGGCTACACCCAGGAACGCGAGCGCGCCACCGATGGCGAGCGAGAACGGCTGCCAGCTGTGCGGGGCGAAGAACCCCACCTCACCGGCCTCGTCCGCGACATCGGCTTCCTTGTTGTCCTGCGCCATCGCGTCCACCCGGCGGGCGGTGAAGGCCAGGTAGAAGCCGATCATGACGCTCAGCCCGAAGGCCAGGAACAGCGCGGTCGTGCCGACCGGCTCCTTCGACCACACGCCGTAGACGGCGGCGCAGGCCAGGATGAAGAAGCTGAGCCACAGGAACATCGTGCCTTGGATCTTCACTTCCCGGCCTCCTTGCCACCGACGAGGGCGCTGGAGTCGGCTCCGTGGCCGACGTTCTCAAGCTGGTCGAGGGCGGCGATCTCCGGGTGGTGCAGATCGAACGCCGGGGATTCGGAACGGATCCGCGGCAGGGTGAGGAAGTTGTGCCGCGGCGGCGGGCAGGAAGTCGCCCATTCGAGCGAACGGCCGTAGCCCCACGGGTCGTCGACCTCGATCTTCTTGCCGTACTTGGCGGTCTTCCAGACGTTGTAGAAGAACGGCAGGACCGACAGACCGAGCACGAACGAGCTGATCGTGGACACCGTGTTGAGCGCGGTGAAGCCCTCGGAGGCGAGGTAGTCCGCGTAACGACGCGTCATTCCCTCGGCACCCAGCCAGTGCTGTACGAGGAAGGTCCCGTGGAATCCGATGAACAGCGTCCAGAAAGTGATCTTTCCGAGCCGCTCGTCCAGCATCTTGCCGGTGAACTTCGGCCACCAGAAGTGGAATCCGGCGAACATCGCGAATACCACGGTGCCGAAGACGACGTAGTGGAAGTGCGCGACGACGAAGTACGAGTCGGAGACGTGGAAGTCCATCGGCGGCGAGGCCAGGATCACACCGGTCAGGCCACCGAAGACGAAGGTGACCAGGAAGCCGACCGTCCAGAGCATCGGTGTCTCGAAGGACAGGGAGCCCTTCCACATCGTGCCGAGCCAGTTGAAGAACTTCACCCCGGTCGGGACCGCGATCAGGAACGTCATGAACGAGAAGAACGGCAGCAACACACCGCCGGTCACGTACATGTGGTGCGCCCAGACCGTCACCGAGAGACCCGCGATCGCGATGGTCGCGCCCACCAGACCGATGTAACCGAACATCGGCTTGCGGGAGAAGACCGGAATGATCTCGGAGACGATGCCGAAGAACGGCAACGCGATGATGTACACCTCTGGATGCCCGAAGAACCAGAAGAGGTGCTGCCAGAGCAACGCCCCGCCGTTGGCGGAGTCGAAGATGTGCGCACCGAACTTGCGGTCCGCCTCCAGGGCGAACAGCGCGGCGGCCAGCACCGGGAAGGCGAGCAGGACCAGTACACCGGTCAGCAGCACGTTCCAGGTGAAGATCGGCATCCGGAACATCGTCATGCCGGGAGCGCGCATGCAGATGATCGTGGTGATGAAGTTGACCGAGCCGAGGATCGTACCGAAGCCGGAGAACGCCAGACCCATGATCCACAGGTCGGCGCCGATGCCCGGCGAACGGACCGCGTCCGACAGCGGCGAGTACGCGAACCACCCGAAGTCGGCGGCGCCCTGCGGCGTGATGAAACCGCTCACCGCGATGATCGAGCCGAAGAGGTACAGCCAGTACGCGAACATGTTCAGCCGCGGGAACGCCACATCGGGCGCACCGATCTGCAACGGCATGATCCAGTTGGCGAATCCGGCGAACAGCGGCGTCGCGAACATCAGCAGCATGATCGTGCCGTGCATCGTGAACGCCTGGTTGAACTGCTCGTTCGACATGATCTGCGTGCCCGGACGGGCCAGCTCGGCGCGCATGAAGAGCGCCATCAGACCGCCGATGCAGAAGAACGCGAACGACGTGACCAGGTACATCGTGCCGATCGTCTTGTGGTCAGTGGTGGTCAGCCACTTCACGACCACATTGCCTGGCTGCTTGCGCCGTACCGGCAGCTCACTCTCGTACGAGTCGTCAGCTGCTGCGGCGGCACCCTGGGGTTCGTTGAGGATGCTCACAGTTTGTTCGTCTCCGCATTCCTGGCCGGATCCGTCTGCTCAATGCCGGACGGGATGTAGCCGTTCTGGCCCTTCTTGGCCAGCTCTTCCAGGTGCTGCTGGTAGCGCTCCGGGGAGACCACCTTGACGTTGAACAGCATCCGCGAGTGGTCGACGCCGCAGAGCTCGGCGCACTTGCCCAGGAAGGTGCCTTCCTGGGACGGCGTGACCTCGAAGGCATTGGTGTGACCCGGGATGACGTCCTGCTTCATCAGGAACGGCACCACCCAGAAGGAGTGGATGACGTCACGCGAGGTCAGGATGAACCGGACCTTCTCGCCCTTGGGGAGCCAGAGGGTCGGACCCGGGTTACCCGTCTGCGGGTTCCGTGTGCCCGGCACACCGGCGTCGTAGACGCCTTCGGCACCCTTGGGGAACTTCTTCTGGAACCGGTCGGGGATGGCATCGAGTTCCTTGGGGACCTCGTTGCCTGCAGTGGTCTTGCCGTCCACGTTCTCGACGTAGTTGAAGCCCCAACTCCACTGGTAGCCGACCACGTTGATGTTGTGGACCGGCTTCTTGGAGATGGCGAGGAGCTTCGACTCGTCCCGTGCCGTGAAGTAGAAGAGCACCGAGACGATGATGAGCGGGACGACCGTGTACAGCGCCTCGATGGGCATGTTGTACCGGGTCTGCGGAGGTACCTCCACCTTGGTGCGGGAGCGACGGTGGAAAATGATGCTCCACACGATCAGACCCCACACCAGTACGCCCGTGACGAGCGCTGCCGCCCACGAGCCCTGCCAGAGGGAGAGGATCCTGGGAGCCTCCTCCGTCACTGGGGTGGGCATTCCAAGGCGGGGGAAGTCCTTGTATGAGCAACCGGTGGCGGTCGCGAGGATCAGGCCCGCAGTCAGCACCTGCGGCAGCTTCCGCCGCATCGGGCGCCGCGACGAGCGGTCGGAGCCGTTGGGACTCACGTAGCGCCTTCCCGAGAGTCTCGCCCGCGTGGTCGGCTGCGCCCGTCTCGCTGGTCGGTCGCCGGCCCTGACACGGGCAGGGGTTTGGATGTTTATGCGGACCAAACCCTACTGGACGCGATTTGGGGTCGTGCGGGGAGGGTGCCCAACGCGCCGCCTGACTCCCCGAAGGGGTGGACCACGCCATTCCGGGGGCATTCGGCGGACCCCCGGAAGGCGCTCGGCAGAGCCTGATCGAGCCCTTGGCAGCGCCCCCGGCGGAGCCTTTCTGACGGGCTTTCCGTAGAGGCTTCCGTACGGGCTTCCGTAGGGGTTTTCCGTACGCGCGCGGGGACCGGGTCGGCGGGGGGGGCGGGCGCGAGGAACGGGGTCGGCAGGGCGGCCGGGCTCGGGTGTTGACCGGGCGGGGCGGTACGGGAGTTAGCGTGACGGCGTGCCTTACTTCGACGCCGCTTCCTCCGCCCCGCTGCACCCCGTGGCCCGTCAGGCCCTCCAGGCCTCCCTGGACGAGGGCTGGGCGGACCCTGCCCGGCTCTACCGGGAGGGCCGGCGGGCGGCGCTGTTGCTGGACGCGGCGCGGGAGGCGGCGGCGGAGGCGGTCGGCTGTCGCCCCGACGAGCTGGTTTTCACTCCTTCGGGGACGAATGCGGTGCATTCCGGAATGTCCGGCGCCCTGGCGGGCCGTCGGCGCGTCGGGGCGCATGTGGTGGTGTCGGCGGTGGAGCACTCCTCGGTCCTGCACGCGGCGGCGGCCCACGCGGCCGCCACCGGGGGCGCGGTGACCGAGGTCCCGGTGGACCGTTACGGGGCGAGCGCGCCGGACGCGTACGGCCGGGCCCTGCGCGAGGACACGGCACTGGCCTGCCTCCAGTCCGCCAACCACGAGGTCGGTACGGAGCAGCCGGTGGCCGCGGTGGCCGAGATCTGCCGGAGCCAGGGCGTCCCGCTGCTGGTGGACGCGGCGCAGTCGCTGGGCTGGGGGAAGGTGGAGGGCGCCTGGTCGCTGCTGGCGGCGAGCGCCCACAAGTGGGGCGGTCCGGCGGGCGTCGGGCTGCTGGCCGTACGCAAGGGTGTCCGGTTCGCCCCACAAGGTCCCGCCGACGACCGGGAGTCGGGGCGCATGCCGGGTTTCCAGAACATTCCGGCCGTCGTGGCCGCGGTGGCTTCGCTGCGGGCGGTGCGCGCGGAGGCGGCGGACGAGGCGGTACGGCTGCGGGCGCTGGTGGACCGGATCAGGGCGCGGGTGCCGGAGTTGGTGCCGGATGTCGAGGTGGTGGGCGATCCGGAGCACCGGCTTCCGCATCTGGTCACCTTCTCCTGTCTCTATGTCGACGGAGAGGCGTTGCTGCACGAGCTGGACCGGGCGGACTTCTCGGTCTCCTCCGGTTCGTCCTGTACGAGCAGCACACTGACCCCGAGCCATGTGCTGCGGGCGATGGGCGTGCTGTCGGAGGGCAATGTCCGGATCTCGCTCCCCCTCGGCACGCCGGAGGCGGAGGTGGACCGGTTCCTGGAGGTGCTTCCGGGAGTGGTGTCGGGTGTACGGGAGCGGCTCGGGGCTCCGGCTTCGAGTGCGGCTCCGGTCTCGGCTCCGGCCCCGGATCCGGTCTCGGCTGACGAGACCAGTGGGGCCGGTGAGTCCGGTGAGTCCGGTGGGCCTGGTGTGGCCGGCGGGCCTGAGGGAGCCGGCGGGTCGGCGCCGTCGCTCGTGGTGGACGCGCTCGGCCGACGCTGTCCGATCCCGGTGATCGAACTGGCCAAGGTGTTCGGTGAGGTGCCAGTGGGCGGGACGGTGTCGGTTCTCTCGGACGACGAGGCGGCGCGGCTGGACATTCCCGCGTGGTGCGAGATGCGCGGCCAGGAGTACGTGGGCGAACAGCCGGCGGACCACGGTGTCGCGTATGTGGTCCGCCGGGTGTCCTGAGCGCCTGCTCGGGTTTGGTCCTTGAGATCAGGCCCTGAGAGTCGGGTCAGCTCAGGTGGGCCTGGACCTCGACCGCCGCGTCATCGCCGTACGCCTTGGTGAAGCGCTCCATGAAGTGGGACCGGCTGAGCGTGTACTCCTGGGTGCCCACCGTCTCGATGACGAGCGTCGCGAGCATGCAGCCCACCTGGGCGGCGCGCTCCAGGCCGACGCCCCAGGAGAGACCGGAGAGGAACCCGGCGCGGAAGGCGTCGCCGACACCGGTCGGGTCGGCCTTGACCTCCTCCTCCGCGCAGCCGACCACGATCGGCTCCTCGCCGACCTTGTCGATACGCACACCCCGCTTGCCGAGGGTGGTGACGCGGTGGCCGACCTTGGCGAGGATCTCGTCCTCGGTCCAGCCGGTCTTGGACTCGATGAGCCCCTTCTCGTACTCGTTGGAGAAGAGGTACGTGGCCCCTTCGAGCAGGTTGCGGATCTCTTCGCCGTCCATGCGGGCGATCTGCTGTGAGAAGTCGGCGGCGAAGGGAATCCCGCGCGAACGGCACTCCTCGGTGTGCCGGCGCATCGCCTCGGGGTCGTCGGCGCCGATCAGCACCAGGTCGAGTCCGCCGACGCGGTCGGAGACCTTCTTCAGCTCGATCAGACGGGCCTCGCTCATGGCGCCCGTGTAGAAGGAGCCGAGCTGGTTGTGGTCGGCGTCCGTCGTACATACGAAACGGGCCGTGTGCAGGACCTCGGAGATATGGACCGAGGAGGTGTCGACCCCGTGGCGGTCGAGCCAGTCGCGGTACTCGTCGAAGTCCGCGCCGGCCGCGCCCACCAGGATGGGGCGGGTGCCCAGCTGGCCCATGCCGAAGGCGATGTTCGCCCCGACACCGCCCCTGCGCACATCCAGGTTGTCGACGAGGAAGGAGAGGGAGAGCGTGTGGAGCTGCTCCGCGACCAACTGTTCGGCGAAGCGGCCGGGGAAGGTCATCAGATGGTCGGTGGCGATGGAGCCGGTGACTGCGATTCGCACGGCGTTAACGCTCCTGATGAGGAGAACGGTTGACCACTTCACGCTATCGGTTCCCTCCCAGTACGACGACTGAGGTCACCGGGCAAGGTGTCCGACCGGTGAGATCGGACGGCCGTTCGACGAGATCGGGCGGGGTTCGGAGCGATCGGGCGGGCAGTCCGGAGCGACGGTGTGACCCGTCCGGCGCAGTGTGGGGAACCGCACGCTTCCCCCTTCCGTCCCACCGGTGTCCCCCGTACAGGAAACCCAGGGGACACGGACAACGGGCGTACGGCGGGGACGACATGGAACGACACGCGGTCGGACGGCACTCAGTCGAAGGAGCGAAGCGGTGACCAGCACGGAGCAGCCTCACGAGAGCACGGCCGGCGCCGACAGCACCGTCGGCGCCGGGATCCCGCGTCGGCGGCGTACCGCGTTCGCCGTCGCGACGGTGGCGGCGGCGGTTCTGATCGCCGGGGGCGGCGGCGCGTACTTCGCCACGAGCGCCGCCGGCGGCAGCGGTACGGACAACGGGAGCGGCGGAAGCAGTGGGAACGGGCGCGGTACGGCGGGCGGTGACGGGCAGCCGTCGCTGCTGGCCCTCGACAGCGCGGCGACGGGGCCGGGCGGGGCGCCCGGCACAGGTCCGGCGGACGGGACCGGCGCCTCGGCACCTCCCGGTATCGCGCCCGGCGAGCCCGATCCGCACGGAATCGTCTACCGCCTCAAGGGAAAGCCGCCCAAGGCGCCTGACGCGGCGCGTGTCTACCGTACGGACGGGAACGCGAAGGTCACGGCGGCCGAGGTGGCCCGGCTGGCGGAGGCGCTCGGAGTGACGGGCACGCCGCGGTCGGAAGAGACGGCGTGGAAGGTCGGTACGGAGAAGGACGGCTCGGGGCCGGTGCTCCGGGTCACCAAGCAGGCCCCGGCCACCTGGACGTTCGCGCGGTTCGGCCCGTCGGGCGGCGACAACTGCCTGAAGGGCAAGAGCTGCCCGAGCGGTGGAGGCAGTGGCAAGGGCAGCGACCTCGGGACCGGTGGCGGGAGCGGTGAGGACTCGGCCGTGAGCGAGGCCGCGGCGAAGAAGGCGGCGGCTCCGGTTCTGAAGGCGCTGGGCCAGGACGACGCCGCGCTCGACGCCCGCCAGGTGATGGGCGCGGTCCGGGTGGTGAGCGCGGACCCGGTGGTCGGCGGACTGCCCACGTACGGCTGGTCGACCGGGATCCAGGTGGGCGCGGACGGCCAGGTGGTCGGCGGCATCGGACACCTGAAGGCTCCCGAGCGGAGCGACTCGTATCCGGTGATCGGCGCGGACGAGGCGCTGAAGGAACTGAACAAACCGGCGGAGGGCGGGACCGCCAGGAAGCCGGTCGAGATCAAGAAGGCGGTGTTCGGCCTCGCGATGCGGTCCGTGGCCGGGCGCGAGGCCCTCGTACCGTCCTGGCTGTTCGAGGTGGCGCCGGGCGGCGAAGCGCCGCCGTACACGGTCACCCAGCCCGCGGTCGCTCCGGAGTTCCTGACGAAGCCGAAGCCGACGAATCCGACGCCGACGAATCCGAAGCCGCCCCGCGAGGAGCGGCCGCGCGGTAACGGCGACAAGGGGATTCGCGTCACGTCGTACGGCGTGGACGGGCGGACGCTGAGCCTGCGCTTCATGGGCGGCGTGTGCAGCACGTACAAGGCGAAGGCGGACGAGAGCGGTACGGCGGTGAAGGTGAAGCTCACCGTTTCCGAGCCGGAGCCGGGGAAGGTCTGTGTGGCGATGGCCAAGGAGCAGGACGTCACGGTGACGCTGGACAAGGCGCTGGGCGAGCGGCAGGTGGTGGACGGGGCGTCGGGCGAGCGGGTGCCGCGTAACTAGATCTGAACACGTGGAAGGCGGCGGTCCCGAGAGGGGCCGCCGCCTTCCACATACGCCATGTACGGCTCTGTGCCGTCCTGGCTGTTAGCTGAAGGAGTCACCGCAGGCGCAGGAGCCCGAGGCGTTCGGGTTGTCGATCGTGAAGCCCTGCTTCTCGATGGTGTCGACGAAGTCGATGGAGGCGCCGCCCAGGTACGGGGCGCTCATCCGGTCGGTGACGACCTTGACACCGTCGAAATCCTTGACGACATCGCCGTCGAGCGAACGCTCGTCGAAGAACAGCTGGTAACGGAGGCCGGAGCAGCCGCCGGGCTGAACGGCGACGCGCAGCGCGAGGTCGTCCCGGCCTTCCTGGTCCAGCAGGGCCTTGACCTTGCCCGCGGCGGCGTCGGACAGGAGGATGCCGTCGCTCGCGGTGGTGGTCTCGTCCGATACGGACATCTGCTTCTCTCCCGGGTTGTACGGACTGCTTGCCGACAGTGCAACCGGCGCGGCCACGGATTCATTCCGTGGCCCCGGGGCGTGTCTTTCCCTTCTTCATGCTCGCACACCGCGTTCCGGAACGGCAGCGGGCGGCGAGGCTGCGCCAGGTGCGGTGGGAGCCCCCGGAATGCGTCACATCGACGCTATGGCCATCGTCAAAGTGACGTGAAGCGACTATGATAGATAGCGTCAATTAGACGAAAAGGCTCGTCTGCTGAGAAGAAAGGGTGCGTGACGTGACCACCGCCCAGCCCCGTCAGGATCTCGCCGTCCAGCCGACGCCGCTCGCTCTGCTACTGCTCGGCCGCGAGGCCGACACCCGCAGCGAGCGAGGCGTGGAGTGCCCCGGCGACCTGCCCTCCCCGTCCGACCCCGACCTGGTGGAGCGCGCCCGCGCGGCCAAGGAGAAGCTCGGGGACAAGGTCTTCGTCCTGGGCCACCACTACCAGCGGGACGAGGTCATCCAGTTCGCGGATGTCACCGGTGACTCCTTCAAGCTGGCCAAGGACGCGGCGGCGCGGCCGGGCGCGGAGTACATCGTCTTCTGCGGTGTGCACTTCATGGCCGAGTCCGCCGACATCCTGACCACCGACGATCAGAAGGTCGTCCTGCCGGACCTGGCGGCGGGCTGCTCCATGGCCGACATGGCCACGGCCGAGCAGGTCGCGGAGTGCTGGGACGTACTGACGGAGGCCGGCATAGCCGAACGGGTCGTGCCCGTTTCGTACATGAACTCCTCCGCCGACATCAAGGCCTTCACCGGCAAGCACGGCGGCACGATCTGTACGTCCTCGAACGCCGAGCGCGCCCTGAACTGGGCCTTCGAGCAGGGCGAACAGGTCCTGTTCCTGCCGGACCAGCACCTCGGCCGGAACACGGCGGTACGGGAGCTGGGGATGTCCCTGGACGACTGCGTCCTCTACAACCCGCACAAGCCCAACGGCGGCCTCACGGCTCAGGAGTTGCGGGACGCGAAGATGATCCTGTGGCGCGGCCACTGCTCGGTGCACGGCCGCTTCTCGCTGGACTCCGTACGGGACGTACGGGAACGGATCCCGGGCGTGAACGTCCTGGTGCACCCGGAGTGCAAGCACGAGGTCGTGGCGGCGGCGGACTATGTCGGCTCGACGGAATACATCATCAAGGCCCTGGAGGCGGCCCCGGCGGGCTCGAAGTGGGCGATCGGGACGGAGCTGAACCTCGTACAGCGCCTGGCGAACCGTTTCGCCGCCGAGGGCAAGGAGATCGTCTTCCTCGACAAGACGGTCTGCTTCTGCTCCACGATGAACCGGATCGACCTGCCGCACCTGGTGTGGGCGCTGGAGTCGCTGGCCGAGGGCAGCGAGGTCAACGTCATCGAGGTGGAGAAGGAGACGGCGGACTTCGCGCAGCTGGCGCTGGAGCGGATGCTGGCGCTGCCGTAGGGGGATGGTTCGGCGGGGGTGGTGGGTGGTGTTCGGTGGTCCCCGCGCACGCGGGGCACCACCTCTTCTGCGCCCGCCGCCAACCGCCCTGCCCCCGCGTCGTCTACAGTTTCCACTCTCACCGCCCAGGCGTTCTTGAGCGCGGGCCTCGCCCCCGCGCTCCGCCAGGAAAACGGTTCGACGGTTCTCGGAGCGCGTTGATGCTCCAGCAATCCCCCTCCCCTGCGTTCCCGGCCATGTCCCGTTCCGGAAGCCAGAGGTCTCCTCGTCATGCCCCGTTCCCGGCTCATCGCCGCACTCGTGCTGCTCTGTTTCGTCGGCCCGTTGTCGACCGACATGTATCTGCCGGCTTTTCCCCGGATGGCCGCCGAACTGCGTACCGACGCCTCCGGGGTCCAGCTCACGCTCACCGCGTTCCTGGTCGGCATGACCGTCGGTCATTTGGTCTTCGGGCCACTGTCGGACCGGTACGGGCGGCGGGGGCCGCTGTTGGTGGGGGCCGGGGTGTGTGCCGTCGCCACCGGGTTGTGTGCCGTTGCGCCTGAGCTCGGAGGGCTGGCGGTGTTGCGGTTCGCGGCGGGGTTCGGTGGGGCTGCGGGGGTGGTGATCGGGCGGGCCGTGGTCTCGGACGTGACCGAAGGGGCTGCGGCGGCGCGGCTGTTCGGGATTCTGATGACGCTGGCCGGTACGGCGCCGGTCCTGGCTCCACTCGCGGGCGGCGCGGTGATCGGGGCGGGCGGGGCCGGGTGGCGGGGTGTGTTCTGGGTGCTGGCCGGGGTCGCGCTGCTGGTCGTGGTGGCCGTGGTGGTCGCCGTACCGGAGAGCCTGCCGGTGTCACGGCGACGGACCGGCGGCGGCCGGGAGTTGCTGCGGTCCGTACGGGACGTCGCGGGCGATCGCGCGTACGTCGGTTACTCGCTGGCCTTCACCTTCGCGTTCGGCGCGCTGTTCTGCTACATCGCCGGTGCCCCGTTCCTGCTCCAGAACGTGCTGGGGCTGAGCGTCGGCGTCTCGTCCGCCTACTTCGCCTGCGGCGCGGTGTTCATGGCCCTGTCCAGCGCGAGCGGCGCCAGGCTGGCGGGCCGGATCGCGCCCGAACGGCTGCTGAGCGCAGGCCTGTACGCGATGCTCGCCGGCACGGCGGCCCTGCTCGGGATCGCCGTGGCGGACGCGCTGACCGTGGCCGTGTACCTCCCGCTGATGGCGCTGGTGTGCGGCGGCCTCGGGCTTGTCACCGGGAACGCGTCGTCCCTGGCGATCGCGCGAGTGCCGGACGCGGCGGGCACGGGCTCCGCCCTGCTCGGTACGGCGCAGAGCGCGTTGGGGGCGTTGGTGGCGCCGCTGGTGGGACTCGGCGGGGCGGACGCGGTGGTGCCGGTGTTCGGCGGGATGGCGGTGTGCGGCGGGTTGGCGGTGCTGGCGGGGCGAACTGCCAGTCGGGCGAGGGGTATTACGTGGACTGCGCAGGCTCCCCGGGAAACGGGCCCGAGATGAGTCCACCCCAGGGACAGGGCTCCCCCGGCGCGAAAGGCACACCACGCGTGGGAAGTGCGCTCACCGGCCGAACCATTCGTCGGAGTCCTTGCCTTCCAGAATCCAGAAAATGGCGGCCAGCATCACCAGCCCCACGGCCACGGCCGGCTGGAATCCGTAAAAAATCCAGGCCACCACGAGCGTGAGCACCTGGACCACGGCAGCGATCAGCGCATACGCGTACACCACGTTCCTGGCAAGCGCGGAACGCTTGAAGAAGAAAAAGCCGGCGCCGAGCAGCGCGATGGAGAGGGAGACGAAGAGATAGGCGACGAGCCTGGTCGCGCCCGGGTTCTGCACCTCCTGGCCGTGATCCAGGCGGCTGTTCATGTCTTCCAGCAGAACGAAAGCGGCGAGGGCCAGCCCCAGCGCCTGAAGCCCAACTATGGCGACGCAGAACTTGATTGACACGGGCATGCGTTCCGACGTCCCGACCTTCATGCTCACGGAGTCCTCCCACCCACTCTTTGACGGCACTCCGAGCACCTTCACATGGGGGGCTCGGGACCGGTCCCGACCCTCGCGCGGACGCCTGGATCACCGTCCCGGGCAGAGTCGTGTACTGGAATTCCCGCGTGACGGGAATTCCAGTACACGAAGGGCAACACCGCCCCCGCTCATTCGTGTCAGGTCCGGGGCCGACGTCAGGCGCGGGGGCCGACGTCAGGCGCGGGGGCCGACGGTTGCCATGGCTCGGGCGACGGCGTCGGCGAAGGAGCCTTTCGCGTCGGAGGCGAGCCAGGAGTGCTGCGCGGCCACGAGGCACCCGAAGGCCGCCGCCGTGAGCGCGCGGGGCGTCGGATCGTCGGCGGCGTGGGGTGTACCGGCCGCCTCGGCGCGTTCGAGCAGTACGGCGACGACGGCGTCCTGTATCTGCTGCAGCTTCTGGAGGTAACCGGCGAGCAGTACGGGCGTCTCGAAGATCACCCGGTGGATCGGCTCCACCATCTCCTCGTGGCCCGGCGCCTCCGCAAGGGAAACCAGCACGTCGAACACGTGGTGCAGTGACGTCCAGACCGCTTCGTCGGCCGGGCGTGCGCGCAGGGCGGCGAGCATGTCGTCCACGACGAGGTCGAACTTTCCGAGGACGATCTCCTCTTTCGTGGCGAAGTAACGGAAGACGCTGCGCTGGGACATGCCCACGGCCGCCGCTATGTCGTCGATGGTCGTGGCCTCGAAGCCACGCTCGACGAACAGCGCGCTAGCGGCTTCGGCGATCTCCATCCGCACCGCCCGGCGGGTGCGCTCCCGGAGGCCGGGCAGTTTCTCGTTCATGATGCACCGATCGTAACAGGCACAGCCCAAGGTGACAGTGACTGACAGGATCGGCGTATGCTGCCATCACGCAGGCCAACTTCAGCGCCGGAGGAAGAACATGAGCCAGGACAAGACCATCGTCATCACCGGTGCCAGCGACGGCATCGGCGCCACGGCAGCCCGCCGGCTCCACCGGAACGGCCACCGCGTCGTCATCGTCGGCCGCTCCCCGCAGAAGACCCAGGCCGTAGCCCGTGAAATCGGTGCGGACCACTACCTCGCCGACTTCACGCGCCTCGACGACGTCCGCGAACTCGCCGCCGAACTGAGCGCCGCGTACCCGCACATCGACGTACTCGCCAACAACGCCGGCGGCATCTTCGGCGACCGTACCAAGACCGTCGACGGCTTCGAGAAGACCTTCCAGGTCAACCACCTGGCGCCGTTCCTGCTCACCCAGCTGCTGATGGACAGACTCATCGCCGACAAGGCGACGGTGATCCAGACCTCAAGTCTCGCCGCCCGCATCGGCGGCAAGGTCGTCATCGACGACCTCGACCACGACAGGGACTTCACCGCGATGCGGGCCTACGGCACCGCCAAACTCGAGAACATCCTGTTCACCAAGGAACTGCACCACCGCTACCACGCGCAAGGCATCTCCACCGCTTCCTTCCACCCGGGCAACGTCGCGACGAACTTCGCCGTCGAGTCCGACAGCTTCCTCAGGCACATCACCGGAAGCCGCCTCGCCCGAGCTTTCCTGATCACCCCGGAGAAGGGTGCCGAGCAGCTCGTCTGGCTCGCCGAGGGCCGACCCGGCACCGACTGGATCTCCGGCACCTACTACGAGAAGCACAAGCCGGCCAGGCGCAACAACCCGCAGGCCCTCGACGCCGACCTCGCCCGCCAACTCTGGGACCGCTCCGAAGAATTGCTCGCCCCGAAGCTCGGCTGAACCTCACACAGCTCTGCGGCTCCGCGAACCGGCCTCACAAGCCCCGCAAGCCCCACAAGCCCCCAGCCTCACAAGTAGAGCTGCTGCGCGCAGGTGCGGCAGCACGTCTTGCCGCCGCACAGTTCGGTCTCGCGGTGCTCGCAGGGCTGCCCCGTGTCGGCCCCCGGCAATCGGCCGCCCCGGCTGACGGCGATCCGCCACGTGGCACTCAGCGCCCCCGCGAGGCACGCGACCATACGGCGCAGTTCCTTCGGATCCGCACTCGGGCCAGGAGGCAGCGGCTTGGCGGCATCGGCCAGGAGGTGCTCCACCGAGACGAGCAGGTCCTCCTCCACCTCGTCGGCCAGCCGGGACATCCGGCTGCCGGGGCCGTTGGCACTCAGGTAGCAAGGATTACCCTCCGCCGTCGTCCACGGCAGCAGCCGCAGCGGGACGCCCTGTGGATCGCGCAGCATCATCACGCGGCCACCTCCCGGCAACTGCGCTTCCCGGGCGGGGCGTTGCGCCTCGTTGTACGTGTGAACATCTCGGCCTGCTCCTGATCAGACGAGCCGGACCCCGGGCCCCAGCTCAGGGCCGGGGGTCTGGCGTTGCATGAACACCGGCGGTTACCGTGTGCGGCACCATCGTCACTCTGTGGCATTCGACCTCAACAGGGGCGCGTCGTCCCAGCGTTGAGATTGGGATGATTGCGAGAAAACGCCCATGAAATTCAAGCCCCAGACCCTGAACCCGTACCTGTCGGCCCGCCACTACTTCGGCTCGGAGCAGCGCCGCCATCGTGAGCGCGCGGATCTGTCGCTCGTACGGTTGGCGGAGATCCTGAACTCCAGCAAGAGCACGCTCGCGCGCATCGAGACGGCGGAGTTGATGCCGCCGCCTGATCTGCCACGCAAACTCGACGCGGCGTTCGGTACGGACGAGCACTTCCACGATCTGTACCAACTGGCCAAGCGTGAGGCGCATCCGGATCAGTACCGGCGATTCATGGACTTCGAGGCGACGGCCGAGGTCATTGAGGTCTCCGATCCCCAGGTCATGCCTGGTCTGTTGCAAACCCGCGACTACGCATACGCGCTGCTGCGCTGCCAGGAGGACTTGACCGAGGAGGAGGTCGAAGCTCTCGTCAACGCCCGGATGTCGCGGCAGGATCGGCAGCGATCGGACTCACCTCCGCACCGGTGGGCGATCATTGACGAATCGGTACTCCGGCGGAGGGTCGGGAGCCGGGAGTGCATGCACAAACAGCTGGCTTCGCTGCTGGAGCAGGCGGATACTCCGAACAGTAAGGTTCAGGTGATTCCGTTCAGCGCAGGTTCACACGCGCTGGTTGGCGCCACACTGATCCTGCTGACACTCCCTGACGGCTCCACAGTGGCCTACGAAGAGGGCATCCGGGTCGGTCACCTCTATGAGGACCGGGACGCGGTGAAAAAGTGGCGACGACAGTACGAAGTGCTGCGGGCCAACGCTCTCTCGCTGTCGGAGTCGGCGCAGCTGATTCGAAAGGCAATGGAGGACTACCAGACATGCGACACACCCCCGAGCTGAGCACCGCCCGTTGGCGTAAGAGCAGCTACAGCAACACCAACGGGGGCGCGTGCGTCGAGATCACCGAGGACTTCCCCGGCCT
>NZ_JBIVMZ010000004.1:383000-503079 GCF_044753355.1 Streptomyces sp. NPDC088400 | reverse complement strand
CCTCGTCCCCGTACGCGACAGCAAAAACCCCCACGGCCCCGCACTCATCCTGCCCACCGCCTCCTGGACCACATTCCTCACAGCCCTCAAGGCATAGGCGCAGGCATACCCAAGATCAGCCCGTCCCCGCGCTGCCGTGGGACGGGCTGATCCATCCCTGTGGAGGACCTCCAGCCATGCGACACAATCCCCTGCCGGCCGAAGGCCGTTGGCGTAAGAGCAGCTACAGCAACACCAACGGGGGCAACTGCGTCGAGATCGCCGAGGACCTCCCCGGCCTCGTCCCCGTACGCGACAGCAAAAACCCCCACGGCCCCGCACTCATCCTGCCCACCGCCTCCTGGACCACATTCCTCACAGCCCTCAAGGCATAGCCACAATCTCCCAGCTCAGGCCGTCCCGGCGCCATCCCGGGACGGCCCGCCTGCTTCGCCCTGAGCGGCGAGCCTCCGTACGGAGGGTGGCAGCAGCAGCCACGTCTGCTTCTCGGACGCGAGAGGAAGCCTCGTACGGCTGCCGCTGCCGCCGTCGTGTAGGCGACCGAGTCACACCGTGCGACGGAACGGCAGGCCTGCCGTTCCGTCGCACGTACCGTTCAGCCCTGACCGCGGCGGGAGACCAGGTGCCGGTAGAACTGCGCGAGCGTCGAGCAGACCACCGGCATGGTCACCAGCGGGGTGATCAGCAGGGCCAGGGTCGGGGGTATGAGGATCTCGATGAGATTGGGCGCGAACTCATTGCCGTTGATCCTGTGCGGCATGAGTGTACGGAGGGGCCCGGCGACGTACGCGAGAAGGAAGCACCCGGCCACCGCCACGGCAGCGGTCAGGACCGCCACCCCGGCCGCCCGGAACCATGAGCCCCGGACCACCGACCAGGAACGGCGCAGCGCGGCGACCGCGGACAGTTCCTCCAGCGCGGCGGCGGCCGGGGCCGCGGAGAGGCGGACGCCCAGGAACGCCCCTGTCCCGGCCAGCAGCAGAGGTACGACGACCCCGAGCAGCATGGTCAGTGGTGCCATCGTGGACAAGCTGTCCATATGGGGATCGACGCCCGGGACCGCGTTCGTGTCGACGGAGGCGGACAGCATGAAGCCGCAGAACGCCGGGCCCAGGGCGACGAGCGCCAGGATGAGTTGGGCTCCGAAGACCGGTCGCAGCCGGGGCCGGGCGAGCCGCCACAACTCACCGGGGGCCAGTGCCCGGCGGTCGGCGGCGCGGGAGGCCGCGACGGCGTGCCCCGCGTGCAGCATCGCGATGACAAAGACCGCCAGGATCAGCAGCAGCGGCAGGACGACCTCGCCAATGGTGGCGATCTTGGGATACGTGGTGGAGTCGTAGCCCACCACCGGATCCTCGTAGGCCCTGTTGGCGTCATCGAACTCCTGAACCTCGACGAAGACGGGCCAGGCCGCGAGGAGTCCGGCCGCGAGGACGATTCCGCCGACGACGGTCGCCACGGCGGTCGCGCGGAGGCTGAGACCGTAGAGCTGACGCCCGTAGCGGGCCAGGACGGAGAAGCCACCGACGAGAACGCCGCCGAAGCTGGGCGGCGGAGACGATACGGGCGGGGGCGACGACGCGGGCCCGGCCTCACGGACGTCGGCCCCGACCTCGCGGACCTCGGCCCCGACCTCGCGGCCGTCCTCCGCCCGCCCCTCCACGCCCTGTTGATCTTGCGCTGTCACGCCGTTCCCCTACCGCTGTGCCTGGTCCTGCCTGTCATCGCGCCGTCCCACGCCCGGTGTTGAGCGAGAGCCGCACGGCGGGCCGAAGTATCGCCGCCGTACCGGGCCGCTGGCAAAAACGATCAGAACAAGAAGAAAACACAGAGGGGAGAACGCGGTTGCCCCGGAGCGGCCCGATCAACGGGACCACTCCGGGGCAACCAGCAATCAGCAATCAGCGACCAGCAACGCGCCTTACGCGTTGACCGGCTCCGGGTCCGGCTCGGACGAAGGAGCCGACGAGGGCGACGACGCCGGCGGATCGGTCGGGCCCTGGTCCCGCTTCCCGTCCCGCTTCGCCGCCTTCTTCTTCGCGCGACGCTCCTTGCGGAGTTCGACCATCGCGTACAGCGTCGGCACGAGCAGCAGCGTGAGCAGCGTCGACGTCACCAGACCGCCGATCACCACCACCGCGAGCGGCTGCGCGATGAAGCCGCCCTCGCCCGTGATGCCCAGAGCCATCGGCAGCAGCGCGAAGATCGTCGCCAGCGCCGTCATCAGGATCGGGCGAAGCCGGTGGCGGCCGCCCTCGATGACCGCGTCGACCACGCTCAGGCCCTGCGACCGGTACTGGTTGATCAGGTCGATCAGCACGATCGCGTTGGTCACCACGATGCCGATCAGCATCAGCATGCCGATCATCGCCGGGACGCCCATCGGCGTACCCGTCAGGATCAGCAGCCCGATCGCGCCGGTCGCCGCGAACGGGATCGACACCAGCAGGATCAGCGGCTGCACCAGCGAACGGAACGTCGCGACCAGCAGCATGAAGACGATCGCGATGGCCGCCAGCATGGCGAGGCCGAGCTGCACGAAGGCGTCGTCCTGGTCCTGCGAGACACCGCCGATGGACGCGGTCGCGCCCTCCGGCAGCTCCAGGGCGTTGATCTTCGTCTGGAGTTCGGTGCTGACCGCGCCGGTGTTGTCACCGACCGGACGGGCCGAGATCGTCGCCGCCCGCGAACCGTCGATCCGGGTCATGGAGACCGGTCCGGGAACCAGCTTCACATCGGCGATCTGGCCCAGCTTCACCGCGCCCAGCGGCAGGTTCTTCAGCTCGGCGATCGTCGTGGCCGGCTCGGCCGAGGTGATGACGACATTACGCTCGGTGTCGTCCAGGATCGCCTTGCCCGACTCGGTGCCGCGCACCGCCTGGCCGACGGCCAGACCGAGCGTCTGGTCGTTGAACCCGGCCTCGGCGGCCTTGGAGTTGGCCTTGACCGAGATACGCGGGACGGACTGCGAGAGGTCGCTCTGCACGTCCGTGACATCGTCCAGCTTCGCGACGGCGTCCCGCACCTCGTCGGCGGCCTTGCGCAGCGTGTCCGCCTCGGAGGCCTTGACCACGACGCTCAGGTCCTGGCTGCCGAAGCCGTCGCCCGCGGCGATCGTCGTCTGGCCGACGCCGTCGAGCTTGGCCAGCTCGTCCTCGATGTGGTCCCGCGTCTTCTCGTACGTCGAGGAGTCCTTCAGGGTCAGCTGGTACGACGCCTGGTTGGCACCCGTACCGCCGCCGAAGGCCGCCATGAAGCCGGAGGAACCGACGGTGACCTGGTAGTTCTTGATCTCGTCGACACCGGAGAGGACCTTCTCGACCTTCTTCGCGGCGGCGTCGGCCGACTCCAGGCTGGTGCCCGGTTCCAACTCCTGCTTGACGGTGAGGACTTCCTGCTCGCCCTGGTCGAAGAAGTTGGTCTTGAGGAGCGGCGCCATGCCGAACGTGCCGAGCAGGACGACAATCGAGAGCGCGACGCTGGTGATCCTGCGCCGGGTCGCGAAGCGCAGCACCGGGACGTACAGCCGCTGGAGCCTGCTGCGGCCTTCCTTCTCCTCCGCCTGGCGGCGGGCTTCGTCGGCGTCGACCCCGGCGACGGCCTTCGGCGGCCGCAGGAACCAGTACGAGAGGACCGGTACGACGGTGAGCGAGACGAGCAGCGAGGCGAGCAGCGCGGCCGTCACGGTCAGGGAGAACGAGCCGAACATCTCGCCGACCATGCCGCCCGTGAGACCGATCGGCAGGAACACCGCGACGGTGGTGAGGGTGGAGGCGGTGACCGCGCCCGCGACCTCCTTGACCGCAGTGAGGATGGCGCTCTCGCGCTCCTCGCCGTAGCCCAGGTGCCGCTTGATGTTCTCCAGGACGACGATCGAGTCGTCCACGACGCGGCCGATCGCGATGGTCAGCGCGCCGAGGGTGAGCATGTTGAGCGACAGGTCACGCGTCCACAGCACGATCAGCGCGAGGACGACGGACAGCGGGATGGAGACCGCGGTGACGATCGTGGAGCGGATCGAGGCCAGGAAGACCAGGATCACGATCACGGCGAAGACCAGGCCGAGCGCGCCCTCGGTGGTCAGTCCGGAGATCGACTTGGAGACGGCCGGGCCCTGGTCGCTGACGACGGTCAGGCCGGCGCCGGAGCCGAGGTCCGTGCGGAGGCCGGGCAGCTTGTCCTTGACCTCGTCCGAGATGGCGACGGCGCTGCCGTCCTTGTCCATCGTGACGGAGACGGCGAGGCTGGGCTTGCCGTCCGTACGGGTCAGGGAGGTCGCGGCGGACGGCTTCTGCTCCACGGTCGCGACGTCACCGAGGCGTACGGGCTCGGGCTGCCGCGCCGAGCCGCCCCCGGCTCCACCGGCCGCACCGGCGGCGCCCGCCTGAGGTGCGATCCGCAGGTCCTCGATCTGCTTCAGCGAGGTGAACCCGCCGCCGACCTGGACCGTACGGCTCTTGCCGTCCTCCGTGAACGAACCGGCCGGGAGGGTCGCGCCGCCCGCCTTGAGGGCCTCGGAGAGCGCCATGGTGTTGAGGCCCGCGGCGGCGAGCTTGCGGTCGTCGGGGGTGACGGAGACCTGGAGGTCCCGGACGCCGTCGACCGTGACCTGTCCGACGCCGTCGATGTCCTCCAGGGTCGGGACGACCGTACGGTCCAACTGGGCGGCCAGCGCCTGCTGGTCCTTGTCGGAGGTGACGGCGAGGACGACGGTCGGGATGTCGTCCGTCGAACCGGCCACGACCTGCGGGTCGACACTGTCCGGAAGCTGGATCCGGGCCCGGTTGACGGCCTGCTGGATATCGGCGACGAGCTGCTTGGTGTCGCTGCCCCCGAAGTCGAAGCTGGCCATGATCACGGCGTTGCCTTCGCTCGCCGTGGAGGTGATGCCGCTGATGCCGTCAACGGTCTTGATGGAGTTCTCGAGCGGTTCGACGACCTGCTTCTCGACCACATCGGGGGAGGCGCCCTGGTAGGGGGCGAGCACCGACACCATCGGGAGTTCGATGGAAGGCAGCAGCTGCTGCTTGAGCTGGGGTATCGCGATGGCCCCGAAGACGATCGCAATGATCGACATCAGCCCTATCAGGGCCCGTTGCGCGAGGCTGAATTTCGACAGCCAGGACATTGGGTCTCTCTTCTGTGGTGTACGCGGCAGGCTTTGGTGGTGTACGCGGCAGGTGGGCGCGGTGGCCCGGTCGCGGGCGGGCCGCGGTGGTCGGGTCCGCGGTGGTCGGGTCCGCGAGTGGTCCGGACCGCAAGTGGTCCGGACCGCAGGTAGTCAGGTCCGCAAGTGGTCAGGTCCGCAAGTGGTCAGGTCCGCAAGTGGTCAGGTTCGCGGGTGATCCGGACCGCACGTGGTCCGGACCGCAGGTGATGAAGTCCGCAGGTGATGAGGTCCGCAGATGGTCTTTCGGTACGGAACGCCCCCGGTCGGCCCATGGGGGGGCCGACCGTCTCGGGTCTGTCCGTCGCAGAGTTTCCCCGTTACGGATGACCCGTTGGTGGAACGGAGGGGAACAAACGCCCCTCTATACGATCAGCCATCCGAGGCGGCCGAATCGTAGGTCCCAGGTCCAGTTCCTTATACGCCGCATACCGCGCCTGTAGTACGTGAGGGCGGGCCTTCACTCCACCCTTGGACGTACCAGGCCCGATTCGTACGCGATTACCACCAATTGGGCGCGATCACGGGCGCCGAGTTTCGCCATCGCACGGTTCACATGGGTCTTGACGGTCAGCGGACTGACCGCCAGACGCTCCGCGATCCCGTCGTTCGAGTGGCCGCCGGCGACCTGGACGAGGACCTCGCGCTCCCGCACGGTGAGGGCCGCCAGCCGCTCGGAGTGCCTCGCCGCCCCGGAGCCGTCTTCGGCCGAACCGCCGCCCTGGGCCAGGAAAGTGGCGATGAGACCCTTCGTCGCGACGGGCGACAGCAGCGCCTCGCCGGCCGCGGCGATCCGGATGGCGTTGAGCAGTTCCTCCGGCTCCGCGCCCTTGCCCAGGAAGCCGGAGGCCCCCGCGCGCAGCGACTGCACCACGTACTCGTCGACCTCGAACGTCGTCAGCATGACGACCCGTACCCCGGCGAGATCCGGATCCGCGCTGATCATGCGGGTGGCGGCGAGGCCGTCCGTACCGGGCATCCGGATGTCCATCAGGACGACATCCGCGCGGGCGGAACGGGCGATGTCCACGGCCTGCGCGCCGTCGGCTGCCTCCCCGACGACCTCCATGTCGGGCTCCGAGTCCACCAGCACGCGGAACGCGCTGCGCAGCAGCGTCTGGTCGTCGGCGAGCACCACCCTGATCGTCATGTGTCCTCCCCCGTACGGGTCTTGACCGGCACCGGCAGTATCGCCTGGACACGGAAGCCGCCGCCGAAGCGGGGTCCCGCGGTGAGGGTGCCGCCGAGGGCGCCGACGCGCTCGCGCATGCCGATGAGGCCGTGGCCGCCGCCTTCGGTGTGGTCGGTGTGGTCGGTGTGGGCCGCGGTCGCTCCGAGGGGGGCGGGCCCGCCCGCGCCGGTGTCCAGGACCGTTATCTCGACCGTTGTGCCGACCCGTACGACACTGACCTCGGCCTTCGCCGAGGGACCCGCGTGCTTGCGCACATTGGTCAGCGCCTCCTGGATGATCCGGTACGCGGCGAGGTCGACAGCCGCGGGAAGCCGGCGAGCGGTATCCGCCGCCTCGTCCACGGTCCCGTCCGCGGTCTCGTCCGCCGTCTCGTCCACGGCGAAGTCCACGGGCAGTCCCGCGTTACGGAACGTGTCGAGGAGCCCGTCCAGATGCGCCAGCCCGGGCGCCGGTTCGGTGGGTGCCTCCGGGTCGCCGGACTGACGCAACAGCCCGACGGTGGCGCGCAGTTCGTTCAGCGCCGAACGGCTCGCCTCCCGGACGTGGGCCAGGGCCTCCTTGGCCTGGTCCGGCCGCTTGTCCATCACATGGGAGGCCACCCCGGCCTGGACGTTGACCAGGGCGATGTGGTGCGCGACGACATCGTGCAGATCGCGCGCTATCCGCAACCGCTCCTCGGCGACCCGGCGCCGGGCCTCCTCCTCACGGGTGCGTTCGGCGCGTTCGGCACGTTCACGTATGGCGTGGACGAAGGCCCGGCGACTGCGTACGGCATCACCCGCGGCGCTCGCCATACCGGTCCAGGCGAAGATCCCCAGATTCTCCTGCGCGTACCAGGGCCCCGGGCTGAACCCCATCGGGATCACGGACAGCACGGTCACGGTCGCGAAACCGACGCGCCAGGTGGTCGGGCGGTCGGTGTGCCCGGCGACGGTGTAGAGCGCGATGGCGGCGGTGAAGACGACGGGGGCGGGCGGATAGCCCGTGAGGAGCTCGGTGAGGGTCAGCCCGCTGGCGCAGAACAGTACGGGCATCGGGGCACGGCGACGGAAGACCAGCGAGGCGGCTCCGAGCACCATGAGTACGACGCTGAGGGTGCTGGGGGTATGGGAGCCGAAGGACGGGCCGGGGCGGTGGGGACCTTCGCCGTGACCGCTGAACGATCCCCCGAGCATGCAGGCGAGGACGACTACGGCCATGGCCGCGTCGGCCGCGAGGGGGTGCGTGCGCACGGTGTGGCGGGTGCGGGCGAACGCGGTTCCTAGGGGGGTCACGTCTGGCAACGGTACGGTGTCGCCGTCCGGCGGGGGTGCGGGGCGCCGTCCGGCGGGGGCGGGGCGGGCGCGGGGTGCGGTGTCGCCGTCCGGCGGGGTGCGGGGGCGGGGCGTGCCGTTGTGGGTGCGGGGGCCGGGGGCTCCGGAGGCGCATGTCCGG
Organism: Streptomyces sp. NPDC088400; assembly: GCF_044753355.1. NCBI lineage: Bacteria > Bacillati > Actinomycetota > Actinomycetes > Kitasatosporales > Streptomycetaceae > Streptomyces > Streptomyces sp. NPDC088400. Next base: position 495,286 of record NZ_JBIVMZ010000004.1, on the reverse strand, counting down.
ACTGCATGATTTACGCCGCGTGCGGGTTTCGTGGTCGGCTTACGGGCCGGTGTGCGGCACAAATCACGCTCTACGTCCGGACACGTCACTTCCTGCGCCCCCGTCCCCCTACCGCCGGTCACCCGACTGCGGGCCGCCTCTCGGTTCTGTACGGCCGCATCCCGGGTGGGGGGTGGGGTGATCTCTTCGTATGCGGGCGGACACAAGCAACCCCCCGCCTGTGGCGGGGGGTTGCTTGTGGAGTGGTGGGCGTCGGGAGCGCGTCAGATCGAGGGGATCAGGCCCTCGTCGTTCAGCAGCTCGCGGACTTCCTCAAGGGTGGCGTCCGGAGCGGGCAGGATCAGTTCGGACGGCTCCAGGGAGTCGTCCGGCAGCGGCTCGCCGAGTTCGCGCACCTTGGCCAGGAGCGCGTGGAAAGTACGGCGGAAGCCGTCCCCGTCCCCACCCCTGACTTCGGCCAGCAGCTCGTCGTCGAGCTTGTTCAGGTCGGCGAAGTGGCTGTCGGCCAGCTTCACCTGGCCCTCCCCCATGATCCGTACGATCATGACGAGTCCCTACTGTTTGTCGAATTTGTGCTGGCTCGGCGGTGCGTCCTGGGTGTCGGACTGACCGCCCTCGATCGCCTGCTTCGAGGACTCGCCGCCCGCCAGCTCCGCCTTCATACGCTGGAGTTCCAGCTCGACATCCGTACCGCCGGAGATCCGGTCCAGCTCGGCGGCGATGTCGTCCTTCGCCATCCCGGACTGGTCGTCCAGGGCGCCGGAGGCGAGGAGCTCGTCGATCGCGCCGGCCCGTGCCTGGAGCTGCGCGGTCTTGTCCTCCGCCCGCTGGATCGCCATGCCGACGTCGCCCATCTCCTCGGAGATGCCCGAGAAGGCCTCCCCGATCCGGGTCTGCGCCTGCGCGGCGGTGTAGGTGGCCTTGATCGTCTCCTTCTTCGTACGGAAGGCGTCGACCTTGGTCTGGAGGCGCTGCGCGGCGAGCGTGAGCTTCTCCTCCTCGCCCTGGAGGGTCTGGTGCTGCGTCTCCAGGTCGGTGACCTGCTGCTGAAGCGCCGCGCGGCGGGAGAGCGCTTCTCGCGCCAGGTCCTCCCGGCCGAGCGCCAGTGCCTTGCGGCCCTGCTCCTCCAGCTTGGACGACTGGCCCTGCAGCTGGTTCAGCTGCAACTCCAGCCGCTTGCGCGACGTCGCCACATCGGCGACACCGCGGCGTACCTTCTGCAGCAGTTCGAGCTGCTTCTGGTACGAGTAGTCGAGGGTCTCGCGCGGATCCTCAGCCCGGTCAAGGGCCTTGTTTGCCTTCGCGCGGAAGATCATTCCCATACGTTTCATGACACCGCTCATGGGCTTCGCGCGCCCCCTTCTGACGGACTCCAGCTCCAGCACTCCAACAGAACCCACAGTACGGGCCCTGCCTCTATTACCGCACTGTTCCAGCTCGGATGCGCTCCTCCCCAAGGACGACTGCGATGCCTCCGTGATCCGGCGCAGGGAGTAGATGACCATCAGGGAAAGGGGCGGCGACGTCCCCGTCTGTCCGGGGTGGACACACGGTGTCCGGATAAAGGCACAGGCCGTTGCGGGATCGTTCCCGGCGGGGGTGGGGTCCAACCGCGGCACCCCGTATCCTTGGGCTTTGTGTTCCGTAGCCGTTCCAAAGAAGAGAAGGCCGCCGCCACCTCGGTGAGTGCGGACCTCTCCACGCAGCCCCGCAATCCGCAGGCCCCCAAGGGCCGCCCGACCCCCAAGCGCAGTGAGGCGCAGACGCAGCGGCGTCGCGCCTCCACGACGCCGACCGACCGCAAGACGGCCATGAAGCGCCAGCGTGAGGCACGCCGCGCGGACATGGCCAAGCAGCGCGAGGCGCTGGCGAGCGGCGACGAGCGCTATCTGCCCGTCCGCGACAAGGGGCCGGTGCGCCGCTTCGTCCGCGATTACGTCGACTCCCGCTTCTGCATCGCGGAGTTCTTCCTGCCGCTCGCGGTGGTGATCCTGGTGCTCAGCATGGTCAGGGTGGGCCAGCTCCAGAACATCGCGCTGTTGCTCTGGCTCGGTGTGATCGTGCTGATCGTCGTCGACTCGATCGGCATCTTCATCCGGCTGAGGAAGCAGCTCGCCGAGCGCTTCCCGGACTCTCCCAAGCGCGGTGCTGTGGCGTACGGCCTGATGCGTACGCTCCAGATGCGTCGGCTGCGACTGCCCAAGCCGCAGGTCAAGCGCGGAGAGCGGCCCTGAGCACGGACGTCTCCGGTTTCGCGGGCGGCTCGGCCACCTGGCTGGCCGGTCTCGGCGGACTGCGCAATGTCGTACGTCAGGAGCTCGTCGCGCGCCAGCTCGACGAGCAGATAGCCGGTCGCTTCCCGGTCGGGCAGCGGCTGCGCGTCCTGGATGTCGGCATGGGGCAGGGCACCCAGGCCCTGCGGCTGGCCCGGGGCGGGCACGCGGTGACCGGGCTGGAGTCCGACGCCGGGATGCTCGCCACGGCCCGCGAGGCGCTCGCCACCGAGCCCGCGGGCATACGCGAGCGGGTCCGCCTGATCGAGGGCGACGGCCTGGAGACCGGCGTGCACTTCCTGCCCGGAAGCTTCGACGTGGTCCTCTGCCACGGCGTACTGATGTACGTCAGGGAGCCGGACGCGCTCCTCGCGGGCCTGGCCAGGATGCTGGCGCCGGGCGGCCTGCTGTCGCTGCTCGTACGGAACGCGGACACGCTGGCCCTGCGGCCCGGCCTGAACGGGGACTGGGCGGGGTCGCTGAGCGCCTTCGACACGGACACGTACACCAACCGGCTGGGGCTGCGGGTACGAGCCGACCGGCTGGACACGCTCACCTCGACGATGGCGGGCATCGCCGCGCCCCTGCACACCTGGTACGGCGTGCGCGTCTTCACGGACGGCGCCGCCGACGGCGCGGAGCCGCCGGCCGGGGACGAGCTGGAACAGCTGCTGACGGCCGAGGACCGGGCGGGGCGGACGGAGCCGTACCGCAGGGTCGCGGCGCTGCTGCATCTGTTCGGGGTCCGCGGCTGAGGCTGCCGAAACATTGAGTTGACGGGCCGGGTGGGAGGCGGAAGCCGATTCCCGCCCGGCCCGTGTCAGATCCCACGCGGCCCGTGTCAGATTCCACCCGGCCCGTGTCAGGTGGCCGGCCTCCGTATGCGTCCCCTCCGTCGTGAGCAGAAGAGAGACCGACGGCAGCGGTGGCAGTGGCGACAGACCCGACGGCGGGCGGAACGGTGCGCCACGTGCGCGGGAGAGCGCCCGGCAAACGCCCAAACTGTCCGCCCGGGAGACCTGGCAGGCGCTGTACCTGCATTTCCGGCCGCATCGCGGGACGGTCGCCCTCGGCGCGTTCCTCGCCCTGATCGGCGCCGCGAGCGGGCTGGCCCAGCCGCTCGCCGCCAAGGCCCTGGTCGACCGGCTCGACGAGGACGGTTCGATCGCCGGAATCCTGCTGCTGCTCACCGGTCTGGTGCTGTTCGGTACGGCGATCGAGGCGGTCGCCTCGTACCTCCTGGAGCGGACCGCCGAATCCGTCGTCCTCGCCGCCCGCCGCACCCTGATCGGGCGGCTGCTGCGGTTGCGGCTGCCCGAGGTCGAGCGGACCCAGCCGGGCGATCTGATGTCCCGGGTCACCTCGGACACCACCCTGCTGCGCGCGGTGACGACCCAGTCGATCGTCTCGGCGGGCACCGGAAGTCTCGCGTTCCTCGCGACGATCGTGCTGATGGGCGTGATGGACCCGGTGCTGCTCGGGGTCACGCTCGGTGTGATCGTGCTGATCGGTGGCGCTGTCGCCCTGGTGATGCCCAGGATCTCGGAGGCGACGAAGCGCTCGCAGGAGGCGGTGGGTCATATGTCCACCGTGCTGGAGCGGGCCTTCGGAGCGTTCCGTACGGTCAAGGCCTCGGGCGCCGAGGAACGGGAGACCGCGGTCGTGGAAGCGGCGGCCCTGGACGCGTGGCGGCACGGGGTGAAGGCCGCGAAATGGCAGTCGCTGGCCGGGACTTCGGTCGGACTCGCCGTACAGGTGTCGTTCCTGGCGGTGCTGGGGATCGGCGGGGCGCGGGTGGCCTCGGGGGCCATCTCCGTATCGACGCTCGTCGCCTTCCTGCTGTTCCTGTTCTATCTGATCGACCCGGTGTCGAAGCTGGTGGAGGCGGTGACGCAGTACCAGGTGGGGACGGCGGCCGTCGCCCGGATCGCGGAGGCGGAGCGGCTGGAGACGGAGACGCTGGGGGCGGAGACGGACGGGACCGGTGGTGGTCCCGCGTCCGTGGTCTTCGAGGACGTCACCTTCCGGTACCGCGAGGAGCTTCCGTACATCCATCACGGCGTCTCCTTCGAGGTGCCGGGGCCCGGGATGACGGCCTTCGTCGGGCCGTCGGGCGCGGGCAAGACGACCGTCTTCGGGCTGCTGGAACGGTTCTACGAGGCCGTCGGCGGCCGGATCCTGGTCGACGGCAAGGACATACGCGACTGGCCGCTCACCGAACTGCGCGCCGCCATCGGCTACGTCGAGCAGGACGCGCCCGTACTGGCCGGGACGCTGCGCGAGAATCTGGTCTTCGCCGCCCCGGGCGCCACCGACGAGGAGATCCGGGAGGTCCTCGTACGGGCCAGGCTCGACGCGCTCGTGGAGCGGCTGCCGGACGGGCTGGAGACCCTGGTCGGCCATCGCGGTTCCAAGCTCTCGGGCGGGGAGCGGCAGCGCGTGGCGATCGCGCGGGCGCTGCTGCGCAAGCCCCGGCTGCTGCTCCTGGACGAGGCGACGTCCCAGCTGGACGCGGTCAACGAGATGGCGCTGCGGGACGTGGTGGCGGAGGTGGCCGGGGAGGTGACGGTCCTGGTGGTGGCGCACCGGCTGTCGACGGTGACGCTCGCCGACCGGATCGTGGTGATGGACGCGGGTGTGGTGCGGACGGTCGGGACGCACGACGAACTGGTGGCGAACGACCCGCTGTACGGGGAGCTCGCGGCGACCCAGTTCCTGGCGGCCGCGCGCTGAGCCGGATGCCTGCCGGCGATGGGTTTGTGCCGCACCGCCGATCAGGGGCGGGGCACCCTGATCGGCGGTGCAGCACAGGCCATACCAGTACGACAAAAGGGATACTCCGGCCATGGATGCCATGGATGCCTCCCTTCCCCGCCGCCGGACGCGCCGCCCGCTGCTGTCCCTGTCGGCCGGAATCTGCGCCATCGCCCTGATCGGCGGCTGCTCCGGCGCGGGCTTCGGCGCGTCACACTCCGGCATCGGCGGCTTCGGCACCACGGGGTCGGAGATGTCCGACGCGGCGGCACAGGCCGCCGCACGGCGCTCCGTCAACGACCTGCAGACGGACTACGAGACGGTGATCAAGAACGTACTGCCGTCGGTCGTCCAGATCGAAGCCGGCGACAGCCTGGGTTCGGGCATCGTCTACGACGGGCGGGGCGACATCGTCACCAACGCCCATGTGATCGGACACCACAAGACCTTCTCGGTGACCGTCGCAACCGGCGAACAGCCGCTCCGGGCCAAGCTCGTCTCCAGCTACCCGCAGCAGGATCTCGCCGTCATCAAGCTGGAGAAGGTCCCGAAGGGCCTGAAGGCCGCGGTTTTCGGCGACACGTCCAAGGTCGCGGTCGGCCAGATCGTACTGGCCATGGGCTCTCCACTCGGCCTGTCGAGCAGCGTCACCCAGGGCATCGTCTCGGCGGTCGGCCGGACCGTCAGCGAGAGCCAGGCGGGCGGCGGGACGGGCGCCACGATCGCCAACATGGTGCAGACCTCCGCCGCGATCAACCCGGGCAACAGCGGTGGCGCGCTGGTCAATCTGAACAGCGAGGTGATCGGCATCCCGACCCTGGCCGCGACCGACTCGCAGATGGGCAACAGCGCCGCGCCCGGCATCGGCTTCGCGATCCCCGCGTCGATGGTGAAGACCGTCGCCGACCAGATCATCAAGTACGGGAAGGTCACCGACTCGGGCCGGGCGGCCCTGGGCATCACCGGCCGTACGGTGCTCGACCACAACCTCCGGCCGGCCGGGGTCGCGGTCGTCTCGACCAAGAAGGGTGGCGCGGCGGCCGACGCGGGGATCAAGGCCGGAGACATCATCACCCGGCTCGGCCGCACGCCGGTCACCACGATCGCCTCACTGACGGAGGCCATCGCGACGAACAAGCCGGGGCAGAAGACCAAGCTGACGTATGTGCGGGACGGGGCGAAGAAGACGGTGGAGATCACGTTCGGCGAGATGTGAAACGCGCCCCCAACCACCACCGGCGCGCAGGCGGGCAACCGTCGGGAGGGGGACGGGGGCGCAGGAGGTGACGTGTCCGGACGTAGAGCGTGATTTGTGCCGCACACCGGCCCGCACTCGACCACGAGACCCGCAGGCGGCGTAAATCATGCAGTCCGGACATGCGCCTCCGGAGCCACCGGCCCCCGCACCCACCACACACCGCGCACCCCGCGCCCGCCCCGCCGCACGGCGACACCGCACCCCGCCGGACGGCGACAAGGCGCCCACGGAACCGTTCCGTGGGCGCCTCGCCTCGCGTACGGTCAGCTCCCGTCGGCCCGCAGACTCATCGGCCCGTAGATCTTGCTGCCGTCGTCGTACAGCGAGACCTGCTCCGCGCCTCCGTCCAGGAGTTCCTTCCACACCTCGCCGACCCAGGACTCCGCGTCCCCCTGCGTGGTGAACTCCTCCGGCTCCACCGCGGGTGGAACCTCCGTCCCGTCAGCCTTCTCGAACCGCCACATCCACGCCATGTGCGCCTCCCGGGTCCTACGGACTGATCAATTTCCTGCCCGCAGCGTAGCCGGACGCGCACCGTACGCGGCGGCGCGGGAGGATCGTCTCCGTGGAACTGACTCTGCTCGGCACCGGAGCCCCCTCCGGACTCCCCCGCCCCCACTGCCCCTGCGCCGCGTGCGCCACCGCTCGCGGCGACCAGGCCCGCGCCGCGACCTCACTGCTGGTCGACGGCGTTCTGCTGCTGGACCTGACACCCGGGGCCGCACTCGCCGCGGCCCGTGCGGGGCACACCCTCACGGGCGTACGACAGGTGCTGCTCACCCATCCGCACGACGGACCCGCGGTGGAACTCCCGGCGGGGCTGCCCCCGGCGGGGAGGGTGGCGGACGGGCGGGTACTGACGCTGCTCAGCGGGCACCGGGTGCGGGCGGTGGCGATGGACGCGCCGGGCACGGGGTACGAGGTGACGGCGCCGGGGGGTGAGCGGCTGCTCTACCTGCCACCGGGGGGCGCCCCGGCCGGGGTCTCCGCAGGGGTGTTCGCGCCTGCCGGAGACTCATCCGGGAAGCCCTCCGGGGTGTCCGCCGACACCGGCCGGACGGCCCCGTCGACCTCGTCCGGCGCGTCCGCCTCGTCCGCCTCGTCCGCCCCGTCCACCGCGCTCGCCTCTCCGGCGAAGGCTCCGTACGACATGGTGGCCGCCGACGTCACCGGACGGCCCGACGCGGTGGCGCGGCTCCGGGCGGCCGGGGCGATCGGCGTCTCCACCGACATCGTCGCCGTCCACCTCGACCACGACGTACCGCCCGGCGCCGAACTGGACCGCCGGCTCGCGGCGGCGGGCGCACGGGCCGTTCCCGACGGTACGACGCTGACGGTCGGCGCCTACCACCCCGTACCGGACGTACCCCGGCGCACGCTGGTGACGGGCGGGGCGCGCTCGGGCAAGTCCTGGGAGGCCGAGCGGCGGCTGGAGGCGTTCCCCGGGGTGCTGTACGTGGCGACCGGCGGCACCCGCGAGGGCGACCCGGAGTGGGACGCCCGGGTCCGCACCCACCGCGACCGCCGGCCCGGCTCCTGGCGTACCGCCGAGACCTGCGACCTCGTGCCCCTGCTCGCGGCCGAGGGGCCCCCGCTGCTGATCGACTGCCTGTCGCTGTGGCTGACGGACGCGATGGACCGGGTGAACGCCTGGGACGACGCGGCGTGGGCGGGGGGCGGCGAGAAGGCGCTGCGGGAGCGGATGTCGGAGCTGGCCGAGGCGGTACGGGGCACGCGGCGCACGGTGGTCGCGGTGACGAACGAAGTGGGGTCGGGCGTGGTGCCGGCGACGGCGTCGGGACGGCGGTTCCGGGACGAGCTGGGGCGGCTGAACTCGGCGGTGGCGGCGGAGTGCGAGCGGGTGCTGCTGGTGGTGGCGGGGCAGGCGGTGACGCTGCGGTAGTCGCGGCGCGGCTTCCGCTGGGCCCCGTCCGGGGGTCGATCTCGCTCCCGTCGGGAAGGCGGGGCCTGCGGGAAGTTAGTGTCTGCGGATGAGCTCGCTTAATCTCGATGACTTCTCCGATCTGATCGAGCGCCCCGACAGCGGTACGCGGCGTGATGCCGAGGAACGCCGGGAGCGGCTGACCGTGTTGCCCGGGGCTCTCGGGCGCCTCGACGAGCTGGGCGAATGGCTCTCCGCCGCGCAGGGCTCCGTACCGGTCAAGCCTCTTCGACAACCGCGCGTGGTGCTGTTCGCCGGTGATCACGGGGTGGCCGCTCTCGATGTCTCGGGGCGGCCGGCCGGCAGTGCGCATCAGCTGGTCCGGGCCGTGCTGGAGGGGGCGAGCCCCGTCGCCGTGCTGGCCCGGCGGGCGGAGGTGCCGGTGCGGATCGTGGACGCCGGTCTCGACTGTGCACCGGAACTGCTGCCCGACGAGGTCGTACGCCACCGGGTGCGGCGCGGCAGCGGGCGTATCGACATCGAGGACGCGCTGACCGCGGAGGAGGCCGAGCGGGCCGTACGGCTCGGGATGGCGATCGCCGACGAGGAGGCGGACTCCGGTACGGATCTGGTCGTGCTCGGCGATCTGAGCGTCGGCGGCACCACCTCGGCGGCCACGCTGATCGCCGCGCTGTGCGGCACGGACGCGTCCGTGGTCACCGGGCGCGGCGGCGTGGGCATCGACGACCTGGCGTGGATGCGTAAGTGCGCGGCCGTACGGGACGCGTTGCGGCGGGCGCGGCCGGTGCTCGGCGACCAGTTGGAGCTGCTGGCGGCGGTGGGCGGCGCGGACATGGCCGCGATGACCGGGTTCCTGCTCCAGAGCGCGGTGCGGCGGATGCCGGTGATCCTGGACGGTGTGGTGTCGGCGGCCTGCGCGCTGGTGGGCCAGCGGGCGGCGTTCCGGGCTCCCGACTGGTGGCTGGCGGGGCAGTTGAGCGGGGAGCCCGCGCAGGCGAAGGCGCTGGACCGGATGGCGCTCAATCCGCTGCTGGACCAGGGGGTCACCGTCGGCGAGGGGGCCGGGGCGCTGCTCGCGCTGCCGCTCGTCCAGGCCGCGGCCGCTCTCGCGGCGGAGCTGCCGGAGCGTCCGGAGCCGGAGGAGGACGTGGCGGACGAGGCGGACGAGGCGGACGAGGCGGACGGAGCGGCGGCCGTGGAGGAGCCGGTGGCTGCCGAGGAGACGGTGGGCAAGAGCGTTTAGCTCGGTTTGCGAGACGCACGCGCCGTCCGCCCGAGGGCGGGTGGCGCGTGCGTGGTCATGACCGGCGGGCAGGGAGCTTTGCGACCCATATGATCCCTTTTATGGGAGAAGCCCGTTTGGCTGCCGTTCGTGCGAGCCGTGGTACCGACCGCTCGCGCCGTAGTGCGGCCTTCGCCGTCTGGTATTTGCGCGCCGTCGCGTTCATCAACTTCCTGAGTGCCGTCTGGGTCTCCCTCGGCCAGGATCTGCGTCGGCACAACATCGACAACTACTTCACCCCGTACCTGCTCACCGCGGGCTTCGCCTCCGGCGCCTTCACGCTCTTCCTGGCGGTCACCATGCGCCGCCGCAAGCGTGCCGCCTGGATTCTCAATCTCGTCCTCGCCGGGCTCTTCCTGCTGCTGTTCGCGTTCGTGATGACCTTTCCCGAGATCAGGCGGTATCCGCAGAACTGGATCTCGCTGGTTCTCACCGCCCTGTTCGTGTGCGCGCTGCTGCTGGGGCGGCGGGAGTTCTACGCGAAGGGCGACCGCGCCAACCCGAGGCTCGCCGCGGCCGTGGCGGCCGGGGGACTGCTGGTCGCCTCGTTGCTGGCGGCACTGCTCGTCACCGTCACCAACACCGCGCCCGGCGACTCGGCCTTCACCGAGCGCTGGCGTTACGGGACGATGCGGCTGGTCTCGCTGACCGCCGACGGCGCCCGCTTCCCCGGGATCGCGCCCCCGGGCTGGGTCGATGTGGCCGTCAACGTGCTGTCCACCCTGTTGCTGCTCGCCGTGCTGTACGCGGCGTTCCGGTCGCGCCGCGCCGTGGATCCGCTCACCGACGGGGACGAGGAGAGGCTACGGGTCCTCCTCGACCGGTACGGCGAGCGCGACTCGCTGGGCTACTTCGCGCTGCGCCGGGAGAAGAGCGTCATGTGGTCCCCGACGGGGAAGGCCGCCGTCACCTATCGGGTCGTCGGCGGGGTCTCGCTGGCCTCGGGCGATCCGATCGGCGATCCGGAGGCCTGGCCGGGGGCGATCGGGCCCTGGCTGGCACAGGCGCGCGAGCACGGCTGGATCCCGGCCGTCATGGGGGCGGGCGAGGAGGCCGGGACGATCTACGCCCGGCAGGGGCTGGACGCGCTGGAGCTGGGCGACGAGGCGATCGTGGAGACCGCCGACTTCACCCTGGACGGGCGCGCGATGCGGACGGTACGGCAGGCGTACAACCGGGTCGCGCGGGCCGGTTACCGGGTCCGCGTCCGGCGCCACGAGGACATCCCCGCCGACGAGATGGCCGAACTGCTGCGCCGTGCCGACGACTGGCGCGACGGCGCGACCGAGCGCGGCTTCTCGATGGCGCTGGGGCGGCTCGGCGATCCGGGGGACGGGCGCTGCGTCATGCTCGAATGCCGGGACGCGGGCGGCGAGTTGAGGGCTGTGCTGAGCTTTGTGCCGTGGGGACCCAAGGGGCTCTCGCTCGATCTGATGCGCCGTGACCGGGCCGGCGAGAACGGTCTGATGGAGTTCATGGTGATCGCGCTCCTCCAGCGCGCCGGGGAGATCGGCATCGCTCACGTCTCACTCAACTTCGCGCTGTTCCGGTCGGTTTTCGAACGTGGCGGGAAGCTCGGCGCGGGGCCCGTCCTGCGGCTGTGGCGTTCGCTGCTCAGTTTCTTCTCCCGCTGGTGGCAGATCGAGTCGCTCTACCGTGCCAACGCCAAGTACCGGCCGGTCTGGGTGCCCCGCTTCCTGCTCTTCGAGAAGAGCGCCGACCTGCCGCGCATCGCTCTCGCGGCGGGCCGCGCCGAGGGTTTTCTGGCGGCTCCTGGGCTGCCCGGCCGGCTGCGTCGGGGGCGGCTGGAGTCCCGGCGGCCGGAAGCGTGAGGCGTGAGGCGTGCGGCATGAGGCGTGCGGCGTGCGGCGTGCGGCGTGCGGCGTCATCAGGATGCGAACGGCCTTCAGGAGTGCGGGCGTTCGTCGTCCGGGGCTCCGCCGATCCAGTCCTGGATCCGGCGGCGCGGGCCAGCCCAGCGGACGTCCCGGCGGTAGGCGCGCAGGGCGGACCTCGCCCGCGCCTTGGGGCGCCCGCGGTAGAAGCGCCGGGCCCACGGCGAATCCGGCCGGGCCAGCCGGATCGCGGCGATGAGCGCCACGAAGGGCACCAGTGCGCCGATCAGCGCAAGACGCAGCTTCCCCTTGAAGAGCGTGACGAGCACGAAGAGGAAGTTGAACAGGAGCGTCGCGATCACCGAACCGCGACCCTGTTCCTGCTCCGGCGTCAGGGAGTTGACGTCGAGCGGCGAGAACCCACTGAGTACCAGCAGTGCCAGCGCGGCGGCCAGGACCACGACCTCCACGCTCTGGCGGCCCTGCTCGGTCCAGTAGACGTCGTGGAGATGCAGGATCAGCGCGAACTCGTCGAGTACGAGCCCGGCGCCGAGCCCGAAGATCACCGCGCAGACCGAGGCCGTGACGCCGTGCCGGCCGCTGCCGACCGCGCCGAAGCCGCCGATCACGGTCAGGACGACCCCCGGGACCACATGGTGGATGTGCGTACCACCCGTCGAGATGTTCCGGAACGGCCCCTTCCCGGCCCGGATGAGCCGGGTGACCGTACGGGTCAGCGCGAAGGTCAGCACGAACGAGGCGAGGGCGAGCAGCGTGGGGAGCTTGCCGGGCTCGACGATGTTCCGGCTGAACCAGTGCCCCATGCCGCCCGCTCCCCTGCCCCGTATAAAGCTGTCCCGTACAAAGCTGCCCCGTACAAAGCTGTCCCGTATAAAGCGATATGGGCAATTTAGCCCCTTCGGTTTCCGTCTGTCGGTGCAGTCCGGGCTAGCCTTCGCGCGATGACCTCCCCAGACGGCATACCTGCGAACAGCGGACGCGCTCCGGTGGCCGACGGCGTACGTTTCGCCTTCGGCACCCTCACCGTGCTTCCGGTCCGCGTGACGCGCTGGGACCGCCCGGCCGCCCGTACGGGCATGCTCTGCGCCCCGGCCGCCGGACTCGTCGTGGGGCTGGGCGCCGCGGCCCTCGGCGGTCTGCTGCTCCTCGCCGGAGCCGCGCCCCTGCTCGCCGCGGTGGCCTCGGTCGCCGTCCCCGCCGTCCTCACCCGCGGCCTGCATCTCGACGGCCTCGCGGACACGGCGGACGGCCTCGGCAGCGGCAAACCGGCCGACGACGCGCTGCGGATCATGAAGCAGTCGGACATCGGGCCGTTCGGGGTGATCACGCTGCTGCTGGTGCTGCTGGCCCAGGTCGCGGCGGTGGCCGAGCTGTACGGGGAGAGCTGGGCGCGCGGTGCGGTGGCCGTCGTCCTGGCCGGGGTCACCGCCCGGCTCGCGCTCACCCTCGCCTGCCGTACGGGCGTGCCTCCGGCCCGGCCCGACGGGCTGGGAGCGGCGGTCGCGGGCGCGGTCCCCGTACGGGCGGCGGCGGTCACGGGCCTGTCCGTCACGGCGGCCTGCGCGGTGGCGGGCACGGGCTTCGGGACCGTGGGCGCCGCGCACCACGCGCTGGCGGTCCTGGCCGGGCTGGGCGCCGCCCAGGCGCTGCTGCACCACTGCGTACGGCGCTTCGGCGGCGTCACCGGGGATGTCTTCGGGGGCCTCGCGGAGACGGCCGCGACCGTCGCGCTGGTCGCGCTGACGCTGGGCTGACAGGCGGGCGTACAGGCGGTTCACGTACGTGCGCACGAGTGCGCCGCCGCCCCTGTGAGCGACGTACATCACTGAGCGTAGGCTCATTCTCGCCGCGTTTCGGGCCGAATGACGATGCGGCGGGCACGGTCGGTCCACCGCTCGACCGCCCAGGAACTCAACGGAAGCGAGATTTCACCACCGTGACTGCTCTCACTCTCAGCACTGCCGGTGCGGCGACGCTGCGCGCCGACGTGATCGTCGTCGGCGTCGCCAAGGGCGCCAAGGGACCGGTCGTGGCGCCGGGCGCCGAGGCCGTTGAAAAGGCGTTCGACGGAAAGCTCGGCACCGTACTGGAGACCCTCGGTGCCGCCGGTGGCGAGGGCGAGGTGACCAAGCTCCCCGCGCCCTCGGGCCTGAAGACACCGGTCGTCCTCGCGGTCGGGCTGGGCGCGGCCCCGGGCAAGGGCGAGACGTACGGCTCCGAGGCGCTGCGCCGCGCCGCCGGTGTCGCCGCGCGCGCCCTCCCGGGCGTCAAGAAGGCCGGGTTCGCGCTGCCCGTGGAGTCGTCCGAGGGTGTCGCGGCCGTCGCCGAGGGCGCCCTGCTCGGCGCGTACGCGTTCACCGTCTACCAGGGCGGCGAGAAGAAGGCCAAGCGGGGCGACCGGGGTCCGAAGCAGCCGCTCGCCGAGATCGCGCTCCTCGGTACGAAGCCGCGCGACAAGGCCCACAAGGCCGCGGCCGAGCGTGCGATCGCGCTGACCGAGGAGCTCAACCGCGCCCGCGACCTGGTCAACACCCCGCCGAACGACCTCACCCCCGAGGCCTTCGCCGCGGTGGCCACCGCCGCCGGCAAGGACCACGGCATCAAGGTGCAGGTCCTCGACGAGAAGGCGCTCGCCAAGGGCGGCTACGGCGGCATCCTCGGCGTCGGCAAGGGCTCCGAGAACCCGCCGCGGCTGGTGAAGCTCGCCTACACCCACTCCGACGCGAAGAAGACACTCGCGCTCGTCGGCAAGGGCATCACGTACGACTCGGGCGGCATCTCGCTGAAGCCCGCCGGTCACAACGAGACCATGAAGTGCGACATGAGCGGCGCCGCCGCGGTGTTCGCCGCCGTCGTCACGGCCGCGCGCCTCGGCCTGCGCGTCAATGTCACCGGCTGGCTGGCCCTCGCGGAGAACATGCCGTCCGGCTCGGCCACCCGGCCGGGTGACGTCCTGCGCATGTACAGCGGCAAGACCGTCGAGGTCCTCAACACCGACGCCGAGGGCCGCCTGGTCCTGGCCGACGCGCTGACCCGCGCCTCGGAGGAGAACCCGGACGCGATCGTGGACGTGGCGACCCTGACCGGCGCGATGATGCTGGCGCTGGGCAGCCGTACGTTCGGGATCATGGCGAACGACGACGCGTTCCGTACGTCCGTCCACGAGATCGCGGAAGAGGTCGGCGAGGCGTCCTGGCCGATGCCGCTCCCCGCCGACCTGCGCAAGGGCATGGACTCCCCCACGGCCGACATCGCGAACATGGGCGAGCGGATGGGCGGCGGGCTGGTCGCCGGGCTCTTCCTGAAGGAATTCGTCGGCGAGGGCATCACGTGGGCCCACCTGGACATCGCGGGTCCGGCGTTCCACGAGGGGGCGCCGTACGGCTACACCCCCAAGGGCGGCACGGGGTCCTCGGTGCGGACGCTGGTGAGGCTGGCGGAGCGTACGGCGTCGGGCGACCTGGGGTAGCTGTCTCGGGGGCCGGGGTGCGGGGCGCCGCCCGGCGGGTGCGGGGCGGGTTTGTGGTGGGTGCGGGGGCCGCGGCCTCCGGAGGCGCATGTCCGGACTGCATGATTTACGCCGCGTGCGGGTGTGCTTTTCGGGTGCGGGTTCGCGAGCGGCACAAATCACGCTCTACGTCCGGACACGTCACCTCCTGCGGCCCCGTCCCCCTCCCGCCGGTCGCCCGTCCGCGGCCCGGTGGGGTGAGGGGTGGTCCGGGACGGGCGGTGAGTGGGTCGTGCAGGGGGTGCGTCCGGGACGTGGAGCGTGATTTACGGCACACCTCGACCGGTCGCCCGAGAGCCGGTCCGTACGGTGCCGTAATCATGCGGTCCGGGACGCACCCCCGGAACGACGCCCGGCGACAACCTGTACGGGAATCACCGGGCCCCATCCACCGCCCACCCGCGACCACCGCCCCCGTCGGACGGCGAACCCGCACCGTCGTCGGCTCGCGCACCGTGCAAAGATGGGTTACCGGCAGGACAGGGCCCCCACCACAGGGCCGGAAGACAAGCGGCCGAATACCAGCCGCCGCCCGGTCATCGGAGACCGCGCTCGGCGCACATGCATGGAGGACGTGACGTGGCGAACGACGCCAGCACCGTTTTCGACCTAGTGATCCTCGGCGGCGGTAGCGGCGGTTATGCCGCGGCGCTGCGCGGAGCGCAGCTGGGCCTGGACGTCGCCCTGATCGAGAAGAACAAGCTCGGCGGCACCTGCCTGCACAACGGCTGCATTCCCACGAAGGCCCTGCTGCACGCCGGTGAGATCGCCGACCAGGCGCGCGAGGCCGACCAGTTCGGTGTCAAGGCCACCTTCGAGGGCATCGACATCGCGGGTGTGCACAAGTACAAGGACGAGGTCGTCTCGGGCCTGTACAAGGGCCTTCAGGGCCTTGTCGCCTCCCGCAAGGTGACGTACATCGAGGGCGAGGGACGGCTCTCCTCCCCCACCTCCGTCGATGTGAACGGCCAGCGTGTCCAGGGCCGCCACGTCCTCCTCGCGACCGGCTCCGTGCCGAAGTCGCTGCCGGGCCTGGAGATCGACGGCGACCGCATCATCTCCTCGGACCACGCGCTGACGCTGAACCGCGTCCCGAAGTCCGCGATCATCCTGGGCGGCGGCGTCATCGGCGTCGAGTTCGCCTCGGCCTGGAAGTCCTTCGGCTCCGAGGTCACGGTCGTCGAGGGCCTCAAGCACCTCGTCCCCGTCGAGGACGAGAACAGCTCCAAGCTGCTGGAGCGCGCCTTCCGCAAGCGCGGCATCAAGTTCAACCTCGGCACGTTCTTCGAGAAGGCCGAGTACACGCAGGACGGCGTCCGCGTGACGCTGGCCGACGGCAAGACCTTCGAGGCGGAGGTGCTGCTGGTCGCGATCGGCCGCGGCCCGGTCTCGCAGGGGCTCGGCTACGAGGAGCAGGGCGTCACGATCGACCGCGGCTATGTCGTCGTGGACGAGTACATGCGTACCAACGTGGAGACGATCTCGGCGGTCGGTGACCTCGTCCCGACCCTCCAGCTCGCGCACGTCGGTTTCGCCGAGGGCATCCTGGTGGCCGAGCGGCTGGCCGGTCTGAAGACCGTCCCGATCGACTACGACGGTGTGCCGCGCGTCACGTACTGCCACCCCGAGGTCGCCTCCGTCGGTATCACCGAGGCCAAGGCCAAGGAGATCTACGGTGCGGACAAGGTCGTCGCCCTGAAGTACAACCTCGCGGGCAACGGCAAGAGCAAGATCCTCAAGACCACGGGCGAGATCAAGCTCGTGCAGGTCAAGGACGGCGCCGTCGTCGGCGTCCACATGGTCGGTGACCGTATGGGCGAGCAGGTCGGCGAGGCTCAGCTGGTCTACAACTGGGAGGCTCTGCCGGCCGAGGTCGCGCAGCTCATCCACGCGCACCCGACCCAGAACGAGGCGCTCGGCGAGGCCCACCTGGCCCTGGCCGGCAAGCCCCTCCACTCCCACGACTGATCCAGTCCGGGCTCGACGACCACTACCGCACATTCGATAGGAGCACCTGAAACCATGGCGGTTTCCGTAACCCTGCCGGCGCTCGGCGAGAGCGTCACCGAGGGCACTGTCACCCGCTGGCTGAAGGCCGAGGGCGAGCGCGTCGAGGCCGACGAGCCGTTGCTCGAGGTCTCCACCGACAAGGTCGACACCGAGATCCCGGCCCCGGCCGCCGGCGTGCTGGCGTCCATCAAGGTCGCCGAGGACGAGACGGTGGAGGTCGGCGCCGAGCTGGCCGTCATCGACGACGGCACGGGCGCGCCCGCTGCCGAACCGGCGCCCGCCGCCGAGGCGGCTCCCGCGCCCGCCCCGGCGCAGGAGGCCCCGAAGGCGGAGGCCCCGGCCCCCGCCGCCGCGCCCGAGCCCGCCGCCGCCCCGGCCGGTGGCGCCTCCGGTACCGACGTCACGCTGCCCGCGCTGGGCGAGTCGGTCACCGAGGGCACCGTCACCCGCTGGCTGAAGGAGATCGGCGACTCGGTCGAGGAGGACGAGCCGCTGCTCGAGGTCTCCACCGACAAGGTCGACACCGAGATCCCCGCTCCGGCCGCCGGTGTGCTGCTGGAGATCGTGGTGGCCGAGGACGAGACCGCCGAGGTCGGCGCCAAGCTCGGCGTCATCGGTGCCGCGGGTGCCGCTCCGGCCCCCGCCGCGGCTCCGGCCGCTCCCGCGCCCGCCCCGGCGCAGGAGGCCCCGAAGGCCGAGGCACCCGCCCCGGCCCCGGCCCCGGCCCCGGCTCCCGCGCCTGCCGCTCCGGCACCGGCCCCCGCGCCGGTCCAGGCCGCCCCCGCGGCTGCCGCTCCGGCTCCGGCTCCGGTCCAGCCCGCCGCCCCGGCCCCGGCTCCCGCCGCGACCGCCGGTGACGACGGTGCGTACGTCACGCCGCTGGTCCGCAAGCTCGCCGCCGAGAATGGCGTCGACCTGGGCTCCGTCAAGGGCACCGGCGTCGGCGGCCGTATCCGTAAGCAGGACGTCACCGCCGCCGCGGAGGCCGCCAAGGCCGCCGCTCCGGCTCCGGCCGCCGCTCCCGCCCCCGCGGCGAAGGCGCCGAAGCTGGAGGCGTCCCCGCTGCGCGGTCAGACCGTCAAGATGACCCGCATGCGCAAGGTCATCGGCGACAACATGATGAAGGCGCTGCACACGCAGGCTCAGCTGACCTCCGTGGTCGAGGTGGACATCACCAAGCTGATGCGTCTGCGCGCGCAGGCGAAGGACTCGTTCGCCGCCCGTGAGGGCGTCAAGCTGTCCCCGATGCCGTTCTTCGTGAAGGCGGCGGCCCAGGCGCTGAAGGCCCACCCGGTCATCAACGCCCGGATCAACGAGGACGAGGGCACGATCTCGTACTTCGACTCGGAGAACATCGGTATCGCGGTGGACTCGGAGAAGGGTCTGATGACCCCGGTCATCAAGGGTGCGGGCGACCTGAACATCGCCGGTATCTCCAAGAAGACCGCGGAGCTCGCGGGCGCGGTGCGCGCCGGCAAGATCACCCCGGACGACCTGGCCGGCGCGACCTTCACGATCAGCAACACCGGTTCGCGCGGGGCGCTGTTCGACACGATCATCGTGCCGCCGAACCAGGTCGCCATCCTGGGCATCGGTGCCACCGTCAAGCGTCCGGTGGTCATCAACCACCCGGACCTGGGCGAGACCATCGCGGTGCGCGACATGACGTACGTCGCGCTCTCCTACGACCACCGTCTGGTGGACGGCGCGGACGCCGCCCGCTACCTGACCGCGGTCAAGGCGATCCTGGAAGCCGGCGAGTTCGAGGTCGAACTCGGCCTGTAAGGCTCAAGGCGAGTGAGCCGAAGGGGCGCGC
The DNA here is from genome assembly GCF_044753355.1 of Streptomyces sp. NPDC088400. Classification (NCBI taxonomy): domain Bacteria; kingdom Bacillati; phylum Actinomycetota; class Actinomycetes; order Kitasatosporales; family Streptomycetaceae; genus Streptomyces; species Streptomyces sp. NPDC088400. The sequence continues at coordinate 476,626 of NZ_JBIVMZ010000004.1, read as the reverse complement.
CGCTGTCGTAAGGGAGAGCGCGCGCAGGTTTGTGAGGTACGAGCAAACCGAGCACGGTCGACCGTCGACAGTGGCTTGCAGCGCCCCGGAGGCGAACCGAGCCCCAAAAAAGAGGCGAGTGAGCCGAAGGGGCGCGCCGCTGTCGTAAGGGAGAGCGCGCGCAGGTTTGTGAGGTACGAGCAAACCGAGCACGGTCGACCGTCGACAGGGGCTCAAAGCGCCCCGGAGGCGAACCGAGCCCTCAAAAGAACACGCAGGCAACGGTGCCCCCGTCCGGATCTCTCCGGACGGGGGCACCGTCGTATGCCGCCGCCGTATCGTTCACCCATCGACCGCTGCCCCCAGGAGCGTTTCATGACCCAGCCCGTCATCCACTCGCTGCGCGAACAGATCCGCGAGCACATCGTGGAGGGGATCGTCAGCGGCCGCTGGAAGCCCGGCGAGCGGATCGTGGAGCGGCGGATCGCGACCGAACTGCAGGTCAGCCAGACGCCCGTGCGGGAGGCGCTGCGTGAGCTGGAGAGTCTGCGGCTGATCGAGTCGGCGCCCAACAAGGGCGTACGGGTGCGGAATCTGACCGCGGCCGATCTGGAGGAGAGCTATCCGGTACGGGCGGGGCTTGAGCAGATCGCCGCGGAACTGGCCGCCGGGCGCCTCGCGGTGGACTGCTCGGCGCTGGAGCCGCACGTGACGGCGCTGTACGAGGCGGACCGCCGGGCCGACGGTACGGCGCAGGTGCGGCACACGGTGGGTTTCCACCGGGAGCTGGTGCGCGCGGCCGGTAACAGCGTGTTGCTGCACACCTGGGAGGGGCTGGGCATCGAGGTCTTCACCGCGCTGTCGATCCGCTGGCTGGGGACCGTGCAGAAGTCGTACGCCGAGGAGCACCAGGAGCTGGTCGAAGCGTTCCGGCGGCGGGATCCGGGCATTGGCTCACTGGTGAAGGACCATGTGCTCGGATGCGCACCGCGCGCCTGATTTGCCCCTTCCGTCAGGATTACTCACCGTCACTCGGTGCCCTGTCTCGCGGCACGGAATGCCAACTTTCTCCATATCGGGAAGTTTTACCCTTCAACCCTTTGATCGATCATCGATCAGCAACCTAGAGTCGACGACGGGCTGCACCCAGCCCTTCGCCCTGTCCTGCCAGACAAGGCTTTTCTCCACCCCCCTCCTGTCCGGAAGGCGGCGTCCATGACTGACCCCGTTGGCAAACTCCCGAGTGAGCTCGACCAGCTCCCGGACCGTGATACCGAGGAGACCGCCGAATGGGCGGCCTCGCTCGACGCCGTCACCGAGCACGCAGGATCGCACCGTGCCGCGTACCTGATGCGGCGCACCCTCCAGCACGCGGGAACGGCCGGGGTCCCGGTGCCCGAGCTGCTGGAGAGCGACTACGTCAACACCATCCCCACCGCCGCCGAGCCCGCCTTCGAGGGCGACGAGGCGATGGAATCCCGGATCGCCGGCTGGAACCGCTGGAACGCGGCCGCGATGGTCACCCGTGGCTCCCGCTTCGGCGTCGGCGGCCACATCGCCACGTTCGCCTCGGCGGCCTGGCTGTACGAGACGGGCTTCAACCACTTCTTCCGCGGCAAGGAGGGGGACGGCTCCGGCGACCAGCTCTACATCCAGGGCCACGCCTCCCCCGGCATCTACGCCCGCGCCTTCCTCGACGGACGGCTGAGCGAGCAGGACCTGGACAACTTCCGCCAGGAGGCGGGCGGCAAGGGCCTGCCCTCGTACCCGCACCCGCGGCGGCTGCCCTGGCTCTGGGAGTTCCCCACCGTCTCGATGGGCCTCGGCCCGCTCTCCGCGATCTACCAGGCGCGCTTCAACCGCTACCTGACCAACCGCGGCATCAAGGACACCTCCGCCTCGCACGTGTGGGCGTTCCTCGGTGACGGCGAGATGGACGAGCCGGAGTCGACGGCCGCCCTCGCCCTCGCGTCCCGTGAGCGGCTGGACAACCTGACCTTCGTCGTCAACTGCAACCTCCAGCGTCTCGACGGCCCGGTCCGCGCGAACTTCAAGATCGTGCAGGAGCTTGAGGCCCAGTTCCGCGGCGCCGGCTGGAACGTCATCAAGTCGCTGTGGGGCTCCGCCTGGGACGAGCTGTTCGCCCTGGACACCACGGGCGCGCTGGTACGCCGGCTGCGCCAGGTACCGGACGCGCAGTTCCAGACGTACGCGACCCGCGACGTCGCCTACATCCGTGAGCACTTCTTCGGCGCCGAGCCAGCCCTCGTCGAGCTGGCGAAGCTGCTGCCCGACGCGAAGATCGCCGAGTGTTTCTTCACCTCGCGCGGCGGCCACGAGGCCCGCAAGGTGTACGCGGCCTACCGTGCGGCCGTGGCCCACGAGGGCGCGCCGACCGTGATCCTCGCGCAGACCGTGAAGGGCTACACGCTCGGCTCCGGTTTCGAGTCGCGCAACGCCAACCACCAGATGAAGAAGCTCTCGGGCGAGCAGTTCCGCACCATGCGGGACCTGCTGGAACTCCCCATCCCGGACTCGAAGCTGGACGACAGCCTCGTACCGTACGGGCACCCCGGCGCCGACTCCCCCGAGGTCCGCTACCTCCAGGAGCGGCGCGCGGAGCTGGGCGGCCCCGCCCCGGCCCGTCGGGTGCACCCCGTCGCGCCGCTGCCCGAGCCGTCCGAGAAGGCGTTCCAGTCGGTCTACAAGGGTTCGGGCAAGCAGTCCGTGGCGACCACCATGGCGTTCGTCCGGCTGATGAAGGACCTGATGCGGGACAAGGAGACCGGCAAGCGCTGGGTCCCGATCGTCCCGGACGAGGCCCGCACCTTCGGTATGGAGGCGCTGTTCCCGTCGGCCGGCATCTACTCGCCGATGGGCCAGACGTACGACCCGGTCGACCGCGACCAGATCATGTACTACAAGGAAGCCAAGGACGGCCAGATCCTCAACGAGGGGATCACCGAGGCCGGTTCGATGGCCGACTTCATCGCCGCCGCGACGTCGTACTCGACGCACGGCGAGACGATGATCCCGTTCTACATCTTCTACTCGATGTTCGGCTGGCAGCGCACGGGCGACCAGATGTGGCAGCTCGCCGACCAGCTCGGCAAGGGCTTCATCGTCGGCGCCACCGCCGGCCGTACGACCCTGACGGGCGAGGGACTCCAGCACGCGGACGGCCATTCGCACCTGATCGCGGCCACCAACCCGGCCTCGCTCAACTACGACCCGGCCTTCGCGTACGAGGTCGCGGTGATCGTCAAGGACGGTCTGCGGCGGATGTACGGCCCCGACGCCGAGAACGTCTTCTACTACCTGACGGTCTACAACGAGCCGATGCCGCAGCCCGCGATGCCCGAGGGCGTCGAGGAGGGCATCGTCAAGGGCCTGTACCGCTTCAAGGAGGGCACCCCGGCGGCGGCCGACGCCCCCCGCACCCAGCTGCTGGCGTCCGGTACGGCGATCCACTGGGCCCTGGAGGCCCAGGAGCTGCTCGCCGCCGACTGGGGAGTCACCGCCGACGTCTGGTCCGCCACCTCCTGGGGCGAGCTGCGCCGGGACGCGCTGGCGGCCGACGAGGCGCTGCTGCACGGCGAGGAGCGGGTGCCGTACGTGACCCGCGCGCTGGCCGGCGCACCGGGCCCGGTCCTCGCGGTGAGCGACTGGATGCGTCAGGTTCCGGACCAGATCAGCCAGTGGGTCGAGCAGGACTACACGTCGCTCGGTACGGACGGCTTCGGCCTGTCCGACACCCGCGAGGCGGCCCGCCGTCACTTCGGTGTCGACGCGCGGTCGATCGTGGTCGCGGCGCTGGCGCAGCTGGCCCGCCGGGGCGAGGTCAAGCCGGAGCGGATCGTCGAGGCACGGGAGCGCTACGGCCTCTGAGCGATGTGCCGGTCGTCCGGCCGACCTGATGTGGTCATCCGGTAACCGCTTTCGGGAGCCCCTGTCACGATGTGGCGGGGGCTTCCCTGCAAAATGGAGTCATGCGCGCTGCCCGGCTGATCAAGATGGTGCTCCTGCTCCAGTCCAGGCCGTCCATGACCGCCGGTGAGCTGGCCCGGGAGCTGGAGGTCTCGGAGCGGACCATCACCCGGGACGCCCAGGCGCTCTCCGAGGCCGGCATCCCGGTGTACGCGGACCGGGGCAGGACGGGCGGCTACCGGCTGGTCGGCGGCTACCGCACCCGGCTGACCGGCCTCGCGCGCGGTGAGGCCGAGGCGCTGTTCCTCTCCGGTGTGCCGGGCGCGCTGCGCGAGATGGGCCTGGACGATGTGTCCTCCGCCGCCCGGCTGAAGGTGTCGGCGGCGCTGCTGCCGTCGCTGCGGGACGCGTCGGACACGGCGGCGCAGCGCTTCCATCTCGACGCGCCGGGCTGGTACCAGGAGCCGGAGACGCCCGAGTTGCTGCCCGTCGTCGCCGAGGCGGTCTGGGGCGACCAACTGCTCTGCGCGCGCTACCGGCGCAAGGACGCCGAGGTGGAGCGGGAGCTGGCTCCGTACGGTCTCGTGCTCAAGGCGGGCGTCTGGTATCTGTGCGCCCGTGCCGAGGAGACGTTCCGGGTCTACCGGATAGACCGGTTCGCCACGGCGGAGCCCTTGAAGAAACGTTTTTCTCGTGACGAGTCCTTCGATCTGCCGGGCTTCTGGGAGGAGCGGGCGGCGGAGTTCACGCGCTCGCTGCTGCGTACGGAAACCGTGGTGCGGCTCTCGCCCGACGGCGCCCGCCAACTGCCGTACGTGGTGGACCGGGCGGCGGCGTACGAGGCGATCGAGGCGGCGGGCCCGGCGGACGCGGAGGGCCGGCTGACGGTCACACTGCCGGTGGAGTCGGAGGAGGTCGCGTACTCCCAGCTGCTCGGGCTGGGCGCGGAGGTGGAGATCCTGGAACCGGCCACGCTGCGAAGCCGGTTCGCTCGGACGGCGGAGGCGATGCGCGCGCTGTACGAGTGAGCCCGGGCCCTTCCCCTCCTCCCCGACCGCGTTTCAATGGCAGGGACTTGGCAGGGGGCAAAGAGCCCTCTTCCGGCAACTCTCCTTCATTGGCAGGCTGTTGTAGAGTGCGGCTGTGCCTGGAGACAGCGCCATGACCGACGGACACCAGCACCCCCGGGATGCGGCCGACGGACACCAGCGCCCGCGGGATGTGGTCGCGGACGCGCTGCGTCACCACATCTCCCTGGGGGAACTCCCCGTCGGCGAGCGGATTCCGACGCAGGCGGAGCTGAGCGAGCGCTACGGCGTCCCGCGCGGTGCCGTCCGCCGGGCCCTGGAGATCCTGGAGCGGGAGGGCCTGATCAAACGGGCCCAGCAGGGCACGCCCCCGACGGTCGCCAGGACCGCACCCGCCCCTCTCCCCCTCCGTTCGTCCGCCGACACCGGTGACGTACCCGCGCCACGACGCCATCCGCCCCGCCCGGCCGGGGTGTTCCTGGGCGAGCGTGTCGCCCAGTGCTTCCGGCAGCGCCGGGTGACCATCGACGCGTACTGCCTGAACGGCGAGACCCTCGCCTCGGCCCTCGCGGGTCCGCTGGTCGCCCTCGGCACCGCCGGCGTACGCAGTCCCGAGCGGATCACCGTACGGATTCTCCTGCCGAACACCGACGGCCCGCTGGCGCTCCCCCAGGTCATCGGGGAACCGGCGAACACCCGGCCGCGCGAGCGGCTCGGGGAGACCACCAGCCATATCTACGGCTCGATACGGCACTCGCTGCGCATGCTCAAGGTCCGCGGCCTGGTCCCCGAGGTCACGGTCGAGGCCCGGCGGGTGTCGATCACACCGACCCAGAAGGTCTACATCCTCAACGGCGAGGAGGTGCTGGCGGGCCACTACCAGGTGCAGTCCCGCCGGGTGGATCTCGACCGGGACGACCCGATCGAGATCTACGACATGCTCGGCGTGGAAGGCATGCTCTTCCGGCACACGGCGGTCGACGACGACCATGTCACGGCCGCCTATGTCGACCAGACACAGAAGTGGTTCGACTCGCTGTGGGACACCGTCGCGGAGCCGTGGGACTCTTTCTGAGACCCCCCGGGCCCGTCGTCAGCGGACAGCGACGGCCGGGGCCCCTCAGCCCGAGGCGACGAGCAGCAGCACCAGCAGCACCGAGGCCGCGCACAGCAGATTGACGGTCAGGTCCCCGTCGTCCCGTGCCACTCGCGCCGCCCGGACGAGCAGGAAGCAGAGCAGCACGCCCAGCGTCCCCTCGGGCCCGACCGCCGCCGCCAACTGCGGCACTTGGGCGAGGAGTTCTACGAGCAGTTCCGTACGAGTCAGTGCCCCCATGGCATCTCTCCGATTCAGTTTCGGCCCTACCGGGCGGGACACCCTGCGGTTGGCACCCCGTTGGCAGATAAATGCTGCGGAGAGAAGGCCAATGGTCGGGTATCGGTTCTCATCCTCATACCCCCTGGTAATGGCAGCCATTGTGGTGCAGCCCGGGCAGCATGACCGGCCGTCCGGTCATGTCACCGGCCAACAGGGCGACTTGACCGGTAGTTGCAGCTCCCTGTCCTACCGGGAACGGGAGTTGTAGCCTCGGCGATGTGATGCCCAGTGATCAGGGAGGGGGCGAGGAACTCCCCCAGTACCGTTCCGTCGCGGACGATCTACGCAGCCAGATCCTGGAGGGTCGGTGGTCTGCGGGGGACGCGCTGCCCAAGCAGCACCAGCTCCAGCGCCGCTACGGAGTCGGGCGCGGCACCATCCAGAGCGCCCAGCAGATGCTGCGCGAGGAGGGGCTCCTGGAGGAAGGGGCCCCCGGCCGGGCCGCCCGGGTTGCCAATCGGACGACCAACCTCCAGCCATTGGCACACCACATCACCCGGGCCTTCGCCGCCAGGCATGTCACCCTCGACGTCTGGTCACTCACCACCGAACAACTCAGCAAGGCGGTCCAGAACCAGGTCGAGGCCATCATGGAGGGCCGCCGGCGCCCGCCGGAGTCGATCACCGTACGGGTCCTGCTGCCCGACCTGGTGACCTCCCATCCGTACCCACGCCACGTCGACGACCCGGCGGACCCCCGGCCGCTGCAAAGGCTGCGGCATGTCATCCGTACGTACGCGGGGGCGCTGGAGCACTCGCTGACCCTGCTGGCCGAGCGCGGTCTGGTCGAACACGTCTCGGTGGCCATCCGGGGGCTGCCGACGATCCCCGGCGAGAAGCGTTATCTGATCAACGGCACGGAGATGCTGACCGGGTACTACTGGCTGGAGCGCGGCCAGATGCAGAACAACCCGGACGGCGCCTCACTCGATGTGCTGGAACTGCGCAGCGGCGACCTGTTCGCGTCCTCGCTGGCCGCCGAGAGCGCCAGCGCGCTGGAGCGGGCACGGTTCGAGCAGGTCAGGCGCTGGTTCGAGTCGCGCTGGGACCAGGTCGCGCTGCCGCTGACGCTCGGAGACCAGGGGTGACCTGGCAGACACTCCACGAAATCACCCGGATTTCAACAGCCCCACCACGTGCAAGGCCCCCCGCCAAGGTCGATGCTGGACCCGTGATGGACGAGACGGAGTTCTGGGAGATCATCGACAGCACCCGCGAGGGCGCCGAAGGCGACCCCGACGACCATGCCGATCTTCTGGTCGAGCGTCTGCTGACGCTCGATCCGGACTCCGTGCTGGACTTCGCGCGGCACTTCGAGGCCCGCTACAACCGCGCGTACAACTGGGACCTGTGGGGCGCGGCCACCGTCCTGCTCAGCGGTGCGAGCGACGACGCCTTCGACTACTTCCGCTGCTGGCTCATCGGCCAGGGCCGGGAGATCTTCGAGGGCGGGGTCCACGACCCGGACAGCCTGGCCGAACTGCTGGACGAGTTCGACGAGGATCTCGACGGGGACGGCGAGGAGCTGGGGTACGCGGCGGACGAGGCGTACGAGCAGCTGACCGGGGTCGTGGCGCCCGACCTGGGCATCGCGGCGCAGCCGGCCGAGCCGGAGGGCACACCGCTGGACTTCGAGAGCGACACGGCGCTGGCGGAGCGGTTCCCCCGGCTCTGGGAGCGCTTCGGGCGCGAGTGAGCGGGCGGGCCGGGCCGACCGGTCTCAACCGGTCAGCGAGCGCCCCATGAAGACGTCGTCGACGAACTCGCCGTCCAGACGGAACTCCCCCGGCAGGATCCCCTCGACGGCATAGCCCTCCGCCTCGTAGAGCCTGCGGGCCGGGACGTTGTGCCCCAGCACCCGCAGCGTCAGCCGCGACGCCCCCTGGTTGCGCGCGTGCAGGGCCCCCGCGCGCAACAAGGCGCGTGCCACCCCCTGTCCGCGAGCCGATTCGTGGACCGCGAGCCCCTGTATCTGCCGTACATGCGCGTTGCTGGCGAGCGGCGTGGGCCGCGCCACCCGGATGTACCCGACGATCCGGTCCTCGGCATCCTCGGCGACCAGATAGTCCTCAGGCCTGTGCAGCGAGTCGAAGAACGGCCCGAAGGGCGGCTGCGGCCTCGGCGTCACGGCGTGCAGCGGCGACCAGGTCTGCCGCTCCAACTCGGCCAGGGCCCCGTCGTCCGACCGGGCGGCGGGGCGGATCTGCGGTTCGGACATGGCGCAACTGTGCCATGCGGGTTTCCAGGGGCAGGATGGGAACCATGAAGATCGCTGTCACCGGCTCCACCGGGCTCATCGGTTCGGCTCTCGTCCAGTCCCTGCGCACGGACGGCCACGAGGTGGTGCGCCTGGTACGGCACCCCTCCCGGTCGGCCGACGAGGTCGAGTGGGACCCCGCACGGCAGTACGTCGACGCACGCGGCCTGCTCGGCTGCGAGGCCGTCGTCCACCTGGCCGGAGCGGGAATCGCGGACCACCGCTGGACCGAGGCGTACAAGCGGGAGATCCGGGAGAGCCGGATCCTCGGCACTGCCGCGATCGCGGAAGCCGTCGCCTCGCTCCACACCCCGCCCCGGGTACTCGTCTGCGGATCCGCCATCGGCTTCTACGGCGACACCGGGGACCGAGCCGTGGACGAGAACGCGCCTCCCGGAGACGGCTTCCTCCCGTCGCTCTGCGTGGACTGGGAGGAATCGGCCTCGGCGGCCGAAGAAGCAGGCGTACGCACGGTGTTCGCCCGTACCGGCCTCGTCGTCTCCCGCAAGGGCGGCGCCTGGGGCCGGCTCTTCCCGCTCTTCCGCGCCGGCCTGGGCGGCCGACTGGGCACGGGCCGCCAGTACTGGAGCTTCATCGCGCTGCACGACGAGGTGGCGGCGCTGCGACACCTGATCGACGCGGAATCCGTAGAAGGCCCTGTGAACCTCACCGCCCCCACCCCGGTCACCAACCGCGAGGTCACAGCCGCGATGGGCCGAGTCCTGCACCGCCCGACCCCCTTCCCGGTCCCGACGGCAGCACTACGCGCGGTACTGGGCGACCTGTCGGAGGACGTCCTGAGCAGCCAACGGGTCCTACCGACACAACTCCTGGAAACGGGCTTCACGTTCGCGTTCCCCACGATCGAAGAGGCGATCCGCTCTGCCTAGTTTTGAGGCTCGGTTCGCCTCCGGGGCCGGGTGGGACGGACTGGGCTGAGGTTCAACAGACTCGGTGCGAAGGCAGACGTTTGGGCACCGACGCGCGCTGCCTTCTTTTTTGGGCTCGGTTCGCCTCCGGGGCGCTGCAAGCCACTGTCGACGGTCGACCGTGCTCGGTTTGCTCGTACCTCACAAACCTGCGCGCGCTCTCCCTTACGACAGCGGCGCGCCCCTTCGGCTCACTCGCCGCCGGACGACACCACCAGAACGCCCAGGCACCCCAACCCCAGACCGGACCCCACACCCCAACCTCAGCCCCCACCGCACCCCACCAGCCCGGGGCGGCGAGAGACGACATCAGCCCCCACCCACCCCCAATCCCCACCAGGGGCGGCCGTACGGAACCGAGAGCCGACTCGCAGACGAGGAACCGGCGGGAGGGGGACGGGGGCGCAGGAGGTGACGTGTCCGGACGTAAAGCGTGATTTGTGCCGCACACCGGCCCGTAAGCCGACCACGAAACCCGCACGCGGCGTAAATCATGCAGTCCGGACATGCGCCTCCGGAGCCCCCGGCCCCCGCACCACCCACACACCGCACCCCCACCCGCACCCGCGCCCCGCCGGACGGCGCCCCGCACCCACGACCACGCCCCCGCCGGACGGCGCACCGCACCGACCACAGCCCCCGCCGGACGGCGCCCCGCGCACAAGCAAGGCGCACACCCGCCCGCCCCCATGCATCGGTGACCCCTCCCACGCGCGTCCGCGACACCCCCCTCCCCTCCCTACTCTCGACCCGAACCCGCGCATTCCAGGGGCCTGATGCGGGCATCAGCCCCCACCCAGCCGCGCCGACCTCGGGGAGGGGCACGTGCTCAGCAGCGCACACCGTACGACCGCACAGGACACCGCACAGGACGCGGACGTCGTCATCATCGGAGCCGGTATCGCAGGTCTGGCGGCGGCTCACCATCTCACCAGCGCAGGTGTAACAGTCAGCGTCCTGGAGGCCGCCCCTTACGTGGGCGGACGCATGGCTACCGACAGGGTGGACGGCTTCCTGCTCGACCGGGGCGGGCAGTTGCTCACCACGTCGTATCCGGAGCTGCTCCGTACGCCGGGCCTGGAGGGTGCCGCTCTGCGGATGTTCTCGCCGGGCGTGCTCGTGCACAGCGACGGCCGGAGTTACCGTTCCGGCGCGGTCGGCAGCGCACGGAACACGCGGAGTTCGCGAAGTGCGCTCAGGACCGGTGCCGTGGGGAGCGCACGGAGCGCACTGACCGCGGCACGCGCCCTGGCGAGCGCCCCCCGTCCCCAGCTCGGCGGTGCGGTCGATCAGGCCCGGCTGGGCGCGGCCCTCGGCCGCCTCGCGTCGACGCCGATACCGCGCCTGATGTCGCGTCCCGAACTCACCGCGCTGGAGGCCCTGTCCGCCCGCGGGCTGCCGTCCCGTACCGTCAGCGGCTTCATACGCCCGCTGCTGTCCGCGCTGCTCTGCGATCCGGATCTCGGCACGTCCAGCCGCTGCGCCGACCTCGCGCTGCGCGCGTTCGCCCGGGGCCGGCTGTGTGTCACCGCGGGCGGCGCTTCCGCGCTGCCCGAGCTGCTGGCGCGGACGCTGCCGACGGGCGTCGTCCGTACGGATGTTCAGGTCACGGACACGTCGATCAACTACGTCACCACGAAGGAGCACGGCGAGATCGCCTGCCGCTCGCTCGTGCTGGCGACCGGGGCGTCGGCGGCGGCCGAGTTGCTGCCGGGGCTGCGGGTCCCGGAGTTCCATGCCGTGACGGTTCTCCACCACACGGCGCCCGTTGCTCCGATGACCGATCCGGCGCTGCTCCTGGACGCGGACCGGAGCGGACCGGTGGCGCACACCGCCGTGATGAGCGCGGTCGACCCGTCGCGCGCCCCGGACGGCCGGACGCTGATCTCGTCGACGGTGCTCGGCACGCCTCCCCCGGCCGCCGAGCTGGACCGTACGGTCCGTGCGCACCTCGCGCGGCTGTACGGGACACCGACCGACGACTGGGAGTTGCTGGCCGTCCACCACAACCCGGAGGCGGTGCCCGCCATGCCGCCGCCGCACGATCTGCGGCGCCCGGTCCGGCTGCTGTCCGGTCTGTACGTGTGCGGCGACCACCGCGACACGAACACCGTCCAGGGCGCGCTGTTCTCCGGCCGCCGCGCCGCCCACGCGGTCCTGCGCGACCTGGGCGTACAGCCCTCGTACGGCACGGCGCCGCTGCCGGCGGTGGCGTAACGCGCGCAGGCACAACACGCGCAGGCGCAACGCGCGCACAAGCTCCGGTCCCGTCCGGCGTCGACCACCCGGGCGGGACCGGTTTCCAACAACCTTCGGCAAACCAGGCCACGACGGCCGCCCGCTCAGCCCAGCGCCGCCACCCGGTCGCGATAGTTCCGTACCGCCGCCGCGTCCCGGTACGGCTCCAGGCGCCGCTCGAAGTCCCGTACGTACTCCACCGCCCGCGCCGACCGCATCTCGGTCGCCTGCTGGGCCGCCTCCGCGCCCAGCAGGCACGCCTGGTCGAGCTCCCCGAGGCCCAGCCGGGCGCAGGCGAGCACCACCCGGCAGAAGAGCCGGCTGCGCGCGTACTGGGGCGCGCGCAGTTGCAGGGAGCGCTCCGCGTGCTGCACGGCCGCGCGGTACTGCTGCAAGTCCCGGTGGCAGTGCCCGAATTCGTCCGCGAGCTGGGCCTCGTCGAAGAAGCGGGCCCAGTGCGGTACGTCGTCGCCGGGCCGTACGGTCTCCAGCGCGCGTTCCGACCGGACGAGCGAGGCGGTGCACGCCCGTACCTCGCCGAGCACGCCGTGTCCGCGCGCCTCGGCGGCGTGCAGCAGCGCCTGGACGACCGGGGGCGCCGAGGCGCCGACGCCCTGCTGGGCGACGCGTGCCAGCTGGACGGCTTCCCGGCCGTGGCCGAGGTAGACGGCCTGGCGGCTCATGGTGGTCAGGACGTACGAGCCGTAGGCCCGGTCCCCGGCCGCCTGGGAGAGGCGCAGGGCCTGGACGAAGTAGCGCTGGGCGAGGCCGTGGGCCGCGATGTCGTACGAGGTCCAGCCCGCCAGCCGGGTCAGATCGGCGGCAGCGGCGAAGAGCCTGCGCCCGGTGGTCTCCCCGTACAGACCGCGCAGCATGGGCTCGGCTTCGTGTTCCAGGTACCGGACGAGGGCCTGGCGTGCGTGGCCGCCGCCGTAGGCCTGGTCCAGGGTGCCGAACAGGTCGCTGACCGAACGCAGGGCGGCGACGTCTCCTTCGGTCACCTTCTGGCCGGCCGCGCGTTCGGTGCGCTGCCGGGGGAGGCTGCCTGGTGGTCTGACGGGGGTGCCGGGACGAAGCGGCCCGGCGGGCCGCACCGGTACCCCGCCCGGCCCCTGCACACCGCCCGGCCGCTGCGGGACGCCGGTCCGCGTCTGGACGGGGACCGGGACGACGGCGGATACGGGGACGGGCAGGCGCGTGCCGTTCGGCGGGACGAGGCCGGGGTGGCCGACCCGCTCGTCGGGGCGTCCGATCAGCCAGTCGCGGCTGGGGACGACGAGGCCCGCCGGGGTGAACGCGATCTTGCGCAGTTCGGTGTGGCTGCCGGAGTCCTTGCGCCACAGTCCGCCGACGATGTCGACGGCCTCCTCGGGGGTGGACGCGAATTCGAGGCCCGCATAGACGGGCGCACAGGCGTCCAGGCCCAGATCCTGCGCGGACAAGCGGCGGCCGAGCCTGCGGGTGAAGACCTCGGCGATCAGTGCGGGGGTGGTGCCGCGGGGCTGCTGTCCGCGCAGCCAACGCGTCACGGATGTCTTGTCGTACCGCAGGTCGAGGCCGTGTTCGAGGCCGAGTTGATCCACTCGGCGGGCGAGGCCCGCGTGGGAAAATCCGGCTTCCGAGATGAGTGCGGCGAGCTGGCGGTTGGGGATGCGCTGCGGAGGTCGTTCCGACATCAGCTGTACGGTCTCCTGCCTTCCGGGCCCGAGAGCAGCCCACATGGAACGGCGCGAATTTAGCGGCCGGGAACGGCGTGACCACCACCTTCGCCCCATATTCATCCGTTCGTGTGAGGATCGACGGCGTTGATGACCACACCGGTCCGGGCCCGCTTCGAGACCCGCTTCGAGACCCGCTTCCGGGCCTTCCCCGGGGCGGGCCCCGGAGCACCTGCCCGGCCGTCGCGCGGGGAGCCGCCGTACAGTGGCGAGGGCGCGACACGCGCACGTTGAGGGTTCTAAGGAGGCTCGGCCGTGAGTGAGCTGCGGTACATCCGTCTGGGGTTCGGCGAAGAATCCGTCGAGTACCAGGAGGCATGGCAGGAGCAGCGCCGCGTCCACGCCGCCCGCTTCGCGGACGAGATTCCCGACACCTGTCTGCTGCTGGAGCATCTGCCGGTCTATACGGCCGGACGGCGTACGGCGGACGCTGAGCGCCCGCTGGACGGCACCCCGGTCGTCGATGTGGACCGGGGCGGGAAGATCACCTGGCACGGTCCCGGCCAGCTCGTGGGCTACCCGATCCTCAAGCTGCCGCGCCCCGTGGATGTCGTCGCGCATGTGCGCCGGCTGGAGGACGCCCTGATCCGTACGGCCGCCGAGTTCGGGCTGGAGACATCCCGGATCGAGGGCCGCAGCGGGGTGTGGGTGCTGGGAGATCCGGTGCACGAGCGGCCCGCGCCGGGCGGGCTCTCGCTGGACTTCGATCCCCGGGTGGCGGACGAGGAGTTCGACGCGCGGCTGAACGGCCCGGAGTACGCCCCGTCCAACGCCGGCCAGCGCCGGGAGGACCGCAAGCTCGCGGCGATCGGTATCCGGGTGGCCAAGGGTGTGACGATGCACGGCTTCTCGTTCAACGTGAATCCGGACAACACCTGGTTCGACCGGATCGTGCCGTGCGGGATCCGGGACGCGGGTGTGACCTCGCTCGCGTACGAACTGGGCCGGGAGATCACGATCGGGGATGTCCTCCCGGTGGTGGAGAGGCATCTGCGGGACGTGCTGGAGCGCGCGGAGCCGAAGCCGCGCGAGGTGGAGCGTACGGCCGGGGCCGGGCGTGAGGTCGAGCACGTGACCGTATAGGCGTAACGGGGCCCTACGGGGCCTTGTGAGCCCCTGGGGCCGCTCAACCGGCCGTCCGGGGGAATGCGCCCCTTTGGCCACGGGTTGGCCTGACGTAATGCCGCGCAAATAACGGGCGTAACCTGGTGTTCGCCGAAGAATCGAATGCCGCGCCAGCAGAGAGAGGTGCCGGACGTGTCCGCTGTCGCACCCGACGGACGCAAGATGCTGCGCCTGGAGGTCCGGAACAGCCAGACCCCCATCGAGCGCAAGCCCGAGTGGATCAAGACCCGGGCGAAAATGGGCCCCGAGTACCAACAGCTGCAGAAACTCGTGAAGAGCGAGGGCCTGCACACGGTCTGCCAGGAGGCCGGCTGTCCCAACATCTTCGAGTGCTGGGAGGACCGCGAGGCGACCTTCCTCATCGGCGGTGACCAGTGCACGCGGCGTTGTGACTTCTGCCAGATCGACACGGGCAAGCCGGCGGACCTGGACCGTGACGAGCCGCGCCGGGTGGGTGAGTCCGTCGTCACGATGGACCTGAACTACGCGACGATCACCGGCGTCGCCCGCGACGACCTGGAGGACGGCGGCGCCTGGCTGTACGCGGAGACCGTGCGCCAGATCCACTCGATGACGGCGGAGCGCGAGGCGGGCGGCACGAAGGTCGAGCTGCTGATCCCCGACTTCAACGCGGTGCCCGAGCAGTTGGCCGAGGTCTTCTCCTCCCGGCCCGAGGTGCTCGCGCACAACGTCGAGACGGTGCCGAGGATCTTCAAGCGGATCCGTCCCGGCTTCCGGTACGAGCGCTCCCTCGAAGTGATCACGCGCGCCCGCGAGGCAGGCCTGATCACGAAGTCCAACCTCATCCTGGGCATGGGCGAGACTCGCGAGGAGGTCAGCGAGGCGCTGCGGCATCTGCACGAGGCCGGCTGCGAGTTGATCACGATCACGCAGTACCTGCGTCCGTCGGTGCGGCACCACCCCGTCGAACGCTGGGTGAAGCCGCACGAGTTCGTGGAACTGAAGGACGAGGCCGACCAGATCGGCTTCTCCG
Organism: Streptomyces sp. NPDC088400; assembly: GCF_044753355.1. Lineage (NCBI taxonomy): Bacteria > Bacillati > Actinomycetota > Actinomycetes > Kitasatosporales > Streptomycetaceae > Streptomyces > Streptomyces sp. NPDC088400. Next base: position 461,053 of record NZ_JBIVMZ010000004.1, on the reverse strand, counting down.
GAGTGATGTCGGGACCGCTGGTGCGCTCTTCGTACCGCGCCGGCCGGTTGTTCCAGCAGGCGATGGAGCGACGCGAGACGGAAGCGACGGTCGGCCAGGCCGTGTGAATCGGCGCACAAGTGACTACTCGCCGGTAGAGGCGTTGGCGACGCGGCCCGTACTCTCTCCCGCAGGTCGGGAGTGGAGCAGGGGCCGCGTTGTCGCTTCCGGGGTCACGTATCAGGGTTTCATCCGCGTTTGACCGGTCGGTCACGCCCTGGTAACACCAGTGAGTGACGCTGGCTCTACGCACCGCGCACATCCGTTCTTCTCGCGTAAGCCCGTTCCCCCTGATCTTCCGCCGCACAAGCCGCTCTCCCGCTCTCCCGCACAGCGCACATCCGTCATCGCCTTCAGCTCTCCACCCGCTCCTGAGGGGATCGCCATCATGCAGGTCGCGCCGGTACGACACATCACCGAAGCCAAGGCGGCAGCCACCACCGCCCGCGCCACCGGCTCCACACGCGCCACCACCACCCGCGCCGCCATCGCCCCGCATGCCCTGCCCGTGCTGCCCGCCCTGCCCTCCGTCGCCGGCGCGCTGCGTGCCGTGGAGTCCCTGCTCCTGAGCAGCGGCCAGCGCACGGCCCGCCGCAACGCCTGGACAGCGGTCCTGGAGGACCGGCGCCGGGCCAAGGACCGGGTCGAGACGCAGCATGTACTGGAGGCGGTGTCGGACCGCTCCTCCCAGGCCACGTAAACTTCTGGACATGGCGAGGAAGGAAAACGCAGACACTGCTGCGAACCCGGGGCGACTGAAGCAGATCGCCCTTACCTACAAGATGACCAGGCGGGCTGACTCCAAGGTCGGTCTTGTCCTCGCGGGTGTGGGAATCGTCACCTTCGGTGTCTTCCTCGCGATCGGCTTCTTGATCAACCACCCCATCTATCTGGGCATCCTGGGCTTCATCCTGGCGTTCCTCGCGATGGCGATCGTCTTCGGCCGCCGGGCCGAGCGGGCCGCCTTCGGGCAGATGGAAGGCCAGCCGGGAGCGGCGGCGGCCGTCCTGGAGAACGTCGGCCGTGGCTGGACCACGACCCCGGCGGTCGCGATGAACCGCAGCCAGGACGTCGTCCACCGGGCCGTCGGCAAGGCGGGCATCGTGCTGGTGGGCGAGGGCAACCCGAACCGGGTGAAGAGCCTGCTGGCGGCCGAGAAGAAGAAGATGGCGCGCATCGTGGTGGATGTGCCGGTGCACGACATCATCGTCGGCGACGGCGAGGGCCAGGTGCCGCTGAAGAAGGTCCGTACGACCATGCTGAAGCTGCCGCGCGTGCTGGCGGGCCCGCAGGTGACGGCGACCAACGACCGACTGCGGGCGATGGGCGACCTGATGAGCAACATGCCGCTGCCGAAGGGGCCGATGCCGAAGGGGATGCGGATGCCGCGCGGCGGAAAGACGCGCTGACCGCACACGTACAGGCAGTACACACATGAGGGCGGCCCGGAACGAGAGTTCCGGACCGCCCTTTCAAGTTGTTCCGGGCGCATAGCCTTCGGGCGCATGACCCCGCGACGGGCCGGGGCGCCCGCCGCGCCCCGCACGCGGGGCGAACTACATCCGTACGTACTTGCGGCGACCTACATCCGTACCTGCTACATCCGTACCTGTACGGCGCGGGCGAGCCGGTCGTGCAGTCCGCGTCGGTCGCGGTCCCAGACGAGCGCGGGGATGGCGAGGCAGAGCAGCACGGTACGTACGAGAACGCGGCCGAAACCGAGCCTGCCGCCGTTCTCGGCGATGACGCGCAGCCCGAACAGGCGCTTGCCGGGGGTGAAGCCGACCGTACCGACGGTCAGAAGGCTCAGTACGAGAAGGACGCCGAGCGCCCAGTTCCCCGTCGTCTGGCCGTCACGCCCGGCGAGCAGCCCGTATGCGATCAGCATGCAGAGGGCCCAGTCGACGAAAAGAGCGCCGACGCGCCGCCCGAGCGGGGCGACCGAGCCCGGCCCCTGTTCCGGCAGACCGAGCCGCTGGCCTCGGTAACCGAAGTCGACGCCCATACTCTCGGCGGCCGCACGCGGCCCGGACAGCCACGATCCGATTGCTTGCCTGTTGTCCACCCGTCCACGGTACTGCGACCGGCTCCGCCCCCTCTGGACGGGGGTGCGCCGCCGCCCTGAACGAGCGTGCGCCGACGGCCTGAACGGGGGTGCGCCACCGCCGTACGCCCCGGCGCGCACCCGGGCCGGTTAACTTAGGCGAAACAAATGGGTCATGCTTGAGAAATCCTGGATACCTATGGTCGGCTCCAGCGTGTGCCACCGCACTGGCCGCACGACCGAGCGATAACCCCCGCCCCTCCCCGGGTCGGGAGGAGGAGGAGCTGGATGTTCCAGAACGCCGACGAGGCCAAGAAGTTCATCGCGGACGAGGACGTCAAGTTCGTCGACGTCCGCTTCTGCGACCTGCCTGGCGTGATGCAGCACTTCACGATCCCGGCGAAGGCGTTCGACCCGAACGAGGAGCTGGCCTTCGACGGCTCCTCGATCCGTGGTTTCCAGGCCATCCACGAGTCGGACATGGCGCTGCGCGCGGATCTGTCGACCGCGCGGGTGGACCCGTTCCGCCGTGACAAGACAGTGAACATCAACTTCTTCATCCACGACCCGATCACGGGCGAGCAGTACAGCCGCGACCCGCGCAACATCGCCAAGAAGGCCGAGGCCTACCTCGCCTCCACCGGCATCGCGGACACCGCGTTCTTCGGCCCCGAGGCCGAGTTCTACGTCTTCGACAGCGTGCGCTTCAACACCACCGCCAACGAGGGCTTCTACCACATCGACTCCGAGGCCGGCGCCTGGAACACCGGTGCGGTCGAGGACAACCGCGGCTACAAGGTCCGCTACAAGGGCGGCTACTTCCCGGCCCCGCCGGTCGACCACTTCGCCGACCTGCGCGCCGAGATCTCCCTGGAGCTGGAGGCGTCCGGCCTCCAGGTCGAGCGCCAGCACCACGAGGTCGGCACCGCCGGCCAGGCCGAGATCAACTACAAGTTCAACACGCTGCTCGCCGCGGCCGACGACCTGATGCTCTTCAAGTACATCGTGAAGAACGTCGCCTGGCGCAACGGCAAGACCGCGACCTTCATGCCCAAGCCGATCTTCGGTGACAACGGCTCCGGCATGCACGTCCACCAGTCCCTGTGGCAGGGCGGCACGCCGCTCTTCTACGACGAGCAGGGCTACGCGGGCCTCTCGGACACCGCCCGCTACTACATCGGCGGCATCCTCAAGCACGCCCCGTCGCTGCTGGCCTTCACCAACCCGACGGTGAACTCGTACCACCGCCTGGTCCCCGGCTTCGAGGCCCCGGTCAACATGGTCTACTCGCAGCGCAACCGCTCCGCGGCGATGCGTATCCCGATCACGGGCTCGAACCCGAAGGCCAAGCGCGTCGAATTCCGCGCCCCGGACCCGTCCTCGAACCCGTACCTGGCCTTCTCGGCCCTCCTCCTCGCGGGCCTGGACGGCATCAAGAACAAGATCGAGCCGGCCGAGCCGATCGACAAGGACCTCTACGAACTGGCCCCCGAGGAGCACGCGGGAGTCGCCCAGGTCCCGACCTCCCTCCCGGCCGTCCTGGACGCCCTGGAAGCGGACCACGAGTACCTGCTCGCGGGCGGCGTCTTCACGCCGGACCTGATCGAGACGTGGATCGACTACAAGCGCACCAAGGAAATCGCCCCGCTCCAGCTGCGCCCGCACCCGCACGAGTTCGAGCTGTACTTCGACATCTAAAGATGTCTCTCGTGTACCGCGTGTGCACCGCTCGACCAGTTCTCTGACTTGGTGTCAGTAACAGTGAGGGCCGCCACCCCGCCCGGGTGGCGGCCCTCACTCGTCGTGTCGTCAGGGGTGTTCTGAGCGGTAGAGGCCGAACTGCGCTATGTGGGCCGGTTGTCGCGAGGTCAGGATTCGTAGGCGCCAGCGGCGGGCTGTTGTCGGGGTCGGCAGGAGCAGGATGCGGCTGGCGCCGATCGTGGTTGTTTCGGTGATTTGGGTCCAGCCCTCGGGCGTTTCCGCTTCTATCGTGGCCCGTTCGACCTGTTGGCCGTGGCGGATGTCTTCCGCCAGGCGGATGCGGTCCACCTGGTGCGGGTGGCCCAGGTCCAGGGTGAGGGTGCCTCGGGAGGGAGCCGGGGCGGTCCAGGAGGTGTCCGGGTTTCCGTCGGTCGCTCGGGTGGGGTGGTGGCCGTCGGAGTGGGCTCGGGAGTCGCGGGCCAGGTCCTTGGGCAGTTCGCGGCGTATCCGGTCGTCGAAGGCGCGCAGCGCCGCCACGTCGGGGGCGGGGAGTCTGCCCTGCTGGTCGGGTGGGATGTTCAGCAGCAGGACGGCGTTACGGCCGACCGATTTCAGGTAGAGATCGGTGAGTTGCTCGGGGGTCTTGGGCCGTTCCTCCTCGTGGAAGAACCAGCCGGGGCGGATGGAGACATCGCACTCGGCCGGCCACCACTGGAGGTAGTCGGTGCTGGGCTGGGCCCTGACCAGGGCCTCGCGGCTGCCTTGGTCAGGGGTGTCGTAGGAGAGCGCGAAGTCGGTGCGTCCGTTGTCCGTCTCCTTGACGGGGACGGTGCTCCATTCGTTCTCGCGGGCCGAACCGCCCTCGTTGCCGACCCAGCGCACATCGGGACCGGAGACGGCGATGGTGGCCTCCGGGGCCAGGGCGCGGATCAGCGCGTACCAGCTGTCCCAGTCGTAGACCTCGACCTGGTCGGGCGGGATCCGGCCCTGGGCGCCGTCGAACCAGACCTCGTCCACCGGGCCGTACTCGGTGAGTATCTCGTAGAGCTGGTTGAGCATGTGGGCGCCGTAGTCGGTGGCGGGGAGGCGGAAGTGGGGGGTGTGGGCGGGCCACCCGTGCTTCTGCGCTGGGTCGTTGGGCCTCTGTGCCCGGTCGTCCGGCTTGTTTGTCCGGGGGTCGGCCGGGGCCGGTGTGGGGATCGTACGAGTCGTGCGGGCGCTGCCGTTGGCGTAGACGCCGTGCAGGTACTGGTTCTCGTCGGCCGGGGAAATGTAGACACCGACCTTGATCCCGTGGCGGCGCATGGAGCGGGTGAAGGAGCGCAGCACATCGCCTCGGCCTCCCTCCCACGTGCTGGAGGCGACACTGTGGCCGGTGTAGCGGGTCGGGTAGAGGACGAAGCCGTCGTGGTGTTTGACGGTGAGGATGGCGAGGGTGAATCCGCCGTCGCGCAAGGCGCGCGCCCACTGGTCGGTGTCGAGCCCGGTCGGCTGGAAGACGTCGGGGTCCTCGTCGCCCGTCCCCCATTCGAGGCCGGTGAAGGTGTTGACCCCGAAGTGCAGGAAGGCCGTTCGTTCCAGGCGTTGCCAGGCGATCTGGCGTTCTGTCGGGCGCAGTCGCGCCGCCTTGGCCACCAGTTGGTCCGGGGTGTCGTCGGGGCCGACCGGGATGCGGGACGTTGTTTCCGGCTCGGTTCCGGCGGGGGTGAGCGTGGTTACAGGGGTGGGTACCGGCGCGTTTCCGGGGGTGACGGCGGACGCGTGTCCGGGCGTGTAGGCGGACAGGGCCGGGACTGCCAGTCCCGTGACGAACAGACGCCTGTTGATGGCCATGTGCCTTTGTCCTCCCGGGACTTCAGTGGGTGGTACCGGCCGGTTGGGACGTGAGCGTCCAGACCGCCGGAGGTCGTTGGTCCGGCGGGTACTGCACCAGTCGGCCGTCCTCGACGACATGCACGGTCATCCGCGTGATCGCGTTGGTGAGGTGGTATCCGCCGCGTACGCGGGTCAACTGCCAGCGCTGCAAGGTGTTGGCGGCGGAGCAGGTCTCCTCGGTGACCGGAGTGCCCGGCTCCAGGGGGGTGTTGAGGGTGAGCCGGCCGCCACGGATCTCCGCGCAGCGGCCGGTGGAGGTGTTCCTGAGCGTGGCGTAGCCGTCGGAGGTGCGGGTGATACGCCAGTCCCTGGCGGGCAGTTGTCCCTCGGCGTCGCGAAGGGTGTACGTACCGTCCGGAACCGGTACGCGCGTGAGGTCGTGCCGTCCCGGGGCGTGGCCGGCAAGCTCGGCTCGGGCGGCGAAGGCCGCGTAGGTCGGATCGGGATGCGGTACGCCCCAGGTGGTCTGGGCGATGAAGCGCAGCGGCAGGAACATCGCCGCGTCGACCTCGTTCTCGGTCTCGCCCCGGCCGTTGTCGGGCCAGAGGCTGATCTTCGCGCCCGTAATGCCGGTGGCTCCGGTCGTGCTGGTGGCGCTGGTACTGGCCGGGACCTTCTCGCCCTCGAAGCTTCGCGGGTCCCACCGCTGCTCGTACAGCGACTCGGTGTTCATATGAAAGCCGCCACGCACCAGGTAGAGGGAGTACGAGGCGTTCATCAGCGGATGGCCCTGGGCGAGGATGTCGGTGGGCTTGGTCGTGACGCCGAGCCAGTGCTCGACGGTCGTGCCCGCTCTGACGGGGATGGTGTTGTCACCGGTGAGGCCGTCGTTCCAGATGCGGAGCCGCTTGCCCTTGCTCGTCGCGTAGTCGTGGACGCGGTTGACGAAGTCGATGAAGGCGTCCTGTGGCGTGGCGTCGGGACCGTACGTCCGGCGGGCGTACTCCAGGATGTGCGGGTACTTCGCGAAGTCGGAGCCGAGCATGTACTCGTCAGCGCCCATGTGCCAGTCGGACGCGGTGAAGACCTCGGCGTACTCGTCCATGAGGCTGGTGTAGTAGGAGAAGGCCGAGGGGCTGGTGATGTCGAGGCGCGAGGGCTGGGGCTTACCGTCGGAGTCGGTGAGCTGGAGGTCCGGGCGGTGTTCGAGCCAGGGGTCCATATGTCCCGGGGAGTTGATCTCCGGGATGATGGTGACGTGGTACCGGGCGCCGAGGGCGACGAGCCGCCTGATCTCGTCCTTTGTGTAGTAGCCCCAGGAGTTGGCCTCGGGGTGCCGGTCGCTCTTCACCTTCAGCTCCAGCAGCAGCTGGTTGAGCTTGAGGTACGACATGTCGCGCACGAGGTTCTCCAGCCACTGCGGAGTGACGTGGATGTAGCAGGCGCAGACGCCCACGCCTCGCTCGCGGTAGGCCGGGATGTCGACGGTGCGGCCGGAGGGGATGCGGTCACGGTCACCGGTGTCACCGGCGGTGTCGAGGAGCTGGAGCAGGGTGCGGGTGCCGTAGAAGGCGCCGGTGCCGGTGCCGCCGGTGATACGGACGCGGTCGCCGACGCGGAGTTCGTAGCCTTCGCGGCCCAGCTCCTTCGACCGTCGGGGGGCGGTGGCGATGACGATGTCGCCCGGGTGGGCCGTGCCGTGTGCTGTCGGTACGGTGCCCCGGCCCGCTGCCCGCAGATCCTGGGCGAGGGTGCTGGCGGCCCGGCGCGCGCCGGGGTCGTGGGGATCGACGACCAGGCGCGTACGGCGGGTGAAGGTGAAACTCCCCTTCTCCGCAGTCCAGTTGGTGAGGGCGGGGAGTGTGCTGGGCGCTCCCCCGTCGGGCCCCGGGGCTGTCGGGGCAGCCGGGGCGGTGGGGGCCAGGCCCGTGACCAGCAGCAGGGCGGCCACCAATACCCCGGTGAGCCGGCTCGTACGAGTGTCTCGCAACGCGGCGAACCGTCTTCGCCGCACCATTCCTCGGATCTCTGACGATTGAGATGTAGATGGTGCGCGTCGAAGCATCGTCCGGACACCTCCAGAGGATCAAGTCATCCGATGTGTATCCTCCTCTCCCGCTTGCCGTTCGAGCCGGGCCATCGTGAAAAGTCCATACATCCGTACGGAAAATCCAGGCGGCGTCATGGCGGCGCCCCGCCCCGGCCCTCCCCTGAACGGGAGCCGGAGCGGGGCGCGGTGTTGCAGGTGTGTCGGGTGTGTCGGGTGCAGCAGATGTGGCAGGGCACTCGGTCAGCGGCTGTAGCGGATCAAGGCGCGCACCATACGGCAGGTGGTGTCGGACGGCGGGTGGATCCCGATCCGCGACGCCTCGCTCCGTATCCGGCGATTGCTCGCGCTCGCCGCCTCGTACACCCCCCTGTCGAGCAGGGCGATGGCGAGGCGCATGGCCTTGAGCCGGCGGTTGTGGGTCTCGTACCACTCACGCGGCCGCCCTGCGGGCAGCGGCTTGCGAACGGTGGTTGGCAGTGTCTCGAAGGGTTTCGTCCTGATTGTGGCAACGGCCATCGGCGACCTCCCGGCACAGTGGTTGGACCCTCACGAACTACCTCTATTTTACTGCCCACCACTGACAATCGCCCCTGGCCAGAGGCACTTTGAGGAGGCGATTGCGGGAGTCTGCGAGGCCGTTCCGGCGCGGGTCCGGCGATTACGATGACGGCATGGAAATCTGGATCAATCCCGCGTGTTCCAAGTGCCGTGGCGCGCTGACACTGCTCGACGAGGAGGGCGCCTCGTACACCGTCCGGCGCTACCTGGAGGACGTACCGTCCGAGGACGAGATCCGGGAGGTGCTCGGCCGGCTCGGCCTGGAGCCGTGGGACATCACGCGGACCGGGGAAGCCGTCGCCTTGGAGTTGGGCGTCAACGAGTGGGCGCGGGACGCCGGTTCGCGGGAGCGCTGGATCGCGGCGCTCGCGAAGCATCCGAAGCTAATCCAGCGGCCGATCATCACGGCGGACGACGGTACGGCCGTGGTGGCGCGCACGGACGACGCGGTACGGGACGCCCTCGGCCGGTCGTCATAGGGCGGTCCCCGGCCTCTCCGGGCGGTCCCCTCACTGGGCGGTCCTCGTAGGGCGGTCCCCTCGCTGGGCGGTCCTCGTAGGCAGGTCTCGGCCGATGCCTGCCGGTTCGGTCCGCTGCCACCTGGACGAACTCGCCTTCAGCCGACTGGAGTTACCAATGTGGCGGGTGAGTGAGTGGAATGGCCGAATCGCTCGTATGTAACGGCACACGGATACCCAGCCGGCCCCGTTCCTTCGCGGCCGGGGACAGGAGCCCCCACACGTGTCCCGTAAGAAGACCCTGAGCCGTAAGAAGACGATTTCCCTGCTCGTCGGCGCGGCAGCGCTGGTGGGCGGTACGGCGGTGGCGATGACCGGTACGAGTCAGGCGTCAGTGGCCTGCGACGGGCTGGCCACCGCCCTGAGCAACAACGAGAGCTTCATCGCCGCGCAGCGCGCCGCCCCGGACGCGCAGTCCGAGGCCCGGATCGCGAACCGTGTCGCCGTCATCGAGGAGATCAAGCGGAAGCAGGCGGCGTCCGGCTGCGAGGTGGGCGAGGGCAGCAGCGGTGCCGGTGCCGGTGCCGCCGATGAGGCGGGTTCCGGGGCAGCGGCGGGAGGAGCAGCTGAAGCGGGCGGCGAGGCGGACGCGGGCAGTGGGGCGGACGCGGGCGGCGCCGCTGGTGCCGGAGACGCTGGTGCCGGAGACGCCGGTGCCGGAGACGCCGGTGCCGGAGACGCCGGGGATGCCGCAGGTGCCGGGAACGCCGGTGACGCCGCAGGCCAGGTCGTGTGCGCCGGATCCACCGTCACTCTCTCCGGCGAGGCCGGCGCCCCGGCCGCCTCCAGCAATCAGTTCCCCATCGGTACCACGCTCCGCGTGACCAACCTCGACAACGACAAGTCCACGACGGTGAAGATCACTTCGACGTCCGGCAGCTGCGCCCTGCTGAACAACGAGGCGTTCGAGCAGGTCCGCGAGCCGGGCAAGTTCCTGATCCGTAACGCCAGGATCGAACAGGTCCAGAGCGCCAACCAGTAGGGATCTTCCAGGTGGTGTCCGGCGGAACTTCGCCGGACACCACTCCTGTCCGCGCGCGCCTTCGCTCAGGTCTGTGCTTCCGCCTCCGCCAGGATCTCCGTCAGCCGCAGCCCGAACCGTACGTCGCAGTCGTGCGGCTGTCCCGTACGGGCCGCCTCCAGCAGCGCGTCCAGCGCCGCCCCGAACGACGCGACCGGGTGGCCCCAATTCTCCGGCAGCACCGCCGTGCCGTGCTCGCCCCGGAGCTCCAGCCCCGTGCCCGCGCCCTCCTTCGGCGCGCTCAGGCTCAGCGCCACGGAGCTGGCCGCCCCGGACACATGCCGTAGCACCAGGTGGGTGAGGTCCGGCTCGGTGCGTACGGCGGTCACGTCCGTCACATCGCCGAGCACCGGGATCAGCGCGGACAGCGCGTGCGGGCCGACATCCCACAGGCCGCCCTTCTCGCGACGCCACGGCGAGTCGGCGTACGGGCTGCCCGCGCCGCGACCGTACAGGGCACCGAGCCAGTACGCGTGAGCGCTGAACCAGCCGCCCCTCGCGGCCTGTTCGCCCACCCAGCTCGCCGTACCCGCCGCGAACCGCAGCGTGCAGAAGACCACGGACGCGACCCCGGCGCTCGCCGCCGCGTCCGCCACCTCGCGGGCCCCCGCCACGGTCGTCGCGACCGGCTTGTCCATCAGCAGATGGCATCCGGCGGCCGCGGCCCGTGCCGCCAGCGGCGCCTGGACGTCCGGCGGCAGGGCGAAGGCGACGGCGTCACACTCGGCGAACAGCGCGTCCAGGCCGGCCTCGCCGGAGTGGGCGGTGATGTCGTGGGCGGCGGCGAGCGCGGCGGCGGCCTCCGGGCGCCGCCCCCAGACGCCGCGGAATTCGAGTCCCGGGTGGGCGGCAAGCGCGGGGGCGTGCGTACGCTCCGCCCAGGGGCCGGTGCCGAGGAGTCCGATACGTGGCTTGCTCATGCTCATGACGGTCAGTGTGCCGGGTGGGAGGCGGTACGGGGAGGTGGCCGGAGGCGTCGGCGGTACGGGGAGCCCTCTGAGCCGGCCAGGTTTCCCGAGTCGGCCGGGTTTCCCGAGCCACCCGAGTTACGCGTGGTTCACGGACGAGCAACAGCCGGGAAATCACATATTGCCAAGCTGCGGGGCATACCTGCTGCACCCGCAAAGGATGAGGCCCCGTGACCTTCAAGGCTGAGTACATCTGGATCGACGGCACCGAGCCGACAGCCAAGCTGCGCTCGAAGACGAAGATCCTCAACGACGGGGCCGAGCTGCCCATCTGGGGTTTCGACGGGTCGAGCACCAATCAGGCCGAGGGCCACGCGTCCGACCGAGTGCTGAAGCCGGTCTTCTCCTGTCCCGACCCGATCCGCGGCGGGGGCGATGTCCTCGTCATGTGCGAGGTCCTGAACATCGACTTGACGCCGCACGTGTCCAACACGCGTGCGCAACTGACCGAGGTCGCGGAGCGGTTCGCGGGCCAGGAGCCGATCTTCGGTATCGAGCAGGAGTACACGTTCTTCAAGGGCGCCCGCCCGCTGGGCTTCCCCGAGGGGGGCTTCCCGGCCGCGCAGGGCGGCTACTACTGCGGCGTCGGCTCCGACGAGATCTTCGGCCGTGACATCGTCGAGGCGCACCTGGACAACTGCCTCAAGGCAGGGCTGGGCATCTCCGGCATCAACGCCGAGGTCATGCCGGGGCAGTGGGAGTTCCAGGTCGGTCCGCTGGCGCCGCTGGAGGTCTCGGACCAGCTGTGGATCGCCCGCTGGCTGCTCTACCGCACCGCCGAGGACTTCGAGGTCTCCGCGACGCTCGACCCGAAGCCGGTGAAGGGCGACTGGAACGGCGCGGGCGCGCACACCAACTTCTCCACGAAGGCGATGCGCGAGGGGTACGAGGCGATCATCACCGCGTGCGAGTCGCTGGGCGAGGGCTCCAAGCCGCTCGACCACGTCAAGAACTACGGCGCGGGCATCGACGACCGGCTGACCGGTCTGCACGAGACCGCCCCGTGGAACGAGTACAGCTACGGCGTCTCCAACCGCGGCGCCTCGGTCCGTATCCCGTGGCAGGTCGAGCAGGACGCCAAGGGCTACATCGAGGACCGCAGGCCGAACGCCAACGTCGACCCGTACGTGGTCACACGGCTGATGGTCGACACCTGCTGCACCGCGCTGGAGAAGGCCGGACAGGTCTGACGCCGGCCCGCATCGCCGCATTGCCGCATCACCACTGTCAGTGAGGGGGCCGGTCGCCGTATGGCGACCGGCCCCCTCACTGACAGTGGTGTCTGTCAGGGTGATCTCATGCTGCCTGTCAAGGTGTTGACGGAGAGCGGGCGGGAGCACGTGCGTGTCTCCTCGGAGCTGCTCGCGGAACTGACCGCGCGGATCGGGGGCCACGGCGACCGTTTCCTGGTGGTCACGTGGATACCGGACCTGCCCGACGTCTTCATCCAGGTCTGGCACGAACAGGGCGGCGGCTACACCCTGGAGCACCGGGACGGATCGCCGGAGCGCCACTTCGGTACGGAGGTGGCGGAGGCGGACCCGGACGCGGTCGCACGGGCCCTGGTGGGCTGGGCGCGCCGGGAGGACGGCTGGGACGCCGGGCTCTCCTGGACGCCGGCCGATCTGGGCGGGCCGGAGCCCGTGCCCGAGCTCGACCCGGAGGTCGAGCAGCGGATCGAGGAGTACGTACGCGGGCTGCTCCGGCAGGGATACGACGGACGGGCCCGGCTCGCCGAGGCCGCCGAGGACTGGCTGGTCGACGGGGACACCCGGCCCGTCTCGCGTCCGCAGGCGTGGCGCGTCGTGAACCGGTTGTGGCGGGAGCGGCTCGATGAGCAGGCGCGGTGGGACGGCGTGACGGATCCCGAGCGGATCACCGCGGTCTTCGCCGCCCTGGACGCCCGGGGAATCACCGCCCGGGAGAATTTCGCCTGCTGCCGGGGCTGCGGGCTCTCGGAGATAGGCGCCGAGCGTTCGGGCCCGGACAAGGAGGCCGAGCGCGGCTTCGTCTTCTTCCACACGCAGTGCACGGAGAGTGTGGCGGCGGGACACGGGCTGACGCTCTACTACGGCGGGTTCGACGACTCGGAAACGACCACGGCGGCCATCGGCCGGGAGGTCACAGCAGCCTTGGCCGAGGCGGGGCTGACCGTGGAGTGGGACGGTTCGCCGGGCACGTCGATCCTGGTGGAGGGGCTCGACTGGCGGAAGCGGCTGACCGGTTGAGCGCACGGCCGGGCGCCAACCGAGCATCGCATCGGCCTGACTTCCGCCAGGCTACCGCCGGGCCTGCGTCGGACTTCCGCCATGGCCCCGGCAGGCTCCGTCCTGGCTCCATCGGACGTCCCTCCGGCCTGCGCCGAGCACCAAGGGGCAGCGGCCGGACGCGGAGAGTCCGTATCGACAGATGAAAGGGGCCTGCTGCGCTCCCCGGGTATCTGCTTCAATGGGGGCATGGCCAGCTTCCAGTACACCGCGACAGGTCGTTTCGACCTTGAGCCGTTCTGGCCGTCCCGGCAGCACCACGACTTCGACCGGGTGTGTTGCCACGCGAGGAACGCGTCGGCCCTCTAAAGCCTCCTGTCAGGCCAGGCCTTCGGCCGCCGCGAGACGTACGTCCCGTCTTTCTCTGTCGACTCGACGACTCCTTCGCGCGAAAGAGCTGACCCCTCATGGCGAACTCCCGTTCCTTCTCCGCCGCGACCACCACAGCGACCGCCACCGCACACGGCCAGCGTCCGGCCGAACCGTCCGGCCGCCGCCACCGGCTCCGGGCCGTCGACCGGGACGAGACCGTCCCGGCTTCCCCGTCCTCCTTCGCACCGCCCTCTTCCCCGGCTTCCTACCCGGCCGGTCACGTCGTGGACTTCCTGCCGCCGGGGGCGACCTGGCTGCCCGCGCCCCAGCACACGCTGCCTTCGCTGCCGGGACAGCCGCCGATGGTCGGCTATCTCGTGCTCGTACCGGCCGACCAGCACGCCGCCGCGCTGGCCGCCTCGGCGCCGTACCTCTCCGCCGACATCAACGCCGGGCTCCACCACGGCGGCAGTACGGACGCGGGCTCGCCCCGGACCGGAACCGGCCCCGGCCCCGGCCCCGGAACAGGATTCGGAATCGGAACCAGTTCTCGGCCCGGCGCGGCGGCCGGAGGCGGACGCGGGCCGGTGTGGATCGACGACGCTCAGCGGACCGCCGTCGTGGACGGGCAGCAGCTGGACCTCACGTATCTCGAATTCGAGCTGCTCTCCCACCTCGTGGCTCATCCCCACCGGGTGCACACCCGCGACCAGTTGGTGACGACCGTCTGGGGCTACGGACATGTGGGCGACGGGCGGACCGTCGATGTCCATGTGGCGCGGCTGCGCCGCAAGCTGGGGGCCGAGCACCGCCACACCATCCGGACCGTACGGCGGGTCGGTTACAAGTACGCGCCCTGACCTGCCCGAGCGGGTGCGGAACACAACGGCTCTGTACGGAACACGACACAGCGCCGTACGGAGCCCTGCCGAACGACGGATCGGCAGGGCTCCTCCCACGTACCTATGGCTGTACGCGACCGGCTCGGGCCGTCCGGGTACGAGACCGCAGCCCCAACCCCAGCCCCAGCGCCCCGTCCACGACGAGGAACACCAGCAGGCTGATGCCCAGCAGCGGAACGAACCAGCCGACCAGAGCGGCGACGGCCGCGACCGGGAGCAGTACGGTCAGCGGTACCTTCCGCCAGGCGCCGCGCGGCATCGGCCGTCCCGCGCTCAGCTTCCGTTCCTTGGTGGGCCTGCGCAGCCACCACATCCGGTAGCCCCAGAAGATGATCGCGATCAGCGCGAGGGCGAGCGCCGCGAGCGCGAGTTGGTTGGCGAGCCCGAGGAAGACACCCATGTGGGCGTCGATACCGAAGCGGGTGAGCTGGGCGAGCACGGGATAGTCGGCGAAGCGCAGTTCGTCCATGACCGCGCCGGTGGCCGGATCGACGGCGACCGAGTCGAGGCGGACGGGGAACTGGTTGTCCGCCTGCGCGACGACATACCCCTTGCCCTCGGTCGGCAGGGTCACCGTGATCGGTCCGTCGAGACCGGCCTGACGCGCGGCGACGACCGCCAGATCGACACCGACGTCCTTACCGTCCATGCCCTCCATACCGTCCATGCCCGGCATGTTCTCCATGCCTTCCATGCCTTCGTGGCCTTCATGGCCGCCGCCACCCGCTCCGCCGGTGCCTCCGTCGAGCGTGGCGGAGACAACAGGTGTGTTGCTGCCGAGCTGGTCCTTGAGCGCGGTGATGTTCTCGCCCGCGTACTTCGACCAGGTCAGACCGGTGGCGGAGAGCAGTACGAGACCGGTCACCGCCCACAGTCCGACGGACCCGTGCAGGGAGAGCGTCCGCCGCCGGCCGGCGGCACCGGCCTCGGGCAGGAGCAGCGCGCGCTTCGAAGAGCTCTTCGACGGACTGTTCAACCCACTCTGCGATTCACGCCGCAACTCACGTTGCGAGGCGCGCCTGCGCGTGACCCAGAGCAGCAGTCCGCCGAGGGCCACCACCCAGAGCCAGCTGGCCGCGAGTTCACTGTAGACACGGCCCGACTCCCCCAGGTGGAGGTGGCGGTGCAGCTCGGAGATCCAGGTGCGCAGCGGGAGGGCGCCCGAGGTGCCGTAGGTGGTCAGCAGTCCCCGTACCTCGGCGGTGTACGGATCGACGAAGACGGCGAGGGACTTGCCCTCCTCGACTTTGGGCGAGGTCATCAGGACCCGGGTGGTGGCGCCGTCCTCGGACGGGAGCCGTACGGAAGTGATCTTGCCGTCCGGGTTGGCGGTCCGGGCGGCGTTGAGCTGGTCGGAGAGCGGGACGGTGCGCTCCCCGACCGGCACCCGCAGCTCATGGCGGTAGACCACCCTCTCCGCCTGGAAGGAGAGCGCGTAGAGGAATCCGCTGGTGGCGGCGACCAGAAGAAGCGGGGCGATCAGAAGTCCCGCGTAGAAGTGCAGGCGCAGCACGAGAGGCCGCAAGGATCTCCAGCCGGACGGGGTGTCGGTACCTGCCTTGCGCTCGGCGGGAGAATCGGGCTCGGCCTTGGGCGAAGGGGCGGGCTCGGCCTTGGGCGCGGGGTCGGGGTCGGGGTCGGTGACGGGTTGGTCGTCGTCGGTCGCTGGGACCTGTATGGAGTCGTCAATGGCCATGACTGTCCTAGGAGTTGGCTTCGGCGTGGGGCATGAGGACATGGGCCCCCGGCCGCCGGCCAACGCTCAGACAGCGGTGATGACAGCAGTGATGACAGCGGCTCTCGGGGCCGTGGCGCGTGCGGTACGGCGCGTGGGCGGGCCGCGCTGCGACAGGGTGTGCGCGAGGAGAACGCCACGGAACCGGTGCGGGGCGGGGGCCCCGGGGCCGGGCCGGATCAGCCGCGGTGCGGCGGGCAGCCGTGTCCCGGTGAACAGCAGCCGGAGCGGGGAGAAGGCCAGGGCCCCGACGGCCTGCGCGAGCCGGAGGAACGCGGCCTCGCCCCGCGCCAGCCACAGCGCGCAGACGACCGCCGCGAGGAGGTGGACGGCGAGCATTCCGGCCGAACCGTCGGTGACAGCTGCCAGCAGGGCGGTCTTCCCCTCGGACCCAAAGCCCGCGCCCGCACCCGTACTCGCACCCGCCGCCGTACCCACATCGACGGCCGTCCCCACATCGACGGCCGTGCTCGCGCCGGAGCCCGTACCCGTCCCCATGCCCCCGTCGGTGGCATGAGGCTCGTGCAAGGACGCGGACGGTCGGAACGGCAGGGCGTCGGCGAAGATCAGGTGCAGGATGCCCTGGACGGTGAGCAGCCCGGCTCCGATCGAGCCGACGCCTCGGCGCCGTCCGCCCGCGAGCCAGGCCACTCCCCCGGTCACTCCGAAGGCGGCCCACAGCGTTCCGGCCGGAATCCCGTGGCCGGACGCGCTGGAAGCGCCGAACGCGCCAGTGACTCCGAACCCGCCAGTGACTCCGGACGCTCCGGGCGCGCCGGCTGCGAACGCATGCCCCAGTGCCGCCAGAGTCACGCATACCGCGGCGAAGGCCACGGCCCGCACGGCGCGTATCGGCGATCGGGCATCTGTCATGGTCCGCACATGTTGCCATCCCGACGGGTGCGCGCGGCAGATACCGGCTGTCCATGATTCACCTGGCAGCGAATTCCGCTGCCCTCCCCTCCGGGGCACGGGCAGAGTCGGTTCCATGAGACTCCTGATCCTCGGTGGTACGGAATTTCGTCGGCCGCGCCGTCACGGAGGCGGCGCTCAGACGTGGTTGGCAGGTGACGGTCTTCCACCGCGGCCGTCATGAGGCACCGGCCGGTGCGACCGTCCTGCTCGGCGACCGCACCACCCCGGACGGCCTGGCGGCCCTCGCCGGCGGCGAGTGGGACGCGGTCGTCGACACCTGGTCGGCCGCCCCGTCCGCGGTGCGTACGGCGGCCCGGCTGCTGGCCGACCGCGCCGGGCGGTACGCGTATGTCTCCAGCCGTTCCGTTTACGCGTATCCCACCCCGGCCGGGCTCGCCGAGGACGGCCCGCTGGTGGCGGGCGCGTCCCAGGACGCCGAGCAGGTCGAATACCCCCTGGACAAGCGGGGTGGTGAGCTGGCGGCCGAGGCGGCCTTCGGCGACCGGGCGCTGCTGGTGCGCGCCGGTCTGATCCTCGGCCCCGGGGAGAACATCGGCCGACTGCCGTGGTGGCTGGGGCGGATCGCGCGGGGCGGGCCCGTACTGGCGCCGGGGCCCCGCGACAACCCGTTGCAGTACATCGACGCGCGCGATCTCGCCGAGTGGACGCTGGACGCGGTACGGACGGGCCTGGCCGGCCCGTACAACCTGGCGAGTCCGCCCGGTCACACCACCATGGGTGAGCTGCTCGACTCCTGTGTCCGCGTCACGCGCTCCGACGCCGAACTGCGCTGGACCGACCCGGACCCGATCCTCGACGCCGGGATCGAGCCCTGGTCGGAGCTGCCGATCTGGCTGCCGCCGGGCGAGCTCCACGACACGATGTACGGCTCCGATGTCACCAAGGCCCTTGCCACGGGCCTGCGTTGCCGCCCGGTGGCGGAGACGGTCGCGGACACCTGGTCCTGGCTCGGCTCGATCGGCGGCGAGGCACCTCAGCGCCCCGATCGCCCGCCGGTGGGCCTGGCACCGGAGTTGGAGGCGAAGGTCCTCGACCGGTGACCGGAGCACCGCATCACCAGGGCGACGCTCCGCCGAGCCCGCGCCGCCGCCATGCCTACTCAGGTGGCGGCGTCGGTGCCGACCGTACGGCCGTCCCTTCCGCCGGTATCGCCGTCACCAGAGCACCCCGCAGCTCCGCGATCCCCTTGTTCCACTCACCGTTCTCACCGTCGGCCTCGACCCAGATGTCCCGAAGCCCGGAGCCGTCCGCGATCACCCGGTCCAGGGCCCGCACCGCGAGACTCCTCAGCTCCTCGGGGAAGCGCGGCAGGGCTTCGTCCGGTCCGTACACGGTCTCCACGGGTGGTCCCCCGGGGCACTGTTCGGCGACCAGCGCGGCCGCCGCGACGGCCACCACCGCGACATCGCTGTCCAGATAGTCGTACGTACCGGCCGCGTCGGCCAGCGCCTTCCGCACGATCTCCGTACGCCGGTCGGCCGACGCCTCGTCCAGGTCGGCGGAGAAGTCCACCGCCGTGTCGCTGTCGAAGTGGCCGGTGTCCCACATGGCCATGATCTGCCCCCCCCCTGTCGCTCTTCGATCACTCTTCTTCCCGCTGTCTCCGATCGTGCCAGGCACCACTGACAATCCACCTCGCGTGCCTGCCTGCTCAGACCTGCTCAGACCTGCTGAGACCTGCTCAATGACCGCGCGCCGACCTGCCCGGCCGCCGACTCCGGGCGGCCTCCACCACCCCGCCGTCCTCAACCACGCCCGCCCATAAGGCCGTTCTTGGACCACTCGGCGACGGTAAGGAACACCTCTCCTCAATCATGCGCATCCGCCCGGTTTGCTGATGGAGGTTCCTATGAATTTCCCGAGCGGCTGAACACCCCGTGCGTAGCGTGCGTATGAATCGGTGCGCTTCGCTTCTCCCCCTGCCGCGATTTTCCCGTAACCGGCAACGAAGCTTGAGGAGTTAGTTCCATGGCACGAACATCGAGAAAACGCTCCACACTGGCAAACCGGGCGATCGCCGCCTCGGCTGCCTTGCTCCTGGGCGGGGGTGGGCTGGTAGCGGTCAATGTCTACGCATCCGCGGGTGAAGGCAAGTCCGGCCAGTCCTCTCCGCGGAGCCAGAACGTCGGGCAGGCATCGACCATCGTCTGCCCCGACGTGGCGAACCAGGACAAACTGGCGGGCGTCCCGGAAGCGGCCCGAGCCGAGGTCGACCGCGAGCTCGCGAAGATGGACACCCAGATCACCGAGGCCTACAAGCGGTTCGCCGACTCGAAGGCGGCGATCGCACAGGACTCCAAGTTCGTCGACAACGCCATCCTCGGCCCGCTGAAGTCCAAGCGGGTAGCCGCCCTCGACCGGATCTCCATCGCGATGGGCAGGTCCGGAGAGCGGCCGCAGGGTCTGGAGAGTCTCTCCGCCTGCTCGATGCAGACGGACAACGCTCTCGCCAAGGGCCGCGGCAAGGGCCGCGGGAACGGCGGCCAGGGCAACGGCCAGAACGGCGGCCAGGGCCAAGGCCAGAACGGCGGTCAGGGTAATGGTCAGAACGGTGGTCAGGGCCAGGGCCAGAACGGCGGTCAGGGTAACGGCCAGGACGGCGGCCAGAATGGTGGCCAGGATGGCGGCAACCAGGGCGGAGGCGGCGGTCAGGCCGGTAACGGCCCCGAGGCCGGCGACTTCGTCGACATCAACAGCGTCCAGCCGAACGTCCAGCAGCCCCAGAACGGTGGCAACGCCTCGACGGGTACCTTCGCGACCAATTGCGGGGTGAACGAGAACGGGCTCTTCAACTCGGACAACGTCATCGTCGCCCCCGGTGTGACCAACGGCGCGCACCACATGCACGACTACGTCGGTAACCAGGGCAACACCGCGTTCGCGACGGACGATTCCCTGGCCGCCGGTGAGACCAGCTGCCAGAACCAGGGCGACAAGTCCACGTATTACTGGCCGGTCCTGCGCCTCCAGAACGGAAAGGCCGAGGCCGACGCCAATGCGGACGGCGGCGGCAAGGAAGGCAACGTCGGAGAGATCCAGACTCCGTCCGAGGTGACGCTGACTTTCGCGGGCAACGCGCAGGCCAAGGTCACCGCCATGCCGCGGTTCCTGCGCATCATCACGGGTGACGCCAAGGCCCTCACCAACGGTGACGCCAACGCCAACGCCTCGTGGAGCTGCACCGGATTCGAGGACCGCCAGCTCAAGGACAAGTACCCGATCTGCCCCGAGGGCAGCCAGGTGGTCCGTAGCTTCAAGTTCCAGAGCTGCTGGGACGGCCAGAACGCCGACAGTGCCAACCACCGCGACCACGTGGCGTTCGCCGACGAGAACGGCAACTGCCAGAACGGCTTCCAGGCGATCCCGCAGCTCCAGCAGCGCATCGTCTACGACGTGCCGCCGGGCCCCGGCTTCGCTCTCGACTCCTTCCCGGAGCAGCTGCACAAGCCCATCACCGACCACGGTGACTTCATCAACGTCTTCGACGAGGGCGTGATGAACGAGGTGGTCAGCTGCATCAACGACGGTAAGAAGTGCTAGTGCCCCTCCCGGCAACAGTGAGGCACCGCCCCACCGTCTGAGCAACCACCGGGCCTCTCGGCCCCGTTCCCCCGCATCTCCCACGGCCCACATCCGCACCTCGCGGGTGTGGGCCGTGGCACGCGGTCAGCTCATGTCGTGACCCGAGTGCTCCTCGTTCCCCCCGCTCCCCCCGTTGCCTTCCTTCCCTTCGTTGCCTTCGTTGCCTTCCTTCCCTCCGTCATCGCTGCCTCCGGAGTGGTGGGTCGCACCGGTCTCCACCGTCCCGCCGAGCCGGCCGCGCAGGGTCGCGACCACCTTGTCGTCGCCGACCGCGACCCATTTCCTGCCGACGAGGTAGGAACCGCCGTAGTCCTTGGCCTCGTTGATCCACTCGCGCAGGCCGCGGTCGGTGGCGAAGGTCGCCAGCACATACTTGCCGTCTCCTGTCGTGCAGTTGGCCTGCCGTATCTCTTCCGCGTCCGTCTGTATGTTCGGTTCACACTTCGCCTGTGAGGCGATGTGTTCGAGGCTTCCGGTCGCCGTTTTCGGCTCCTTGGGAGCCTCTTCGTCGTTCGCCGCACAGCCCGCTGTCAGAGCCAGGGCCAGGGCTGCCATTACCACTAGAGGTCGCTCCGTACGCATGTGTCCATCGTGCCCCGCGGCCGTACCACCGCGTGGGGGAACGGACGGGATGACGGCGGGATACGGACGCGGCGACAGCCGGGCCAAGGTGACGCCGGGCCGAGGTGACAGCTGGGCCGAGGTGACCATCGGACCAATCGCTCGTTCTGCTCAACGTGCCCCCAGACAACGCCGTCACCGCCCCCGCCACCCCTGACGCACCTGCCGCCGCCACACCCGCCGACGCACCCACCGGCGCATCCGCCGCCGCACCCGTCGGCGTCGAACAGGCCGAGGCGGCCCTCGTAGAGCACTATCCGCGTCTCGTGCGGATCGCCTATCTGGTCCTGCCACCGTCACTCGGCCGCAACCGGCGCGTGTTGACCGCCCACGCGCTGGTGCAGCGTTCGCTGCCCCGCGGCCGTACGGCGGCCGGGCCGTCCGGGCTCACCGCGCCGCGCCACACGGCGGGGACCGTGGCCGCGCGGAATCCCGGCTATCTGTACGTACGTGAGCGGGTGCTCCGCCAGGCGCTCGACGCCGGGCGTCCGCTGCGCCGGCTCGCCCGGCCCAGGCGGGCCCAACTGCCGCCGCTACTGCCGCACGTATGGGGGCTGCGGCTGTTCCCGCGCTCGGGCGGGGCCGACGAACTCGCCCTGGACCAGCGGCTGTCCCGGATGTCCGGCCCGGCCCGCGCGGCGCTCGTCCTGCGCGGCCTCGACGAACTGTCCGCCGAGGAGGTACGGCACGTACTCGGCGCGATCGCGGCCGACGGAGAAGACCTGGACGTGGATGCCGCGCTCGCCGAGGCGGACAGCATCCTGACGGCGGAGACACCCGGGACGGCTGGGGCACCCGGGGCGGCCGGGACGGCTGGGGCTGCCGACGCACCCGGGGCGGCTGGGGAGCCATGGGCTGCTGGAGCCAATGGGGCTACTGGAGCTGCTGGAGCTGAGGCCACCGAAGCAACGCGCACGGCCGGCCACATGGACGCTGTCGCGCTGCTGCGCTCGCCCGAGTTCGATCCGTGCTCGCTCCAGGCCAGACCCACCGACCTGATGAACCGCCGCCGGCGCGCCAAGGCCACGGTCGCCGCCGCCGCGGCCGTCCTTCTCTGCGGCACGCTCCTCGGACTGCCGGGCGGCGGCTGGGGCCCGGACGGCGCGGCGGCGCCCGCGTACGCCCAGAACCCGGCGGCCCGATCGGCCCTCGACCCGGGCCAGGTACGGCGGATCGCGCCCGCCGCGTGGCGGACCTCCTCCCGTACGGACTTCTCCGTCTGGCCCACCCGTGGACCGCTGGCCGACGACCGCGCCCTGCTGCGCCGCGCGCTGGCCGTCTGGGCCAGGCCCGGCGCGTCGGTGCAGGTGTCCGCGACTCCCGCCACCCCGTCGGGACCCCCGATGGGACCGCCGCAGCTGCTGTACGCGGGCACGGTCGACGGGGCGTCCGTCGTGCTCTTCCACGACGGCCTGCGGGTCGTCCGGTACGCGGAATCCGCCGACGGAGGCGACGGAGGCAAGGCCGCGGCCCTGGACTTCGCGCGGGTCGACGGTGCGGACGCCACGGCCTCGGACGCGCTGGTCGTGGGTCGCTCCGACGGCAACGTCCGTTATCTGACGGCCCCTTGGGTGCGTCGTACCGCCGTACGGGACCTCCTCGCCCCGACAGCGCCCGCGCGCCCGCTGCGCCGCGACGCGGACGGGGTGACGGAACCTCTCGCGAGTCCGGCGATGGCACGGGACTGCCGGTCCTGGAACACGCTGGAGGTACCCGGCGGGAGCAACAAGGACAGCGAGGACAAGGGCAACAGCGAGAGCGAGGGCAACAGCGGGGGCAAGGGCAGCGGCGGCAACAGCGGTACGGCCCGGCTGCTCACCGACCTCGGCGAACTGGCCCCGGCGCGGCTGACGTCCGGACCGCCGTCCGCCCCGACGGACGTGACCGACGCGGCCGACCGCACGGCCTGGGCGCGGACGGCCTGCCTGCTGCCGACAGTACGGTCGCACGGCGTCCGGTCCGTGAACTCCTGGCAGTACGCCACCCAGTCCCTGCCCGAGTCCAACGGCACCGCTGCCTGGCTGTGCACCCGGGCCGAGACCTGGCGCGGCACAGGAAGCCGGGTGCTGGCCCAGTTCCAGGCACCGTCGCGGAAGGCGGCGCCGGGAGCGATCGCGGCGCGGGCGGAGGACTCACCGGCCTGCGGGGTCCGCGATCCCCGGGTCCTGGCGGGTGTGTTGTGGAAGTCGCGGGGCGGGCAGTGGTACGTACTGGCGGCGGGCAACGAGCGGTTGAAGTCGCTGGAGCTGTCGGGCGGGCTGAAGGGAAGCGCGCACGGCAACGTCCTGGCGGCGCGGGCGAGGCAGGGCGCCCACGCCGAGTTGTCCGGACGGGAGGCGGACGGTACGAGGGTGAACACACTGCGCTGACACCCTCACGCCCCGCAACCCCGCAACCTCGCCACCTCACACTCACACTCACACTCACACTCACACGATCAGGGCAGCAGCAGCCAGTCCGCGCCCAACGCCGCGGCCAGGCCCGCTCCCAGCAACCACGTCCCCAGCCTCGTACGCCCGTGCCTGCTCAGTTCGATCACCACACCGCACAGGATCATCGCCAGCCCGTACACCCCCACCACCAGAACCGACGTGCGCTCCGCCAGCCTCACCATCAGCAGCGCCGCCAGCGCCGCCAGCAGTACCGAGGCCAACACGATCCGCACGAGTCTTGCCTGACGGGGCGTCAGACCGCCGCCGTCCGGCTCCGGGATCGGTATACCGACGGACTCGTCCTGGTCAGATGCGCTCATGGATCGGGAGCGTAACGGACATCCTGAGGAAGCGGCCGGTTAGGCTGTTGGTATGACCACCGGGGTGCGCCGCAGGATGGGCGTCGAAGAGCGGAAGCAACAGCTGATCGGTGTAGCGCTGGAGCTGTTCAGCCACCGCTCCCCCGACGATGTCTCGATCGACGAGATCGCGGCGGCGGCCGGTATCTCGCGGCCGCTCGTCTACCACTACTTCCCCGGCAAACAGAGCCTGTACGAGGCCGCCCTGCGCCGGGCCGCCGACGACTTGGCGACCAGGTTCCTGGAGCCACGCGAAGGCCCGCTCGGGGCGCGGCTGCACCGCGTCATGAAACGGTTCTTCGACTTCGTCGACGAACACGGCGCCGGTTTCTTCGCGCTGATGCGGGGCGGACCGGCCGTCGGTGCGTCCACCGCGACCGCGATGATGGGCGAGGTGCGGCAGGCCGCGTACGAACAGATCGTGGCCCATCTCGGGGTCGGGCAGCCGCCCGCGCGGCTGGAGTTGGTCGTCCGTTCCTGGGTGTCGCTGGCCGAGTCGACGGCGCTGATCTGGCTCGACGGCCGGCGGATCCCCCGCGCCGAGCTGGAGTGGCAGCTGGTGCACGACTTCGCCGCGCTGGCCGCCGTGAGCGCGGCGTACGACGAGGAGATGGCCGCGATCCTGCTGCGCGTCCTCGCGGAAGAACCGGCCGACGGCCCGTACGGGGACCTGGTCGGCCGACTCACCCGGATGGGCGCGGAACTGGCGGAGTCGACCGGGGCGGCGAAACCGGCGGAATCGCCGGAATCGCCGGAATCGCCGGAACTACCCGGTCAGCGCGTTCACGTGTAGATCACGCACCGTAGATCACGCGCACCTCGGTGAAGCCCAGAGAGCGCAGCAGCCCCTCCAGCATGCTCGTGGTGTTCTTCTCGGCGCGGGTGACGAGTTCGCTCTCCTTGGCCGCTTCCCCGATGTGCCGTGCGGCCAGTTTGTTCACGGCCCGCTCGTCGGCCGGGTTGTCGGAGAAGAGGTCCCCGAGCCGGTCGAGCAGCCCGCGCTCCTTGGACACGGCGTACGAACGGTCCGGGTCCAGCGCCGGCTTGCCCAGCCGCGCGTGCGGCAGCCGGATCGTCGCCGAGGTGCGCTCCTTGTCGGTCTGGACGCTGCCCTCCCCGACGCCGCCGAAGTCGACGTACGAACCGACCGTGCCGGCCCCCACGTAGAGGGTCCGGGTGCCCCGGATCGCGTCCGGCAGATACTTGGCGTCCTTCTCCAGGTCGACCACGACCTGGAAATTGCCCGAGGCCGCCTCGTACCGGTCCAGATCCTGGATGGATTTGAGCAGAGTCGGTCCCGTACGGTCGTTGGTCTCCTCTCCGAAAACGTCGCCGAATCCGGGCATCAGGTCGAGCCGGCTGCCGGCGAAGAGCAGGGCGGCCACGACAACAAGGGCGATGGGCAGCTTGCCCCACCAGGGCAGACGCGATTCGCGCCGCTGGTTCCGGCTGTCTTCCGGTTTCACGTCTGTGGACGTCATACCTACCGGATGTCCCGCCGAGCCCGGTTCACACGGTCGCCCCGGGTTCACATGATCGCCCCCGGGGTTCACACGGTCACATGGCCGATGCGAGTGAACGGGGGACGGGCCTCGGCCCGACTCCCCTGTCCTGTACGGCTGTTCAGAAGTCCGGTGGCAGATGGCCCCGGAGCGCGCGGGCCAGCCCGCTCTCCCCGTCGTCCACCAGGCCGCGGTGGAACGCGTCCTCGTACGCCGGGCTCCCGGCCGCCTCCCGCGCCTGCCGTTCGCACTCCTCGCGGACCGGGGCGAGCTCCGGGGTGCCCCGCAGGGGATGGCCGACCATGCGCCAGAAGGCCTGCCCGGTGCCGTACGCGTGCGCGGCCCGTTCGCCGTCGCCCTGCGCGGCGACGGCCGCCGCCAGCAGATCGAGGCCGAGGGCGATACCGAAGCTGTCGCGCAGTTGCTCCCTGCCGCCGACCATCGAGCGGGCGTGGGCCTCGGCCTCGTACGGACGGTTCTGGAGCAGGTGCACCAGGGCGAGTTGGTAGTCGGCGTAGGACCGGGTCCAGCACTCGCCGTGCTCCAGGCAGACCTTCCGCAGCTCCGTGGCTTCCTCGCGCGCCTCGTCGAGCCGGTCCAGGGCGGTGAGCGCGAAGATCCGGACCATGCGGCAGCGCAACTGCGACGCGGAGTCGAAGGGGGCACCCGGATGGGACCGCAGCGCCTGGTCGGACACGGCGTGGGCGGCCTGCGGGCGGCCTGTCATCAGACAGGTGAGGCTGGTCAGATAGGCCGCGGCCAGCATGGCGTCGGGGTCCTGGTCGCGCCACGCGGCCATGCCGCAGCGCTCGCCGAGCCGGTGCGCGCCCTCGTGGTCGCCCTGGAGCATGGCGGTGATACCGAGGGCCCAGAGCGCGCGGGTGCGGTCCGGCCCGGGGGTGTGCCCGGGGGTGCGGTCCGGCCCGGGTGTGTGCCCGGGGGTGTGTCCAGGAGTGTGCCCCGGTGTGCGCCCGGGGGTGTGGTCCGCCGGAAGGGCGTCGTGTGCGCTCAGGGCGCGTTCCAGGTAGATCCGGGCCTCGTGCAGATGGCCGCGGCAGCTCCAGAAGAAACCCACACGGCCCGCCATCTCCACGGCCGCTCCCGGGTCGGCTCCGAGGAGATGGTCGAGCGCGCCGCACAGGTCCGCGTGGGCGTCGCCGATCCGCGCGTACCAGGCGACCTGGTCGGGTCCGGCCCAGCCGGTGTCGGCCTGCCGGACCAGGCCGGCGAAGTGGGTGGCGTGCCGGCCGGCGAGCAGATGTTCCTCACCGAGCTCCCCCAGCCACATGGCGCCGTACTCCCGGAGGGTGTCGAGCATCCGGTAGCGGTCGCCGTCCTGTCGCAGGACGGACTGGGCCACGAGCCCGGCCAGGGCTTCGGTGACGCCGTCGGCGGAGAGCGGGCCGCCCGCGCAGACCGCCCGCGCGTCCGCCTCTCCGAACTCGCCGCGGAAGACGGAGAGCCGGGCCCACAACAGCCGTTCGAGCGGGGCGCACAGCTCGTGGCTCCAGCCGATGGCGGTGCGCAGGGCGCGGTGGCGCTGGGGCCATACGTTCTCGTTGGTGAGGACGTCGAGGCGGGTCGTGAACCGGGAGGTGAGCAGGGCGGCGATCTGCTCGACGGAGTTCTCGTCGAGCCGGGCGCAGGCGAGTTCGACCGCGAGCGGGATGCCTTCGAGCCGGTGGCAGATCCGGGCGGCGGCCTCGGCGGTCACCGGGTCGTCCAGGGACACCCGGGGCGCGGCGTGGGCGGCGCGGTCGCGGAAGAGCTGGAGGATCTCGTCGTCGCCGGCCGCACCGTCCAGCGGCAGGGGCGGTACGTCGATGCGGTGTTCGCCCTTGGTTCCCAGGGACTGCCGGCTGGTGGTCAGGACGGTGAGCCCGGGGGCGGCGGTGAGTAACTCGCCGACCAGGTGCCCGCAGGCGGGCACCAGCCGTTCGCAGGAGTCGAGGACGAGCAGGAGCCGCCGGTCCGCGAGCCATTCGCAGAGGGCCTCGACGGGGCGGCGCAGGGAGTGGTCGGAGAGTCCGACGGCGTCGGAGACCGTACTGAGCAGCAGCCGGTCGTCGTAGAGCGGTGACAGGTCGACCCACCACACTCCGTCGGGATGGCGCCCGCGCGGACCGCCTTCCCGCGCACGGCCGTCTCTCGGGCCGCCTTCCCGCGTGCCGCTTCCCCGCGAGCCGCCTCGCCGTGAGGACTCTCCCGCCGAGGCGCTGTCCCCGGTCCGTGCTCCCAGGCCCCCGGCCCGGGTGCTGCCCGGCCGCACATGCGCGCAGCCGCGCCGTATGCCCGGAAGCAGGTCCGGGAGCCCGCCCGGCGGCCCGGCGGGCAGGCCCGCCGCGCGCCGCGCCGCGCGTTCGGCGGCGCGCAGCGCCAGTCTGCTCTTGCCCACACCTCCACTACCGGTGAGTGTGATCAGCCGGTGCTCGTCGAGTGCGCGTTCCAGGAGGACCAGTTCGGTCCTGCGCCCTACGAAACTGGTCTTCTCTTCGGGAATGTTCCCCACCACGGGGACAGTCTGGACCAGTTGAGGTCCAGGTCTGGCATGCATGATGCGAAACAGACAGAAACGACCGGGAGTTGCCCCTGCGCGGTCGGTTCACATCACCAACCAGCCTCTCCCGCCCCACGTCCGTCCCCGTACAACTCACTCACCATTAACGCGATCAACGCGACGCGAAGACCGCCACCGTCCGCGCGGGCACGGTGAAGGTGCCGGAACTCCGTTCGTAGGACGACCCCTTGACCGTAGGGTCAGCTCCCTGGGCCTGGATCCGGTGCAGCCCGTACGGCCGCCCCGCGAGTTCCGCCACCCGCTGACTCCCCGTCGCCGGGGTCGCGTTGAACACGACCACCAGTCCGCCGAGCCGCATGGTGATGACCCCCGGTGTCTCGTCGGGCCCGGACAGCGGGAAGGACAGCGCGGACTGGACCGCGTCCGTAGAGGTGAGGCTGAAGGCCCGCTCCGTGGTGCGGATCCGCAGCAGGTCCCGGTACGCGGCGGACGCCCCGGTGATCTCGGGGCAGCCGACCGTGAGCGCCGGGGCCGTCAACAGGGGTGTCGCGTAAGGCCACTTGTCCTGGTTGTCGGCGGCCGGTGGCAGACCCCGTCCGAAGCCGTTGCCGTCCAGGCAGTTCCAGTGGATCGCGTTGAACCAGTCACCGCTGTCGTACGAGTTGCGGTCGAGCGACTTGGAACGCAGCAGGTCCGTACCGGCCTGGGAGAGCGACGGCCCCTGCGAGAGGGTGGCGGTGGCGAGGGCGAGTACCTGCATACGGGAACGGTCGGCGGCCGTCGCCGTCGGCGGCAGTTTGAAGGCGAGCGCGTCGTACAGCGACTCGTTGTCGTGCGCGTCCGCGTAGGCGAGCGCGTCGCCGGGAGCCGCCGCGTAACCGGCCGGTGCGCCGTTGTAGTCGACCTCCGAGCCCCGGACCGTACGCCCGGCGGTGTCGGTGAAGGAGTAGCCGGCGAGGCTGCCGGTCAGCCCCACCTTGATCAGGTCCTGGTAGTGCAGCAGCCGGGCCCTCTGCTCGGCCGGAGTGCCGTTGGCGGAAGTGGAGTTGGGGTCGGTGTAGAGGCCGGAGGCGAAGCCCTGGACGCCCGGATCGGCGTCGAAGGGACCGCCACCGCGCACCGCGTCGCGGGCCCGGTCGGAGAAGGTCGCGATACCGGTACCGGCCATGTTCCGCTGGGTGGCCTGGACGAAGCGGGCGTCGTCGGCGATCTCGCCGAAGTTCCACCCCTCGCCGTAGAGGACGATCTTCTTGCCGTCGACACCGTCCTCGGCGAGGGTCAGCGCGTCCAGCGCCTTCCGTACAGCGAGGATGTTGGCCTTCGGATGGTGGCCCATCAGGTCGAAGCGGAAGCCGTCGACCTTGTACTCCCGCGCCCAGGTGACGATCGAGTCGACCACGAGCTTGCCCATCATCGCGTTCTCGGGCGCGGTGTCGGCGCAGCAGGTGGAGGTGTCGACGGAGCCGTCCGCCCGCAGCCGCTGGTAGTAGCCGGGCACGATCCGGTCGAGGACGGACTTCTCGTCCTGGCCGGAGGCCACGGTGTGGTTGTAGACCACGTCCATGACGGTGCGCAGCCCGGCGCCGTTGAGCGCGCGCACCATCTGCCGGAACTCGACCGTACGGCGCGTCCCCTCCGGGTCGGAGGCGTACGAACCCTCGGGCACGGTGTAGTGGAGCGGGTCGTACCCCCAGTTGTACGCGTCCTTCGCGGCGGTCCTCGCGACGCAGGCCTGCTGCTCGGCCGAGTCGGGTGCGTACACGCTCAAGTCGCAGGCCGGCGTGGCCTGTTCGGAGGCGCGCTCGGGGATGGTGCCGATGTCGAAGGCCGGCAGGAGATGGACGTACGAGGTGCCGGAGGCGGCGAGTCGCCGCAGATGGCTCATGCCGTCGGAGCCGGTGTCCGTGAAGGCCAGGTACGTGCCGGGGTGGCGGGAGGTGGGGTCAGCGACGGAGAAGTCGCGGATGTGCAGCTCCTGGATCTGCGCGTCGCGCAGCGGTACGGCGGCGGGCTTGCGCAGGGTGGACCAGCCCTTGGGCGCCAGCGCGGGGTCGGCCAGGTCCACGACGAGGCTGCGCGCCGAGTCCGTGGTGAGGGCCGTGGAGTACGGGTCGGTGACCTTGTTGGTGACGGTCTCGCGGACGCTGGGCGCCCAGACCGTCACGGCGTACCGGTACGGCTTGCCCGCCCAGCTCTCCGGGCCGCTCACCGACCAGACGCCGGAGGCGGCGTCGCGCGCCATGGGGACGGTACGGCCGTCGAGTTCGAGGGAGACGGTACGGGCGGTGGGCGCCCAGAGGGAGAGGGTCGGGCGGCCGTGCGCGAACACCGGGCCGAGCGACGCCTTGACCGCCCGCGCGCTGTACAGATCGTCGAGGACGCCCTGCGTCTGTACGCCGGTCGTGGCGAGCAGTGTGCCGTCGGCGGCCCGCTGGGTGACGGCCAGCTGCCCGCGCAGTGATTCACGGACCCGCGAGTGGTCCCGTACATCCGTAGCAAAGGCCGGATAGTCCTTGAGATGCGGGTACTTCGCCTTCTGCGCGTCGGTGAGCGCGGACGGTACGAGGGGCAGCCGGCCGCCTTCGTACTCCACCCACTGGGTGGTCGCGGCACTCGCCACCACCTTCCAGACGACGGTGTCCGCGTCGATCCACTGGGCCTCGGACGTGACGGGTGCGGACGCGGACACCGTTTCAGGCGCGGACGCGCTCGATGCCTCGGGCGCGGACGCGGGCTCGGTGGCAGCGGCCGAAGGCGCCGGCGTCGCACACAGCAGGACGGCAAGGACGGCGGTCGTGGCTCGTGGCCGGATCGGGCGTATCACGCGGGATCCTCGGACAGTCGCGGTGAGGTGGCAGAGGCCGCCGAACAGGTACGGGCGCTCGCGTGCAGAGCGACCGCCGTGTTCGAGCCGAGTGTGGCCGTGAACTGGCCCGAACCGTTCACCGTCACCGCCTTGCCGGTCTGCACGTCGCAGTAGACACCGCCGGGCAGCGACGTCTGGAACGTACGGGTCAGCGCGGAGCTCTCGTGGTTGATGGCCACATAACCCTTGGAGCCCCGGCCGAAGGCGATCTGGTCGGCGCCGTTGTCCCACCAATTGGTGACGGCCTCGCCCCGGGTGGCGTTCCGGAAGCCGACCATGGACGAGATCTCGCGCCAGGCGTGCTGGCACTTCCAGCCGTCGCTGTAACAGGCGTTGACCGTACCGCCGTTGGGCGGGCCCGCGTCCCGGTCGGTGAACTCGTACCCGGAGTGCACGTCGGGCGAGCCGTACGGCCAGGCCAGCATGAAGACGTTGGCGAGTGTGTAGTTCGCGCCGTCCTTGTAGCTGAGAGTGTCGCCGCCGCGCTCGGTGTCGTGGTTGTCGACGAAGACGGCGGACTTGCCCGACTCCATGTAGCCCCAGCCCTCGCCGTAGTTCTTCAGGTAGGCGAGGTTCTCGTTGTTGAAGACCCGCTTCAGGTCGCGGGCGTACCGGAACTCCTGGACGTCGCCGGTGCCGAGGTACTCGCTCGGCGACACGGCCTCACCCGCGCCGTAGATGGCCTCCTGCTTCCAGTAGGCACCCGGACTGCTCAGCCTGCTCTTGATGTTGGCGAGGTCGCCGGCCGGCATGTGTTTGGCCGCGTCGATCCGGAAGCCGTCGACGCCGAGGGAGAGCAGGTCGTTCAGGTACGACGCGATCCGGCCGCGTACGTAGTCCTCGCCGGTGTCCAGATCGGCGAGGCCGACCAGTTCGCAGTTCTGGACGTTGGCACGGTCGTTGTAGTTGTTGATCGACGACCGGCAGTCGTCCATGTCGGCGCCCGAGTAGATGCCGGGGTAGGTGTACTTGGTGTACGAGGAGCCGCCGGTGCCGGTGCCGTCCCCGGCCGCCATGTGGTTGATGACGCTGTCGGCGACGACCTTGACGCCCGCCGAGTGGCAGGCGCTGATCATGTTCGAGAAGGCGGCGCGGTCACCGAGCCGCCCGGCGATCCTGTAGCTGACGGGCTGGTACGAGGTCCACCACTGGCCGCCCTGGATGTGCTCCTGGGGCGGCGAGACCTGCACGTAGCCGTAACCGGCCGGGCCGAGGGTGTCCTTGCACGCCTTGGCTATGGAGTCGAACCTCCACTCGAACAGCACGGCGGTGACGTCTTTGCTGCCGGGCGGCGCCGCCTGTGCGGTCCCGGCGGGAACCGTGAGGGCGGCGGCGCCGGCCACGAGGGCGAGAGCGGCTGCCAGGGATCTGCGAGCCATGATTCCTCCAACAACGCTGGTGGGGGATGTGCGGGTGTACGGCGGTACGGGTGGCGCTGTGCCTCGGAAACGTGCTGTGCCTCGGAAATGTCAGGACGTCTGTTCCGTACGGACCCCGGCGGTGGAGCCGCGTACGACGGGCCCGGCGGTGGAGCCGCGTACGACGAGCCCGGACGGGAAGACGAAGACGATGCCGCCGCCTCCCACGCCCGCGCCCATGTCCTCCGGTAGGTGGGTCGTCAGCCCGTCCACCACGCGGTGGTGTCGGCGGGCAGTACGGCCTCCGCGCCGTCGGTCGTCACGGGCGCGCTCGCCAGCAGCAGCGCGCCGCGCGCAGGGATCCGTACCGCCCTGCCCGTCGTGTTGACCGTGCAGACGAAGCCGGGCCGGGCGAACACCAGCACCCCCTCGGGCGCGTCCAGCCACTCCACCGCGCTGCCCGCGCCCAGCCCCGGGTGCTCCGCGCGCACCCTCAGCGCCGTCCGGTACAGCTCCAGGGTGGAGCCGGGGTCGCCGGTCTGCGCCTCGACACTCAGCGCGCCCCAGCTGTCCGGCTGCGGAAGCCAGCTGCCGCCGCTGCCGAAACCGTACGAACTCCCTTTCCGCGCCCAGGGGATGGGCACCCGGCAGCCGTCGCGGAAGCCGTCCTGGCCGTCCGCGCGGAAGTACGACGGGTCCTGCCGGGCCTCGTCGGGCAGGTCGGTGACGTCGGGCAGACCGAGTTCCTCGCCCTGGTAGATGTACGCGGAGCCCGGCAGCGCCAGCATCAGCAGCGTCGCCGCGCGGGCCCGCCGCAGACCGAGCTCCCGGTCCCCGGCCTCCCGGGTCTGGGTGCCGCAGCCGGGCGGCCCCGCGAACCGGGTGGCGTGCCGGGTCACGTCGTGGTTGGACAGCACCCAGGTGGCGGGGGCGCCGACGGGGCGCATCGCGGCCAGCGAGACCTCGATGACCTCGCGCAGCGCCGGCCCGTCCCACGAGGTGCTCAGATACTGGAAGTTGAAGGCCTGGTGCAGTTCGTCGGGGCGCACGTAGTGTGCCGTGCGCTCGACGGTCGGGGTCCAGGCCTCGGCGACGGCGATCCGGTCCCCCGGGTACTCGTCGAGGATCGTGCGCCACTGCCGGTAGATCGCGTGCACACCGTCCTGGTCGAAGAACGGTGTGGCGCCGTCGCCGCCGCCGAGCAGCCTGACCTGTCCCGCCGGGCCGAGGTCGGGCAGTCCCGGCGCCTTGACCAGGCCGTGCGCGACATCGACGCGGAAGCCGTCCACGCCCATGTCCAGCCAGAAGCGCAGGATCGAGCGGAACTCGTCGGCGACGGCCGGGTGGTCCCAGTTGAAGTCGGGCTGCTCGGGGGCGAAGAGATGCAGGTACCAGTCGCCGGGGGTGCCGTCCGGGTCGGTGGTCCTGGTCCAGGCGGGGCCGCCGAAGATGGACTCCCAGTCGTTGGGCGGGAGTTCGCCGTCGGCGCCCTGTCCGGGCCGGAAGTGGTAGCGCTCGCGCAGCGCGGATCCCGGGCCTTCCCGCAGCGCCCGCTTGAACCACTCGTGTTCCTCGGACGAGTGGTTGGGCACCAGGTCCACGATGATGCGCAGGCCGAGTTCGTGGGCGTCACGGATCAGCGCGTCGGCGTCCAGGAGCGTGCCGAACATCGGGTCGATGGCACGGTAGTCGGCCACGTCGTAGCCCGCGTCGGCCTGCGGGGAGGCGTAGAACGGGCTGAGCCAGACGGCGTCGACGCCCAGGTCCCTGAGGTACGGGAGCCGGCGGCGCACTCCGTCGAGATCGCCCATTCCGTCGCCGTCGCCGTCGGCGAAACTGCGCGGATAGACCTGGTAGATCACCGCGTCCTGCCACCAGCCCGAACGGGGGTGGCCCGGGGCGTCGTCGTACGTGGCCGGGGCGCCTTCGGGCGTGCCCGGGGCGTCGTCGTACGTGCCGGTGAGAGGGGCAGCGAGGTGCTGGGTCATGTCGTCCCTGGAGTGTCTGGGTGCGGGAAGCGGAGCCGGGCCCGGTGGGTCCTGGCCTCCGCCGTCGTCATCGCCGTCGTCATCGGCGTCGTCATCGGCGTGGTCGTCGCCGTGGTCGTCAGCGTGGTCATCGCCGTGGTCATCGGCGTCGTACGAACTCGGTGGTACGGGCAAGAGCCGCTCAGCCTTTAGGGGTTCTGGTGGAATGGGAGGACTAGGGTCTTTCGTTTGGATCAGGCCGGATCAGGGAGCGGGGTCTGGTGCCGTGGATCGCAAGGCGGAGGAGTGAGGCGACGCGGAGCGTCGTGGAGTGACGACAACGCGGCGAGGCGCGGTGCCAGGGCACGCGAGCCCGGCAAGATCCAAACGAGAGGCCCTAACCCTTGACGGCACCGGCGGACATGCCGGTGACCAGATGGCGCTGGGCGAAGAGGAACACGAGCGCGGCGGGGATGGCGATGAGCACGGACGCGGCGGTCATCGGGCCCCACTGGGCGCCGTACTGGTTGACGAATTTCTGGAGCCCGCCGGCGAGCGTGAGGTTCTCGTCGCCGACCATGAAGGCGGAGGCGTACGCGACTTCGCCCCAGGCGGTGATGAACGAGTAGAACGCGGTCACCGCGAGCCCCGGCTTGGCGAGCGGCAGGATCAGCCGGAAGAAGGTGCCGAACGGTGTCAGCCCGTCCACCATGCCGGACTCGTCGATCTCCCGGGGGATGGTGTCGAAGAACCCCTTCATCATCCAGGCGCAGAACGGCACGGCGATCGTGAGGTACGTGATCACCAGTCCGGCGGACCGGTTGAGCAGCCCGAGGCCCGCCATGATGTTGTAGATCGGCACGATGAGGACGGCGACCGGGAACATCTGGGTGATGAGCAGCGTCCACATCAGCCCGCGTTTTCCGGGGAAGCGGAAGCGGCTGACGGCGTAGCCGGTGGTGGCGGCCACGAACACCCCGAGCAGGGTGGTGAGACCCGCGATGAGCAGCGAGTTGCCGAACCAGGTGAGGAACGGGGTGTCGCGCAGGAGGTTGGTGTAGTTCTCGAACGTGGTGTCTTTGAAGAAGTCCGTGGTGGTCGCGTAGCTCGCGGGTTTGAGCGAGGTCAGGAAGACCCACAGCACCGGGAAGACCGCGATCAGGGACGCGACGACGAGCGTGCTGTGCAGCGCGACGGAGGCGAGCGGTGAACGGCGGCCACGGCGTGGGGTGTTGACCGTGGGCCGGCCGGTGGCGGTGTCGGTGGGAGCGGCCGTGTCGGGACCGGCGGTGGTGGCGGTCACCACGTACCTCCTTGCTGGGTGGTCACCACGTGTCTCCCTGCTGGCGGAGGACACGCCGGTAGACGGCGGCGAAGAGCATGAGGAGGACGAGGATCAGCACGCCCCAGGTGGAGGACTGGGCGAAGTCGCGCGGGCTGATCTCGAAGGAGAATTTGTACGCCTGGGTGACCAGGATCTGGGTGGCCTCGCCGGGTCCGCCGCGGGTCAGCAGGAAGATCACCGGGAACATGTTGAACGTCCAGATGGTGGAGAGCAGGATCACGGTCGTACTGACCGGGCGCAGCCCCGGCATGGTGATGTGGCGGAACCGCTGCCAGGCGCCCGCGCCGTCCATCTCGGCCGCTTCGTACATCTCGCCCGGGATGGACTGGAGTCCGCCGAGCAGCGCGACCATCATGAAGGGCACGCCGAGCCAGATGTTGACGGCGATGACCGAGAATTTCGCCCAGGTCGGGTCGTTGAGCCAGGGCACGGCGTCGATGCCGCCGCCCGCCAGCAGCTTGTTGAGGAAGCCGCGGTCCTCGTTGTAGAGGAAGCGCCAGGCGAAGACGGACACGAAGCCCGGTACGGCCCAGGGCAGGATCAGCAGCATCCGGTAGAAGGAGCGGCCGGCGATACGGCGGTTGAGGATGTTCGCCAGGGCCAGCCCCAGCCCGAAGGTCACACTGACGCAGAGAGCCGTCCACACCAGCGTCCAGCCGAGCGTGGACAGAAACTGACCACCCGTCAGGGCTTCGGTGTAGTTGTCGAGTCCGACGAACTCGTAGGTGGCGGGCAGGTGGTTGACGCCGATGCTGCGCTCGACGTTGCGTTCGTTGGCGTCGGTGAGCGAGAGGTAGACGCCGCGGACCAGCGGGTAGCCGATGATCACGCCGATCACGGCCACCACCGGGGCGACCATGGTCCAGGCGTACCAGTGGGTCGCCAGACCCCGCCGGAGCCGCTCGGACGCGCGGAGCGGGCCCGGCGGACCGCCGCTCGCCCCGCCCGTTGCTTTGCCCGTCGCTTCGCCAGTGCCGCGTCCCTGGCCTCGG
The DNA here is from genome assembly GCF_044753355.1 of Streptomyces sp. NPDC088400. NCBI lineage: Bacteria > Bacillati > Actinomycetota > Actinomycetes > Kitasatosporales > Streptomycetaceae > Streptomyces > Streptomyces sp. NPDC088400. Next base: position 424,645 of record NZ_JBIVMZ010000004.1, on the reverse strand, counting down.
GCGAGGTCGTCGCCCGCGGCCGGCGCCCCCGACTGGCCGGTGTGCACAGCCATCAGCCGCCCCGCCTTTCCGATCTTTCCGTTGCTTCCGCTACGTGCGTTACTGCCGTTACTTCCAGCCCTTGAGCAGCTTGCGGTACGAGTCGCCGGTCCCCTTGACACCCTTCTCCGGGGTGGTCTGGCCGGTGAGCACCTTGGTGTACTCGGTCACCAGCGGCGCGAACAGGCTGCCGGTCTCCGGGATCCAGGGCCGCTCGATGGCCTTGTCGACCACGGGCTTGAAGAAGCCGACGATCTCGTTGTCCGCGACGCCCGGCATGGAGTAGACGGAAGTGCGGGTCGGGAGCAGGCTCAACTCCTTGGCGGCGGTGGCCTGGCTCTCGGCGGACGTCATGTACTCGGTGAACGCGTAGGAGGCGTCGAGGTTCTTGGAGCCCGCGTACACCGCGAGGTTGTGACCGCCCTGCGGCGCGCCCTGTTCGACGGATCCGGCCGGTACGGGCGCGATGCCCAGGTTGGCCTTGTCGTTCTTGAACTGCGCCCCGGTGTACGTGTCGGCGACGGCCCACGGACCGTTGATCATCATCGCGACCTTGCCGTCCCGGAACGACGACTGCATGTTCTCCCAGCCGTCGGTGGCGTCGGTCTTGGCGGCACCGGAGTCGACCAGGTCCTTGACCACGGTCATGGCCTTGACGCCGGCCGCGTTGTCGACGGTGACGGTCTTGCTCTGGGCGTCGACCAGGTTGCCGCCCTCGCCGTACAGGAACGACAGGAACCAGTAGGCGTCGTCACCGCGCAGATACAGGCCGGTCTTCCCTGTCTTGTCCTTGATCTTCTTCGATACGGTCTTCAACTCGCCCACGGTCTTGGGGACTTCGACGCCCGCGTCCTTGAAGATCTTCTTGTTGTAGAAGATGCCCATGGAGTCGATGACCTGCGGCACGGCATAGGTCTTGTCGTTGTACTTGGTCGAGGCGGCGGCCTGCCCCAGGAAGTCCTTCTCGTTCGTGAGCGCGGGGGTGCCGTCCAGCGGCGCGAGGTAGCCGAGATCGGCGAATTCGGGGGTCCAGGCGACCTCGGAGCGAATCACGTCGGGGGCGCCGGAGCCGGACTGCGCGGCGTTCTTGAACTTGTTCTGGGCCTCGCCGAAGGGCACGTTCACATAGCTGACCTTGACCTTCGGGTGCTTCTTCGTGAAGCCCTCGGCGAGCTTCTTGAAGACCTTGTCCTCGCTGCCGACGGTCGAGGTGTCCCACCACGTGACCGTGCCGGAGAGCTCGCCGCCCGAGCTCTTGCCGCCGCCTGACTCGTCGTCACTGCCGCAGGCGGTCGCCGCGAGGGCCAGGATCGCGGCCAGGGCGGTGGCCGTTATGCCACGTCGCATCCGAACTCCTTCAACTGCCGTACCGCTCCGTCGCGGCGCCGGGTCGGACGTGAAAGTAACAGCGATGCAAGATGGCCGAAAGACCTTGCGGAAGATTTCTGCAAGGATCGTGGATCGTTACCGCCGCGTGTCCCGTCGATTACGGTTCACACTCCAGCCGTACGGCCAAGTCGGCCCCCAAGTTGACGCCGAGGCCGACGTCCAGGGCCGGACAGTGCGGGTGGACGCCGTATGCACCCCGTACGCGACCCGGTGGCGAGGCGAGCAGGAAGGTTTCGCAAGATCTTGCAAAAGCTTGCACCGGAAGGGCCCCCCGCGCGGTGTGCAATCCGACAGACGCCCGGTACAGTCCACTCCCATGACCGCACGGCTTGCCGATATCGCAACTCAGGCGGGGGTCAGCGAAGCGACGGTCAGCCGCGTTCTGAACGGCAAACCGGGGGTTGCGACGACCACCCGCGAGTCCGTACTCGCCGCGCTCGACGTCCTCGGCTACGAACGCCCCGTACGGCTCCGCCGCCGCAGCGCCGGACTGGTCGGCCTGATCACCCCGGAGCTGGACAACCCCATCTTCCCGGCCCTGGCCCAGGTCATCGGCCAGGCACTGACCCGGCAGGGCTACACCCCCGTACTGGCGACGCAGACCCCCGGCGGATCGACGGAGGACGAGCTGACGGAGATGCTCGTCGAACGGGACGTCTCCGGGATCATCTTCGTCTCCGGCCTGCACGCGGACACGTCCGCGGACATGCGGCGGTACGAGAAACTGCGCGCCCAGGGCGTGCCGTTCGTGCTGGTGGACGGCTTCTCGCCGAAGGTCCAGGCACCCTTCATCTCACCCGACGACCGCGCGGCCATGAGGCTCGCGGTGACCCATCTGGTCTCACTGGGCCACCAGCGGATCGGCCTGGCCGTCGGCCCCAAGCGCTTCGTTCCCGTACTCCGCAAGATCGAGGGCTTCCGTGCCACGGTGACGGAGCTGCTGGGCCTGCCGCCGGAGGAGACCGAGGAACTGATCCAGCAGTCGCTGTTCACCCTGGAGGGCGGCCAGGCCGCGGCCTCCGCGCTGATAGAACGCGGCTGTACGGCGGTGGTGTGCGCGAGCGACATGATGGCGCTCGGCGCGATCAGGGCCGCGCGCAGGTCGGGCCTGGAGGTGCCGCGCGACCTGTCGGTGGTCGGCTTCGACGACTCACCCCTCATAGCGTTCACGGACCCGCCCCTGACGACGATCCGCAAGCCGGTGCCGTCGATGGGCCAGGCAGCGGTCCGCACACTTCTGGAGGAAATCGGCGGCACACCCGCGCCGCACAGCGAGTTCGTCTTCATGCCGGAGCTGGTGGTACGAGGTTCAACCGCTTCGGGGCCATCTCAGGGCCAGACCCCCTGACCGCTCCCCTGATCGACCCCCGGACCACCCCTCGGCCCCCCTCGGCCCCCCTCGGCCCCCAGGAATATCAGGGTCGCGGAGTCGTCCCTGAGGCGTAGCGAATGCGGGAGGAACCCGTCGCTGGGATGATCGGCCAGGAGACGGAAATCTGGCAGACTCTCGCACTATGGGTGAATCTACCGTGAAGATGCAGGCAGGCCGGACGGCCCCCCCGTCACCCTTCGCCGACGAGGCGGCAATGGTGACGGATGCGCACACGGAGGAACGCGGGGACGCGCACATCGACACGGATACGGCTGCGGGTACGACCGCCGGGCCCACTCACACGACGGACACGGCCGGCGCCACTGTTGACGCGCCCGTCGAACCCACCCAGCCCGTCACGGACACCCCCACCTGGCTGAGCAGACTCCAGTCCCTCAGATCACCCCGCCGCCCGCGTATCTGGTTCGAGATCCTGCTGATCGCGGTGAGCTACTGGACGTACTCCCTCATCCGCAACGCGGTCCCGGAGCAGAAGACCAAAGCCCTGGAGAACGCCGACTGGATCTGGCGGATGGAACACCATCTGGGCATCGCGGTCGAGCAGTCCGTCAACCACGCGCTGAATTCGGTGACATGGCTGATCGTGGGCATGAACTACTACTACGCGACACTGCACTTCATCGTCACGATCGGCGTCCTGATCTGGCTCTTCCGCCGCCACCCCGGCCGCTACGCCGCCGCGCGTCTGGTGCTCTTCGCGACCACGGCGGTGGCCCTGGTCGGCTACTACTTCTATCCCCTGGCACCGCCACGCCTGATGACCGGGGGGCATTTCATCGACACGGTGGTCCACCACCAGACCTGGGGCTCGATGGCCTCGGGCAACCTCAAGAGCATGTCGAACCAGTACGCGGCCATGCCGTCGATGCACATCGGCTGGTCGCTCTGGTGCGGCCTCATCATCTTCGCGCTGGCCAAGGCCCCTTGGGCAAAGATCCTCGGCCTGCTCTACCCGGCGGCCACCCTGCTGGTCATCGTCGCCACCGCGAACCACTTCTGGCTGGACGCGGTGGGCGGCATGATCTGCCTGACCTTCGGCTTCGCGGTCTCGTACGCCTGGTACGGAGCCCTGCCACACCGCTTGCCGCGCCGGGTCGAACGCCCGGAACCGACCGCCCGAGTCATCGCCTCTCCCGCATCCGATAAGGGCTGCTCTCGTTGAACCAGCCATGAAAAAGATGATGACCGTCATGTCATTCGTAGTGACCTTCAGTGCTGTGGCCGCGGGAACAGCAGTCGCGGACGGCAACGGGACCGCGCAGGGACTCACGCTCGTCAGCATCGGGCAGATCGACGATCCGATGGAAGACGTGCTGGAACATTTCGCTGTCTTCGGAGGCTCGGACATCCAGAACTAGGGCCTGCCCGCGCAGCCGGGGCGGTGGTGCCCCGCTCTCCACGAGTGAACAGCGGCGAGCGGGAGTCGAGGTCAGCGGCGGGGCCTCACGAGTACCAACCCCAAGCTGTCGGCCGGGTGCTCGGCCAGGGGGACCAGGCGGCGCGAGGTGCAGCAGGACCGGCAGGCACGTATGGTCCGCCCGGGGCCGCTCGCCGAGTGGACGACGCCGACAACGGTGAGAGCGTCCTGGACGTGGCCGCAGTAGTCACACGGGAGCGCCGGGTTGGGGGCGGCGGGCCGGATGCTGTTCACGGCCGGGCCGTCCGTACCGCTTCGCGCAGCCGTGTGCCGACAGTGCACGTGGAGGGTGTAGCGGTGGTGGCCGTGGCGCACGCAGTGCACTCCTCGGCATGCTCCAGGACCGCGATGTACGCCGCCGAATGCTCCCGCCCCTCGCACCGTTCACGGCCGACGTGCAGCAGTTCGGCCACCGCCGCCGGCGAGCACAGCCGGTCGATCCGCTCGACGGCGACGGCCCAGTACGGGTCCACCGACGCGGGCTCCGTACGGTCCACTCTCGGGACACCGAGCCACCCGCCCCGGCCACGCACGGCGGCACACGGGGACATCCAGATCTCACACGTCCCAGCGGGTACCAGCGCGTAAAACCACGCGCCCGGGTGACACACCACAGGACCGTCGAGCACCTCCGCCAGGGCACGAGCGACCTCGACCGGGACGGTGCTCCGGACAGCGGCGTGCACCAGTTGCATGGGCATGCGGACGGCGTCGTACAGAATGCCCGTCCGAAGGATGGCCGGGCGGCCCTCCGCCCAGTCCTGTTCGGCGATTTCGGGATGGCGGGTGGTGGACGTCAACCACCGCGCAATGGCTGTATCGGCACGTACTGCATCGGGTAGCTCGGACATCGGCCCCTCAATCCATAGCTGTGATCTGCACCACTGACGCTACGCACTGAGGGGTGACGGATGGGCTACAGAACGTAGCCCTTTTCGCTAGACGACACCCAGCCGGATACCCAACTCGGCCACGGCACCCCGTTTCTGAGTGCGGATCATCGTTCCCACGGTCTCCCGGACACCCGCGTGCATCCGGGTCGCCTGCGGGGCCAGGCGCTCCGCCGTGAGGAACGCGCCGAGAGCTTCCTCCCGCTGCCCGTTGTAGTAGTGGGCGCGGCCCACATCGATGAAGTGATGCGAGCGTCGCTCGGGTGAGTACTGCTCCGGCAGCTTGACCTTCTCCGCGCGCTCTACCGCCAGGCGCCCCTTCCCCATCTCGACCGGCAGGGACACGCCCCAGATCGCCAAGTTCGTCGGGCCGAAGTGCAGTTGGAAGTCGTTCCGGTCCTCGCCGAGCTGTTCCGCCGTCCTGCCCGCGCGCTTCCACTGCTGCTCTGCCGACTTGCCGTCCGCCGCGCGGGCGTAGTTGAGAGAGGCCTTCAGCTCGAACGCTCCCTTCAGCGAGACGGCCTCGGGCCCGGGGCTCTTGATTCTGCCGAGTTCGGTGAGCGCGCCATCGATGATGGAGCCGGCCTCCTCGTGCTCACCGATGGACAGGAACTCCCCGGCGTCGTACCAGTGCGTAGCCAGGATGCGCAACGGATCGTCTGTCTCCCGCGCGGACCAGACCACACGTTCGGTGGCGAGTGTCGCGTCGCTGACGTGCCCGAGCTTGTACAGGTACTGCATCGCGCATTCGTATGCCGAGGTGAGCAGCCCGAAAGCCGTTCGCCGGTCGTCGCCCTCGCACACCTCGGCAGCCACCTGGAGATCGCGGAGTAGCGCGGGCAGGGTTCCGCTGGCCTTCGAGAACGATGCGGCGGACCGCTGTTGGTTGGCCTCGGCGGTCCGCTTGCGCAGGTCCAGGAGGTCAACCTCGCCGACCTCCAACTCGGTTGGGCGGGCGGGGCGTCCATGGCGCAGAATCGCACGGCGTACGGCGGCCACGCCCGCGACGGCCTCCTGCCCTTCGTGGTCACTCTGTGGCGGGACGACCGGTCCACCGGTGATCTCGGTGGGGTGGCAGCCGAGAGCCCGGCAGAGGGTGAGGATCACGGCAGGGCGGTCGAGTGAACGGCGGCCCTGCTCAAAGGCTTTCACCGCGGCGAGGGAGTACCCGGTCTCGGTGGCGAGGTGCTGTTGTGTCCAACGACGGCGCATACGCAGGCGGGACAGCCGCTGTCCGTTGCTGTCCGCGCCCCCCTGGATATCGCTGTAGTGGGGCATATCGGCTCCATTCCTGGCGTCCACTAGGGAATGTACCCCTGTCGCACGGCCGGGCTACGTGGAAGAACCTTGCGGATCTGTGACCGTGAGGCCCTTGATCGAACTGGATGACGACGATCCCGGCCCCTGGACGTACCCGGCCCTTCTGAGAGGATCCGGACATGCAGATGACGTCCGGCCCGACCGACTACCAGGAACTCCTGCACACCGCGATGGCCGCGGCGGAAAGAACCGCAGGCCAGGGACGCGTCGCCGACTACATACCGGCGCTCGCCACGGCGGATCCGAACGCGTTCGGCATGGCCCTCGCGACGGTCGACGGTGATCTGCACGGCGTCGGCGACTGGGAACAGTCGTTCTCCGTCCAGAGCGTGTCCAAGCTGTTCAGCCTCGCGCTGGTCCTCACGCACCGCGAGCACCAGCTCTGGCGTGGTGTGGGGCGCGAGCCGTCCGGCAACCCGTTCAATTCGCTGGTTCAGCTGGAGAAGGAGAACGGCATCCCGCGCAACCCGTTCATAAACGCCGGCGCGCTCGTGGTCACCGACCGGCTCCAGAGCCTGACCGGTGACGCCGCCGGGGCCGTGCGCGACTTCCTCCGTCAGGAGTCCGGCAATCCGTTGCTCGACACGGATCCGGTGGTGGCCGCGTCGGAGGCCGAGCACGGTCACCGCAACGCCGCGCTCGCCCACTTCATCGCCAGCCACGGCAATCTGGAGAACCCGGTCGAGACCGTCCTGGACCGCTACTACGCGCAGTGCTCCATCGCCGCGAGCTGCCGCGATCTCGCCCTGGCCGGGCGCTTCCTGGCCCGGCACGGGCTGCGCGCAGACGGGTCCCGGCTGATGCCGGGCAGCGACGCCAAGAGGATCAACGCCGTTCTGCTCACCTGCGGGGCCTACGACGCGGCGGGCGAGTTCGCCTTCCGGGTCGGGCTGCCCGGCAAGAGCGGGGTGGGCGGCGGCATCGTGGCCATCCTGCCCGGCCGCGCCGCGGTGTGCGCGTGGGGTCCGAGTCTCGACAAGGTCGGGAACTCCGTCGCGGCGGTCGCCGCGCTGGACGCGTTCACCACGGCCTCCGGCTGGTCGGTGTTCTGACCGTTCTGACCGCACGTCGTCCCCGTAAGCGCGGGGCCCGTAAGCACGAGGGCTCCCCGTAAGCGCGGGGACGACGTCACGCCCCGTCACACCGCCCCGTAGAACAGCTCCTCCATCACCGCCCGCGCCCGCCGCGTCGTCCGCCGGTAGTCGTCCAGCATGTCGCCCACGTGGCCCGGCCCGTAGCCCAAGTACCGTCCCATCGCGCCCAGTTCGCGCCCGTCCGACGGGAAGGTGTCGCCCGGCCTGCCCCGTACCAGCATCGCGCCGTTGCGGACCCGGGTCGCCAGGACCCAGGCCTCGTCCAGGATCTGGGCGTCCTCCGTGGAGATCAGGCCCGCCGACCGGGCCGCCGCCAGGGCCACGCGGGTGCCGGGGGTGCGCAGGCCCGGTTCGGCCCAGCCGTGCCGCATCTGGAGCAGCTGAACCGTCCACTCGACGTCGGAGAGGCCGCCGCGGCCCAGCTTGGTGTGGAGGGTCGGGTCGGCGCCGCGTGGCAGGCGTTCCGTTTCCATCCGGGCCTTGAGGCGGCGGATTTCGCGTACCGCGTCCTCGCCCAGGCCCTCGGCCGGATACCGCAGCCGGTCGATCAGTTCGATGAAGCGCCGGCCCAGGTCCGCGTCGCCCGCCATCGGTACCGCGCGCAGCAGCGCCTGGCTCTCCCAGACCAGCGACCAGCGCCGGTAGTACGCCGCGTAGGAGGCGAGTGTGCGTACCACCGGGCCGCTCTTGCCCTCCGGCCGCAGGTCCGCGTCGATCATCAACGGCGGCTCGGAGGTGGGTACTTGGAGGAGCCGCCGCATCTCGGCGACCACCTCGTTCGCGGCGCGTGCCGCTTCCTGGTCGGTGACGCCGTCACGCGGCTCGTGGACGAAGAGCACGTCCGCGTCGGAGCCGTAACCCAGTTCGTGGCCGCCGAACCGGCCCATGCCGATGACCGCGAACCGGGTCGGCAGTGTGTCGCCGTAGCGCTCGCCCACGACGGCCCGCAGGGCTCCGGCGAGTGTCGCGGCGTTCAGGTCGGTGAGGGCGTTCCCGACGCGGTCGACCAGCGCCCCGGGGTCCTCCTCGGCGGGGCTCTCCTCCGTACCGTACGAGCCGATCAGGTCCGCCGCCGTCGTACGGAACAGCTCCCGCCTGCGCACCCCGCGCGCCACGGCGACCGCGCCCGTCGCGGTGTCCGCGCGTCCGACGGCCGCGAGGATCTCCTGTTCCAGGTGGTCGCGGCCGCGCGGGGCGAGTCCGCCCCGGTCGCCGAGGATCGAGACGGCCTCGGGGGCGCGCAGCAGCAGGTCGGGGGCGAAGCGTCCGGCCGACAGCACGCGCGCCAGGTTCTCGGCCGCCGCGCCCTCGTCGCGCAGCAGCCGTAGGTACCACGGCGTCTTGCCGAGCGCGTCGGACACCTTGCGGAAGCCGAGCAGCCCGGCATCGGGGTCGGCCGAGTCGGCGAACCAGCCGAGCAGCACCGGCAGCAGCGTCCGCTGGATCGCCGCCTTGCGGCTCACCCCGGACGACAGCGCCTCCAGATGCCGCAACGCCGCTGCCGGGTCGGCGTATCCGAGTGCTTCGAGCCGCTGCTTGGCCGCCTTCGGGCTGAGCCGGATCTCTCCGGGGGCGAGTTGCGCGACCGCGTCGAGCAGCGGCCGGTAGAAGAGCTTCTCGTGCAGTCGCCGGACCACCGAAGCGTGCCGCCGCCAGGCCCTGTTGAGCTCGGCGACCGGGTCGCCCCGCAGCCCGAGCGAGCGGCCCAGGCGGCGCAGGTCGGCCTCGTCCTCCGGTACCAGATGGGTGCGCCGCAGCCGGTAGAGCTGGATACGGTGCTCCATCGCGCGCAGGAAGCGGTACGACTCGTCCAGCTGCTTGGCGTCCTGCCGGCCCACATAACCGCCCGCCGCGAGGGCGTTCAGGGCTTCGAGGGTGGAGCTGCCGCGCAGCGAGGCATCGCTGCGACCATGCACCAACTGGAGGAGCTGTACGGCGAATTCGACGTCCCGCAGCCCGCCGGGACCGAGCTTCAGCTCGCGCTCGACCTGCCCAGGGGGGATGTTGTCGACGACCCGGCGGCGCATCTTCTGTACGTCGGGGACGAAGTGTTCGCGCTCGGCGACCTGCCATACGAGCGGTGAGACGGCGTCGATGTACTCGGCGCCGAGCGCCGGGTCCCCGGCCACCGCGCGGGCCTTGAGCAGGGCCTGGAACTCCCAGGTCTTGGCCCAGCGTTGGTAGTACGCGAGGTGGCTGCTCAGTGTCCGTACGAGCGGCCCGTTGCGCCCTTCGGGGCGAAGGTTGGCGTCCACGGGCCAGATGCTGCCCTCTATGGTCGTCTCGGAGCAGATCCGCATGAGATGGGACGCGAGGCGGGTCGCGGCCTGGATGGCCTTGCCTTCGCCGCCGTTGTTTCCTCCGTTAGCGCCGTTGGCTTCTGCTCCCCCACCGCCCGGTGCGTCCGCCGCTTCTCCGACGAAGATCACGTCCACGTCCGAGACATAGTTCAGCTCGTGGCCGCCGCACTTGCCCATCGCGATCACCGCGAGCCGGCACGCGGCGGCGTCCTCGGGCGCGGCGGCCTTGGCGATCGCGAGGGCGGCGCGCAGGGTCGCGGTCGCCAGGTCGGCCAGCTCGGCGGCGGTCTGGGCGAGGTCGGCCGTACCGCAGACGTCCCTGGCCGCGATGGCCAGCAGGCAGCGGCGGTAGGCGATCCGCAGCGAGACCGGATCGTCGGCATCGGCCAGACCCTCCTCGAACTCCTCCACCCCCGGGTGCAGATCGGACAGCTCGTACGTGACCAGGGCGTGCCAGTCCTCGGGGTGCCTGGCCAGATGATCACCGAGCGCCTCGGACGCGCCGAGCACACCGAGCAGCCGGTCCCGCAGCGGCTTCGCCGTGACCAGGGTGTCCAGCAGGACCATCCGCTCGTCGGGCTCCTGCGACTCCACGAGGCGGACCAGACCGCGCAGGGCGAGATCGGGATCGGCGGTCGCTCCGAGCGCGTCGAGCAGCAGCGAGTCGGACCGTACGGTCGTCATCTCGGGAGCCTTGAGCAGCCGCTCGGCGGCGGAGGGGTCGGTGAAGCCGTGCCGCAGCAGCCGGATGTGCGTACTGCTCCTGCGTCCCGACACCGTCATCTGGCCGTCTCCTGTCCACGTCCCCGACCGGCCGGAGAACCATCCGGCCCGGTCATGCCCAACCAACCTGCCGCGCCCGCCGGTCCGGTCTTGCCCACCGTCTGTCATGGCCACTCGATCATGCCCAGGATTCGAGCCTAGTCCCAGGTCTTCGAGGTCACTCCTTGACTGTACGGCCGCGCGGGGCACTGATCAGGGGCGCGGGGATCGGGGTGCAAAAGGATCCGGGCCGGCGGTACGAAGCCCCGCCGGCCCGGATCACGTACTGCCGCGTCCTTACAGCACCGGGAGGTTCTTCTTCAGCTCGAAGGCCGTGACCTCGCTGCGGTACTCCTCCCACTCCTGCTTCTTGTTGCGGAGGAAGAAGTCGAAGACGTGCTCGCCCAGCGTCTCGGCGACCAGTTCGCTGCGCTCCATCAGGGCGATCGCCTCGCCCAGGTTCTGGGGGAGCGGCTCGATGCCCATCGCGCGGCGCTCCGCGTCGGAGAGGGCCCAGACGTCGTCGTCGGCGCCGGCCGGGAGTTCGTACCCCTCCTCCACGCCCTTGAGGCCCGCGGCGAGCAGCACCGCGTACGTCAGGTAGGGGTTGGCGCCGGAGTCGATCGAGCGGACCTCGACCCGGGCGGAGCCGGTCTTGCCGGGCTTGTACATCGGGACGCGGATCAGCGCCGAGCGGTTGTTGTGGCCCCAGCAGATGTACGAGGGTGCCTCGCCGCCCGAGCCCGCGATACGGGTCGAGCCGCCCCAGATGCGCTTGTACGAGTTGACCCACTGGTTGGTGACGGCCGCGATCTCGGCCGCGTGCTTCAGCAGACCGGCGATGAACGAGCGCCCCACCTTGGAGAGTTGGTACTCGGCACCCGACTCGTAGAAGGCGTTGCGGTCTCCCTCGAAGAGGGAGAGGTGGGTGTGCATGCCCGAGCCCGGGTACTCCGAGAACGGCTTCGGCATGAAGGTCGCCTGCACGCCCTGCTCCAGCGCGACCTGCTTCATGACCAGGCGGAACGTCATGATGTTGTCGGCGGTGGAGAGCGCGTCCGCGTACCGGAGGTCGATCTCCTGCTGTCCGGGGGCGCCCTCGTGGTGGCTGAACTCCACCGAGATGCCCATGGACTCCAGCATCGTGATCGCCTGGCGCCGGAAGTCCATGCCGACGTTCTGCGGGGTGTGATCGAAGTAACCCGAGCTGTCGGCGGGGGTCGGGCGGGTGCCGTCGACCGGCTTGTCCTTCAGCAGGAAGAACTCGATCTCGGGGTGGGTGTAGAAGGTGAAGCCCAGGTCCGAGGTCTTGGCGAGGATCCGCTTCAGGACATAGCGCGGGTCCGCGAAGGACGGCGAACCGTCGGGCATCAGGATGTCGCAGAACATCCGGGCCGTGCCGGGTGCCTCCGCGCGCCAGGGCAGGATCTGGAAGGTCGCCGGGTCGGGCTTGGCGATCATGTCGGACTCGTAGACGCGGGCGAAGCCCTCGATCGCGGAGCCGTCGAAGCCCATGCCCTCGTCGAAGGCCTGTTCCAGCTCCGCGGGGGCGACGGCGACCGACTTCAGGAAGCCGAGCACGTCGGTGAACCAGAGACGCACGAAGCGAATGTCGCGCTCCTCGAGCGTGCGGAGCACGAATTCCTGCTGCTTATCCATTTCCACCCATCCTTGCTGGTCAGGCCACCTGCTCCCGTGCCGCGGGGCATGTTGCGGCATCCGAGCATCCCACCACACGATTTCCGGCGCGTTGCGAACCCTCGTACAACGCTCCGCGTCATGTGTGTGTACGGGCTCACTGCCCATAGTGCCTGGAATATCTGTAGATCCGCTGCCCGGGTCACCGGCGATCGCCATCCCCGGCGCTGAAGATCGTTTCCGGCCCCGGCCAGCCTACGGCGTCAGAAGCGGCGGCTTGCGCGGCGGGCTGCCCGGGAACGGGGCGGCGGGCAGCGGGCACCCTCGCGCGGAGTCAGTTGGTGCCGTGGCGGGCGTGGGTGTCCGACCAGCCCAGCGGGTACGGCTCCGAGTCGTCCCCCGGATGCGCGGGCTCCCCGCCCGCCTCCGTGAACGCGGTCAGCGCGCTGACCAGGGCCGAACGCTGTTCGGGGGTGAGCCGCTCGACGATCGCGGAGATCTCGCGGTGGCGGACGGCGCTGACCTCGTCGACCAGCGTCCGGCCGTCGGCGGTCAGCCGCAGCATCGTCTCGCGGCGATTGTCGGGGTTGCTCTGCCGGGTCGCCAGGCCCGCGGCGATCAGCCGGTCCAGCATGCGCATGGCCGTCGAGGGATTCACACCGAGCCGCTCGGCGACCTCCACCAGCTTGGCGTCACCGTGGGTGGCGAGGACGACCAGGAGGCGGAACTGCGGCAGGGTGACCCGTTCCGCCACGGCCGCGAGGGAACGGGCGGACACGTCGACCAGCAGCCGCGAGGCGGTCAGTACGGCGTGGGCCACGGCATCGACGCCGGCCGCACCCTTCGAGGACGAAGGCGGCGCAGCCGGACTCGGCGGTACGGATACGGGTGGGTGCGGCGGCTCTGTCTGCTCGGCCATGCCTCTTTGTACCGCGCCGATGACCGATTCATGCCGTATCGGAGACCACGTCGGAGACCATGGACAGCCTGGTTCCGACTGGATCCGATCGCTGAACCGGCTCCTCACTGCTGCGACCGGGGGTGTACGCATTACGATTTGCGCCCATGGGGGGACCGCGGCCCAGTCATATACGCATCACGCGTCCCACGGCGCTGCTGAGTGCCGTGGCGACGCTGTTCGCCGCGCTCTTCATCTGTCTGACACCGGGCGCCGCCGATCCGGCCGAGGCTCACCACCGCGACGCCTCCCCGAACCGCGACGCCTCCCCGACCGCGCGGGCGGAAGGCACACAAGCCACGCAGAGCGCACGGGCCACATCGATGGCGACTCACGACGTACCGGTCCCGGCCGAGGCCCGCTACACCTGTCCGTACGAGAAGGACAACTGCGGGCTCTTCCCGCACCGCAGCCCGGCCGTGCTGACCGTGCCGCCGCCGACCGCCGCGCTCACCGGCGACGCAGCGCTTCCGCACCTCGAACCGCCGTACCCCACCGGCCAGGTGCCCCGCTCCGGAACGCTCGCCCGCGCGCCGGACCTCCACGTCCTTCAAGTGCTGCGGACGTAGGGCCTCTCGTTTGGATCTGGCCGGACCCACACCCGCACCGGGTTCCCGAATATCCCGACCGACCCCGCAGTTATCGCAGAAGGACACACACTCATGGCTTCCAAGACCCAGTCCGCCGAGCGCAAGGCCCGAATAGAAGAGATGCGCCGCGCCGAGCGGGCCCGCGAGCGGCGCAGTCGCATCATCACGATCTCGGCGAGCGCCCTGGTGGTCGCGGCCCTCATCGGCTCCGGCGTCTACCTCCTCAACAAGGAGTCCGACAAGAAGGAGGCCCGGGAGGCGGCGGCCAAGGCTCCCGTCAAGGACGAGAAGTCCTGGGACGCGAAGAAGCTGGGCCGTAACCACGTCACCGAGACGGTCTCGTACCCGATGACACCGCCCGTGGGCGGCGACCACAACCAGGTCTGGATGAACTGCGACGGGGACGTCTACAAGGAAGAGATCCCGAAGGTGAACGCGGTCCACTCGCTGGAGCACGGCGCGGTCTGGGTCACGTACAACGACAAGGCCGGCGACGCCGATGTGAAGGCGCTCGGCGAGAAGGTCGGGAAGACCCCGTACTCGCTGATGAGCCCGTTGAAGGACCAGAAGGGCGCGCTCATGCTGAGCGCGTGGGGCAAGCAGATCACCGTGGACAGCGCCACCGACCCGCGCGTGGACCAGTTCTTCACGAAGTACGTGCAGGGCTCGCAGACCCCCGAGCCCGGCGCGGCCTGCACGGGCGGAATGGGCACGCAGTGAGCGCGGCGAGCGAGCCCGACGGGACGCCCGCAGGCGGGACGTCCGCAGGCGGGACGTCCGGCGGGTCGCGCCGGGTGACGCGTACGCAGTGGGCGGCGATCACGGCGGTGGTACTGGCGCTGCTCTTCACCGGTACGACGGCGGTGATCGCCGCCGGGCGGGACGACGACCCTGACGCGCCCCGTACCCCGTCGTCGGACTCGGCTGACGCGGGCTTCGCCCGTGACATGTCGGTCCACCATCAGCAGGCGGTCGAGATGTCCTTCATCGTGCGGGACAGCACGGACGACGAGGAGGTGCGCCGGCTGGCGTACGACATCGCCAACACCCAGGCGAACCAGCGCGGGATGATGCTGGGCTGGCTGGACATGTGGGGGCTGCCGAAGGTGGAGTCGGGCCGGGAGCCGATGGCCTGGATGACGGCGGACGCGGCGGATGCTTCGAATACAGCGGACACCGCGGACTCGGCGGGCATGGACCACGGCTCGATGGACGGCATGGAGATGGATCACGGGACGTCGGGGCACGAGGCCCATGACGGTTCCCTGATGCCGGGCATGGCCACGAAGACGGAGCTGGACCAGCTCCGCAAGGCCCGTGGCAAGCAGGCCGAGGTGCTCTATCTCCAGCTGATGACCGACCACCACAAGGGCGGTGTCTCGATGGCGCGGGGCTGCGTCCAGATGTGCGCGGACTCCACGGAGAAGGACCTCGCCGAGGGCATGGTCGCGGCGCAGCAGTCGGAGCTGGGCCTGATGGCGGACCTGCTGAAGGCCCGGGGCGCGAAGCCGCGCACCGGCTGAGGCCGAGGCTCACGGGCGCGGGCCGCCGGCCCCCGGTACGTACGCACACGCGTACGCACAGGGACCCGGCGGCCTGGCGCAGGCGCCGGCGTCGGCGCCTGCGGTCGCGTCACCCGAACGGGTGCACGATGATGGGTTCAGCTCGGGGTGGCCCGCACCGCACCGCAGGCCGGCGCGGTGCATCGCGCTCAGGAGGCATGATCCCCATGACCACGGCCAAAGGCACGATCACCGCGAAAGACATCATGCACCGCGGGGCCCAGTGGCTCCCCGCGCACGAAACCCTCGACCGCGCCGCCCAGTTGATGCGCGAACTGGATGTGGGCGCGCTTCCCATCGCGGACTCGGCCGAGCGGCTGACCGGCATACTCACCGACCGCGACATCGTCATCGGCTGTGTGGCGATGGGCCATGACCCGGCGCAGACCACGGCGGGCGAGATGACCCACGGCACACCCCGCTGGATCGACTCGGGCGCGGACGTGGACGAGGTGCTGCGGGAGATGAAGAGCCACCGGATCCGTCGGCTCCCGGTGATCGAGGACAGGCGTCTCGTCGGGATGATCAGCGAGTCCGATCTGGCGCACCACCTCTCCGAGGGGCAGATCGCCGGGTGGGCCGAAGAGGTCTACACACAGACCTGATCCGCGCACGTCGGTAAACAGTCAGGGCAGGGCGTGCGGTGCATGCGGGGCGGTACGCGGTCCGGCCCCGTAGGCGGTACGCGGTCCGGCCCGTAGGCGGTACGCGGCCCGGACTCGTAAGCGGTACGCGGTCCGGCCCCGTAAACGGACAAGACCGTAAACGGACAGGACCGTACGGTCCTCCCGACCGGCCACGGTCCCGGCCGCCGCCCCCTCCCCACCGTCCCGAGTGGGCCGCCCCACACGTCCACCCGAAGACATCGCGTCAGTCAGACGATTACACTGGGCCCGTGCCTCAACTACGCCTCGCTCTGAATCAGATCGACTCGACCGTCGGCGATCTCGCCGCGAACGCCGAGGCGGTCGTGCACTGGACCCGGCACGCCGCCGAGCAGGGAGCGCATGTGGTCGCGTTCCCCGAGATGGTGCTGACCGGTTACCCCGTCGAGGACCTCGCGCTGCGGTCGTCCTTCGTCGAGGCGTCCCGGGCCGCCGTGCGCGCGCTCGCGGTCCGGCTCGACGAGGAGGGCTTCGGGGAGCTGCCCGTCATCGTCGGCTACCTCGACCGTTCCGAGAGCGCCCAGCCCCGGTACGGCCAGCCCGCCGGCGCCCCGCGCAACGCCGCCGCCGTCCTGCACCGCGGCGCGGTCGCGCTGAACTTCGCCAAGCACCATCTGCCGAACTACGGCGTCTTCGACGAGTTCCGCTACTTCGTGCCGGGCGACACCATGCCCGTCGTCCGTATCCACGGCATCGACGTCGCGCTCGCGATCTGCGAGGACCTCTGGCAGGAGGGCGGCCGCGTTCCGGCCGCCCGGTCCGCCGGGGCCGGGCTGCTGATCTCCATCAACGCCTCGCCGTACGAGCGGGAGAAGGACGACACCCGCCTCGACCTGGTGCGCAAGCGCGCCCAGGAGGCCGGCTGCACCACCGCGTATCTCGCGATGATCGGCGGCCAGGACGAGCTGGTCTTCGACGGTGACTCGATCGTGGTCGACAGGAGCGGCGAAGTCATCGCGCGTGCGCCCCAGTTCGCGGAGGGCTGCGTGGTCCTGGACCTCGACCTGCCGGCCGCGGCGGCCGAGCCCGCCTCGGGGGTCGTGGACGACGGGCTGCGCATCGACCACGTCATTCTCTCCGAGGACCCCCTCCCCGCCTACGAGCCCGAGCTGGCCGGCGGCTACGCCGACCGCCTGGAGGACGACGAGGAGGTCTACTCTGCACTGGTCGTGGGCCTACGCGCGTACGCCGCCAAGAACGGCTTCCGGTCCGTCCTCATCGGGCTCTCCGGCGGCATCGACTCCGCGCTCGTCGCCGCCATCGCCTGCGACGCGCTCGGCGCGCAGAACGTGTACGGCGTCTCCATGCCGTCCAAGTACTCCTCCGACCACTCCAGAGGCGACGCGGCCGAGCTGGCCCGCCGTACGGGGCTCAACTTCCGTACGCACGCGATCGAGCCGATGTTCGACGCGTACATGGAGTCGCTCGGGCTGACCGGACTCGCGGAGGAGAACCTCCAGTCCCGGCTGCGCGGCACGATGTTGATGGCCCTCTCCAACCAGGAGGGCCAGATCGTGCTCGCGCCGGGCAACAAGTCCGAGCTGGCGGTGGGGTATTCGACGCTGTACGGCGACTCCGTCGGCGCGTACGGACCGATCAAGGACGTCTACAAGACGGCGGTCTTCCGGCTCGCCCGGTGGCGCAACCGCGCCGCCGAGGAGCGCGGCCAGACCCCGCCGATCCCGGAGGCGTCCATCTCCAAGCCGCCGAGCGCCGAGCTGCGGCCGGACCAGCTCGACACGGACTCGCTGCCGGACTACGACGTACTGGACCGGATCCTGGAGCTGTACGTCGACCGCGACCAGGGCAAGGACGCGATCGTCGCGGCGGGCTTCGACGACGAGGTGGTCACGAAGACGCTGCGGATGGTGGACACGGCGGAGTACAAGCGGCGCCAGTACCCGCCGGGCACCAAGATCTCCGCGAAGGGCTTCGGCAAGGACCGGCGGCTGCCGATCACGAACCGCTGGCGCGAGACGCCTTCGCACAGCTAGGGCGTCTCCGGCGGACGGCCGGAGCGTGGTCCTGTCCGCCCGGCGGCTGTGGCGCTGACGTATGGCGTACGTGCGTCAGCGCCCCCATCAGCGCGTATGACGTACGTCATACGGCATACGCGCTGACGTATGACGTACGCAGCGCCCCCGTCAGTGCACCCGCTCCGTCTCCGTCGCTTCGGCCGCCGTGCCGCCCGTGGCCGAGGCGACGATCCGGGACTGGCCCGTCGTACGGTCGCGGTCCAGCAGTCCGGCCGTCACCGCGATCGCCAGGCCGACGACCGCGAGCACCGAGCCGACCAGGGCCGGGGACATCCAGCCCCAGCCCGAGGCGATCGCCACGCCGCCGACCCAGGCGCCGCCCGCGTTGGCGAGGTTGAACGCCGAGTGGTTCGAGGCGGAGGCGAGCGTGGGGGCGTCCTTGGCCTTCCGCATCACGAGCATCTGGAGCGGGGTGGTCGTCATGAACCCGACCGCGCCCAGCACCACGACCGTCGCCAGCGCCGCCCACTGCACATGCACGGTGAAGCGGAAGGCGACCAGCACCACGGCGAGGGCGCCGAGCGAGGTGTACAGCGTGGGCCGCAGCGCCCGGTCGGTCAGCGGACCGGCCGCCAGCGCGCCCAGGGTCATGCCGATGCCGAAGAGCGCGAGGACAAGCGTCACGGACGACTCGCCGAAGCCCATGACCTCGGTGGTGATCGAGGCCAGGTACGAGTAGACGGCGAAGACCCCGGCGAAGCCGAAGACGGCGGTCGCGAGCCCGAGCAGCACCTGACGGTTGCCGAGGGCGCGCAGCTCGCGGCCCACGCTCTGGTGCGCGTCGACGGGGACGTACGGAACGAGCCGGGCGAGCGCCGCCAGCGCGACCACGCCGATCAGCGTGACGACCAGGAAGGTCGCGCGCCAGCCGAGGTTCTGGCCGAGCAGGGTGGCCGCGGGGACACCGACGATGTTCGCGACGGTCAGGCCGAGGAACATGGTCGCGACGGCCCGCGCCTGCCGCCCCTCGCTCACCAGCCGGGCGGCGACGACCGCGCCGACGCCGAAGAACGCGCCGTGCGGGAGCCCCGCGAGGACCCGGCCCGCCATCAGCCAGCCGAAGCCGGGGGCGAGCGCGGAGGCGAGGTTGCCGACGATGAAGAGCCCCATCAGCAGCACGAGCATCCGCTTGCGCGGTATGCGGGAGCCGACGGCGGTGAGCAGCGGGGCGCCGATGACGACGCCGATCGCGTACGCCGACACGAGGTAGCCGGCGGTGGGCACGGACGTTCCCAGATCGTCCGCGACATTGGGCAGCAGGCCCATCATCACAAACTCGGTAGTACCGATGCCGAAGGCGCTCACAGCAAGCGCGAGCAGGGCCAGGGGCATGAAGAAAAACCTTTCCACAGTGAGGCTCGGGTGCACGTACCTCTTCAGACCGACCGGTCTTAAGTACCTCTGCGGAACAAAGTCTCTCAGCCCTGGTATTCCGGAAGATGAACTCCGGATTGCGACTGACGTGTCGAACAGATCACACCCCGTGACACGCGCCACACCACCGGCCGGGCAGGGCCGGGCCGGTGGGCCCGGGGGGGCGGGGGGGGGGCGGGGGCCAGGATCCCGGCCCCGACCCCCGGCCGGATCAGCGCAGCTCGACCCGTGCCGCTATCGGCAGATGGTCGCTGTCGGTCCGGGGAAGGGTCCACGACGAGGTCGGTTCGACGCCCTTCACCATGATCTGGTCGATCCGCGCCAGCGGGAACGCCGCCGGCCAGCTGAACCCGTTCCCGTGCCCCGCCGCGCCCTGGGTCGAGCGCATCTGGGCGGTGACGCCTTCGAGCGCGCGGTCGTTCATCGTGCCGTTCAGGTCGCCGAGCAGGACCACCTGGGGGAGCTGCTCGTCGGCGATGGCCTCGCCCAGCGCGTCCGCGCTCTTGTCACGCTGGTTGGCGGTGAAGCCCGCGTGCAGCTTGACCCGTACGGAGGGGAGGTGCGCCACGTAGACGGCGACCTCGCCGTGGGCCGTGGTGACCGTGGAGCGCATGGCGCGGACCCAGCCCAGCTTGATGTCCACCGGCTTGGTGCCGCTCAGTGGGTACTTGCTCCACAGCCCGACCGTGCCCTGCACCGAGTGGTACTTGTACGTCCCTTTCATCGCCGCCTCGTACACCGGTACGGCCTTGGCCGTCAGCTCCTCCAGGGCGACGACGTCCGCGCCGGAGGCCACCATCTTGCCGGCGGTGCCCTCGGGGTCGGGGTTGTCCGCGTTGACGTTGTGGGTGACGACGGTGAGTTCACCGGCGTCGCGCGCCGGGTCGGTCTTGTCGGTGAAGAGCCCGCCGAAGAGGTTCACCCAGACCACGGCGGGCAGCAGCACCGCGATCAGGGCGACGGCGGAGCGTCGCACCAGCGCCAGGAGGAAAATCAGCGGAACGAACAGACCGAACCAGGGCAGGAACGTCTCGGTGAGACTGCCCAGGTTGCCGATCGTGTTCGGCAGCTGGGCGTGAAAGATCATCAGCAGGGTGACCAGTACGGCGAGAATCGCCAGCACGATGCCGCGCCGCCAGATCCCGGGGTCATGTCGCCAGCGGTCGATCATGGTTCTGACGCGGGATCCGGTTCGGTGCTGCTCCCCGTCCGCCGTCACCGATTCCGCCGTGTACTCCTGCGTCATGTCCGCTGCCCTCACTGCCTTGCCGTGCACGCCCGCCCCCGACCCTAGGCGATATTCGTGCCCTTTCCTCGCCGCCCGGGAGCAGCCGTACCGCCACGGAGACGAAGGTGGCCGGTCCACAGGTTCCGACCACGGACGAACGGCAGGGGGGTGTGACAGAACACGCATGCTCACGACGGCGTTTCGCCGTTTCGCCTGCCGCGCGTGTCAGCCGCGCGCCTCAAACCTCACGGCTCAAATTCGTGCCTCGGTCGCGCGCCTCAGCCGTGTCTCGGCCGCGTGTCTCAGCCGCGTGTCTCAGCCGCGTGCCTCAGCCATGTCTCAGTCACGTGCCTCAGCCATGTCCTCGGTCGCACGGTTCGATCGTGGGCTCAAGCCCTGGAGCGCCGTACGGATGATCTGATCGGCGAGGTCCTCCTCCAGCGGCGCGGCGGGCCGGTGCAGGGTGCGCATGAGCATGGGGCCGACCAGCAGGTCGTTCATCAGCTCCTCGTCCAGGTCGTCACGGAATTCACCGGAGGCGATACCGCGGCGGATCGCGGCCAGCGTGGCCTGGTGCCGTGGTTCGACGACCGTCCGGCGGTACTCCTCCCAGAGCTTGGGCTGACTCTTCATCTCCACAACGACGTTGTGGAGCATGGCGGAGGAGCGCTGAGCCATCCCCCGTCGGCGCATCGACTCCAGCAGGACCGTCAGATCGTCGGTCGCCGAGGTGCCGGGGAGGGCGGGTTCGGGCGGTTCGATCTCCCGCAGAATGTCCAGAAAAAGCTCCCCCTTGCCGTGCCAGCGCCGGTAGATGGTGGCCTTGCCGACACCGGCCGTACGGGCGATGCGCTCGATGGAGAGGGCACCCAGCGGCACTCCGTCCTCCAGCAGGCTCACGACGGCGTCCAGGATCGCCCGTTCGGCGGCCTCACTGCGTGGCCTCCCGCGCCGGTGCTCCTTCTCGGGCTCGCACGCCTGCTTCTCGTGCTCGCCATGCCCGCCGTGCTCGTGACCCTGCTCCCGCACGTGTCCCACCTCTCACCGTTGGGACCCAATTCTCGTACACGGCAGGGCCCGACGGCTCACGGCCGACAACACCGGCCGGCACCGGCCCCCGTCGTCCGACGACACCGTCCTCGCCGCCCGGCGACACCGGCCCGTACATACCCCGTACATACGGCCGTACGGCGACACCGGCCCCGTACGTACGGCGAGACCAGCGCCGCCGGACGGCGCACCGCCGGTCACCGACCGGTCATGGCCCCCACTGTCGGCGCCTCATCGGGCTCGCTCCCCGCCGGCTTCTCCGCCGGCGGCCGGCCCGGCAGGAACAACCCGACCACCACCGCCCCGATCAGCGCGACCCCCGCCGAACAGAGGGCCGTGACATGCATCGCGTCCAGGAACGCGTCGTACGCCGAACCGATCAGCGGCCTGCCTGCCGGGCCGAGCTTCTCCGCGATGCCGATGGTCGCCTCGATCGACTCCCCCGCCGCGTCCCGTGCCGCCGCCGGTACGGCGCCGAGGTGTCCCTCGATCCGGCCCCGGTAGGTCGCGGACAGCACCGAGCCGAGGACCGCGATGCCCAGGGCCCCGCCGACCTGCCGGAAGGTGTTGTTGATCGCCGAGCCGGAACCCGCCTTCTCGCGGGGCAGCGCCTGCATGACCGCCACGGTCACCGGCGGCATGATGTGGGCCATTCCGCTGCCCTGGACGAAGAAGACCACGCACAGCACCCAGACCGGGGTGCCGGTGCCGAAGAACGCGAACGCCGCGAGCCCGCCCGCGACCAGCAGCATGCCGCCCGTGCAGACCGCGCGGGCGCCGAACCGGTCCACGACCAGCCGGGCGCGTGGCGCGAAGATCATCTGGGCGGCGGCCAGCGGCAGGATCAGCAGCCCGGACTGGAGCGCGCTGTAGCCGCGCACGCTCTGGAGGTAGAAGGCCGAGAAGAAGGTCACGCCCATCAGCGCGAAGAAGACCAGCGCGATGGCGGCGACGGCGGCGGCGAAGGCCGGCTTCTTGAAGTACGCGATGTCTATGGACGGGTGGCTGCTGCGCTTCTCGTGGTAGACGAAGCCCGTCAGTACGGCCAGCCCGCCCAGCAGCGACGCCAGCACGGTCGGCTCGGTGAAGTCGGCCAGCTCGCCGCCGCGGATGATCCCGTACACGAGCAGGACGAGTCCGACGATGGAGAGCGCGACGCCCAGCGGGTCGACCCGGCCCGGCCTGGGGTCCTTCGAGTCCGGCACCAGCAGCACCATGGCGATCAGCGCGACGACCGCCACCGGGACGTTGACCAGGAAGATGGAGCCCCACCAGAAGTGCTCCAGCAGCAGACCGCCGGTGATCGGCCCTATGGCGATGCCGAGGCCCACACTGCCCGCCCAGATCCCTATGGCCTTGGGCTGCTCCTCGCGCTCGAAGACGTTCATCAGGACGGCGAGGGTGGCAGGCATCACGAAGGCGGCGCCGAAGCCCATCAGGGCGCGGTAGCCGATGAGTTCGGCGGGAGATCCGGACATGGCGGCGAGCGCGGATCCGGCGCCGAACACGGAGATGCCGAAGAGCAGCACCTTCTTGCGGCCGATGCGGTCGCCGAGGAGGCCCGAGGTGAAGAGCAGCCCGGCGAAGACGAGCGTGTAGGAGTTGATCGCCCACTCCAGCTCGCTCTGGGTGGCGCCGATTCCGGTGGGTTCGGGGGCGGCGATCGTCTTGACCGCCACGTTCAGGATCGAGTTGTCCAGCACCACGATGAGCAGGCTGAACATGAGCACGCCCAGGATGGCCCAGCGGCGACGGTGGACGGATTCGGGAATCTCGGACATACGAGGTGCGGCGGTGGGGCCGCCGGACGGTGAGGACATGGCACACAGGCTAAGGCATTTTCGATACGAGACCGTCTCGTATTGGAAAGTTTTTACCGTGCGGACCCTCAGGGGCACCGCGGACGTTCCCGGGCACGGGGACAGGGGCGGAGTCGGAGTCGGGGTCGGAGTCCGCGGGAGGTGGCAGGAGGTCGCGGGAGGTGAGGGACACACTTCCCGGGAGCGGCCTCGGGATGCCACCATGGGTGTGGTCCGGGGACGCCGTCAGGGTGCCTCGAGATGACGAAAGGGCCATTGGCCATGACTGTTCAGGCTGTTCCGGCTGAGCCGAAGCCGCCCGCGGGTACGGGACTCCCCGACGCCGCTGCCGGGCGCGACAGCGCCAAGGCGCTGTACGGGGGCCGGAGTTCCCGCCGTATCACCGTCCATGACATCGCCGCAGCCAAGGAGCGCGGCGAGAAGTGGCCCATGCTCACCGCGTACGACGCGATGACGGCCTCCGTGTTCGACGAGGCCGGTATCCCGGTCATGCTCGTCGGCGACTCCATGGGCAACTGCCATCTCGGCTACGAGACCACCGTCCCGGTCACGCTGGACGAGATGACGATGCTCTCCGCCGCCGTCGTACGGGGCACGAAGCGCGCCCTGATCGTCGGCGACCTCCCCTTCGGCTCGTACCAGGAAGGCCCGGTCCAGGCCCTGCGCAGCGCCACCCGCCTGGTGAAGGACGCGGGCGTCGGAGCGGTCAAGCTGGAGGGCGGCGAGCGCTCCCACAGCCAGATCGAGCTGCTCGTACAGTCCGGCATCCCGGTGATGGCCCACATCGGGCTCACCCCGCAGTCCGTCAACTCGATGGGTTACCGGGTACAGGGCCGCGGCGAGGAGGCCGCCCAGCAACTGCTGCGCGACGCCAAGGCGGTGCAGGACGCGGGCGCCTTCGCGGTCGTGCTCGAACTGGTGCCGGCCGAGATCGCCGCCGAGGTCACACGCGTCCTGCACATCCCGACGATCGGTATCGGTGCCGGGCCCGAGACGGACGCGCAGGTGCTCGTCTACACGGACATGGCCGGCCTGACAGGCGGCAGGGTGCCGCGCTTCACCAAGCAGTACGCCAACCTCCGGCAGACGCTCGGTGATGCGGCGAAGGCGTTCGCCGACGAGGTCGTTGGAGGAACGTTCCCGCAGGAGGAGCACACCTTCCACTAGGCCCTGTCGCAGAGGTCCTGTCGCAGAGGTCCTGTCGCAGAGGTCCTGTCGCAGAGGTCCTGTCACATCGCGCAACACGGCTCAACACCCTGAAAACCACTGCCCGCACGAACGACAGCCCGCCGATCTTCCCCCGTCGGCGGGCTGTCGGCTGTCCGGGAGCGGTCCGGTGGCGGAGAGCGGTCCGGTGGCGCTCAGAGGGCGGCCGTCTCATCCGCGCTCGCGGAGGTACGCCTCCAGTTCGGCGGCCCCGGTCAGCATCGCCCGCCCTCGGGCGGACAGCCTGCCGTGCCAGTCGCGCAGGGCGGCTCCCAGCGGCTCCAGCCCGCCGGCCGCCCGCACTTGGGCGATCAGCGGGGCGATCTGCTCCAACAGGTAGCCGCCGCGCCTGAGTTGGTGGGTCAGCCGGGCATCCCGTACGTCGGACTCGTCGTAGACGCGGTACCCGGTCCTCGGGTCGCGGCGCGGGCGCACCAGCCCGGCGCGTTCCCATTTGCGCAGCGTCGCGGGCCGGATCCCGAGCTTCCCTGCCAGCGGCCCGATGAACGTACCGCCGGACCCAGCCCCGGACCCGGACACCGCAGTCGGCTCGTACTCCGCGCCGGGCTCGGACGCCGTGGTGGGCGCCAGGTCGCGGAGGGCGCTCTCCACGGCCCGGAGCGTCCGCCGGTCCTCAAGGAGTTGGGCGTGGCTCTCGTCGATGAGGCGGAACGCCTCCTCGGCCGCGTCCTCGTTCACCGCCCGCATGATCGACGTCGCCGTCCCGTGGCCGTGGCCGGGTGCCAGGGCGAGGAACGCGCGCAGGGCCGCCGCGTGCAGCGCGGTATAGGTGCGGTAGCCGTGGGGCGTGCGCCCGGCGGCCGGAAGGATGCCGGCCTCCTCGTAGTTCCTGATCGCCTGCGTGGACAGACCGTGTCCACGCGCCAGGTCGATCGGCCTGAGCTGTCCACCGTTTTGAAGGTTTCTCTTCATGAGCCTGCCGATATCGCGAAAAAGTCTCAACCGTTGGTTCAACGATACCGTTTAAGGCATGGCTACTGACATCAAGGAAACCGTCCATGCCGTCGAGGCCGCCGCCGTCATGAGGCTGCTCCCGGGCCGGCCACGACTGCTCGCCGTGGGCGAGCCCACCCACGGCGAGGACCCTCTCCTCGACCTGCGCAACGAGCTCTTCCAGCAGCTCGTCGAGCAGGAGGGCTACCGGACGATCACGATCGAGAGCGACTGCCTGATGGGCCTGGTCGTGGACGACTACGTCACCTCGGGCACGGGCACCCTCGACGAGGTCATGGAGCGCGGATTCAGCCACGGGTTCGGCGCGTCCGCCGCCAACCGCGAACTCGTGCGCTGGATGCGCGCGTACAACGTCCGCGCCGACAGCGACGGCCGGCCCGCGTCCGAGCGGCTCCGCTTCGCCGGTTTCGACGGCCCGCTGGAGATCACCGGCGCCGCGAGCCCCCGGCAGGCCCTCACCGCACTCCACGGCTACCTCGCGGACCGGGTGGACACGGACCTGCTCCCCTGCGCCGGGGAAACGCTGGACCGCCTGCTCGGTGCCGACGACCGGTGGACCGATCCCGACGCGATGATGGACCCGGCCAAGTCCGTGGGACAGTCGGCCGAGGCCAAGGAACTGCGCCTGCTGGCCGACGACCTGGTGGCGCTGCTCGACGCGCAGACGCCGCACCTGATCGCGTCGACCTCGCGGGACGCCTGGGACCGGGCGTGCCTGTACGGACGTACCGCGATCGGCCTGCTGCGCTACCACTACTGGATGGCCGACACCTCACCGGCCCGCATGACGCGGCTGTGCGGGCTGCGGGATCTGATGATGGCCGACAACCTCCTCGCGGTCGCGGCTCGGGGCCCGGCACTCATCCACGCCCACAACTCCCATCTCCAGCGGGAGAAGAGCTCGATGAGGATGTGGCAGGGGCCGGTGGAGTGGTGGAGCGCCGGTGCGCTCGTGAGCGCACAGCTCGGCGAGGAGTACGCCTTCGTCGCCACGGCCCTCGGCACGATCCGGCACCAGGGAGTGGACACGCCGCCGCCGGACACCGTCGAAGGAGTCCTGTACGCGCTCCCGGAGGACCGCTGCGTCGTCGACGCCCGCCGGCTGGCCGACGCCCTCGGGGAGACACTGCCCGCGCCCCGCGTATCCCCCTGGTTCGGCTACGCCCCGCTGGACCCGGCCCACCTGGCGGACAGCGACGGCATCGTGTTCGTCAAGGACGTCCCGCAGATCTAGCACCCCCTCCCGACAGCGGCCCGAAAGCCCCCTGTAGGCGGCTTGTCGGTCGATTGTCGGTGGCGGCTGTTCCTATAGGAGCATGATGCGAAACGACAAGAACCCCAACGGCAGCCGCACGGGCAACGCCGTCGAGGTGCGGGGGCTGGTCAAGCAGTACGGCGGGCCCCAGGGCACCCGGGCGCTCGACGGAGTCGACCTCGATGTGCGCGAAGGCACCGTCCTCGGGGTGCTCGGGCCCAACGGCGCCGGCAAGACAACGCTCGTCCGTATCCTCTCCACTCTCGTCCAGCCGGACGCCGGGACCGCGATGGTCGCCGGGTACGACGTGCTGCGCCAGCCCCGCCAGCTGCGCCGCACCATCGGCCTCACCGGCCAGTACGCCTCGGTCGACGAGAAGCTGTCCGGCTGGGAGAACCTCTACATGATCGGCCGGCTCCTCGATCTGTCCCGCAAGGACGCCCGCCGCCGGGCCGACGATCTGCTGGAGCGCTTCTCGCTCACCGACGCGGCCAAGAAGCCCGCGGTGCAGTACTCGGGCGGTATGCGGCGGCGGCTCGACCTGGCCGCTTCTATGATCGGCCGGCCGTCCGTGCTGTATCTGGACGAGCCGACGACGGGGCTCGACCCTCGTACGCGCAACGAGGTCTGGACCGAGGTGCAGCGGATGGTCGCGGAGGGCTCGACCGTCCTGCTCACCACCCAGTACATGGAAGAGGCCGAGAAGCTGGCGAGCGAGCTGACGGTCATCGACCGCGGCCGGGTCATCGCCAACGGCGGGGTCGACGAGCTGAAGGCGAAGGTCGGCGGCCGTACCCTCCAGATCCGGCCGACGGATCCGGCTCAACTCTCCGCGATGGCACAGGCGATCGCGGAGACCGGACTCGACGGCCTGTCCGGTACCCAGGCAGTTCAGGACGAGGGGCTGCTGTACGTCCCGATCCTCACCGACGAGCAACTGACAGCGGTCGTCGGCCTGTTGGGGGAACGCGGCTTCGGCATCGCCCACATCGGCACCCATCTGCCCAGCCTGGACGAGGTGTTCCTGGCCATCACCGGCCAGAAGACGACCTCCACGTCCGACAGCGCCCCCGAGGAGATCGCGGCATGAGCGGCACCACGAGTACGACCGGTACCACGAGTACCACGAGTACCACGAGCACGACTGGCACCGCCAGTACGACTGGAAACACGGGTACGGCCTCTCAGCCCGCCTCCGCTCCGCCGTCGACACCGGCGCCCGCACCGTCCCGCGCCCCCGCCGACGAGGGCCGGATCGGTCTGCGCGCCAATGTCCGGCACATCGGGGCGCTGGTGCGCCGTAACGCCCTCCAGATCAAGGCGGATCCGGAGTCGATGTTCGACGTCCTGCTGATGCCGATCATCTTCACGCTGCTGTTCGTGTACGTCTTCGGCGGCTCCGTGGGCGCGAGCCTGGGCGGCAGCCGCGACGACTACGTGAACTATGTGGTGCCCGGTCTGATGGCGATGATGGGCATGAACATCTCCATGGCGGTCGGCACCGGCGTGAACGACGACTTCCGCAAGGGAGTCATGGACCGGTTCCGTACGATGCCGATCGCCCGGTCCTCCGTGCTGATAGCCAAGATCGTGGTGGAGATAGGCCGGATGCTGGTCGCCACCACCATTCTGCTCGGCATGGGCTTTCTGCTCGGCATGGAGATCAAGACCTCGGTGCTGGAGCTCCTCGGAGCGGTCGGCCTCTCCCTTGTGTTCGGCGCTTCGCTGATGTGGATCTTCATCCTGCTGGGACTCGCCATGAGGACGGCGCAGGCCGTCCAGGGGGTGGCCATGCTCGTACTGATGCCCTTGCAGTTCGGTTCGTCCATCTTCGCCCCGACGTCCACGATGCCGGGCTGGCTCCAGGCCTTCACCGACTACAACCCGCTCTCCAACCTGGCCGACGCGGCGCGGTCACTGATAAACGGCGGCCCGGTCGCCCACTCGGTGTGGATCACGCTGGCCTGGTCGGCGGGCATCACGCTGGTGTCGGCGCCGCTGGCGGTGGCCAAGTTCCGCAAGAAGTCCTGAGGCTCTGGAGGGGGGAGACGCGGGATCAGTGGGTCAGACGAGGGCGGCGGCCTCCTCCATGGTGAGGTCACCGCCCTCTGCGTGCGCCGCCTCGAACGCCGCGTCACCGAGGACGGACTTAGCGGCCTCTCGCGCCTTCGCGAGGACCTCCCGCTCGATATGGGCCCGGAAGTGCCCGCCGGGCAGCAGCACGTCGTACGCGCCGATCAGCCGGGCGGCATCCCGTGCCCGACCGGGGCCATCCCCCGTCGCGTCGCCGGCGCCCGCCTGCCCTGCCTGCCCCGCCAGCGCCCATGCGGCCGTCACCAGATGAATGGGGGCCATCTCCGGGGCGACCATCCGCGACAGGGGCGACAGCGCGTACTCCAGGGCCACGCGGCACTGCTCCAGCGCATCGGCGTAACGGCCGTCCCCACAGTCCAGCCAGGCGACGATCCCCCTCACCAGGCCCTCGAAGATGATCAGCGTCTTGCTGTTGAACCTTTCGATCAGCAGGTCCAGTTGTTCCCGGGCCTCGTCCCCACGTCCGGTACGGCCCAGCCACACCGCGAGAAAGACCCGGCCCGCGAGTGCCACCTCGGCTCCCGAGTCCCGGGCCTTGGCCAGCACCTCACGGAGGATGCGCTCCCCCTGCTCGCCCTGGCCCGTCTCGAACATCGTCATTGCCAGCCGGGCCCGCAACACGCCGACCTGGCCCTGCGCGCCGAGCCCCTCGGCGCGGCCGATGGCCGCCGCGTAGTCCTCGCCGGCGAGGGCGAACTCGCCTGCCTTCTCCCTGGCCTCACCCCGGGCCGAGAGCGCCTCCGCCGTGCCCCAGATGTCGCCGAGCCGCTCGTAGATCGCCAGGCTGCGGTCGGCGTCGCGGCGCGCGTCCCCCGTCCACTCGCTGCGGTTCGCGAGGGCGTTGGCCCGTACATGAAGCGTGGCGGCCAACTCCCACTCGTAACCGAACGCCTCACAGGCCTCCACGGTCTCGTCCATGACCTGCCTGAGCCGGTCGGTGTCCCCGGTGAGCATGATCGCGTAGATCCAGAGGGCGCCGGGGAACCGGCAGGTCTGCGGCAGGCCCGGCCGGTAGACGGTGGTCACCGCTTCCGTCCACTGCCGTTTCTCGGGCGAGGTCCAGTCCTCCGTCTCGTGGTTCATGCTGACCATCCCGATCAGCCGCACCTGGCGCCGGGCCTCCTGGAGCACGTCCGGCGCCATGGGCGGGGGCGCGTCCGTACACCGCTGCGGGATCGGCGACGCGGGTCGCGCGGGCGGGGCGAACGGATCGGGCCCGAGGTCCGTGGCCGCCCTCGACCACTGGCGGATGTCGGCGCGCAGATCGAGCATCTGCCAGAACCAGGAGATGGAGAGTACGAGACAGAGCATTTCCTGCTCGTCACGGGCGGCGGCGGCCCGGCGCAGCGCGGTCCGCAGGTTCTCGTACTCCAGCTGGAACCGGGCGATCGCGGCACGCTGGCCGAAGCCGCGCAGCAACGGGTCGGTGGTACGGGCCAGTTCGCGGTGGTACACGAGGTGCCGACGCTCGACGGCGGCCCGTTCGCCGGCCTGGTCGAGGCGCTCGGCGGCGTACTCCGCGACGGTTTCCAGCAGCCGGTAGCGCATGTCGCCGTCCGGCGAAGGGGCGGCGACGACAAGGGACTTGTCGATGAGCGAGCCGAGGAGCGCGGCGACATCGCGGGATGCGACGGCGCCGTCGTCCGAGGGACCGCCCACCGAGAGACCGCCGGCCGAGGGACCGCCGGCCGTGGGACCGTCAGCCGTGGGACCGCCCGCCGAGAGACCGTCGGCCGTGGGACCGCTGCCCTGGACGCTCCCGTGCAAGGTTTCTCCGTCACCGCCGTCCTGCTCGGTGTCGGCGCACACGCTCTCGGCGGCCGTCAGCCCGCAGCCGCCCGCGAAGACGGACAGCCGCCGCAGCACCGCGCGTTCGGGCGCGTCCAGCAGGTCCCAGGACCAATCGACCACGGCGCGCAGGGTCTGCTGGCGCGGCAGTACGGTCCTGCTCCCGCTGGTCAGCAAGCGGAAACGATCATCCAGACGGTCCGCGATCTGGCGCGGGGTGAGCATCCGCAGCCGGGCCGCCCCCAGCTCGATCGCGAGCGGCAGCCCGTCCAGCCGCCGGCAGATCTCCGCCACGGAGGCCGGGTCGCCGGCGGGATCGAATCCGGGGCGTACGGCACGGGCCCGCTCCGCGAACAGCCGGTGCGCCGGATCGGGCGGCAGCGGCTCCACCGGACGGACGACTTCACCGGGCACCCCGAGCGGCTCCCGGCTGGTCGCCAGGACGGTCAGTCCCGGGCAGCGTGCGAGCAGCTCCTCGGCGAGGCCGGCGGCGGCCTCGACCACATGCTCGCAGTTGTCGAGCAGCAGGAGCATGCGACGGCGCGCGCAGTGATCGGCCAGTCGTACGAGCGGCTCGTCGCCGTGCCGGTCGGCGGCCCGCAGCTCCTCCGCGCCCACCCCGCGCAGTACGGTCGCGCGGGCGCCGACCGCGTTCAGGACGGCCTCGGCCACATTCTCCGGGTCGTCCACGGGCGCCAGTTCGGCGAGCCACACCCCGTCCGGCCAGTTCCCGGACACCCGCTCGGCGGCCTCCTGCGAGAGCCGCGTCTTGCCCGCGCCGCCGGGCCCCAGCAGGGTGACGAGCCGGGCCCGCCCGAGATCGCCGCGAATGGCCTCGATATCGCCTTCGCGCCCCACGAAACTGGTGAGGCGGGCGCGGAGGTTGCCGGGAGGAGCGGCGGCGGGACGGTTCGAGCCGAGGCCGGTGCCGACGCCGATACCCGTGCCGGTCCCGTGGCCCGCCCCCGCGCCCCCGTCAGCACCCACACCCACACTCGCACTCGCACTCGCACTCGCACCGGCACTGGCACTGGCACTGGCACTGGCACTCACGCTGACGTCGAGCAACTCGCGGTGCAGCGAACGCAGTTCAGGCCCCGGGTCCGTACCCAGCCGGTCCGCCAGAGCGCGGCGGACACGCTCGTACGCCGCCAGCGCCTCCGCCGGGCGGGACGCGTCGCGGAGGGCACGTATGCGCAGTGCCTGGAGAGGCTCGTCCAAGGGGAACTCGCGGCAGAGCGCGGCCAGTTCGGGCAGGGCTTCCTTCGCCCGGCCGAGGGCGAGCATGGCGGTCAGCCGGGCCCGGCAGGCCTCCAGGCGCCAGGTCTCCCAGCGGGCCGCCTCGGCCGTACGGTCGGGGAGGTCGGCCAGTACGGAACCCCGCCAGAGCGCGAGCGCGTCATCGAGCAGGTCGGCCGCCTTGGCCGCGTCGCCCTCCTCCAGAGCACGCGTGCCCTCGCCCGCGAGAGCGCCGAAACGATGGAGATCCACGTCCTCCTCGTCGGCGCACAGCCGGTACCCACCGTCCGTCGAGGCCACGGCCGTGGCGCCGAGCGCCCGTCGCAACCGTCCGACCAGGGCCTGAAGCGCCGCGACCGCGTCCGAGGGCGGGTCGCCGTCCCAGACTTCGTCGACGAGCACGCCGACCGGGACCGTACGCCCGGGGCGCAGCGCGAGCACCGTCAGCAGCGCACGCAGCCGTGCTCCACCGAGGGCGACGGGGGTGCCGTCGTCGTGGAATGCCCGAGTGGTGCCGAGGACGCGGTAGCGCATGCGCCCATTGTCGGTGACGGCCATCAGGTCGGTCCCCCCACATCTCATGTGGGACCAGCTTCCTGGAACTCACATCCGGTGGCGAGACGTTTTCACCTCGCCCGCTGTACGGTCGGGCTGGCCCGACCGCCCGTACCACCCTCCCGGGGAGCCCCGCCGATGACCACCGCCTCCACCCGTACCAGCGATCGACGGGTCTCCCCCGTCTTCCTGGGGATCGCCGCCGTCACAGCCGTCGCGGGCTGGGCCGTGTGGACGGACTTCGCGGCGGAGATCGGAGTCGCGGTCTTCCTGTTCGTCACGGGCGCCTGGATCGTCTCGCTCTGCCTCCACGAGTACGCGCACGCCCGCACCGCGCTGCACAGCGGCGACATCTCGATCGGCGCGAAGGGCTATCTCACCCTCAACCCGCTCAAATACACCCACGCGCTGCTGAGCATCGTCCTCCCCGTGATCTTTGTGATCATGGGCGGCATCGGCCTGCCGGGCGGGGCGGTCTTCATCGAGCGGAACCGCATCCGGGGCCGCTGGAAGCACAGCCTGATCTCGGCGGCGGGCCCGCTGACGAACGTACTGTTCGCGATAGTCTGCACGGCGCCCTTCTGGCTGGGCGCCCTGGACGGAGTGCCCCCGGCCTTCCGCTACGCACTGGGCTTCCTCGCCCTGCTCCAGGTCACGGCGGCGATCCTGAACTTCCTGCCGGTGCCGGGCCTGGACGGCTACGGGATCATCGAGCCCTGGCTGTCGCACAAGTTCCGCAGGCAGGTGGAACCGTTCGCGCCGTTCGGGCTGCTCGCGGTCTTCGTCATCATCTTCATCCCCGAGGTGAACACGGCGTTCTTCGACGCGATCCACGCGATCCTGCGAGGGCTGGGCGTCACGGATGTGGACGCGTACTGCGGGCAGAACCTGTTCCGCTTCTGGACCGACCGGAACGAATACTTCTGCGGGATCAACTCGTAGCGTCGCCGGGATCCATGGCGCGCAGAGGCCGGCCCGGCCGGTGAGGCCGGGCCGGCCGTCAGGTGCGGCCTACGCGCCGTCGGTGACGTCGATGGCCGCAGCGGGGCAGACGGCGGCGGCCTCGGCGACCGCCGCGTGCTGCTCCTGCGGCGGGCGCGCGTCGAGCAGGACGACGATGCCGTCATCGTCGCGCTGGTCGAACACCTCCGGAGCGATCAGTACGCACTGGCCGGCGCCGCAGCATTTGTCCTCGTCAACGGTGACGTTCATGCGAGGCTCCCTTTCTTCGTGACGGATCGTCGTAACTGATCGTCGTGGTGACTGATCGTCGTGACGAATCTTCGTGACAGATCTTCGTGATCGTTGTTCGCGAGGGTTCTCGTGACCATGGTGATGGATGGGGTGGGCGGGGTCACCAGCGGACGGGGACTTCGCGCAGGCCGCCGACCAGCAGCCCTTCCACCCTTTCCAAGTCTTCGGTGGGCACGGCCAGTTCGAGGGTGGGCAGTTTGCGCAGCAGGGCTTCCAGTACGACCTGGAGTTCGGTGCGGGCGAGTGCCTGCCCCAGGCAGGAGTGGGGCCCGGCGCCGAAGATGAGGTGAGGGTTGGGACTGCGGCTGAGGTTCATGTCCTCGGCGTCGGCGAAGACTTCCTCGTCGCGGTTGGCGGCCGGCATGCTGCAGATCACGGTGGTGCCGCGCGGCACCGTCTCTCCGCCGATCTCCGTGTCCTCGCTGATGTAGCGCCTGAGGCCGAATCCGAGGTTGGTGTCGAAGCGGAGGGCCTCCTCGACGGCCGTGCGCACCAGGGAGGGGTCGGCGAGCAGCTGTTCCCACCGGCTGCGGTCGGCCAGGAGCATGGCGATCATCTTGCCGATCATGTTCGCGGTGGTCTCGTGCCCGGCGACCAGCAGCCCCATCGCGGTCACCAGGAGTTCCTTGTCGGAGAGACCCTGGCCTTGGCCCTGGCCTTCGCCCTCGCCTTCGCCCTCGCCTTCGCCTTCGGCGTCCTTGATGAGCATGCTGAGCAGGTCATCGGCCGGCTCTTCACGCTTGGCGGCGATGTGTCCGGACATGTACTCGACGAACTCGGCCTGGGCCCTGTCGATCTCCTCCTTGCTGAACCGGGTGACGCTGAGGAACGCGTCGGACCAGTGGGAGAGGCGGTCCCGGTCGTCGGCGGGCACACCGAGCATGTCGCAGATCACATACACCGGCAGGAGAAAGCCCAGGCGAGCCTTGAGGTCGGCAGGCCCGCCGCCTTCGACCATCTCGTCGATGAGCCGCTCGGCGGTCGCGGTCATCCGGGGGCGCAGGGCCGTCATGCGCTTGGCGGTGAACCACTTGCCCACCTGGCGCCGCCATCGCTGGTGCGGCTCTCCCTTGGCGGCCAGGGTGAGTTCCGTGCTGCCGGTGGCGGCGACTCCGCCCGCTCCCTCGGGCGCGAGCCGGGCCGAGTCGTCCTGAGCGGTCGGGCGGGCGAAGCGCGGGTCGGACAGCAGGCCTTTGACGTGCGCGTGACGGGTGAGCAGTGTCGCCCGGTCGCCACTGGGCAGTTCGATCGCGGCCACCGGACACTGCTGACGCAGCCGCTCCCACTCGGCAGGGGCTTCGAGTGCTCCCTCGTACGGCAGTGGGTAGCGCACGGCCTCTTCGCTCTGACTCATGTGAATTCTCCCTACCGGAGTGCGCCGTGGGCGCGGAAGCAATCCTGGCGTCGCACGCTACAGGCGAATTGCATCATGCATAAAGAGTGCATGATGCTTTTGGCGAGCATGATGCACATCCGGCTGGCGTAGTGTGCGCCTGTGCAGATGCGCGATCCGGAGGTAGTCGAAATGGATGCCCAGCAGGCAGGGGAGCAGATCGAGCGGGAGATGCTGATTCTCACGAGGCACCGCGAAATGGCCTCGCCTCGCCGACTGGGCGGCAGCGAGGCCCTGGACCGCAGCGCCTACGTGCTCCTCAGCCGGATCGAGGTGCAGGGCCCCATGTCGGTGGCCGACTTCGTCGACGCCTTCGGCCTGGCCGCCTCCACCTTCAACCGGCAGACGACCGCCCTCCTCAAGGAGGGGCTCGTCGAGCGGACGCTCGATCCCGACGGCGGAGTGGCCCGCAAATTCCGCATCACGCGGAAGGGTCGGGAACGGCTGAAAGCCGACCGCGACAGAATCGTCAACGGACTGTCCGAAGTGATCGCCGGCTGGGCACCCGAACGTCTCGACAATTTCGTCGCCGACCTCCAGCAGTTCAACGAGGACATCGAACGGCTCACCGGCCGCCCCTGGCCTCGCTAGTGCCGGTCGCGGCACTGGGGCGTGTCCGGCGCATCGTCGCGGATCAGCTTGCCGCCGTTGTCGTGTCGGCCTCGGCCGCACGCTCGGCCTT
The DNA here is from genome assembly GCF_044753355.1 of Streptomyces sp. NPDC088400. Lineage (NCBI taxonomy): Bacteria > Bacillati > Actinomycetota > Actinomycetes > Kitasatosporales > Streptomycetaceae > Streptomyces > Streptomyces sp. NPDC088400. Next base: position 388,679 of record NZ_JBIVMZ010000004.1, on the reverse strand, counting down.
CGCCTTGCGCAGGTAGTACCAGGCCATGTTGGACGAGAGCCCGGCGAGCAGCACCCAGACGATGCCGATCAGGTTGCCCCGGGCGAACGAGACCACGGCCGCGATGACGGTCAGGGCGCAGACGGCGAGGGCGTACAGAGCGAGGCGGGGCATGGGGCGCTACTCCTGTCGGGGCTTCCGGTCGTACGCGTTCCAGTGTCCCCCATGCCCTGGAAGGCATGGACCTGACCCGGTAACGCTCACCGGCCGGTGTGGTGCGTACGGGACCTGGCCCTGGCCCGTACACACCGCACCCGTCGGTGTCGGTCAGTCGGCGTAGGTCAGTCGATGACCATCAGACGTCCGTCACGCGCAGTCCGGCGTGCGCCTTGTAACGGCGGTTCACCGAGATCAGGTTGGCCACCAGCGACTCCACCTGATGGGCATTGCGCAGCCGGCCCGCGAAGATCCCGCGCATGCCAGGGATACGGCCCGCCAGCGCCTGCACGATGTCGGTGTCCGCACGCGTCTCGCCCAGCACCATCACATCGGTGTCGATCCGCTCGACCGCCGGGTCCTGGAGAAGCACCGCCGACAGATGGTGGAAGGCGGCGGTCACCCGGGATTCCGGCAGCAGGGCGGCGGCCTGTTCGGCGGCGCTGCCCTCCTCGGGCTTCAGGGCGTACGCACCCTTCTTGTCGAAGCCGAGCGGGTTGACGCAGTCGATGACGAGCTTGCCCGCCAGTTCCTGGGTGAGGGACGCCAGGGTCTTGGCGTGCCCGTCCCACGGCACGGCCACGATGACCACATCGCTGCGCCGCGCGCACTCCGCGTTGTCCGCGCCCTCGACACCCGCCACGCCGAGCCCGGCAGCCGCCGCCTCGGCGCGCTCGGCCGCCCGCGAACCGATGATCACTTTCTGTCCGGCCCTGGCCAGCCGGTAGGCGAGTCCACGCCCCTGGTCGCCGGTGCCGCCGAGCACCCCGACGACGAGACCCGCGACATCGGGGAGGTCCCAGGGGTCCTTGGCGGGGGGCTTGGGCGATGTGCTGCCACTGTCCGTTGAAGTCATGTCCCCGACCCTACTGGGCAGTAGACGATCACGTTCGGGTGAGCCGCCGACTACCGCCCGCGCCACGCGCCGCGCTGCGGCAGGATGCGGGGCCATGGATGCCGTACGTGTCGCGCTGCTGCGTGAAGTCCTCGCCGGGACGGAATGGCCCGCCGCGACGCGCCGGTTCGCGGGAAGCCTGCGGTCCTCCGTCGTGCCGCACGGCGGCGGGCTGCTGCTGGTCGGGACCGAGGAGTACGAGCCGTGGCATCTGGCCGCGCATCTGGTGGACGAGGCCGCGTGGTCAGGGCAGCCGGAGCTGACTCCCACGCTCGTACGGCACCGGGTGCGGCCCGGGGACCCGGCACATCTGGCGGTCGGCCTCGGCCGGTTGGAGGCGGCGGGCCGGGGCGAGACACTGCTGGTGGTGGCACCGGAGCGGCCGGACGCCGGGCTGCTGGAGCGGGTGCACGACGCGCGGCGGGCCGGGGCGACGGTGCTGTCGCTGGACGGCGGGGACGCGGAGGTACGTGCGCTGTCCCACGACGCGCTGACGGTACGGGCGCCCGGTGCCGGGCCCGGCACGGAACGCGGCACGCGAGGCGGCACCGAACGGGCCACGCAGCGCGGCTCGGTGCCCGGCGGAGGGGACGGGGCGGGAGACCCCGTGAGAGACAGTGCGGGAGACGGCGTGGATCTCGACACCGTGCAGCACCTGGTGAGCGCCGCCGCCGGGGAGAACAGCCTTCCCGGGCCGCGCGGACGACGCCGGTTCCGGGACCGACTGTCGTGGCTGGCGGACCAGTTGACGGCGCCGCCCCCGGTCCGTTGGTAGCCCGTTGCCCGACCGCCGAGGTGTCTCCGGCCGACGAGGTCCATACGACTGTCCGTACGGCTGACGCGGTTGCCTGTGCGTGCCCTCAGCACTCAAGATGGCCCCTCGTGACCAGAAAGCTCGGCACCGGAAGGCTCGGCACGATCCTTCCGGACCTCTCCCCCTTCCGTTCCTCCCGGGATTTCCGGCTGCTCTGGGTGCAGGGGCTGGTGACGAACTTCGGCAGCTTCATGGCGATGATCGCCCTGCCGCTCCAGATCAAGGACCTCACGAACTCACCGCTCGCCGTCGGCGCCATGGGCGCGGTGGAACTGGTGCCGCTCATCGTCTTCGGCCTGTACGGCGGGGCCCTCGCCGACGCCGTCGACCGGCGCAAAGTCATCCTCCTTACGGAGGCGGGACTTGGGCTGCTCGCCGTCGTACTGCTGGTCAACTCCGCCCTGCCGCAACCACTGCTGTGGCCGCTGTACGTGGTGGCGGCGGGAGTGTCCGCGCTGGCCGGTCTCCAACGTCCGGCGCTGGACTCGCTGATGGCCCGGATCGTCCCGCACGACCAGCTCACGGCCGCCGCCGCGCTCAACTCCGTGCGCTGGCAGCTCGGGGCGATCGCGGGGCCGTCACTGGCCGGTCTTGTCGTCGCGTACGCCGGTCACGCCACGGCCTACGGCGTCACCGTCCTGGGCTTCTTCGCCTCCGTACTGATGTGTCTGCGGCTGGCGTCGGCGCCCGCCGCGCACGACGCGGAGAAACCGTCGCTGCGTGCCATAGCCGAGGGCGCGCGTTACGCGTGGAGCCGGCCGGTGCTGCTGGGGACGTACGCGATCGATCTGGCCGCGATGTTCTTCGCCTTCCCGAACACGATTTTTCCCTTCCTCGCGGACGATCTGGACGCGGAGTGGTCACTGGGACTGATGTACGCGGCGGGGTCGGTCGGCTCGGTGGTGCTCAGCCTGACCAGCGGCTGGACCTCGCGGGTACGCCGGCACGGGCTCTTCGTGGTGTTCGGCGCGGCGGGGTGGGGGCTGGCGATCACGGCGGCCGGGTGGTTCTCCGACATCCGGGTGGTGCTGGTGTGCCTGGCGTTCGCGGGCGCGGGCGACATGCTCAGCGGCCTGGGCCGCTCGACCATCTGGAACCAGACGATCCCGGAGGAGCTGCGCGGCCGTCTCGCGGGCATCGAGGTGCTCTCGTACAGCATCGGCCCCCAGCTCGGCCAGGTCCGCGCCGGTGCGATGGCGGGCTGGACGGGGACGCGGCCGGCGATCTGGGGCGGCGGGGTCGCCTGCGTGGCCTCGGTGGGGCTGCTGGCGACGGTACTGCCGAAGCTGCTGACGTACGACGCGGCCACGGACGAGGACGCGCTGCGCCGCCGCGCGCAGAAGGAACAGCGGGAACAGAGCGAACAGAGCGAACAGAGCGAACAGAAGGAAGCTTCGGGGGAGGCCGCGACGACGTAGGACGGCGGGCGGGGCGTCCCGGGCCGTGGTCCGTACGGTACGGGCGTCCTGGCGCGGTTGACCGTACGGACCGCTCGGGCCCGTACGGTCCGGAACAGGTCCGTAGGGTCCGAGCGGCCGAACCGAACCGGACCGGACCGCCCAAGCCCTACGAACTGGTCGGACCGTACGGCGGGACCCGTAGCCCTACGGACCGTACGGCCGGACCCGTGCCGTCAGGCGGGCGTGCCCTTGCCCCCGCTGCCGCTTCCGTTCCCGTCCCCGCCCTTCGTCACGTCGTGCCAGCGCGGGTCCGTCTCCCACTCCAGGTTGCGCTCCCTCGCCGTCTGCATCGCGTGTTCCGCCTCCTGGCGGTTCGCGTACGGCCCGAAGCGGTCCTTGGCCGGGCACTCGGGGCCCTCCTCGACCTTCTGGTCGCGCAGGCAGTAGTACCACTCGCCGGGCTTACCAACCGTGCGCTTCTTGAACAGGGCCATCATCGGCTCCTCCCTCTCGTCAGCGCCTCTTCACGGCCTCTTACGCCATGCTGCCCCACACCCCCTGGTTAGACTCGCTGGCATGTCTGGCCAGTCGCTGCTCGTACCAGGGGAGCTCTCTCCCGTCCGTTCCGTACCCGGAAAGATCCGGCGCCCCGAATATGTCGGGAAGCCCGCGCCCACGCCGTACACCGGGCCGGAAGTCCAGTCCGCCGAGACGATCGAGCTGATGCGGATCGCCGGGAGGATCGCCGCCCGTGCGATGGAGGAGGCCGCGAAGCACATCGCGCCCGGCGTGACCACGGACGAGCTGGACCGGGTCGCGCACGAGTACATGTGTGATCACGGCGCCTATCCGTCGACGCTCGGCTACCGCGGCTTCCCCAAGTCGCTGTGCACGTCCGTGAACGAGGTGATCTGCCACGGAATCCCGGACTCCACCGTCCTGCGTGACGGGGACATCGTGAACCTGGACGTCACCGCGTACATCAACGGCGTACACGGCGACAACAACGCCACCTACTTCTGCGGGAACGTGGACGAGGAGTCGAAGCTCCTGGTGGAGCGGACCCGCGAGTCACTGAACCGTGCCATCAAGGCCGTACGTCCCGGCCGCCAGATCAATGTGATCGGGCGCGTCATCGAGTCGTACGCGAAGCGCTTCGACTACGGCGTCGTCCGGGACTTCACCGGGCACGGGATCAACTCGTCCTTCCACTCCGGGCTGATCGTCCCGCACTACGACAGCCCGCACGCCACCACCGTCATCGAGCGGGGCATGACCTTCACCATCGAGCCGATGCTCACGCTCGGTACGTACGAGCACGACATGTGGGACGACGGCTGGACCGTGGTGACGAAGGACCGCAAGCGCACCGCGCAGTTCGAGCACACGCTGGTGGTGACGGAGACGGGCGCGGAGATCCTCACGCTGCCCTGAAGATCCCCACGCCGCACTGAAGCCTTCGAGGTTGCACCGGGGCGGGGACGGGGTAGCGTTTTTACCGACACGACGTCGGGAACCGGTTGACTTAGGTAAACCTAAGTAAGAGTATCGGTCCTGGCGGCAGCTCACGCTGCCGGTGCCGGCATCCGCCTGCTCCCGTCCCTCGGTCTCCGGAGGCTCGCCTTGGACGCAACCGCCACCGCCACACCCACCCCGTTCTCCACGCTCCTCCGTGTCGCCACGCACGAACAGCACGCCCAGGGGCAGACCTCGACGTTCATGGGCGATCTGCTGGGCGGCCGGCACGAGGTGGACGCGTACGCGCGCTACACGGAGCAGCTGTGGTTCGTGTACCGCGCGCTGGAAAGCGCCGGGGAGACGCTCACGACCGACCCGGTCGCCGGGCCGTTCATCCAGCCGGAGCTGGCGCGCACTGCCGAGCTGGAGCGCGATCTGGTCCATCTGTGCGGGCCGGACTGGCGTACGGGACTTGAGCCGCTGCCCGCGACCACCGCGTACGTCGCGCGGATCGAGGAGTGCGCGCGCACCTGGCCCGGCGGCTATGTGGCGCACCACTACACGCGCTATCTCGGGGATCTCTCCGGCGGCCAGATCGTCCGCGACATGGCGGAGAAGACCTGGGGCTTCGCCCGCAAGGGAGACGGCGTCCGGTTCTACGTCTTCGAGTCGATCCCCAACCCGGCCGCGTTCAAGCGGGGTTACCGCGAGCTGCTGGACCAGATGCCGGCGGACGACCTGGAGAAGCAACGGGTCATAGACGAGTGCAAGCGCGCGTTCGACGACAATGTGGCGGTGCTCCGGGAGCTGGCGGCACGGTTCCCGCTGAGCGCGTAACGCCTCTGGCGGGGTGTGGGGCGGGGCGCCACCCAAACGCCCCCACCCCCCCCCCCCCGGGGGCGGGTTAGCGGGGGACA
>NZ_JBIVMZ010000004.1:289721-382990 GCF_044753355.1 Streptomyces sp. NPDC088400 | reverse complement strand
GTGCGGTGTGGGGGGGGGGCGGGGGGGGGGGGGGGGGGGGGCCGGGGGGGGGGGGCCCCCGGGGGGGGGGGGGGGGGGGGGGCCCCCCCCGCCCCCCCCCCCACCCCGCCGTCCAGGGCTCGTGGATCGCGGCTCAGAGCTCAGGGCTCAGGCTCAGCAGTCGGCTCAGCGGTCCGTGAGCAGCCGCACCCGTCCGCCGATCTCGATCCATCCGTCGGGCCCGGGGGCCGTGATGATCTGCGACCCCCGGCCCTGCGTGATGTTCAGCGCGCGCCCCAGCCGCGCCGTGAGCAACAGGGCCGCCGCGCCGGTCGCCTCGTCCTCGGCGACGCCGTCGTCACGCCGGGGGAAGGCCCGCGCCCTGACCCGCCCGGCCGCCTCGTCCTGCCAGGCCCAGGCGTAGAGCCAGCCCTCCCCCGGCGGCGGCGCGGGCAGCGCGTCGACCTCGGCGACGGAACCGTACTGCTGGAGTGTGCGCGGCGGGGCCCACTCGGCGCGCGCGGTGATCCAGGTGAACTCGCCGTCCTGACGGACCCAGACCTCCCCGGCGGGCGGATTCACGGCCTCCAGATCCAGCAGCCAGGCCGCGCCGACGAGCGGGTGTCCGGCGAACGGCAGCCGCACCCCCGGGGTGTAGATGTCGACCACACCGCGCTCGGGGTCGTCCACGAACACGGTCTCGCTGTAGCCGAGTCGCGCGGCGATGGCCTGCCGGGCCGCCCGGTCGGGGTGGTGACTCCCTTCGCGTACGACACCGAGCGTATTGCCGTGTCGGCCGTCGGCCCCGCAGAAGACGCTGAGTACGTCGATGTCAGTCACCCCGGCATTCAAACATCACGCCTTCCGGTTCCAACGCGGCAGGGCCGTACCGCGGTTCGGATCCGGCGGTACGGCCCTGCCGTGGAGCGGGGACGCAGTACGGGTCAGGACTCCTCCCCCAGGGACGAGGTGCGGCGCTTGGCCGCGAAGACGACCGCCGCACCCGCGGCGCCGACAACTCCCGCGGCGCCCAGGAACGCGCCCGTCGGGAGGCCGGATCCGGTGGAGGCGAGGGAACCGGTGCCGCCGGTCGTACCGCCCACCGTGCCACCGCCGACCGTGCCACCGCCGACCGTGCCACCGCCCGTCGTGCCGGAACCGCCGGTGGTACCGCCCGTCGTGGCTGAGCCGCCGGACGTGTCGCCCGTACCGCCTGTACCGCCCGTACCGCCCGTACCGCCTGTACCGCCGGGGAGGTTCGCGTTGTCGTCGAGGGTGACCGCGAGGGTCAGTTTGTCGAGTGCGGTGCCCTCTTCGTACATGCCGCCGAACGCCTTCGTGCCGTCGCCGGTGAGGGTCGCCGGCACGGCGCTCAGGGTGAGGACGCCGTCCTTGGCGGCCAGCTTGCCGGCCGGGACGTCCAGACTGGCGACGGCCAGGCCCTTGTACGCGGTGACCTTGTGCGTCTCGCGGTCCTTGGCGCTGACATCGGCGACGAGCGTGCCCTTGCCGTCCTTCACCTTGACCTGGAGGCCGCTCAGAGTGAGGTCGAGGACGTACTCGCCGGACTCCTGGTGGCCGAGGAAGCGGACCGTGCCACCGAAGGACGCGGAGAGGGTCTGCGCGTCCGCGTCGAAGGTGCCCGTGCCCTTGGGGAAGCGGTAGACGGCGCCCGACTGCTGGGCGCCGGAGGTGAGTTCGACCTTGCCCTTGGCGATCGGGCCCGTGACGTAGGAGCGGAAGGACTCCTTGACGCCCCAGTCGAGATTGCCGTCGGCGATCGCGCCGTTCTCGGCCACCCGGGGCGCCTGGGGGACCGAAGGGGCCGGGTCCGGGGTGAGGTTGGTGGTGGGGGTGGTGGTGCCGGGCTGGGTGGGCTGGGACTCGGACGGCGTGGGAGTCGGTGTGGGGGTCGGGGTGGGAGTGGGTGTCGGGGTGGCCGTGGAGTACTTGACGGCGAGCGTCGCCCTGTCCAGCTCCGTCCCCTCCGTGTACATGCCGTTGAAGGCCTTCGCGCCGTCGGCGGTCAGTTTGGCCGGGATGTCCTTGAAGACCATCGAGCCGTCGCCCGTCTCCGGCCGGATGCCCGTCAGGTCGATCGCGGCGAGCGCGATGTCGTCCTGGGTCGTGCCGTTCAGGGTGACGTCCGCCTCGATGGCGCCGCCCGTGCCCTCCGTGACCAGTTTGACGTCGGTGACCTCGATGTCGAAGCCGTGCGCCGGAGAGGCGAAGCGGACGCTGCCGTCGAAGTCCGTCGCCACGTTGTGCGTGCTCGGATCGTACGTACCCGAGCCGTTGGAGAACGTGAACGGCCCGTTGCCCGTCGCCTGGGTGGCGCCGTGAGTGGCCGTGATGGTCCCCTTGGCGATGCTCGTCACGTATCTACGGAACGACTCCTTCAGCCCCCAGTCCAGCGTGCCGTCCCGCAGGTCCACCTGCGGGACGGCGGCCGGGGACGCCTCCGGAGCCGAGACGGGCGCGGCGGCGGGGATGCCCGACGCGAGCGCCGGGAGGGCGAAGGCGGTGGCGCCGAGGGCGGCCGCCGTCGCGATGGCGGCGGCGAGGGCTATGGGACGGCGAGTGGCAGCCATGGTCGGTGTACTCCTCGATCGTGTGGCGTGGCGTGGCATGGCGTGGTGCGGCTTGTCGTGGTGTGGCGTGCCCGTGTCGTGGTGTGGCGTGCCCGTGAGTGCGTGTACGGGCGGCAGCGGAACGATCAGCCTTTGTCCGGGCCGGAGTTGGCGTTGGCGTTGGCGCGACGGCGCCTCAGGAACACGTAGACCGCGAGTCCCGCCGTGAGGAGCACGCCCGCGCCGATCGCCGCGTACGTCCCCGCGCCGACTGACGAAGAGGACGAAGAGGACGGCGAGGCGGAACCGGCGCCGGGCTCGGTGGCGGCGGAGCCGGGGGCACGGGTGGCGGCCGTCGCCCGCGCGGAGGCCGTGGCGCCGCTGCCCAGGTCGGGCAGCGCGGGCAGCCGCGCCTTCTTGTCGACGGCGACGGCGAGTGAGACGGGATCCATCTCCGTGCCGGCCGAGTAGAGGGAACCGAAGGCCTTCGCGCCCTGCGACGTCAGCTTCGCGGGGGCCTCCTTGAGCGAGGCAAGGCCCTTCTTCGGCGTGAAGTCCCCGGCCTCGAAGGAGACAAGGGGGACGGCTTCGCGGGGTGGGCTGCCCTCGGCCGCGTCGGTGACATCGGCGGACAGGGTGCCCTTGCCGTCCTTGACCCGTACGGCGACCTTGCTCAGTGTCAGATCCAGTTCGGTGCCGGTGAAGCGGATACGGCCCGCGAAGTCGGCGTCGAGCGTCCCCTTCTTCGCGTCGTACGTTCCCTTGCCCTTCGGGAAGCGGAAGAACGCGCCACCGTCCTGGGCTCCCTCGCTCAGCGTCCACGTGCCCTTGGCCACAGGGCCGGTGACGTACTCCCGGTAGGTGCGGCGCACGCCCCAGTCGACTGCCGCGTCCTCGAAGGAGCCTGCGGCTTCGCCCTTCTTCTTCTCCTTCTCCTTCTGCTTGCTGGTGGGCGTCGCGGTGGGCTTGCCCGCCGTCGCGACATCCACGGACAGGCTGACCGGGTCGAGCTCCGTACCCTCCGTGTAGTAGCCGGCGAAGGCCTCCGCGCCCTGTGACGTGAGCGTCGCGGGGACGCCGGTGAGGGTGACGGGACTGCTGCCGCCGGTCATGTCGATGCCGGAGAGATCGAGCTCGGCGAGCGGGACCTGGGACGTCCGGTTGACCTTGCCGGCCCCCTTCGCCCTGCTGGTCATATCGGCGTGGAGGGTGCCGCTGCCGTCGGCGGAGATCCGTACGGTGGGGCGGCTGATCGTGAGGTCGAGTTCGTACGATCCGTCGCCCTTCCGGTGGCCGACGAAGCGGACCCCGCCGGAGAAGCCGGCCCGGAAGGCGCCGCTGTCCGGGTCGTACGAGCCGGTGGCCGAGTGGAACCGGAAGTGGCTGTCCACGGTGGCCGCGCCCCCTTTGAGGGACCAACTGCCCTGCGCTATCGGCCCGGTGACATAGCTCAGGAACGAGGATTTGATCCCCCAGTCGAGCCTGCCGCCTCGCACCGTACGGTCCTCCGCCTGCGCTCCGGCGGCCGGCAGCAGGGCCGCCGACAGTGCCAGAAGGAGCGCGACAGCGAACGTGCGCACAGGACTGAAGGACAGCATCGAAGTCACTCCCACATCTGAACGAACCGGTGAACGAACCGGTGAACGAATCAGTGAACGAACCGGTGAACGCCTCGTCGAACGGGCCGGTGAACGGGCCCTCGAACGAGCCGGTGAGCGAGCCGGAACAACAGCCCCGGACGGCAAACCTGACGCGGAATCACCTCAGGCCTGGCGAGCGAGGTAAGGCTAACCTAAGCTATCTCCAGCCTGTGCCGGAAGCCCTTCCGCCGCAGAAGCCTCGACCGAACGAACAGGACGGTGCACTCGGTGCGCAGAACACGCCTCACGGGTGCGCTCCTCTCTGTGCTTGCCCTCACACTCGCCGCCACCGGCTGCGGTGGCAACGGCCCTGGCAGTGGCAGCGGAAACGGCGGTACGGACGCGTCCGGCCCGAAGCCTCACTCGGCCACGTCCCCCGCCGACCGCGTGGAGCCCCTGGCCACCGTGCCCGAACCACACCTGCCCACCACCGTGAACTCGGCGGACGGCAGAAAGGTCACCGTCACCTCGGCCGAACGGATCGTGCCACTGACCGGATCCCTGAACGAGATCGTCTTCACTCTCGGCCTCGGAAAGCGGGTCGTGGCCCGGGACATCACCGCCACCTTCGAACAGGCCGCGAAACTCCCGGTGGTGACCCGGGCGCACGACGTCTCGGCGGAAGGCGTCCTCTCGCTCAAGCCGACCCTCGTCCTCGCGGACACCACCACGGGCCCGGCCGAGGCCATCGACCAGATCCGCGGCGCGGGCATCCCGCTGGTCGTCGTCGCACCGGCCAAGAGCCTGGACGACGTGGGCACACGGATCGACGCGGTGGCCGGCGCGCTGGGTGTCAAGGCGGCGGGCGCCGAGCTGAAGCAACGCACGGATCAGCGGATCAGCCGCGTGCAGAAGGACATTCCGGCACATGGGAGCGGCGACCCGAGACCACGCGTGGCCTTCCTCTACCTGCGCGGGTCGGCCTCGGTCTATCTGCTCGGCGGGGCCGACTCCGGGGCGAGTTCGCTGCTGGAGGCGGCCGGAGCGGTCGACGCGGGCAAGGCGTCGGGGCTGCGGAAGGACTTCACCGCGATCACCAGCGAGGCGCTGGCGAAAGCCGCGCCCGACGCGATCCTGGTGATGACCAAGGGACTTGACTCCGTGGGCGGGCCGGACGGCCTGGTGAAGATCCCGGGCGTCGCGGAGACCCCGGCCGGGATGGACCGCAGGGTCGTCTCGGTCGATGACGGGGTGCTGCTGAACTACGGTCCGCGCACGGACGAGGTGCTGGAGTCGATCGTCAAACAGCTGTACGTGGACGGAAAGTGACGTGACGTCAGTATCCGACGCCGACACCGAGACAGGCACGAGCGCGAGCACCGGCACCGGCACCCCGGCCGGAACCGAGAAGCGGCGACGGCCCGCCGGCGGCACCACCGTGCTCACCGTCGCGCTGCTCGCGGCGCTGCTCCTCCTCTGCCTGCTCTCCGCCGGGATCGGCGCGTACGACATCCCTCTCGGGGACGTACTCGCCTCCGTCCAGCACCGGATGGGGCTCGGCGGCGCCGCGCTCGACCGTGTCGGCGAGAGCGTCCTGTGGAACGTCCGGCTGCCCCGCGTCGTGCTCGCGCTGCTCGTCGGCGCCTCGCTCGGCTGCGCGGGCGCGCTGATGCAGGGTGTGTTCGGCAATCCGCTCGCCGAGCCCGGCGTCATCGGGATCTCGTCGGGCGCCGCGGTCGGCGCGGTGGCCTCGATCGCGCTGGGGCTGAGCTTCTTCGGCAACTGGACGGTGACGGTCTGCGCGTTCGTCGCCGGGCTCGCGACCGTCCTGCTGGTGTACGCGCTGTCCCGCTCCGGCGGCCGTACGGAAGTGGTCACGCTCATCCTCACCGGCATCGCGGTGAACGCGTTCGCGGGGGCGCTGATCGGGCTGTTCATCTTCTTCGCCGACAACGCGCAGATCACGCAGATCACCTTCTGGCAGCTCGGTTCGCTGGCGCAGGCGACCTGGCCGAAGGTCCTCGCCGTACTGCCGTGCGCGCTGGCCGGTCTGGCCGTCGCGCCGTTCTCCGCGCGGAAGCTGGATCTCCTCGCGCTCGGCGAACGGCCCGCACGCCACCTGGGGGTGGACGTCGAGCGGCTCCGTATCGTGCTGGTCCTGGTGGTCGCGCTGCTCACGGCGGCGGCGGTCGCGGTGGCCGGGATCATCACGTTCGTGGGTCTGCTGGTGCCGCATCTGCTGCGGATGACGAACGGCCCCGGCCACCGCTTCCTCGTCCCGGGCAGCGCTCTCGGCGGCGCGCTGGTCCTGGTCGCGGGAGACCTGGCGGCCCGTACGGTCGCGGCGCCCGCGGAACTGCCCCTGGGCGTACTGACCGCGCTGTTCGGCAGCCCGTTCTTCTTCTGGCTGTTGCGCCGGACGCGGCGCAAACAAGGGGGCTGGGCATGAGGAAGGTCATCGGACAGGGCATGCGGCAGGACAGGCCATGAGACGGGACATGAGGCCGGGCAGGTCATGAAGCGGGATTTGAGGCAACGCGTCAATTTCAAGGGCCTGTTCGCCGCACGCGGGCGTCCGCTCCCCTCCCCCGCCGTCCCCGGCGACGGCGTCGCCGAAGTCCGTGGTCTCCATGTCCGCCTCGGTCAACGCACCGTCCTGTCCGGGATCGATCTCACCGCGCGCGCCGGTGAGGTGCTCGCGCTCGTCGGGCCCAACGGGGCCGGGAAGTCGACCCTCCTCGCCGCGTTCGCCGCCGATCTCCGTCCGGACCGTGGCGAGGTACGGATCGACGGGCGCCCCGCGTACGCCTGGTCCGCACCGGAACTCGCCCTGCGCCGTTCCGTACTCCCCCAAGCGGCCACGCTCTCCTTCCCCTTCCCGGTCGCGGATGTCGTACGGATGGGCCGGGCGCCCTGGGCCGGGACCGAGCTGGAGCACGAGGACGAGGCGGCCGTCGCCGAGGCGATGGCGGCGACCGAGGTCACCGAGTTCGCCGCGCGCCCCTTCTCCGCGCTCTCCGGCGGCGAGCGTGCCCGAGTCGCCCTCGCCCGGGTCCTCGCCCAGCGCGCCCCGCTGCTCCTCCTCGACGAACCGACCGCCGCACTCGATCTGCGCCATCAGGAACTGGTCCTGCGCATCTGCCGGGAGCGCGCGGCGGCGGGCGACGCCGTCGTGGTCGTCCTGCACGACCTGGGGCTCGCGGCGGCCCACGCGGACCGAACCGCCGTCCTGCACGACGGGACGATCGCGGCCGAGGGGCCGCCGTCCGAGGTGTTCCACGACGAACTCCTGAGCCGGGTCTACCGACAGCCTGTCGAGGTGCTCCCGCACCCCCGGACCGGAACCCCACTGGTGCTCCCGGTCCGGAGACACCCTTCTTGACCGGCATTTGACCCTGCCGTGGCGCGGCCAAAAGGCCGCCGTGACCTGCCCGTATCCAGCGGCGGAAGTGAGAGCCGAATCACTGGACGAACGGTCGCGACCAAGGTAAGCCTTAGTTAAGTTGAGCCCACTTCGCTTCCCTTTTACTCAGGAATCCGCCCGTTCGTTCGTGCCGTTTTCTTCCGTTCCTTCCATCGTGGAGCCCCGTATGCGACCTGCCCGCCTCTCCGTCGCCACCACCACCGCCGCGTTGGCCGCCCTGACCGCCGTCACGGGCTGCACCGAGAAGAGCGACGCCAAGGCCGGAGACGGCGCCGTCCAGGTCACGGCGAAGGACGACTCCTGCGAGGTGTCCAAGAAGGAATTCCCCGCAGGCCATGTGGAGTTGGCCGTCGAGAACAAGGGCAGCAAGGTCACCGAGGTGTACGTCCTCTTCCCGGACGACCGGATCGTCACCGAGCGCGAGAACATCGGCCCCGGCACCAAGGCCAAGGTCACCGCCGAGGTGAAGGCCGGTTCGTACGAGATCGCCTGCAAGCCCGGCATGAAGGGCGACGGCATCCGCCAGAAGGTCACCGTCACCGGCGGTACGGCCGCCAAGCGGAGCCCGGAGATGGACGCCGCGGTCGCCGCGTACCGCCAGTACGTCCAGGCGCAGGCCGACGAGACGCTGCCGAAGGTCAAAACGTTCACCGACGCCGTGCGCGCCGGTGACATCGAGGCGGCGAAGAAGGCATACGCGCCCTCCCGTATCGGCTGGGAGCGCACCGAGCCGGTCGCCGAGTCCTTCGGCGACATCGACCCGAAGGTCGATGTCCGCGCCGACGGCCTGGAGCCGGGCCAGAAGTGGACCGGCTGGCACCGGCTGGAGAAGGAACTCTGGCAGGACAAGAAGCTCGGCCCGGACGCCACCTCGCTCGCCGACTCCCTCGACAAGGACCTTCTCGACTGGCAGAAGCGCGTCGGCAAGGCCGAGATCACTCCGACCTCGATGGCCAACGGAGCGAAGGAACTGCTGGACGAGGTCGCCTCCGGCAAGGTCACGGGCGAGGAGGAGCGCTACAGCCACACCGACCTGGTCGACTTCAAGGCCAACGTCGAGGGCGCGCAGCAGTCGTACGAGCTGCTCAAGCCGGTCGCCGCGAAGAACGACGCCGCGCTGGTCACCGAGTTGGACAAGCAGTTCGCCGCGCTGAACAAGCTGCTCGACAAGTACCGCGACGCGCCCGGCTCGTACGCGTTCACCTCGTACGACAAGGTCGGCGAGAAGCAGCGCAAGGAGTTGTCGGACGGCGTGAACGCGCTGGCGGAGCCGCTGTCCAAGCTCGCCGCCGCTGTCGTCAAGTAGCCAGGTAGCAACGTAGTCACGTAGTCACGTAGTCACGTAGTCACGTAGCCAGGTAAGGGTCGCGATCCATGTCCGAGGACGAAACCAGCGAGGAAAAAGCAGCCCCCTCCCGCCGTTCGCTGCTCGGCTGGGGCGGTGCCGGGCTCGCGCTCGGCGCCGTCGCGGCCGGTGGCACCATCACCGTCCTGCGGGACGGGGACGGGGACGGGGACGGGGACGACAGCGACAGGGACAGGAACGCCGTCGCGTCGGCCGCCGATTCCGGCGCGGCGGTGCCCTTCCACGGCCCGCACCAGGCCGGTATCGCCACCGCCGTACAGGACCGGCTGCACTTCGCCGCGTTCGACGTGACGACCGAAGACCGGGCGGAACTGGCCCAGTTGCTCAAGGACTGGACCCGGGCCGCCGAGCGGATGACGGCGGGGCACGCGGTCGGTGAGGGCGCGTACGGCGGTCTCGCCGAGGCTCCGCCGGACGACACGGGTGAGGCGCTCGGCCTCCAGCCGTCCCGGCTCACTCTGACCGTCGGCTTCGGCCCGTCGCTCTTCGCCAGGGGCCGGTTCGACGGAGGCACAGGCCGGTTCGGCGGAGGCATGGAGAAGCAGCGCCCGGCCGCGCTCGTGGATCTGCCGAAGTTCCCCGGCGACAACCTCGACCCGGCGCGCGGCGGCGGCGATCTGTGTGTCCAGGCGTGCGCCGACGATCCGCAGGTCGCGGTGCACGCGATCCGCAATCTGGCCAGGATCGGCTTCGGGAAGGTCGCGGTGCGCTGGTCGCAGCTCGGCTTCGGCAAGACGTCGTCGACCACGCCCGGCGCCCAGACCCCGCGCAACCTCTTCGGTTTCAAGGACGGCACCAGCAATATCGCCGGCACCGACTCCGCCGCTCTCGACACGCACGTGTGGGTGTCGGAGAAGGACGGTCCGGCCTGGCTGGCGGGCGGCTCGTACCTCGTCGCCCGCCGGATCTCTATGCGGATCGAGAGCTGGGACCGTACGTCCCTCCAGGAACAGGAGGACGTCTTCGGCCGGGACAAGGGCGAGGGTGCGGCGGTCGGCAAGGCGCACGAGCACGACAAGCCCAGCCTGAAGGCGATGCTGCCGACGTCGCACGTACGCCTGGCGCATCCGGACTCCCACCACGGGGTCCGCATGCTGCGCCGCGGCTACTCCTTCACGGACGGTACGGACGGCCTCGGCCGTCTCGACGCGGGGCTGTTCTTCCTGGCGTACCAGCGTGACGTACGGGACGCGTTCATCCCCGTACAGCGGTCTCTGGCGCGCTCCGACGCACTCAACGAGTACATCCAGCACGTGGGTTCAGCGGTTTTCGCCATCCCGCCGGGCGTCCGGGACAAGGACGACTGGTGGGGGCGGGCGCTGTTCTCCTGAACAACGGAAGGAACCCGAGACGTGTTCGGCAACTATCTGATCGGTCTGCGCGAGGGGCTTGAGGCCAGTCTCGTCGTCTGCATCCTGATCGCGTACCTGGTGAAGACCGGCCGACGTGACGCGCTGCGCCCTGTCTGGATCGGTATCGGGGTCGCGGTCACCCTCGCGCTCGGTTTCGGCTTCGGGCTCGAATTCGGTTCGCAGGAGCTGACGTTCGAGGCGCAGGAGGCGCTCGGCGGTTCGCTGTCGATCGTCGCGGTGGGGCTGGTGACCTGGATGGTCTTCTGGATGCGGCGTACGGCGCGGCATCTGAGGTCGGAGCTGCACGGCCGGCTGGACTCGGCGCTCCAGATGGGGACGGGCGCGCTGGTCGCGACGGCGTTCCTCGCCGTGGGCCGGGAGGGCCTGGAGACGGCGCTGTTCGTCTGGGCGTCGGTGCGTGCCTCGCAGGACGGTACGCACGCGCCGCTGATCGGTGTGCTGCTCGGCATCGCGAGCGCGGTGGTGCTGGGCCTGCTCTTCTACCGGGGCGCGGTCAGGATCGATCTGGCGAGGTTCTTCACCTGGACCGGCGGGATGCTGGTGGTCGTCGCGGCCGGGGTCCTCGCGTACGGTGTCCATGATCTTCAGGAGGCGCGCTTCCTGGGCGGTCTGGCGGACAAGGCGTTCGACATCAGCACGACGATTCCGCCGGACAGCTGGTACGGCACACTCCTCAAGGGTGTCCTCAACTTCCAGCCGGACCCGACCGTGCTCCAGGTGACGGTCTGGTGCCTGTATCTGGTCCCGACTCTCGCTCTGTTCCTTGCCCCGGTAGGGTTCGCACGGTCAGTGGCGGTCAAGAAGCAGAAGCAGAAGGCGACCGATGAGCAGGCTGAGAAGGCCGATTCGGGCAGCGGCGGGGCTGGCGACGGTGACGGTGCTGTGCCTGACGGCGAGCGGGTGCGTGACGGTGCACGGGGAGCTGGCGGTCCTGCCGTCGGCGGAACGGAGTGAGGCCCGGCGGGCGCTCGCGGACTTCACCGACGCCTACAACGAGGCGGACAAGGCGTACGATCCGACGCTCGACGCGGACCGGGTGACCGGTGCGCTCGGCGCGATCAACCAGGCCGGTCTCAAGGCGCGCAGCATCACCGCCCCGGACGGCAACTCCGCGCATCAGCCGCTGGAGCTGACCGACGCGAAGTTCACCATTCCGAAGAAGGCGGGCTGGCCGCGCTTCTTCGTCGCGGACACCAAGAGCAACCGGAACCAGGCGAACGGGCCGCAGTTCCGGTGGGTGCTGGCCTTTGTGCGCGGCGGTCCGGACAAGGAGTGGGAGTGCGCGTACCTGACGATCCTCGCCCCGGACAAGGTCCCGGAGTTCAAGACCGACAAGGACGGCTGGGGCGAGTCGGTGGAGCCGGACAGCAAGGCGCTGGCGGTCGCGCCGGAGGATCTGAGCCCGGAGTACACCTCGTACCTGAAGGACGGTACGCCGGAGCACTTCGCGTCCGGGCCGCACACGGACCAGTGGCGGGACAGCCGCAAGGAGAAGGAGCGGGTGCCCGGCATAACCACGCAGTACGCCGACCAGCCGCTGTCCGAGGGCGACTTCGCGCCGCTGGGGCTGCGGACGGCGGATGGGGGCGCGATGGCGTTCTTCGCGACGCGGTTCTTCGAACGCCAGACGGGCGCGAAGGGCGTGCGGCCCGAGGTGAGTTCGGATGTGAAGGCGCTGATGAAGGGCGAGGTGAAGAGCTCGCTCACCAAGGACTGGATCTCCAGCCAGACGGCGCTGGTGCCGAAGAGCGGCACGGACTCGCCGGGGGTCGAAGTGACCGGGCGGCTTCAGGGAGTTACGGGCGCGACGGGTTCGTAGACGGACGGCGTATCTATACGGACACGCGGCACGCGGACACGCGGAACTTGCACGGACGCACGGACGCGCGGAACTTGCGGGGGAACAGTGCCGATGGCCCGGCAGCCGGGCCATCGGCTCTCCTGTCACAAGGTCACAGAGGTCGCAAGGGTCGCGGGATTCGCAGGGGTCGCGCGTCTCGCAGGGGTCGCGCGTCTCGCAAAGGTCCCCGGAGTCGCAAGGGTCGCAGGGGGCACAGCGTCAGCGGCCCAGCGGCCAGGCCACCGCGTGCGGGTCCAGCTCGCCGTTCTCTCCCGCGTAACGAGCGCACTCGTCGGTCAGAGTCTCCAACAGCGTCAGCGGGTCCGGCAGTTCGTGCTCGGGACCGCGCAGCCAGCGCACTCCGAGGTCGCCGGGCAGTTGGGCCGGTGGTACGAGAACGTAGCTGCCCCGGCAGTGCCAGCGCAGGCCCGGGTGCTCGTCCATCGTCTCGGGGTGGCAGTCCAGTTCACAGGGCCACCACTCGTCCTCGTCCTCGGGGGTGCCCCGGGTCGCGGTGAAGAAGAGCATCCGGTCGCCGCCGGAGTCGGCCACGGGGCCGACGTCGATGCCCTGGTCCAGCAGGCGCTCCAGTGCGTTGGCGCCCGCTTCGAGCGGGACGTCCAGCACGTCGTGGATCATGCCGGTCGCGGTGATGAAATTGGCCTGGGGCTGGTTGCGGGCCCAGCGCTCGATCTGCGCGCGATCGGTTGTGGACTGGGTCTGCCAGGCGAACGAGAGGGGATGCCTGGCCGGGGTCGGACAGCCGATCCGGTCGCAGGAACATCGGTAACCGACCGGGTGGGCCGCGGGCGAGATGGGCATACCGGCCTCGGCGACGGCGAGGAGCAGCGCCTCTCGGCCGGCCGCGCCTCCGTCGAGCGCGGAGCTACCGGCACTCTTCTTCGGGCGCCTGCGCAGCCACTGGGGAAACCTGCTCTCAGTGCCGCGGTAGCGGCCGAAATCGTCGCCCATCTATCCCCTCACACTCCCCGCTTGCCCCTGCGGACTCTCCCATGGTCGCACCATCCTGCTCCTGACGTGGCCGCGCTCCCCAACCGGGGTACGAGGGACCACGCCCCACCACGGGACTTAATGCACAGGTATGCACCGATATAAAGCGGTGATTCGGGCGCCGGAGCGCGGTGGCGTTGGACACATCCGCCCCACATCCGCCCCACATGCACCCACGCGCCCCCACGCGCCCCCACCGGACGGGGGAGGCGGGAGCGGCGGGATCGGGCATGGCACGCAGTGCCGCAGGCCAGGCCGTACGGCGCACAATCGACGGGATTCACGCGCTGACGAGGCGAGATGCATCGCCTCGGGCGTTCCGGATGAACCACAGACGTTCCGGATGAAACATCATGAAGCACGATGAACAACCATGAACCACCCGAACGGTTCACAGCGCGCGAGCGGGACAGAGCGGACCATGGGTAACAGCACGCACACGTCGCGTGCACGTGCACCGCAGCTCGTGAGGAGCCCTCATTGCCTCGTGAAGCCTCGCCCCGCAGCTATCTCATGTGTCCGCCGCGCCACTTCAGGGTCACGTACTCGATCAACCCCTGGATGGACCCGGCGAAGCCGGTCGACCTCCGGCTGGCCCTCACCCAGTGGGAAGACCTCCGCGACCGGTACCACGCGCTCGGCCACACCGTCTCCCTGCTGGACCCGCTCCCCGACCTGCCCGACATGGTCTTCGCGGCGAACGGCGCCACCGTCATCGACGGGCGGGTGCTCGGCGCCCGCTTCGCCCATCCGGAGCGTACGGGCGAAGCCGAAGCACACCTCGCGTGGTTCCGCGCCCACGGCTATCCCGACATCCGTGAGCCCATCCACATCAACGAGGGCGAGGGCGACTTCGCCGTCACCGCCACCTACCTGCTGGCCGGGCGCGGCTTCCGCTCCAGCCCGCTCTCCCACGACGAGGCACAGGAGTTCTTCGGCCGGCCGGTGATCGGCCTGGACCTGATCGACCCGCGCTACTACCACCTGGACACGGCCCTGTGCGTACTGGACGACACAGCCGACGAGATCATGTACTACCCCGGCGCCTTCTCCCCCGGCAGCCGGTCCGTCCTCGCCCGCCTCTTCCCCGACGCGCTCGTCGCCACCGAGCCGGACGCGGCGGCGCTGGGACTGAACGCGGTGAGCGACGGCCTTCACGTCCTGCTGCCGCAAGCCGCGTCGGGGCTCTACGAGCCCTTGCGCGAGCGGGGATTCGAGCCGCTCGGCATGGATCTCGGCGAACTGCTCAAGGGAGGCGGCAGCGTCAAGTGCTGTACACAAGAGCTACGCCCGTGATTCACCTGCACGGTTCACGATGGCCGGATCGGTAACGGGGATCACGGAAACGGCTCGAACTCTCAGTGGCAGAACAGGCACAAGGCGTGGCGTCGATTCCGGGAGCACGGAAACGTCGCCGCATATGGATACCGCGCTCCGCGTCTGCCGGTACCGAGGCCCCTGCGAGCACGAGTACGGATACGGGTGCGGGCACGGGCACCGGCACCGGCACGAAGGCCCGCACGGACACGAGCTCCCGTACTCCGCCTCCACCTACGCCCCCACCTCCGCCTCCACCGCGTACCGACATCCAAGGACTCCGTGCCCTGGCCGTCACGCTGGTCGTTCTCTCCCACGCCGGGGTGAACCGCGTCAGCGGCGGTTACGTCGGTGTCGATGTCTTCTTCGTGATCTCGGGCTTTCTGATCACCTCGTCGCTGGCGCGTGAACTCTCCGCCACAGGCGGTATATCGATCCGGAAGTTCTACGCCCGCCGGGCGCTGCGCCTGCTTCCCGCCTCGACGCTCGTCGTGGTCGCCACGCTCGTCGGCGCGTGGCTGTTCCTGCCGACGGTCCGCCTCGCCGAGTACGCGGGGGACGCGCTCAGCAGCGCTCTGTACGCGGTGAACTTCCGGCTGGCGCTGTCCGGTACGGACTATCTCGCCCAGGGAAGCCCGCCGTCACCGTTCCAGCACTTCTGGTCGCTGGCGGTCGAGGAGCAGTTCTATCTGCTGTGGCCACTGCTGCTGCTTCTCACCTGGAAGGTGGCGCGGCGCCGGTGGCTGCCGGCCGCGGTGCTCGCCGCGCTCTGCCTGACGTCGCTCGGGCTGAGCGTGTACGTGACGGAGGCTTCGGCGCCCTGGGCGTACTTCGGCTTGCACACCCGCGGCTGGGAACTGGGCGTCGGAGCGCTTCTCGCGATGTCCGTCACCCGGCTGGAACGGCTGCCCGCAACGCTCTCGGCAGCGATGACATGGATCGGCCTGGGCTGTGTCGTACTGTCGGCGATCCGGTTCGACGAGAGCACACCGTTTCCCGGGTACGCCGCGCTCCTGCCGGTCCTCGGGGCCGCGCTCGTACTGGCCGGCGGCTGCTCGCCCGCCCCGCTCGACGCCCGGCTGCTCCTCGCGCGGCGGCCCGCGATCTGGCTCGGCGGGCTGTCGTACAGCTGGTATCTGTGGCACTGGCCGCTCCTCGTCATCGGGCCGAAGGCACTGGTCAGGCCCCTGGACCTGCCGCTCGCGTTCGCACTCTGCGCGGTCGCCCTGTTCCTGGCCTGGGGGACTCTGCGCCTGGTGGAGAATCCGGTGCGGTTCCACACGGCGTTCCGCGGCCGGCCGGGCCGGGGGCTGCGGCTCGGTCTCGGCCTGTCGGCGGCAGCCGCGGCGGCGGCCCTGATCGCGGCGGCCTTCCCGCCGCCGATCGACTCCGGTACGGCCGCGCCCGCCCTCAAGGCGGGGATCGCGGCGGCGCCGCGATCTCCGTCACGCCTGACGGAGTTCCTGGAGACGTCCGGTGCGCGCCTGCCGAACAATCTCAGTCCGGCGCTGGGGCAGATCAAAAGCACGAAGTCCGCGATCTACCAGGACGGTTGTCATCAGAATTACGACAGTACGCGGACGCCACTGTGCGTCTACGGAGACCGCTCCTCGAAGAAGACCGTCGTACTCTTCGGCGACTCCCACGCCGCTCAGTGGTTCCCGGCGCTGGAACCGCTCGCCCGGAAACACGGCTGGAAACTGGTCTCGCTGACCAAGGCGTCCTGCAAGGTGCCCGCGGTGACGACCGTCGACAACCACAGGCCGTACACGGTCTGCGACGCCTGGCGGCGCAAGGCACTCGACAAGATCAGGGAAATCGGCCCGTCGATGGTGATCGTCTCGTCTTCGGACGCGGGTACCCCGGCACAGGCCATGAGCGACCCGCTCCAGGGGTGGACCGACGGGTACCGCGACACGTTCCGGGCGCTGACGAGCACCGGCGCCCGGGTGACCGCCATCCTCGACACCCCCTGGCCGAAGACCGACCCGGTCGACTGCGCGTCCACGTACCCGCTGGCGCTGGGGCGCTGTACGAATCACCTGCCCCAGGCGATCCGGAGCCGGACCCGGGGGGCCGCCACCAAGGCCGCGGCGAGGTCGGCCGGGGTGTCGGTCATCGATCCCGAGTCCTGGCTCTGCACCCGTACGGGGACGTGTCCCGTGGTCGTGGGGGACACGTTCGTCTACCGCGACGACAGCCACATGGCCGAGGGCTACGCGGAGGCGATCGCTCCCGTACTCGACGACCGCCTGTCCACGACGAAGAGCCCGTAGCGGATCTCGTGACGGAAGCTGACCGGGCGGGCCGCGCAGGCGTCAGCCCGGCAGGCGTCAGCCCGGCAGGAGTCAGCCCGGCAGGAGTCAGCCGGGGGCTTCAGCCGGGCTGGCTGGAGTCCTTCAAGGTGCCCCAGCCGTGCCAGCGGTCGATCTCGATCAACGCACTGACCCGGCGGCGGTCCCGCTGCGGATAGGGCTTGCCCAGGTACTGCTGCGCCAACCGGTCGATGTCGGTCAGGTCCTCGTCCTCCCGGAGTTCGGTGACACGGCCGATGATGCTGAGGTGCGTGTACCAGTTGCCCTCGTCGAGCACGGACAGCGTCACCCGAGGGTCGTTGCGTACATGCTCCAGCCGCTTACGCCCCTCATCCATGTTGACCAGCACCCGGCCGTCGTCCCAGAGGTACCAGGTGGCCGTGGACACCGGCTGGCCGTCCGAGCGCAGGGTCGTCACGACGGCCGGATTGGCCTTCCGCAACATCGCGATCGCCTCTTCGGGAAGCGGTGGTTTCGACATGGGACACCCTCCGTGACGCGTTTCGCCGCATTGATCCGGACGTTCATCGGCATGATCGTCTGCCCCGAACCGCCTCGCACATTCAGCGGTTCGAGTTTTCTGTACGGCGGGAGGCCGCGCCACCGCAGGGCTCCCCGGCACGCGCCACCGCAGGGCTCCCCGGCAAGGGAGCGACCCCGTCTATGACGGGCCACTCGTTGCCCGGCTCCGGCACGCTCAGCTGCGAACAGGCAACTGCAGGGCGAAGCGGCGGACAGCATCGGTGAAGGCATCCGGATCGTCGAAGTTCGCGAGATGTCCCGCCCGCGGGATCAATTCGACGCGGGCGTCCGGATGCGCGCGGGCGAAGTCCGACTCGCCGGACCGGAAGACGGTGTCCTTCTCGCCGTTCAAGATGAGCACGGGAGCCGCCACATGACGCATGGCACCCGCGTCGAAGCGGCCCAGGACTTCGCCCCAGGCGGCCGGCAGGGTGTGGAAGGCGTAGCCGGAGCGGATGGTCGCCTCCACCACCTGGCGTGGATAGAGCCGGCGCAGCAACCGGTCGTTCCACCGGGCCAGCCGGTCCGCCGGTATGCGGGGGACGAGCCCGGCGACCCACCGGTACGGCGTTGCCCACGGGCCACGAGTCGAGGCGCTGGCCCCGGCAAGGACCAGCCCCCGCAGTCGCTCGGGGCAGCGCCGCGCGAACTCCAGCGAGGCGTATCCGCCGAGCGAGTGCCCGACGATCAGAGCCGGTCCGCGGTCGAGCGAGTCCACCGCGGTGGCGATGATCTCCGTCGCCGCGTCCAGGCTCCAGGGTTGGGCGGAGCGGGCGCCGTGGCCCGGTAGGTCAACAGCGGCCACCTGGAAGCCCTCTTGGAGTGCGGCGAGCTGTGGGCTCCACTGTCCCGCGCTGAACCGCGTCCCGTGTACGAAGACGATGGGCGGTGCACCCGCTGCCGTCATGAGTCCCCCAAGTCCCCCAGATCAGCACTCTCCTCGCACCGACCCTACCTGCGGCCCGGGTCCCAATGCCTGGCACGGCGGCTCGCCGCCTTGCTGGGGATACCCGAGTACGGCTCAACTTCCCGGTGTGTCCCGGACCGGCCGAAACGCGCGTCGTCGGGTGGCTGCGAGCATGGCGACGACGCTGAGTTCGGCCGAGTACGACAGGGCTGAGAAAGAACACACGATGACAAGGAGCGCACCATGACAGCGGATCGGACCGTGACCTTCCCGTCCGGCAAGAAGGTGCCCGCACTCGGGCAGGGCACCTGGCGCATGGGGGACGATCCCGCGCGGCGTTCCGAGGAGATCGCCACCCTCCGGCGGGGTCTGGACCTCGGGATGACCGTGATCGACACGGCCGAGATGTACGGAAGCGGCGCCGCCGAGGAATTGGTCGGCGAAGCGATGCGCGGCCGACGGGACGACGTGTTCCTCGTGAGCAAGGTGCTGCCGTCCAACGCCGACCGAAAGGGTACGGCCGACGCCTGCCGCGCGAGCCTGCGCCGTCTGGGGACGGACCGGATCGATCTCTATCTGCTGCACTGGCGGGGCAGCGTGCCGCTCCACGAGACCGTCGAGGCCATGGAAGCCCTGGTGTCGGACGGCAGTATCGGCGCCTGGGGCGTGAGCAACCTGGACGTCGACGACCTCGCCGAACTCCCGGACGGCGTCCGCCCGGAGACCGATCAGGTGCTCTACAACCTTGCCCGCCGGGGCCCGGAGTACGACCTGTTCCCCCGCTGCCGGGAACTCGCCGTCCCGATCATGGCCTACTCCCCCGTGGAACAGGGCCGGTTGCTGGGCCACCGGACCCTGGGCGCGGTGGCCGCCGGCCACGGGGCGTCCCCCGCCCAGGTGGCGCTCGCCTGGGTGCTGCGCCGGAACGACGTCATCGCCATCCCCAAAGCGTCCACCACGGCGCACGTCGAAGAAAACCGCGCGGCCCTCGACCTGCGCCTCACGGACGACGACCTCCGTACTCTCGATGAGGCCTTCCCGCCCCCGCCCCGCAAGGAGCCGCTCGACATCCTGTGACCTGGCCGGACGCCGTATTGCCGATGTGGTGCGGGACTGTAGGAGAACGACTGTGAGTGACGGCTGTGAGCTACGCGGAGTTGGATGATCCGTCGATGATCCTGGGGCTGCACGGGATCTTCGACCGGCATCCGTGGATCGACCGGGTCAACGCCGAGTACGACCTCGACGAGGACGTCTTCAGCCTCGCCGTGAAACGCGCCACCGCCTACGGGTGGAGTTCAACCCATCTGAGCAGTGGTTCGGAACTGGGCGGCCAACGCTGGGGACACAACGACGCGGGCGGCGACTGGACCCAGGACGGCCGCGTACGGCAGATCGCCTGGCTCCAGCTCTCGCCCGCCGAGGATCTGAACGAACAGCGTCTCCCCGTGCTGCCGGCGGCCACCGTCCTCGGTGACGCCCTTCGACGCGTTGGCCGCTTCCATCTCACGGGCCTGCACGCACTAGTCCCCCTGCGTCTGGCACCCGACAGCGGCTTCGACCTCGTCAGCGCTGCGGATTGGTTCGCTCTCGCCGATCCGGACGGTTCGGCCGAGTTGACGGTGACGCTGTCAGCCGGGGATACGGCCGGTCTCGACGGCCGCGCCGGGCTCGACGGCCGCGTCCAAGAGGTCTGCGACCTGGCCCGGGAGCGGACTCACGGGCGCATGACCATCGAGGCGATCTCCGCGCCGGGGTCCCGGCACGAAGGTCTGTCCCTGCCGCTGGCCGGGGAGTTGCAGACCATAGGCATGCGAGAGGTCATGGCATTCCGCTGCGGGGCCCGCGAATGGTCGCTGGACGTGGCCACGTGGACGATCGAGATCTTCATCGATGCCCTCCGCGCCACCGGAACGGTCAATCCGGTCCTGCTCACGGTGTCCGGCCCCGCCGGCCCCGCCGGCCCCCAGGCGTAGTCACCAAGGGAACACGTCTGGGGCCGCTTCCTTGACCCGCCAGTCCCCCGACCGTCGGTGCGGGTGGTTGAGCAGTTCGTCGTTCCAGTCCCGCACCATCCGATGGTCACCGGCCTTGCGCGCCTGCTCGCGCTGACGGTAGAGCGCGGCGCACACATCGCAGTCGGCTGCGGGTTGGGGCTCAACTTCGGGCGGTGGCACGTTCATTGCCCGCTCCCATCGGTCCGGGGGCCGGGGACGGGATTGGAGGGAGGGTCGGACTCGGAGTCGGGGCACGACGGGTGTCCACACCTGCACGGCGGCCACGTGAGCGCGTTCCGGGGAGCGAGGTCCGCGCCCTCCGCCCCGGGACCACGCGCCGGTACGACCAGCGAACCGTCCACTCCGAACGCGGCGATCATCAACGACAACCGCTTGCGCGCCTCACTGCCCGTCATCGGCCAGCCTCAGCAATCCGCGCGCCACACGTTCCGTCAACTCCGGTGTCGGCTCGGCGAAGGTACGCGGCACACTCTCGGGGATGAGGCGATGGAACCAGTCCGAGGCCGGTGGCCGCACGGCCAACTCCTCGGCGTCAATGGTGATGTTGGGTGCTTCCCTGCTCGTCACAGACGCGCCCCTCCGTCGTTGATCAATTACCGTCTGTGTCCAAGGATCGGGATTCGTGCGTACGCTGAACAGGGTTGAACGCACGTCAATGGGCTTGGGGTAAGGAGGAGGGCATATGGCGAACGACCCGAGCGAGGTGGTGGGACCGGTCAGCGGGGCCACCTACTTCGGCACCGAGGTACGGGAGTGGCGGCTGGCCAGGGGGCTGAGCCAGAAGCAGGTCGGCGCGCCCGCGCGGTACGGCCAGCAGTACGTGGCGAAGGTGGAAGCCGGGGAACGCATGGCCAGCCCGGAGTTCGCGACGGGCTGCGACCAAGTCTTCGGTACGCCAAGGACGTTCGCCCGGCTACGGGACCGCTGTGCCGAACGGGGCGGGTATCCGGACTGGTTCGAGCCGTACGTCCTGCTTGAGCAGCAGGCTTCCGCAATCTTGAACTACAGCAACAGTGTGATCGCAGGCCTGTTGCAGACCGAGGCGTATGCCCACGCAATGTTCCGGAAAGGGTGCCCAACCGATGACCTGGACGAGACCGCCGCGAGGGTCGCGCGCCGGTTGAAACGCCGTCAGGTATTGGAGAAGGAGAATCCCCCACTGGTGTGGGTGGTCCTGGACGAGTCTTGCCTCCGGCGCGTGATCGGAAGCCCGGCTGTCATGGCCGAGCAACTGGCCCATGTGATCGAGGAGGCGCAGTCCCCTCGCTTCACCCTTCAAGTGCTCCCGTTCAGTTCAGGTGAGCCCGCTTGGTCTCTGGCATTCACGCTGATGAAGTTCGGCGACAGTGAGCCGGACGTCCTCTACCAGGAGACCCTGGGAGCGGGCCATGTCACCGACTCCCGGAAGACCGTGGCAGATGCGAGCGTGCTTTACGATCGGCTACGCGCCGACGCGCTTTCCCCAGAAGCGTCTATCGACCTGATGCGCAAGGTGATGGAGGAATGGACCGCATGAGCACAATAGATCTCTCCAACGCGCAGTGGGAGAAGTCCAGCTACAGCAGCGGCCAAGAAGGCGAGTGCGTCGAGTTCGCCCGCAACCTCGCCCCCTCCGGCATCGTCCCCGTACGCGACAGCAAGGCCCCCACCGGCCCGGCACTGCTCGTCACCCCGGCCGCGTGGACAGACTTTGTCGCCTTCGCCACCCAGTAACCACACGTCCGGCACACGCAGCCACGTCCCACTCGCCGCTGCCCCCGGGGTTCTCGTACCGGAAGTCCCGCCACACGGGAATTTCAGTACGAGAACTCCACCCCGCTCCTCGTTCCTGCCGGACCTCATGTGGCCGCACGACATGGAGACCGGCCGCAGTGTGGCCGTGGTCAAGTCGGAGGATCCGGCGGCCTGGTACGCGTACGCGGATTCGAACGTTCCCATCGTCACCCAGTGGGACGACGGCGACCACGACGGTGTTTCTCCGGGCACGGTGTTCACCTCGTCGTCGTCCATGCCGAGTCTCGTCTTCTCCATGCTGGCGGACCTCGATGTCCGGCCCGCTCAGCGTGTGCTGGAGATCGGCGCGGGCACCGGATGGAATGCCGCGCTGCTCGCTCACCGGGTCGGTGCGGAGAACGTCGTGACCGTTGAACTGGACTCGACGGTAGCCCTGTCCGCGCGCGCGGCCCTGGAGCGAGTCGGCCTGCCCGTACACGTCGTACACGGGGACGGCTTCCTCGGCTATCCGGAGGGCGCGCCGTACGACCGGATCATCGCGACGTGCGGCCTGCGCTCCATTCCGTTCGCCTGGGTGGAACAGACCAGGCCGGGCGGTGTGATCCTCGTGCCGTGGGGCACGTACTACGGCTTCACCGAGGCCACGGCCCGGATCGTCGTGGCGGAGGACGGCGCAAGTGCCTCGGGACCGTTCACACGGCCGGTGAACTTCATGCGTATGCGTTCGCAGCGCTTGTCGTGGCCTGAGCACGCCGCGTACGTACCGGCCGAAGGAACCGGGGACGCGGAGAAGACGTCCACCACGATCACCGAGGCTGAACTCCTGGGCGGGGGCTCCGACATCGTCGGGTTCGTCGTCGGCTTGCGGGTACGGGACTGCGTACACACCGCCGACCGCAAGCGCGACGGCACACGGCCGGTGTGGTTCTACGGGCTGTCCGACCGGTCGTGGGCGGTCGTGATCTTCCGGGACGGCCGGCCCGAAGCACGTGTGTATCAGTCGGGCCCCCGCCGACTGTGGGATGAAGTGCGGGAGGCCTACGACTGGTACGTGGAGCGAGGGAAACCGGAGTTCGGCCGCTTCGGCCTGACGGTGACACCCGAGGGGCAGCGCGCGTGGCTGGACGGCCCGGCCGACTCCTGGCCCCTGTGAGAGCCGTTTACACAGAAGGAAGACGCGCCCCCCTGCGCGCGCCGGCTTCTACCGGGCAATCGCGCCCTTGATTCGCCGCGCCTGTTTGATCAGCTGGGACGAGCCCGAGCGCGCCGCCAGTTCATCGATCTCCGGTATCGCCCCACGGGCTCCGGACCGTTCCGCGCATTCGGCCGCGAGCGTGAGCACGGCGGGGAGGCCGTGGGGCGCCTCGCCCGTCAGCAGGAGGGGAAGGGCCGCCGAGAGCACCGCCCACACCGTGGCGTACGCGCCGGTGCGCGCCGCTTCTCGGAGCGCCGCCACCACGGAGGGGTCGTGACCGACAGCGCCTGGACGGTCGATTTCTGGCTCGACCCCGCCTGCCCGCTGACCCGCCACACGGCGCGGTGGATCACATCGATCTCCGCCGAGGTTCCTAACGGGCCGGGCGGCAGCCCTACTTCCCGAGGAACGCCGGGAAGGCGAAACGCTGGCCGATGGCCGCGCCCTGGGCGTGCGCGTCGGTGCCGGTCACCGTGTAGACGACCGTGCGGGAGAGGTCACGGGTGGCCACGAGCACGGTGTTGTAGCCGGGGCGCGCGCCCGTCTTCCCCCAGACCTCGACACCGTTGACCTCGAACCGCTCCAGCCCGGCGGTCTTGGTGGCGCCGGTAATCCCCTCTGGAACCGTGAACATCTCCTCCAACTGCGGTCGCGGCACGATCTCGCCTCGGAACAGCGACGTCATCAGGCGCTCCAAGTCGTCCAGTGTCGAGATCATGTCGCCCGCCGCCCACCGGTCCGACACATTCCACTCGGTCACGTCCACCCGCTTGCCGTCGACCAGTTGATAGCCACGGTTGTGCGGGCCGTGGATACGGGGATCGGTACCCGGAAACGAGGTGTGCCGCATACCGGCGGGCCGGAGGACATACCGTGCCGCCCCCTCCTCGTACGTCTTCCCCGTCACCTTCTCGACCAGCATCGCGAGGATCGTGTAGTTGACGTTCAGGTAGTGCTGCTGCTTCCCGGGCCCGAACTCCGGCCCCTTCGCCACCCCCGAGGCCACCACGTCCTCGGGCTTCAGTGTGTCGAACCGGTGCGCGTACTGCTCCTCCCAGGAATCGCCGAAGCCGTCCCCGCCCTGGATGCCACTGGTGTGGTTGAGCAACTGCCGTACGGAGACGGGCTCGAACTCCGATGTCAGCAGCCCCGGAAGATAGCGTTGCACCGGTCTGTCGAGGTCGATCTTCCCGTCAGCGGCGAGCCGCAGCACCAGGGCGGCCGTCACGACCTTGGTCACCGACCCGGCCCGGAACCGCCCGTCCGTGACGGCCGGAGCCTGCGACCGTATGTCCCGCACACCGGCGCTTCCCTCCCAGCGGCCGTCGCTCCCCCCGGCCCGTACGACCGCGCTCGTCGCCTCGCCGTCCGGCAACCCCACGAGTGCGGCCCGCAGCGCGTCGGCCTGCGGATGCTCGGCGACCCGCGCCACAGCGCCCCCGGCGGTGCGCCCCTGAGCGAAGCCTCCCTGAGCGAAGCCTCCATGGCCGAAGCCTCCCTGAGCGAAGCTTCCCTGGCCGAGAGCGAGCCGTCCGGGATCGCCCTGACCGGACTCGGCGAGGGCCGGTCCAGTGGAGGCCACGAGGGCGACGACGGCCGTGGCAGCGGCAAGCGCGGCACGGTGGTTCAACGAGCTGACGGTCCTACTGACGGTCCTACTGACGTTCATGGGGCTGCCTCCTCGGGACAGGGGTCGGTACGCCCTCATCCTCACGACGCCCGAGGGTCCCCGGATCCTCATCCGGGACGGCCTCGCCCCTGATCGCTCTCGGGGTCAACCCTCATATTTCCAGGACATGTTGACAGGGATAACCCCTACCTCGTGACCGTCGTGGTGACCTCGACCGGGACCGACAGGCCGTACGCCCCGCCTCCGGCGGCGCACTCACTCCGCGTGTGGCGGCCAGGAGTCTCCCCATGCCGTGTCCCGCGCCGCCCGGTACACCGATCCGTGCCGCTTGGTGACCGTCTCCTTGCGCAGACCGTCGTCCACCGTGCACAGCTCCAGCAGTACCTGGCCCTTACGGATCTGCGGCTTACGGGTCACCCGGGCCTCCGCCGGGCGCGCGTCGAACCGTACCGCCGCCACATAGCTGAACTTCTCGTCCTCGTACGGCAGTGAGCCGCCCTTCACCTGCCGGTGCAGTGAGGAGCGGCTGACGCGCGCCGCGAAGTGGCACCAGTCCGTGCCCGGTTCGATCGGGCAGGCGTCGTTGTGGGGGCACGGGGCGGCGATCCGGAATCCCGCGGCGATCAGCCGGTCACGGGCCTCGATGATCCGCAGATAGCCGTCGGGGGTCCCCGGCTCCACGATCACCACCGCCTGCCCGGCCCGCGCCGCCTCGGTGACGAGTGCGGCACGGTCGTTCTCCGTCAGCTCCTTCAGCACGTACGAGACGGTGACCAGATCGCTCTCCGGCAGCGCGAGCGCCGCGCCGATCCTGGCCCGGCGCCAGTCGGCGGCGCGCAGTGCGGGCGCTCCGGAGGCGGCCAGTTCGCGGCCGAGGGCGAGGGCGGGTTCGGCCCAGTCCAGGACGGTGGTGGTACGGCTCGTGCCGGCTCCTGTCTCCCAGACGGCGTCCGCCGCCCAGACCGCGGCTCCCGTACCGCCGCCCACGTCCAGGTGGCTGCCGGGCTCCCAGCCGGGCGCGGCGGCGGCGAGTGCCGTCAGCGCCGACCGTACGGCTTCGAAGGTCGCCGGCATGCGGTACGCGGCGTAGGCGGCGACATCGGACCGGTCGCGGAGTACGGGC
This sequence comes from Streptomyces sp. NPDC088400, assembly GCF_044753355.1. Lineage (NCBI taxonomy): Bacteria > Bacillati > Actinomycetota > Actinomycetes > Kitasatosporales > Streptomycetaceae > Streptomyces > Streptomyces sp. NPDC088400. Next base: position 357,086 of record NZ_JBIVMZ010000004.1, on the reverse strand, counting down.
GCGTCCGTCGGGGTGGCGCCGCGGTAGTTGGAGATCAGCCGGTCGACGGCCTGCGCGGCCTGCTTCGGCGGCAGCCCGTCGAGCAGACCGGCGAGCGCGGCGCGCAGGGTGTCGGCGGTGGGGAGGGGGGCGTTCACCGCCGACATTTTAGTGCCTGGCCACTGTCCGGATTTCAGTGCGCTCCCAGTGCCCCTCCCGGCGGGGTTTGCCCCGTCGCGGCACTAGACACCGTCCGGCTCGGCTGCCTGGACACTGTCCGGCTTGGTCGCCTGGACACCGTCCGGCTTGGCGCTCAGGTGTTCGCCGAGGAAGCGTTCCGCCGCCTTGTAGAGGGCGACGGCGTTGTCCGGGTTGTCGAAGGAGTGGCCTTCGTCTTCCATGACGGTGTATTCGACCGGGACGCCCCGCGCGCGAAGGGCTTCGACGATCTGGTCGGATTCGGACTGCACGACCCGGACGTCGTTGGCTCCCTGGGCGATGAACAGCGGTGTACGGATCTGGTCCACGCGGCTGATCGGCGAGCGGGCGAGCATGTCGGCCTCCTGCCGCGGATCCGCCGGGTCGCCGACGTAGCGGTACCAGCTGTTGCGCAGGTGGGGTTTGACGAAGTCGGGCTGGCTGCGCATGAACGTGGCGAGGTTGGAGATACCGACGACGTCGACCGCGGCGGCGAAGACGTCGGGGGTGAAGGTGACGCCGACCAGTGCCGCGTAGCCGCCGTAGGACCCGCCCATGATCGCCACGCGGTCGGGGTCCGCGTATCCGCGCTCAACGGCCCAGTTCACTCCGTCGATGAGGTCGTCGTGCATCTTGCCGGCGAACTCTCCGATCCCCGCCTTGGTGAAGGCCTTGCCGTACCCGGTGGAGCCGCGGAAGTTGACCTGGAGCACCGCGTAGCCGCGGTTGGCGAAGAGTTGCACGGCGAGGTTGAAGCCCCAGCTGTCCCGTGTCCAGGGGCCGCCGTGGACGAACAGCACCAGGGGCAGCCGGGTCGGCTCGATCCCTACCGGCAGGGTCAGGTGGGAGGGCAGCGGCAGTCCGTCGCGGGAGGTGATGGTCACCGGCGTCATCGGCGCCAGCTTCTCGGGGTCCAGGTTCTGCCGCGGCCGGAAGAGCAGGCGGCTCTCACCCGTGGAATGGTCGTAGAAATAGGTGACACCGGGGTCGCGGTCGTGCGTGAAGCTGACGACCCACCGCTGCTCGCTCTCGTCGGACGACACGGCGGCGAGATCGCCGTCGGACAACTTCTCCAGATTCTCCAGCACCTCGGCGAAGTGCGGGTCCAGGGCGTGGATCACCTGCCGTTCCCCGAGATAGCGGGCCCCGATCAACTCGCCCGTCCGCCGACGGTGGATGAAGGGATAGGGGAGCTGGGGAAAGACGTTGGAACGTGTATCGAGGTCGTAGACCGGGTGGGAGTCGATCTCGCTCTCCTCGCCCGTGGCCAGGTCGAGCCGGACCAGCCGATTCCGGTCGGTGCCCCGGTTCGACGCCATCCACACGCCTGTGCCGTCCGGCGTGATCTCCAGCGGAAAGATGCCCACCGGATAGTCCGAGCCGTCGAACACCACGACGGGACTCAGTTCACCTGTCGAATCGTTCCGGCGCGACAGTTCAAGATCGCCGTCCGAGGTTGTCCGGGTGGCGAAGATCTCGCCGCTCTGGCTGTACAGCCAGAGAGCGACATCGCTCCCGGGGCTCTGGACGAGCGTCTTGATGTCGCCGGTGGTGACGTCCAGTTCCAGCAGGTCGAACTCGGCGGGGTTCCTCATGTTCGCCTGGATGATCACCTTTGTGGGCCGCCCGGTGGGGAACTCGAGGATCGCGGCCCTCGCTCCGGGGACGGGGGTCAGGTCGACCGCCTCGGCGTCCGGGTTCTCCAGGTCGACGCGGTAGAGGTGCCAGTTCTCGTCGCCGTCCTGATCCCGGGTGTAGAGCAGCCACCGAGGATCGTCCAGCCAGAAGTAGGCCTGAACACCGCGAGCTTCGGTGGTCAGGCAGCGCGCGTCCCCGGGCGCGTCGACGCTTTCCCACCACACGTTCAGGCGGTTCTTCCACGGTGCCAGGTAGGCGATCCTGGTGCCGTCCGGCGAGAGGGAAACGCTCGTGCGAGAGGGCGGAGCGAAGAACTCCTCGACGGGGATGGGGTCCGGCAGAGCCATGTCGGTCCTTTCTGCGGCCAAGACCCGGCCGCCACCGAGCGGCGGCGGCCAAGCGTGTGAGAGGGACTCGCAGCGCCCAGAGGCCTATGCGGTCGGTGACAGCAAATGTCCTTCTGTCACCAAATGACAATGTCACTGAGCGACAGGAATTGCAAGCCTCCGACCCAGAGCCGGCCGTCCCCGAGGAATGCCGCTCCGGGTGCCGCCTCGAACGTGCCGAACGCATCGAACGCATTGAACGCATTGAACGCATTGAACGCGTCGAACTACAGGGCGTGTTCGGCCAGTTGCTACGCTACGGCCCTTGTCCGGCTGAGCGGTTCGGCCACGGGGGGACCATGAGTCAGAAGGTCGTACGCCTGACCCTGGCGGCCGGGGTGACCGTACTGGTAGCACTGCTCCTGCTCGTCGCCCTCGACGGGAAGAAGAAGGACGACAAGGCCGACGACCGGCCCAAGAAGGCCACGGCGAACAGCGCGCCCTCGGTGCCACGGCTCAATGTCCCGCCCGCGTACGACACGCGGCGCGGCTGGGATGTCGCCGCCCCCTCCCCCGACTACGCGATCACCGGGACCTCGGACCGGGCCGGCGATCCGGAACAGGCCGGCGATCCGGACCGGGCCGGCCGTCCGGAACGGGTCGGGTACCTGGAACGGGTGGGCTCGGACCGGTTCCGGCTGCGGACGCTGGACCCCACGACCGGGAAGCACGGCTGGAGCGGTAGGCCCTGGCGGCCGCTGTCCTCGCCCGACCGGTTCCCCCGGCTGCTGTCCGTCAGCAAGGACGATCAGGACTACTTCGTCACCTGGTCGTACGGAAAGCTGGACACGGACCCGCTGAAGCCGCCGGACTCCATCGTCTCCCTCGACATCTACCGCGCGGACGACGGCTCCCGTGAGCGGGTCGTGGTCCCGTGGACGGACTCGCCGACGGTCGGCGGAACGGGCCCCGGCATCCTGATCAGCGACGGCAAGGCCACCAGCGCGGTCGTCGACCCGGCCGACGCCGAGGTGGTCAAGGTCCCGCGCGGCTCGCTCGGTTACCCGAAGGGCTGCGCGAACTGCCGCGAGCTGACCGAGGTTCGCGCGATGACCGACAAGGGGCTGCTGGTCAGCGGGGCCAAGGAGTTCTGGGTACGCGGCGGTTGGTTCAGCCGGAAGTTCGCACCGAAGGGCACCGAGCCCACCTCAGGAGTGCCGGCCTCGGTGGCCTATGGCTCCGGCTCCGGCTCCGGCTCCGAGCACAGCTCCGGGCACGGCTATGTCCTCGCCAAGTGGCAGAAGAAGAAAGGCTCCAAGGACGCGGCCACCCACGAGGTGTGGGCGGTGCACGACGCGTCGACCGGCAAGGCCCTGGCCCAGGCACGCTGCCGTAAGCCCGCGATCGCACCCGGCGACGACCCTCGGCTCGTCGTCTCCCCCGACGGCCGCCATCTGGTCGCGGGGAGGCTCGCCTTCGACCTGGACGAGAAGGCGGCGTACTGCTTCGAGGAGCCGGACGGCACCGATCCGCTGACCCTGACCACGGTTACGGACCAGGGCGTGGCGTACGGCGCGACGAGCGCCCGCGATACGGCGGACGCGCTGGCGGGCGGCGGCAGCCCGGTCCAGGTGGACCTGACGACCGGGACGCCCGAGGCGCTGGCCGCCAATGTCCGGCTGCCGAGCGGGGAGACGGCCGGGGCGGGGCTGTTCCGGTGGACGGACGCGAAGGACGTACCGCATCTGACCGGGTACGCGCGGCGGGACCGGACAGACCCCTAGGACGCTCTGTGCGATACCGCGATACCGCGATACCGCGACGCCGCCACGCCGCCACGCCGCCACGCCGCGATGTGCCGCACAGCATCCAAGCCGTTTCCGTGCCATTCATGACATGACCTGACGTATCACCCACACAGGTGACCCGCTGATGTTCTCCTGCGGCGCGCCCGCACAGCTGGCTGTACTGGCAACGGCAACCGCAGTCTCCAGCAACTCCCTTTGGACGACAGGAGAATTCCATGCCATCAGTGCGTCTTTCGATGCGCATTTCGATGCGTCATTCCATGCTCGCGGTCGCAGCCGCCGCTGCCTTCACCCTGCCCTCGGCGTTCCTGACACCGCCCGCGACGGCCGTGGCGTCCGCCGCCGCACCGCACGCGGCCGCCGTGCCCGCCGCTGCCGCCTCCACTTCCAGTGCCTTCGACGTCACTTACGGGGCCACCTACACCCGCGGCACTCTGGGCTGGAAAGACCGGGCGATCGACGTGAGCGGGACGCAGCGGGCCGTGAATTCGAGTGGGTGCCGGAGGACCCACGTCACCACGTACAACGCCAGGGGAGCGCTGCTCGGCTCGAAGAGCAGCAGCCAGGTGTGCGGCCGGTCCGCCCCGTTCTCATTCAGGGTTCCCGCCAACGTGCGCGGCGGGGCCGCCAAGGTCAAGGTCTGTCTCGTGAGGGGTGCCTCCACGAACCTGAAGTGCACGACATACCGCAGGCCCTGACCGTCCACCCCTCCTCGGGGAGGGATGTGGTGTCCCGGTGTCCGGTGTCCCGGCGCACCGGGACACCGGACACCCGCGTCAGGCGTCAGGCGTCGGTCGGTGCGTCCGGCACCGGGCGGGCGCCGAGCGAGCGGTGGTGTGCCTGCCAGGGGCGTACGAGGCCCAGGAAGCAGCCGAGCGAGGCGACCGCGCACACCACCTGCACGACGGCCATCGGGACCGCCGTCTCCTCACCCGCGATCCCGACGAGGGGCGAGGCGATGGCGCCGATCAGGAACGCCGCCGTACCGATGAGGGCGGACGCCGAGCCCGCCGCGTGCGGGGTCCGCATCAGTGCGGCGGCGTTGGTGTTGGGCATCGCCAGACCCATCGAGGACATCAGCACGAACAGCGCCGCCGCGACCGGGAACAGCCCGACCGGGCCGAATACCCCGGTGGTCATCAGCAGCAGCGCGAGACCGGCGAGTGTGATGACGGTGAGCCCGAAGCCCAGCACCCGGTCCATGTTGACCCGGCCGACCAGCACTTTGCCGTTGATCTGGCCGACGGTGATGAGGCCGATCGAGTTGACGCCGAAGAGCAGGCTGAAGGTCTGCGGCGAGGCCCCGTAGATCTCCTGCACCACGAACGGCGAGGCCGAGACGTACGCGAAGAGCGCGGCGAACGCGAGACCGCCCGTCAGCATGTAGCCGGTGAAGACCCGGTCGGCGATCAGCCCGCGCATCGTGCGCAGCGTCGCGCCGATTCCGCCGCTGTGCCGCCGCTCCGGCGGCAGCGTCTCGTGCAGCCACTTCCAGACGACGAAGGTCAGGGCGGAGCCGATCAGCGTGAGGAGGACGAAGATGCCGCGCCAGTCCGTCAGGCGCAGCACCTGGCCGCCGAGCACCGGCGCGATGATCGGCGCGACGCCGGAGATGAGCATCAGGGTGGAGAAGAAGCGGGCCATCTCGACGCCGTCGTACAGGTCGCGCACGACCGCGCGGGCGATCACGATGCCCGCGGCGCCCGCGAGACCTTGCAGCAGGCGGAAGCCGATGAGCAGTTCGGTGGTGGGGGCCAGGGCGCAGACCGCCGTGGCGAGGACATAGACGACCATGCCGAACAGCAGTGGTCTGCGCCGTCCCCACTTGTCACTCATGGGCCCGACCACGATCTGGCCGAGTGCCATGCCCGCCAGGCAGGCGGTGAGGGTGATCTGGATGGTCGCCGCGGGTGAGTTCAGCGAGCGGGTGACCTCGGGGAGGGCCGGGAGGTACATGTCCATGGAGAGCGGGGGCAGCGCGGTGAGCCCGCCGAGGATCAGGGTGACCAGCAGCCCGGTGCGGCGCGCGGCGGCGACGGGCGCGGCTTCGGTGATCGAGGCGGCTTCGGCGAGGGGCGCGGCGGCGAGGGGCGCGGCTTCGGCGAGAGCAGCGGGGTCGGGGACCACCTTGGGAGGCGTCCGCCGCTGCTCCGGTATCTGCGCCGGAGTCCGCTCCCGTATCTGCGCCGGAGTCCGTTCCGATGTCGGCGTCCGCTCGGGTGTCGGGGTCCGCTCCGGTGTCCGTGCCGATGCCGAGCGGCTCCGCTCGGGCGTTATGTGTCCTTTACGTCCTTGGGCGCTCTGGCCGCCGTCCGGCATCCGTCTCTCCATGTCGTCGAATCCGTACCTATGCTCTCAGCTCAACCGGACTGGTCGAGACCTTTATGAGGCAGCTGTGAAAACGGGAGTGGTACAGGGGACATCGGTGGCACAGGACAGGCCCGTGCGCTGGGGCGTGCTGGCCACGGGCGCCATCGCCGCCGCGTTCACGGCCGACGTACGGGAGTTGGCGGACGCCGAGGTGGTGGCGGTGGCCTCGCGCACCGAGGCGTCGGCGAACGAGTTCGCGAGCCGGTTCGGGATCCCCCGCGCGTACGGCGACTGGGCCGGGCTCCTCGCCGACGACGAGGTGGATGTCGTGTACGTGGCCACCCCGCACTCCGCGCACCGGCCGGCCGCCGGACTCGCGCTCGCCGCCGGAAAGCCGGTGCTGTGCGAGAAGGCGTTCACGCTCGACGCCGGGGAGGCCGGGGAGCTGGTCTCGCTCGCCCGGGAGCGTGGGCTGTTCCTGATGGAAGCCATGTGGATGTACTGCAACCCTGTCATCCGGCGTCTGGTGGAGCTGGTCCGGGACGGCGCGATCGGTGACATCCGTACCGTCCAGGCCGACTTCGGACTCCAGGGCCCCTTCGCCCCCGACCACCGGCTGCGCGACCCGGCCCTCGGCGGCGGCGCGCTGCTCGACCTCGGCGTCTATCCGGTCTCCTTCGCTCAGTTGCTGCTGGGTGAGCCCGACCGCGTACAGGCCGACGCGCTGCTCTCCCCCGAGGGCGTCGACCTCAACACCGGGATGCTGCTGGGCTGGGACGCGGGCGCGACAGCGCTGCTGACCTGCTCGGTCACGGCCGGGACCGCGGCGACGGCGACGGTGACGGGCACGACGGGGCGGATCGAGGTGCCGTCGGGCTTCTTCGGTACGGAACGGTTCGTCCTGCACCGGGAGGGCGCGGAGCCCGAGGAGTTCACCACGGAGGGTCCGCTGCACGGCTTGCAGTACGAGGCGGCCGAGGTGATGCGCTGCCTGCGTGCCGGAGAGACGGAGTCCGCCTTGGTGCCGCTGGACGGGACGCTCGCGGTGATGCGGACGCTCGACGCGGTACGGGACCGGATCGGCGTCCGCTTCCCCACCGACCGGTAGGGCGTCGCAACGAGCCGTTCCCGGGTGACAGCGACGACCGAACCGCGTCACGGGTGACAGCGACGACCGAACCGTGTCCCGGGTGACAGCGACGACCGAACCGTGTCCCGGGTGACAGTGACGACCGAACCGTGTCACGTCGCGCGGAGCTGTACGGAGTTGCGGGGAGCCCGGCAATGCCGCGCCCGGCGCCTGCGGCCTCACGTACGCTGCGTGGCCATGAACGCGTTGCGGAAGATCAGCACCGAGCGGAAAATCGCCGTGGTGACGGGGGCGGGCTCAGGCATCGGACGGGCGGTCGCGGTGGCCCTGACCGGCGCGGGCTGGTCGGTGGTACTGGCCGGCCGGCGCACCGAGACCCTGGCGGACACGGCGGGGGCGGCCCGTGCCGCGCACACGGCGGGCGGTGACGTGCTGTGCGTACGGACCGATGTGTCGCGACCGGAGGACGTCGACGCGCTGTTCGCGGAGGTGAGGGAGCGGTACGGCCGCCTCGATCTGCTCTTCAACAACGCGGGCACGTTCGGGCCCGGCAGCACACCGCTGGAGGAACTGCCGTACTCCGCCTGGCAGAAGGTCGTGGACACCAATCTGACGGGCACGTTCCTGTGCGCGCAGGCGGCGTTCCGGATGATGAAGGCGCAGGATCCGCAGGGCGGCCGGATCATCAACAACGGCTCGGTCTCGGCGTACGCACCCCGCCCGGACTCCGTCGCGTACACGGCCACCAAGCACGGTATGACCGGACTCACCAAGTCGCTGTCGCTGGACGGCCGTCCGTACCGCATCGCCTGTGGCCAGATCGACATCGGGAACGCGGCGACCGACATGACGGAGCGCATGCGGCGGGGAGTGCCCCAGGCGAACGGCGAGTTGGCGGTGGAACCGGTGATGGACGTCGCGGACGTGGCGAAGACGGTGCTGCACATGGCGGAGCTGCCGCTGGAGGCGAATGTGCTGTTCACGACGGTGCTGGCGACGGGGATGCCACTGGTTGGGAGGGGCTGATCGAGCGGGGCTGATCGGGAGGGGCTGAGGGCCCCGGTCCGTACGCGCCGCTCCCCTCTCCCGGTCCCTCCCGGCCCCTCCCGGCCTCTCCCGAGCCGTCTCTGCCACGGAAGCGACGCGGTCGCCTCACGAAGATGTAACAGAGGCAACGGGAAGGTGACTTCAGGGGTCTGTACCGGCATGAAAATTTCTTTCCTCATCCACAACGCGTACGGAATAGGGGGGACAATCACCACGACGTTCAACTTGGCCGGTGCGCTGGCGGAGCGGCATGAGGTGGAGATCGTCTCGGCGTTGCGGCACCGGGAGAACCCGAACCTGAGGCCCGATCCCCGCATACGTCTGCGCCCGCTCGTGGATCTGCGGGAGGAGAAGGAACACCCCCTGCACCTCCGCCCGGCGACGGTGTACCCCGAGTCCGAGTACCGCTACGGGCAGTACAGCGAGCTCACCGACCAGCGGATCGCCGAGTACCTCAGGACGACGGACGCCGATGTCGTGGTGGGTACGCGGCCGGGTCTCAATGTGCATCTCGCCCTCCAGGCCCCGGCCCGGACCGTACGGGTGGCCCAGGAACACCTCACCCTGGACAACCACCACCCCCGACTGCGCCGGGTGTTGCGCCGCGCCTACCCGCGCCTGGACGCGCTGACCACCGTCACCCACGCCGACGCCGCCGCCTACCGGAAGAAGATGCGGCTGCCGGGCGTACGGGTGGAAGCCTTGCCCAACAGCGTCCCCGACCCGTCGCTCCCGCCCGCCGACGGCAACGCCCGCGTCGTGGTGGCCGCCGGCCGGCTCGTCCAGGTGAAGCGGTATGACCTGCTCATCGAGGCGTTCGCCGCCGTGGCGGCCGAGCGCCCCGACTGGCAGCTGCGCATCTACGGCAAGGGCGAGGAGCACGACCGGCTGCGGCGGCTCATAGACGAACTCGGCCTGTACGACAACGTTTTCCTGATGGGGGCCGCCATCCCGATGGAGGCGGAGTGGGTCAAGGGCTCGATCGCCGCCGCCACTTCCAACTTCGAGCCCTTCGGCATGACCATCGTCGAGGCGATGCGCCTCGGGCTCCCGGTCGTCAGCACCGACTGCCCGCACGGTCCGGCCGAGATCATCGCCGACGGCGAGGACGGCAGACTGGTCCCCGTCGGTGACCGCGACGCCCTCTCGGCCGCTCTGCTCGCACTCGTCCGCGACGACGACAAGCGCCGCCGCATGGGACGTGCCGCGCTGGAGAACTCCCAGCGGTACGCGCCGGGTCCCGTGGTGGCACAGGCCGAGGAACTGTTCGCCGACTTGGTGGCGGCACGGTCGGCCGGCCGGCCCGCGTCCCCGCCCGGCGGCGTGAACCGCCTTCTGGTGAACCACGGTTACGCGGCGAAGGACGCCGTCCACACGGTGCTCGGCACCGTCGTGAGGTCTGTGCGCACCGGACGGAAGGAAGAGCGATGAGCCAGGAACACACCACAGCCCTCCCCGCCGAAGCCCCGCGCGCCGAAGCCCCTCGCGCCGACTGCACGGTGGACGTGGACGGCCGGATCGTCGTACGCGTGAACCTGGCCGCGCCGACGGCCTCCGGGGCCTCACTGCCGTCGCGGTCCTCACACCCGCGATTGCTGTTGCGCCTGCGCCCTCCGAAGGGGAAGCCGGAGGAGATCAAGCAGGTCGTCGGGCTGGAACCGGTCGGCGAGGGCCGCTGGCAGGCCGCTCTTGAGCCGTCGCCCGCCTTCGCGGAGGGCCGGTGGGACGCGTTCTTCCTGTCCGAGCCCGACGCGCCGCGTCAACGGCTCCGCCCCGGAATGCGCGACGTGCGGGCGCTCGTGAACCCCTCGGGCTCCGGGCCGTCGACGCGGCCGCTCGCGGTCCGGATCCCGTACACCACCGTGGACGGCTACCTGGCCGTACGGGCCTGGCTGCGCACCTCCCACGCGGAGGCGGGCTCCATCCGCGTCGCCGACCACACGATGACCGTACGGGGACGGCTCATCGGATCCGAACTGGGCGCCGGTGCGGCGGCGTTGCTGCGCCGCCGTGGCAAGGGCGACACCGTACGAGAGGTGGAGCTGAGGGCCGAGGGCGATCACGACTTCTCCTTCACCGCCGACTACCGGGACCTGCTCGGCGCGCCGGAGGGCGGACCCGGGGCGTGGGACGTCTTCGTACGGCCGGCGGCAGGCGCGGCCCGTATCCGGGTGGCCCGGCTCCTGGACGACCTGGCGGATCGCAAGAAGGTCTTCGTCTACCCGGCGACGGCGCTCGACGGCCTGACAGCGCGCCCGTACTACACGGTCGACAACGACCTCGCGGTGGAGATCACGGCCGCCTGATGTCAGAACCCCCGGGGATGTCAGAACCCCCGGGGATGTCAGAGCGCCGAGCTGTCAGAGCGCCGGGACGTCAGAGCGCCCGGATGTCGGAGCGCCGAACTGTCAGAGCGCCGGAGCGTCCCGCAGGCCGAGCCGTAGATGCTCGACATGGAACAGCGCCTGGTCGAGCAGCTCCGCGACATGGTGGTCGTACAGGGCGTAGACGATCGAGCGGCCGTGCCGTTCGCCGGTGACCAGACCGAGGTTGCGCAGCAGGCGTAGCTGGTGGGAGCAGGCCGACTGTTCCATGCCCACGGCTTCGGCCAGGTCACCGACCGCGCAGGGGCCTTCCTGGAGCCGGGCGAGGATCCGCAGCCGGGAGGGGGTGGCCAGCGCCTGAAGGGTGGCGGCGACGTCGTCGGCGCCCACGGCGTCCAGGCGTTCGCGTGTGGTGGCGGTGGTTTTGTCGTCGACTCCATGGCCCATGGGACCATCGTAGCGACGATAGATGAAGACCTGTTCATCTATTCCTGTACGGTGAGGGTGTTGCCGTCCTTCCCCGCTCCCCGCCCGAGAAGGGTCCTTCCGCCATGCCCTCTTCCTCGCCGCAGACCCGGCCCCAGGCCGAAGCCCGGCCCCAGGCCCGTCTCCCGGAGCAGGCCCCGGCGTCCGTGACCCGCCGGGACGCCGTCCCCCGGCGCCGTACGCGGGCGTTCGCGCTCGCCGAGGCCCGCTGGGCGGCGGCCGCCACGGTCGCGTTCCTGATCGCACTCCCCCTCCAGGCGGCCGGCGCTCCAGGCTGGGCCTGGGGTCCGCTGTACGCCTTCGCCTATGTCACCGGCGGCTGGGAACCGGCCTGGGCCGGGCTGCGGGCCCTGCGCGAGAAGACCCTGGATGTGGACCTGCTGATGATCGTCGCGGCGATCGGGGCGGCCTCCATCGGGCAGGTGATGGACGGGGCGCTGCTGATCGTCATCTTCGCCGTCTCCGGCGCTCTGGAGGCCCTGGCGACCGCCCGTACCGCCGACTCCGTACGCGGGCTGCTCGACCTGGCTCCCACCACCGCCACCCGCCTGACCTACGGGGAGACGGACAGGAAAACCGGCGGGGAAACCGACGGGAAAACCGGCGGGGAAGAAGGCCGGGAGACGACGGTGGCCACCGAGGAACTCGCGGTCGCGGACATCATCCTCGTCCGGCCCGGCGAGCGGATCGGCGCCGACGGACGGGTGCTGGACGGGGCGAGCGAGGTCGACCAGGCCACCATCACCGGCGAGCCGCTGCCGGTCGCGAAGCGGCCCGGGGACGAGGTGTTCGCCGGGACGCTCAACGGCACCGGCGCGCTACGGGTACGGGTCGAGCGCGATGCCGCCGACTCCGTCATCGCCCGGATCGTGGCGATGGTCGAGGAGGCGTCGGAGACCAAGGCGCCGACCCAGTTGTTCATCGAGAAGGTCGAACAGCGGTACTCGATCGGCATCGTCGTCGCGACCCTCGCCGTTTTCGCCGTCCCCCTCGCCTTCGGCGCGGACCTGACGGGGGCACTGCTGCGGGCGATGACCTTCATGATCGTCGCGTCTCCGTGTGCGGTGGTACTGGCCACCATGCCGCCTCTGTTGTCCGCCATCGCCAACGCCGGTCGCCATGGAGTACTGGTGAAGTCCGCCGTGGTGATGGAACGGCTGGGGCAGGTCGACGCCGTCGCGCTCGACAAGACCGGCACGCTGACGGAGGGGACGCCGCGCGTCACGGCTGTCCGCCCACTGACCGGTGCGGTTCGCCTGCCGGCCGGTGCGGTCCACTCGCCGACCGGTGCCGACGGGCGGGTCGAGACCGGCGTCCCGCTCCTGGCCAAAGGCGTCCCGGCCCTGGCAGATGAATTCCCGCACCTGACCGACGGATTCCCGCTCCAGTCCGACGGATTCCCGCCCCTGACCGAAGACGACCTGCTGGCCCTGGCCGCAGCGGTCGAGCAGCCGAGCGAACATCCCCTCGCCCGTGCCGTCGTGGCCGCCGCCCGCGAGCGCGGCCTGAGCATCCCGGCCGTCGAGGACTTCACGTCCACCCCCGGCATCGGGGTGAGCGCCACCGTACGGGGCTCCACCGTCGCTGTCGGCGCGCCGGCCCGGCTGATCAAGCACACACATGACCCGGATACCGGCGCGGCAGCGGCCAACGCCGCACCCCTCGACTCCGACCCCCTCAACTGTGCTGCGATCGCCGCACAGTTGGAAGATGAGGGCAGCACGGCCGTGGTCGTCCAACTCCACGGCATCCCGGTGGGCGTGCTGGGCATCTCCGACCGGCTCCGCCCCGACGCGACCACCACCGTCGCCGCCCTCACCACACTGACCGGCACACCTCCCATGCTGCTCACCGGCGACAACCCGCGCGCCGCCGCCCGCCTCGCCGCCGAGGTCGGCATCACCGACGTACGGGCAGGGCTGCTGCCGCAGGACAAGGTCGCCGCCGTACGCGAGGGGGAGGCGGCCGGACGCAACGTGCTGGTCGTCGGCGACGGTGTCAACGACGCCCCCGCGCTCGCCGCCGCCCACACCGGTGTCGCCATGGGCCGGGCCGGATCCGACCTCGCGCTGGAGACCGCCGACGCGGTCGTCGTCCGCGACGAACTGGCCACCGTGCCCCAGGTCATCGCGCTGTCCCGGCGTGCCCGGCGGCTCGTGGTCCAGAATCTGGTCATCGCCGGTGTGTTCATCTCGGCCCTGGTCGTCTGGGACCTCGTCGGCCATCTGCCGCTGCCGCTGGGCGTTCTCGGGCACGAGGGTTCGACCGTCATCGTCGGCCTCAACGGCCTGCGCCTGCTGCGCGAGACCGCCTGGACCGGCTCCGGGAAACACTCCTGAGACCATTCTGGGAAACAGTCCGGGATACACCCCGCCGTACCCACTCAGATCGGAGGCGACCGTTGAGCCGCCGCAGTCGCAAGCCCGCCCCCACACCGGCACCCCGGTCCGGAGCCGGAACCCGGTCCGGAGCCGGCGCCGGAGCCGGCGCCGGCTCCGGGGCCGGGCGTCCCACCGTCACGGTCTGCCGCGGCTGCTGCTGTGGGACGCCGAAGATCCCGGGGTTGGACCACGCCGCCCAACTGACCGGCCTGCGGGCCTCCGTCGGAGATGCCGCCAAGGTCCGCGCCGTGGACTGCCTGGACGCCTGCGACCACGCCAACGTCATCGTGATCCAGCCGTCCGCCGAAGGACGGAAGGCGGGCGGGCGCCCCGTATGGCTGGGCCTGGTCAACGACCCCGACGCGAGCGCGGACATCACCGCCTGGATCCACGCGGGAGGACCGGGCCTCGCCGACCCGCCCGACATCCTGGAGCTGTACGCCTTCAACCCGTCCCGCCGTATTCGGCAGACACTCGATCACGACTCCGACGGCTGAGCCCGGGCTCGTCACTCGGCGTCGGGAGCCTTGATGATCTTGCCGTTCTCGTCGATGGTGTGGGTATCCCAGTAGACGTCCCACTTGTCGCCGACGTGCTCGGGGACCTTTCCTTCCGGGTAGCGGACGTATCCCTTCGGCGGCTCCTCGTCGTTGGGTACGCATGCGCTGCCGGTGCTGCCCACATTCAGAACCGGGTATTCGCCGCCGCCGCAGCTCGCGTCCTCCATCGAGCAGCCGGCCAGCCCCACAACAGCGACACAGGCCAGGGCGAGACCTACTACCGATCGAATCGGACGGCTGCCGCCCGCAGGCGAGGAGGTACGGAATTTGCTGGTGGTACGCACAGTTGGCTCCCTCGGAGTGGGTCAAGTGCGGCCAGCCTCCGTGAAGGCGTGACGGCGAACATGAGTACACATACTCATGCGTGGCAAATCTACTTCCCCCGGATGAGGCCGCTCCGGGACGCCTCCAACTCCGGTTATAGGCGCTGCTCATCCCAGAGTCCCAGGACCGCGCAGCTCCTTCGGTCATGGGTGGCATGAGTTCATCCGTGGGAGAACTCGGCAGGGCACGCCGGTGCTGGTGTTGGTACTGGTACTGGCGCTGGGTCTGTCTGGCGAACTCCGCCACTCGTCACGCTACGGGTTGACTTCCGGCGTGGGCTCACACCCCGGTTCGAGGCAGAAGACCGGAGCCTCGTGTGACGAAGTCCGGGCGCTGTCTTCCTAACCTCCTTGACCAGGCGTCGATTTGGGGGGCAGGAAATGGCACAGGGTGTCCTGGAGGCACGGCGGACGGACCGTGCGCCGGACACCGTACGCGAAGGAGAGACCGGCTTCGTGGTGGACGGTCGGAAACCGGAACTCGTCGCGGAGCGGTTGGTTCATCTGCTGACGGATCGGGCCGGTGCCGACGAGATGGGGCGGAAAGGCAGGGCCTGGGTGACGTCCCGATGGACGTGGGACGCCGCGTACGAGCGCCTTTCCGGGCTTCTCGCCGGGGCCTGACGGGTCTCACGGGTCTGACAGGTCTCACCGAACCGACTACGGGATGCGACCAGGGTCGGGCATATCCGCTGGTCAAGTCGCTGCCGCGGCCCCTCGCGCCGCCCCGACCCGACGCGCTTCAGGGTCACCCGCTTGCACGTCACGTCACTTAGCGACATGCTGTCTCTGGAGGACATTCGAAGGCGAGAGCGAGAGGTGCCATGGCGACGAAGGAGCGCAGCGGAGGAGGGATGAGTGAGCAGCGGCGGTTGCGGCTGCGGCTGGAGATCTCCCGGGAGGCGGCGCGTCTGTTCTGGGAGCAGGGAGTGGCCGCCACGAGTGGTGATCAGATCGCGGAGGCGGTGGGGCTGTCCACGCGCACCATCTGGCGGCACTTTCGCAGTAAGGAGAGCTGTGCCGAGCCGATTGTGATGCAGGGCGTTGTCACTCTGATGAGCGTGCTGCGCGCCTGGCCCCGGCAGAGTTCCCTCGAAGACCACCTGGCCGCGGAGCTGGCCAGGCTTCGTCACGAGACGCCGCCCGTCGATCTTGCCGACGAGATGCTCGCGATGAAGATGATTCGGCTCGCCGACACCGAACCGGCGCTCCGTACAGCGTGGTTGATGGCCTGCGACCAGACGGAGCGGGAGTTGGGCGTGATCATCGGTGGCCGTCTTGAGCGGCCGGCCGATGATCTGGAGGTGCGGATCCACGCCGCGGCCGCCGCGGCGGCCGTGCGGGTGCTGGAGGAGCACATCGGCGCCGCCGCCCTCGCCGGCGCCGACCTCTCGGAGTTCACCGACATGAGGGTCCTCGCCCGGCGTTACGCCCAGGAGATCCGCAGGGCGACCGGCGGAGTTGTCGGCGACCCCGTCGCCTGACGCGCCACGCCGTCCGTCCGGACGGCTGGACGGACGGCCGCGCCGGTCGGAGGGTCGGACGGTCGGACGCACCGCAGCCGGCACACCGTCGGAGCCGGCCCCGGAGCGAACACCGGGACCCGTCCCGGGACGTGCACCGGGGCTTCCACGGGGGCTTACGACCGGCAGCCCGCCGGACGGTTCCGACCCCGCCCCTGCCCGTACGGCCGTCACCCGGCCCGCACCGCCGCGACCGTCCGCTCCGTCTGACCGCCCCCGTCGCGAACCCTGAGGAAGAGAGATGTACCGGTCCCAGTCCACGACCCAGACCCAGCCCCAGACCCAGACCCTGCCCGAGCGCCTTTACCTGCTCTGCCACACCGTCGACAAAGGCACGTTCGAACTCACCGGTCTCCAGGGACGCGGCCAGTTGCTGCGCGCCGCGGCACTGACCGAGCTGACCCTCGCCGGACTGCTCACCGCCAGGAGAGGGAAGGTCGCACGACGCGCCACCAACCCACCGGGCGACCCCTTCCTCACCGAGGTGTGGCACGACCTGCCCACCGAGAAGGCGAAGCACTGGCTCCAGTTCGTGCACAACAAGGCCCATACGGCCGAAAAGCCCATCCGCGAGCAGCTTGCCGCGACGGGTGCGATCACGGTCCAGCACGAGAGGCGGCTGGGACTGCTCGCCGTCGACCGGGTCACCGTCAACGAACCGCGGCAGGTGCTCGCCCTCCAGGAGAGGGTACGCAACACCGTCCTCTGCGGCCCCGATCCGGCAATGGTCCCGGTGGACGAACTCACCATGGCCGTGTTCGCCGCGGAAGCCGAGGTGACCAGCGTGTTCAGCGGGAACGAACTCCGCACGCACAAGCAGGCGTTCAAGGCGCTCGCCACGCAGTACGACAGCGTCGTTCCCGGCCTGCGCAAGGCGCTGCGCGACTCGTACCTGTCGAGCAGGGCCGTCGGGGGCGGCTGGGGCAGATGAGCACCGAGGGCGGCACGCGCACGTCTCCCGGATGGACTCCGACCGGCCGGCCCTCGGCCTCAAGTCGACCGACTGCCCGAGCCGGCCCCGCCTTACGGGTCAGGCGGGGCCGGTGCGCCGTGATGCGCGGAGGAGTGGCCGTACCCGGCGCAGGATGTCGAGCTGGGCGGGGTTGTAGACGTCGTTGATGGCCTTGCCGAACGTCTGCTCCGCGAAGTGCGCGCCGCCCGGGGCGTCCTCGTTGGCGTTCCGCAGTCCGGGGTTCGCCGCGTGGAGCGCGTGGATGTAGGGGACAAGGCGCTCGGCCACATCCTGGCGCGTCCGTTCATCGGCGTCGGCGGGCAGGTCGTCGAACTCCGCGGCAACGGGATGGTCCGGAAGGGCTTGCAGCATATCGGTGTAGGTCCGCAGACCTTGTGGCCCGAGGACTCGGGTCAGGACGACGGCGAGTGAGCGGTCGGCGTCGGACAGTTCCGCTTCGGCGGCGAGCGGGGCGAGTTCGGGCGGCAGGTCGGTCGGCGCGGATTGGCGCAGGATGAGGGCGAGTTCGGCGCGGGTCCGCTGGAGTCGTTCTATGGTGGCGGCGAGTTCGGCGTCGAGGGTGCGCAGGGCTTCCTCGGGGTGGTCCTCGGCGTCGCCCATGGCGTCGATCTGGGACAGGGAGAACCCGAGGTCGGTCAGGCGCTTGATCCGCAGCACCCGGACGAGGTGGGCGACGCCGTACTGCTTGTAGCCGTTGGCACGCCGCTCCGGCTCCTCCAGCAGACCGACCTCGTGGTAGTGCCGTACCGCCCGCAGGCTCGTGCCGGCGAGCTCGGCGATCTCTCGGGTGCTCCAGGCCACGACCGTCATCTCGTTTCGAAAGCGGCTCCGTCGGCGCGGTCGCGCCGACGGATGCCAGTCGAAACGTGTCGTAGCGGCATGGTCAAGCGCGCTCACGCCAGAAGCCGCGAAAGTGGCGTGGATCATTCGCTGTCGGGGAGTCGCGGGTGCCGGGACGACTCCCTCTGCCGGCTTTCTACCGGGTCGCGTTGGACGGACCGAAGAACTCGACCTCGGCGATGGCCACCTGCTTCTCGGCGTCGGCTCCGTAAGCCGAACGGATCGTGAAGCGAACCGCGGTGACCTCCTGGGCGCGGAAGGGGCGGCGCTGGAAGCCGGCGCCCTGATCGAGATTGAGTTCCCTGGTGGTGGTCTTGCCGTCCACCGTGGTGATACGGGCCTCGACGCGGTGCGGGAGCGCGGACTCGGTGAGGGTTTCACCGCGGGAGGACTGGCCGGGAGTGATTCCGACGTCCAGCAGGCGTACCGGGTCCCTGAAGCGGGCCTCCAGCCATTCGCCCTCGGCGGACTGGCTGACCCCCGGACCCCACCAGGAGTTGCTGACCACGTCGAACGCCTTGTCCGGGCCGTGCTCGGGGTACGAGCGCGACGCCTTGAAGGAGTCCGGCGCGACCGGGGCGCGCTTGGCGAAGTGGTCGCGTACCGCGTCCACGGCGCGCGGGGTCTGGAAGAGGGCCCAGGCCACCAGACTCAGTACCACCGCGAGACCCACCCAGCGCAGGACGCGACCGATCTGGCGCCGCAGGCGCGGGCGGTCGCCGGCCCAGGGCGCCTCCCTGTCGCGGTGGTCGAGCATCCGTCGCCACCAGGGGCGGCGGGCCGGATTCTCCGTGCGCGCGGCCATCGGCATGGCGCACCGGGCGCAGAAGTGGCGGTCGGGGCGGTTCGCGGTGTGGCACCAGGGGCACGCGACGCCGCCCTGGACCTCCGGTTCGTCCGGGGCACGGACCTCCGGGCGGGCGGGGGCGGGGCGGCCGGGCAGCACCGGGGATACGTACGGAGGGCTCTCCCGCTCGCCCCGGGCGTCGGCCACGGGCACCAGGAGGGCTCTCGCCCGGTCCCGCTCCTGATCCCGGCCTTGATCCCGGTCCCGGCCTTGATCCCGGTCCCGGTCCCGGTCCTGATCCCGGCCCCGGTCCTGATCCCGCTCCTGATCCCGCTCCGGGGTCCACTCCTGGTCCGGGGTCCACTCCTGGTCCCGTTCCCTATCCCTATCCCTATCCCGCTGCCGCTCCCACTCCCGCTCCCGGTCTGTGGCGGCGGAGCCGGTCCCGGTGGCCTCCGGGGCGGCTTCGTGCGTCCCGGAGGCCGTCCGGGGCACGGGTTGGGTCGATACGTCGTCGGGGTCGGCATCGACATCAGCGTCGACATCGGCATCGGCCCAACTGGGGCCGCCCGGACCGGAGTCCGGCCGCCCAGGTCCGGGCGGGGCGTCCCGACGGGCCGTCGTCGGGCTCGGCGAGCCATGGCGCCCCGCCCCTGGGACGGCACCGGCACCGACCCCCGGCACGGCACCCGGCACGGCACCGGGCACGGCCTCGCGGTCGGAGCGCTGGGCCGGGAGCCGGGTGGGCGTCCAGGGCAGCAGCGCGGAGCAACCGTCGCAGAAGGACTGCTCCCGCTCGTGCCGCGTACCGCACTCGGCGCAGATCACGGCCGGCTTCCCGGTGTCACCGTCGCCGGATGCCTGACTGGGGGTCATGTCTGCTGGGTCCTTTCCGCGGCGGTCACCTGGACCGTGTAGGGAACGTGGGCGGGGCGTGCGGCCGCCACGATGTCGTTCAGCCGGTGCTCGTCGGCCGGGGTGGGCGCCGGGAGGCGCAGCGTGACGTGCAGCCCGGGGCGGGGTTCGCCGGGGAACGTGCCGCGCGGGCGGGCGCTCCAGGTCGCCCCGCCGCTCTCGGTGATCTCCGGATCGACGCCGAAGGCGAGCCGTACGGTCTCGGCCAGGCCGCCGCGGGTGCCGCGGACCCGGTGCAGGTACGCGGCGGCGGCGACCGCGTCGCGCAGCCGGGCCAGGCCCTCCGGGTGGTCGTCCTCGATGCCGTCGGTCTCGGCGCCGATCCATCCGCCGAGCCAGCGGGTGAAGTCGGCGGGGGCGAGGGCGGGGGTGAAGTAGCTGTCCTGGCAGTCCAGGACGTTGTGGAGAGGAGCCAGGACCTCGTCGAGCCCGGCGACGAAGCGCTGCGCCAGGGCGTCGTCGGCGAAGACGCTGGGCAGCATCGCCGCGAGCGGGGCGGACGAGGCGAGGCCGTCGATGGAGCCCCTCATGAGGCGCCCCCGATCACCCGGACGCGGTGGTCGTAGGAGAAGACGAGGGACGGCGGATCGAGGTCGATCCGGTCGGTCCGGTCGCCGCGTTTGCCGGTCAGCGGATCGGCCGCGTGCAGCCGTACCTCGTCCACCAGCTCCACTCCGGGGACGCGCTGGAGCACCGCGAAGATCTCGCCCGCCTGGACGGGGCGGCCGAAGGGCCAGCCGGTGCCGTCGGCGCCGCCGGTGAGCGGGTCGATGTGGCGGTGGAGGGCGTCATGGGCGTCGCGCCGGACGCGGTCGGCGTCGATGCCGCGGAAGGCGTGGACGGTGGCGACGACGGTGATGCCCTGGTAGTACGGCGGGCCGACCGCCAGCCGGGTGCCGATCAGCCGCCGTTCGTCGAGGTGGCGGGTGATCCGCCGGAGCAGCGAGTCGGCGGGGACGAGCTGTTCGAAACGGAGCCGGCCGCCGGGGTCGGGGACGGCGCGGGGGACGACGAGGACGCGTACGGCGTAGGAGCCGTGCTCCTCCGGTTCGCCCTCCAGGCAGGTGATACGGGCGGTCTCGGGGGCGGCGCGGCGGGCGAGTTCCTCGTAGTCCCGCAGCGTGACGGCCCGGTCCTGGGCGCGCAGCGTGATGGGGGCGCGGGTCTTGGCCTCCGCGACGCTCTCGCCGTCGACCCCGCCCTGGGCGGCCTCGCGGTTGACGACCTCGGCGACGTACGGGACGGAGTCGCGCAGGGTGCGGATGGTGCCGCGGGCGACGTTGCCGGTGCGGCCGCCGCCAATGCGGTAGCGGCGGGCGCGGATCACGGCGCCTTTGGGCGGTACGGCCCCGTACTGGCGCAGGGTGCCGTCGGGTTCGCGTACGGCGGGGCCGAAGGCGATCTCGCCGGTCGCGGCGTCGAGGGTGAGGTGGCGGTCGTGCGGGCCGGAGGCGGCGAAGTGCGGGACGACCTCCCAGTCCTTCCAGCCCTCCTGCCCGGCGTAGTCGGCCACTTGGAGGTCGAGCGGGGGTACGTCGCCGACGACGGGGGCGTGGGCGAGCCGCAGCCGCTGGCCGGGCAGCCCGGTGGACTCGCCCAGGGCCTCGTCGCGCACCGTCTCGGCGTGGACGGCGGGGACGGTGCCGCCCACGGTGAACGTCTCGGCTGACCGTACGGTGGGCGAGGTGGTGTAGAAGGGCTGGCCGGCCCCGGGCTCGGTGACCCGGCAGCGCAGCCAGCCCGCTTCCTGCCGCCCGGTGCGGGAGAGGATGTGCCCGCCGGGAATGTGCAGGACGACGTCGCCGGGGCGGTTGAGGCCGCCGGTGGTGTCCTGGTCGACCTCGCAGACCACCCAGCCATCGGCGGTCCACGCCTCCCAGACCAGCGGCGGCTGCCGGGGGTCCACACCGACGCCGTCGACCCGGCTGTCGAGCCGCAGCGCGACCGCGCAGTGCGGGACGGCGGCGCTGAGCCCGAGCAGCATGCTGTCGCCGGGGGCCGGGGATTCGGCGAAGCACAGCAGGTCGTTGCCCTCGGCGAGGTCCGTGGTGCGGTCGGTGACCTGCTGCCCGCTGTGCTGGACGGCGAGATGGCGCAACTCGCAGGGGACGACGGTCAGTTCGCGCTCGGTGGCGAAGACGACGGCTTCCTCGCCGTCGGCGCGCTGGGTCGCGGTCTCGGTGCCCAGGGGCACGCTGACGGGGTCCTCCTGCGGGGCGGACAGCCAGAAGGTGATCTCGGTGCGCGCGGCGGACGGCGGGAAGAGGGTGATGCCGACGAGGTCGAGGAAGGCCAGGTGGTTCTTCTCGGGGATCCGGTTGAGCCGGTAGACGACCTGGTCGGCCATGTGGGCGACCGTTTCCACGAGGGTGACGCCGGGGTCGGACACGTTGTGGTCGGTCCACTCGGGGGCGCGCCGCTGGATGTAGCGCTTGGCGTCGTCGACGAACTGCTGGAAGCGCCGGTCGTCGAGGTTCGGGGAGGGCAGTGCCATCAGCGGTCGCTTTCGGTGGCCGGTCCACCGCCGGTGCCGTCGGGGCCGGCGGCGCCGGAGGAGGGGTCGGAGGACGGATCGGAGGACAGGTCGGAATCGTCGTGGGAGGGGATGACGTAGAACGGGAAGACGAGATTGCGCGGGTTGTTGGTGCCGCGGATGACGTAGCGGACGTCGATGTAGAGCACCCCCGGGTCGTCGCCCGCGGTCACCTCCACCTCGCGTACCTCGATACGGGGCTCCCAGCGGTCCAGGGTGGTGTACACCTCGTGCTGGATCCGGCCCGCCGTGGCCTCGTTGACCGGCGCGAAGACCAGGTCGTGGACGGCGCAGCCGAACTCGGGCCGCATCGGCCGCTCGCCCGGCGCGGTCGCGAGCACCAGCCGGATGGCCTCCTCGATCTCCCGCTCCCCGCTGACCAGGGCGATGCCCCCGGTCGGGCTGACGCGCAGGGGGAAGGACCAGCCGGATCCGACGAACTGCCCGGCCATCAGAGCAGCACCGGCTTGGTGTTGACGGTGACCAGGCCGGTCAGCGCGACCGAGGTGCCGCCGATGGTGACGGCGCCTGGGGTCACGACCTGGAGGACCCCGGGCAGGATGTTCACCGCCCCGCCCGTCACGTTCAGCGTCCCGGCCTGGATCGATCCGGTGGTGCCCTTGACGTTGAAGGTGGTGCCCGCCGTGGCGGACAGGGCGCCGCCCGCCGTGAGGGTCATCGCTCCCCCGGCCTGGAGGTTCATGGTGCCTTTCGCGCGCATGCTCAGGTTGGCGCCGGCCTCGACGGACACCGACCGGGTGCCCTTGATGACGACGCTTCCCGCGCTGTCCACGGTGATCTCGGTCCTGGTGCGGTCCAGGTTGATGGTGAGCCGGTCGTTGCCGGTGCTCAGCCGCACCCCGCGCTTGCCGATCTTCTGGCTGAGCAGGTCCAGGCGGTTGTTCTCCCGGTCGGCGACGGTGTGCCGGGTCGCCTTGCCCTTGAGGGGGTCGTGCAGCGGTACGTCGCCGGGCTTCGGCTTGTCCTTGCCGTTGTAGAGGCCGCCGATGACGTACGGATGGTCCAGGGCGCCGCGGTCGAACGCCACCAGGACCTCGTCGTTGACGTCCAGCGGAAGGATGCTGCCGCCGCCCACTCCGGCGAACTGCACGGTGCGGGTCCAGTCGCTCACGTACGTGGCGTCCAGCCAGGGGAACTTCAGCTTCACCCGGCCCTGCCGCAGCGGGTCCTTCACATCGGTGACGAGCGCGTTGGCCACGGACGGCAGCCGGGACCGGTCCGCCGCACCGCCGCCGGAGGCGAGGCCGTACAGCGACCGCCACTGGCGCCCGCTGACGGTCACCCAGGTCTGGTAATGGTTGCCCGGCTCGAAGACATGGCGGACACCGGTCATCGTGTACTTGCCGTCGAAGGGCTTGCCGACGTCGGTGAGTGTCACCGGGATGTCGGCGCGCAGCCTGGGGTTGCCGTGGACGGTGATCTCCAGCTCGGCGAAGGCCGACGTCACGTCGTCGGCCAGCGCCTGCGCCGCCCGTCCGACCTCCCGCTGCTGGTCGTAGGGGCTCGACGTGTCGACCAGATTGGCCGGCTTGAACTTCCCCTTGCCGGCGCCGGGTTCGGTGCCGAGGTCGAGAGCGGTGTTCTTGGTGGCCGGTGCCTGGGCGGTGATGGCCTTCTTGCTCCGCACGTTCCAGCCGCGCGCCTGCACCTGGGGCACCTGGTCGGCGGAGGTGACGGAGATCCGGCAGCGCAGGATGTCCTCGCCGCCCTTGAGCACGAACGGGTTCTCGTCGCTGTCCATGGTCTTCGGGGGCGCTCCGGCGGCGCGCTTGCGGCTGACGAACTGGAACTTCCCGTCGGAGTCCAGGAACATCACCTTCTTGCTGTCGTCCGCCAGGCGGGCCAGGAAGTCCCAGTCGCTGATGTTGTCCTGGGTGATGAAGTCGTACGGGGCCCCGGTGGATTCGATCTTTCCGACGGAGATCTGGCTCGCCTTGACCAGCCGCTTGGCGATGTCGCCGGCGGACATGCTCGTGTATCCGGCCACGCGGCGCTGGCGCAGCATGCGGTGGCCGAGGTCGTAGCCACGTACGACGGTGAACGTGCCGGTGCCGTCGTAGTCCTTCTCCAACCCGGTGACCTCGCCGGTGAACAGCGGATCCTGCGCCCCCTTGCCGTCCGCCACCGGCGCCAGCACGGCCTTGGAGCCGATGTCGATCTTCATATCGTCCAGCAGCCTGCGGCCGTCGTCACGGAAGGTGAGCTGGAAGGCGCCGGGCACCCCGACCCCGAAGTCCACCCAGACATCGGTCAGTTGATCCTGAATCAGGCGGGGCAGCGAACTGTTGTCCAGCCGGACGTCGATGACACTGGAGTAGGAGATCTTCGTCATCAGGCGGTCACCTCCTCGACCGCGGGCAGCACGAGTTCGGTGCCGGGTGCGAGCCGCGACGGGTCGTCGATGCCATTGGTCTCGGCGATCACCCGCCAGACGGTGGCGTCCCCGTACTCCCGCCAGGCCAGCGACTGCAGCGAGTCGCCCGCCACCACCCGGTGGACGCGCCGTGCGGTGAGCGCGCCCGACGTGGGGTTCTGTCCCTTCGTCCTGCTCGGTATCTCATGCAACCGGACCTGACAGGTGGCCCTGATCGGCACCCCGGTGGTACCGAAGAGGGTGTACGTGGCGTCCACGGACTCGACGTAGGCCGTGAAGCGGGCGGTGGAGAACGCCCCCCACTGGAACACCACCCACGGCGTCGACGGCTGCTTGGCGGCGAGGCTGGCCGCCGTCACCTCGCAGCAGGAGAAGAGCGCCTCGACCTTCTTCAGCACGCTGTTGCCGTTCGGATCGTCGGACGAGTCCAGGAACACGTCGATGCCGAGCTGCCGGGGCTCGGGGCCCATGAACTCCGGCACGGGGCCGTCACGGACCGCCGGGCTCGGCGTGAACTTCCAGTCCGTACGGCGGCTCATGGTGAGCTGGGACGGGTTGAAGTCGAAGGTGAAGTTCTTGATCAGCGCACCGGGGGTGGTGCTCTTCCCGACGGGCGGCTGGTGGATCGCGAGCGAGGCGCGCACCAGGCTCTTGCCGGCGCCGCCTCCCTTGCCGCCCTTACCGCCGCCCCTGGATCCGCCCCTGCTTCCGCTGCCGGCCATCTACGCCGCCCCCGCATCCGTGAAGCCGTGGTGGGTGATCTCCAGCACCTCGGTGGCCACCGCCGGGTTCTCCGGGTTGAGCGAGGGCCCCTGCCAGCTCACCGGCAGCACGTCGATCAGACCCCACTGGGCGACCAGTGAACCGTCCGCGCGCAGCGCGGCGATCTGGCCGGTGGGGCGGGTGACGCCGGTGGTGATGGACGAGATCCAGGCCGCGACCTTCGCCGTGTCCGGGGTGAGGGGGCGGGTGAGCCGGATGCTGGAGAACGTGACGCGGGACGGCAGTTGCCAGACGAAGCCGTTGTTGCCGCCTTCCTGGTGGTTCTCGATCTCCACCGCGGAGGACAGACCCTCGCAGCCGTTGAAGTACCCCAGGCTCTCGCCGTCGATGGTGAGGGTGAAGAAGATCGTGGATCCCGGGTCGAGATCACTGGGCATCGGGGTCGGCCTTCTTTCTTGCTGCGTCCGCGCGGGGTGCTGGGATTCGCCCGGACGTCGGGCGTCGGTCAGGCGGTCGGGTCGGTGGGCGGGGCAGGTGGTCAGGCGCTCAGGTGGTCAGGTGGTCAGCGGGGTGAGTCACGGAGCTTGCCGACACGCTCGCGGTCGAGGCGGAATTCGGCTCTCAGCAGTCGGGTCAGCGGGCCGATCAGACGATGGACCAGCTCGTCGAGTTGGGCGCCCGTCAGCTTCCGGGCATCGAAGGCGGCGGTGCCCCGCTGGGTCCCGGTGGACTTGCGGGTGTCGGTACGTACGCCTGCGTCCGTTTGCGTGCCGGTGCTCGTGTACGTGGGCGTGGGCGTGGGCGTGGGCTCGGTGGTGTTCGTGCTGGTCGTCGTGGTCCTCGTCTGCGGGGGCCGGGAGGTGGAGCGGCGCTGGACGGTCGGGGCGGGCGGGGCCGTTGCCGCCGGGGGTGGCGGCGGTGCCGGGGTCGCGCCCGGGAACGGCAGCGGGCCTGGCGGTGGGGCCGTACGGGCCGGTGTGGCACTGCTCCGCTGCACGGGCAGCGATACGGGCGGTACGGGTTCCGCCCGCCGCAGCGGTACGGGTACGGCGGGCGGGACGCGCCGGGGTGTGGGCGGCTGCGGCTTCGCGTGTGACTGCGCCACGTGGTGGGGAGGGGGCGCCGCCGTTCGCCGTACCGGCGGGGCGCCGCCCGGACCGCCGTCCACGGACCGCTGCACCGGCGCGTGGCCGGACTGTGGGAGCGACGGTGCGAGTGGCGGTGTGAATGGCGGTGCGAGTGGCGGTGCCAGGCCGGGCGTACGGGCTTTGGCCGTGCGCTGCGTCACGGGGCCTGCGGGCGGGGCTGACGACGGGGCGCGGGGCGCGGGCCCCGGCAGCGTCGCCCCGCCGGACGCCGAACTGTCGGGACCCTCCGACCGCGCCTTCGGCTGCCCCTGCGGTGATACGGGCGGGGTGGACAGCTGCGGGGCGGACGGCTGCACGGCGGCGCGCTGTACGGGCGTACGGGCCTCCGTCGATCGCTCGGGCTCGGGCGCGGGCGCGGGCTGCGAGGGCGCCCGCGTCGCGTCGGGGTAACCGGTTCCGGTCGGTCGCACGGCCGGTCGTACGGTCTCCGAGGGGGCCACCCCGCGCCGCACCGGAGCGGCATCGGCCGCCGAGAACCTCGGCTGTGGCGCCGTCGCGGCTGCCGAGACGACAGTGGTCGGGCCGGCCTCCCGGGGCCGGCGCACCCGTACAGGCTGCGAGGGCGAGGGCGACCGCGTCGCATCGGGAAGCCCGGTGGTCGGGTGTCCGGTCCCCGGCGTGGCTGCCTTGCGCTGCACCGGAGCGGCATCGGCGTCGGCTGCGGCGGGCCTGGGGGCCGGCGCCGCCTCAGGGACGCCGTCCGCAGGTGCCGACGTGGCGGTGGGCCGACCGGGCCGGCCGTCCGACCCTATTCGGCCGGGCGCGGGCTCCGAGGGTGACGGCACCGGCGCAGAGCGCGCCTCACGCTGCGCAGAAGCGCGGGACTCTGTCGGCCGCTCCGGCGATACCGGTGCGTCAATTCCCGTCCCCTCGCCGCCAGTTCGTCGCACCGGAGCGGGCTGTACGGGCGGCTGCGCCGCCTCAAGAGGACCGGCTCCGGTCGACCGTACCGCTCCAGACGTGGCCGTCCTGCGCTGCACCGGAACGCTCGTGCCGCCGCCAACTCCTCCGCCTCGCACAGCAGGGGGGACGGTACGAGGAGCCGACACCGGCTGACGTGGTGTCCGTGGTGGCGTCGCCGACGCGGACGGCGCGGGCGTGCGCCGTGCCGTCGGGGAGGTCCAGGGACCGCGACCGGTGGCGGTGGTGTTCGGGACGGGGGCTGCCGACGAGCGCCGATTCACCGGCCCGGCCGGTGAAACCCCCGGCTGTGGCGCGGTCCCCGTCCCAACGCGCCGCAGCGGCGCCGCCGTTGGCGCACTGCCGCGCTGTACGGAGGCGGGCCCGGTGGGGGCCGCCGTCGGTAGCGCGGAGGTCAGAGGGCGCGCCGACGCCAGGGGAAGCGAGGCGGAGGGCCCGGGACGGCCGGTCTCCTTGCCGGTCTCCCCGCGCGGCTCGGCTGATACGGCGTCGGCATCCACGGTGGAGACGGGAGCGGCGGCCGGGAACCTCATCGCGGGCCGTACGACCGGCGCGCCGGACGCGGGAGACGTGGTCCCTTCGGCGGGGGCGGGCGGTGTGGAAGCGCCCGGGTTCGCTTCGCGTCGTACCGGCTCGGACGACGGTGTCCGCGCCTGCGCGCTCGCCATGGGGGGCGGTGTCGTGGGGGCCGGGCGCGACGGCAGCGGCGCGCCCAGTCCTGTACGGAGGCGGGGCCCGGTGGCGGGCGGCGTACCGGGAGCGGACGCAACGCGCCGCTGAACGGGCGCCGGGGACGTCCCGGTCACTGGTGTCACTGGTGTCACTGGTGCGCCCAGACCCGTACGCCGCTGGACGGGGGCCGGCCCGGCGGACGGACCGGTTACGTCGCGCCTCGCCGATTCGCGTCCGTCCCGCCTCGCCGACTCGCGCCGCTGAACGGGCGGCGGCGGGGCGGCGGGTGACGGAGTCGTGCCCGTTGCCGGTGCGTCGGGGCGGCCACCCGTGGGCCGCTCGTCCGAGTGCACACCGGACTCCGGTTTCGGCGAGGGACCAGGAGCAGACGGAGCTGGAGCAGACGGACCCGGAGCAGACGGACCCGGAGCGGGGACGGACAGCCGACGCGTCGGCGCGGCCGTCGGCAGCACCCGCCGCTGTACGGCAGGGGTCGCCGCGGCCGTGGTCAGACCAGCGGGTCGGGCGGTACGTACGGCACTCGGCTGCACCGGCCGCACCCGGGGCCCCAGCGACCGGGCGACCACCGGTGCCGTGGTCCCCGTACCGGCGGACATTCCATCCCCGGCCAACTCACCGGCCAACTCACCGGAGGGCTCTGCCGGTTCCTCCGGCCGGGCCACCGGCAGGGCCAGTGAGGGCGCCCCGAGGTCCGGGGACGGCCTGCCCGACGTGATGAGGGCGTCCCGGACCAGGCCGCCCGGTGCGCCGTCGAGCACGGCGTGCGACAGCGTCCCGGCGAAAGAGGGGTTCTGCCAGGTGGTGAGCGCGCCGCCGAAGCCCGGGTCGGCGACACCGCGCGGTGGCCGGGCGGCGGCGGCCGGCCGGATCGGGGGCAGGCTTGACCAGCCGGCCGCCCCGCGCTCCGTCACCGTACGAGCCGCCCCGTCCGATGTCTCCGCCTCGGACGCCGGACGGGCAGTGACATCCGTCGTCCCGGTCTCCGCTCTCCCGGTCTGCGCCGTCCCGGTCCGCGCCGTCCCGGTCTCCGCGGGCGTTTCGCCGCCGGCCTCTCGGGTCCGGCCGCGCAGCCTGTCGAGGAGTCCCATCTACCCCTCCGTGGCGCGTGTGACGAGGGAGGCGATCTCCTGGGCGTAGCGCCGCCGGTCGCGGTGTTCGAGATCCAGGATGTCCTCCAGACTCCAGTGGAAGTGGTAGGCGATGTACGCGATCTCCTCGTGGATACGGTCGGTCGCGTACGTCACGATTCCCCCAGGCGGCTCCCCGCGAGCTCCACCTCGAAGGGCTGCTCGCAATGCGGGCAGGTCACCCCGGCCCTGGTGTGGCCCTCGGCGTTGACCTGGCGGTAGAAGTCCTGGAGGAAGGCGAGGTCGGAGGCGAACATGTTCTCCACCACCCCGTCGTGCACCATCGGCAGCGTGCCGAGCCGGCTGATGACCCGGCCCAGCAGCACCACCGACAGATAGGCCGGGTTCTCCTGCACCCGGACGTCCCGCAGCGGGACCAGTTCGTCCCTGGCGGTCGCCAGCCGCATCGATCCGGTGCGGTGTACGGTGCCGGACTCGTCGACGTATCCGCGCGGCAGCTCGAACTCGAACTCGGTGCGGAGCCGCTGTTGTCCGGCGACCCGCGCGGCGGACTCGGCCTGCGGAGCGGGCTCGGGAGCGGGCATCCCGGCAGGATCCGCGGCCGGGTCCGTACTCGTGGCCGTATCGGTTGCCGATGCCCGGACGGCGCTGCGGCGCATTACTCGATGACCAGTTCTTCGTAGGTGATGCTCACGGTCTCGGTCAGCGCGGAGGCCTGGCCGGCCTCGACCGAGCTGGCGTCGATCTTGTAGCACCAGGCGTTCCGCATGTTGTACCGCTTGACCGGGTTGTTCTCGGTGTCCATCACGAGGATCGTGGCGTTCTTGCGGGCCATCGCCATGTTGCCCGCGATGGACTGCTGGATCCACTCGGTGAACGCCGAGGACTGCGTCATGCCGCGCACGACGGTGCACTCGCCGGCCTTCTGCACCCCCGGCATCTTGCTGGTCTTGGGCAGACCGATGGCGGAGACCTGCTGGAATTCGATGACGTCCTGCTGGAAGCTCAGGCCGTCGACCTTCTGCAGGTATTCGACCATGACGCCGTCGATCTGCAGGCCGAAATTGTGTGAAGTGAGGGTGTCGCCAGGCGCGATCATGAGCCGCTCTCTGTCCTTCTACTCGATGCTGACGGGGATCGGGATCGGGATCCCGACCCCGCGAGGGAGGGAGGCGCGGTGGCACGCCACCCCGCCCACCGCTCTACCGCGCTGCGCGCGCTACTCCTCCAACTCGCCGCTTCCGCTGGAGAACTGGGCCAGCCGGAAGATCACGAACTCGGCGGGCTTGACGGGCGCGATGCCGATCTCGCAGATGACCCGGCCCAGGTCCACCGACTCCGGCGGGTTGCTCTCCTCGTCGCACTTGACGTAGAAGGCCTGCTCCGGGCTGGACCCGAACAGGGCGCCCCCGCGCCACTCGTTGACCAGGAAGGCGGAGACATTGCGCCGGATACGGGCCCACAGGTGATGGTCGTTGGGCTCGAAGACCACCCACTGGGTGCCGATCAGGATCGACTCCTCCAGGTAGTTGAAGTACCGGCGGATGTTGACGTACCGCCAGGCCGGGTCGGAGGAGAGGGTGCGCGCGCCCCAGACGCGGATGCCGCGGCCGGGGAAGGCGCGGATGCAGTTGACACCGATCGGATTGAGCAGGTCCTGCTCCCCGCGGGTGACCTGGGTCTCCAGGTCGATCGCGCCGCGCACCACCTCGTTGGCCGGGGCCTTGTGCACACCGCGCTCGAAGTCGTTGCGCGCCCAGATGCCGGAGATGTGACCGCTCGGCGGGACCAGGCCCGCCTGGCCGGTGGCCGGGTCGAAGACCTTGATCCAGGGGTAGTAGAGGGCCGCGTACTTGGAGTCGTACCCCGCGGTCTCCTGCCGCCAGACCCGGATGTCACGGGCGTTCAGGCCGGGCGGCGGGTCGATCACGGCGACCCGGTCACCCATCAGCTCGCAGTGCGCGATCAGCCCGAGCTGGACGGCCTTGACCGCCTCCAGGTCGATCGCGCCGCGCTGGTAGGCCGCCATCAGGTCGGGGACGGCGACCATCGAGATCTCGTCGACCGCCTCCAGGCCGCCGAAGCCGGTGCGGTCGGCGGAGTCGCCGAGGTACTGGGCGGGGCCGGGGTGGTCGACGGTCGCCTCGACCGGGTCGCCGGCCGGAGCGGGTGCGGCGGGACGGGCCAGGGCCACCGACTGGTTCTCGGGCCGCGCGAGTTGCCCGGCGGGAGCCGACTCCTGGACGGTGATGAGCCTGGAGCGCTCCTTGACCTGCGTGACCACGTAGGAGCGGTTGCCCCTCTTGGCGCTCACGTCGAAGGACTCGGCGACCTTGCCGTCGTCCTTGACGATCAGCTTGAACCGCTCGGCCGGACCCTCCCCTTCCGGGTCCGCCACCTCGACGCTGAGCGCGCCGCCGGGGGTGAGGGCCTGGACGGTGAACGTGCCCAGCTCGGCGGGGGCGCCGGGAGGAAGCTCGGCGGGGGTGCCGGCGGACCCGGTCACCGCGGCCGGGGCGCCGGCGGCCCCGGCCTCCCCCTGGTCCGCGCCGCCGACCCGGACGACATAGGCGGCGGAGCCGCCGTTGTTGAAGAAGCCGTAGACGGAGTGCGCCAGGTAGTACCCGTCCGTGAACTCGCCGAAGGACGCGACGTACTGGGACCAGTTGGTGACCAGCGTCGGTGTGTTCAGCGGTCCGGCGGGCGCGAGCCCGACGAAGGCGGCCACCGAGGTCCCGACCCCCTCGATCGGGCGGGAGCCGCTGGCGACCTCCTCGACGTAGACGCCTGGCGACAGATACGACGGCATGCGCGGGTGCTCCTCGGGAAAGGCGGCTGGACAGTGGAACAGCGTCCACACTGGTTCGGCACGGAACGAGGCGGAAGGTCCCTCAGGACCTGTTCGAGGGCACCGCCGTTACCCCAACGGGCAGCCACCACGCCTGCCGCGCCCGGCCCCGAGGCCCGCGGGGCGCCCGCCGGGGCAGTGCGCCGAGACCTTCAGGCAACGGACCGTGCCCCCACGCCTGTTACCGGTCCCGGGCGCCCGCCATAGCGTCGTACGGTGAGCCTTTGGACCTCTCTGGAACCCGCCTCGACCACCGTGGACCCCGGTGGCTCGACCACCGTGCGGCTGCGACTGCGCAACACCGGCGACGTCGTCGACGAGTACCGCTTCGTACCCGTCGGCGAACTGACCCCATGGACGACCGTGGAGCCGCAGTCGCTCCGGCTGTATCCGGGCACGACCGGGACGGTGGAACTGACCTTCGCCCCGCCCCGGACCCCGGACGCGACGGCCGGGCCGAATCCGTACGGCGTGCAGATCGTCCCGACCGAACATCCCGGGGCCACCACCGTCCCCGAAGGCAACATCACCGTCACGCCGTTCAGCGACGTACGCGCCGAACTCGTGCCGCAGACGGTGAAGGGCAGGTTCCGGGGGCGGCCGCGACTCGCGATCGACAACGTCGGCAACGTCAAGCTCACCGCGTCCGTCAGCGGCAGCGACACCGGCGACCAGATCTCGTACGACATCCACCCGGCCAACGTCCAGATCGAGCCCGGCCGGGCCGCGTTCGTCAAGAGCACCCTCAAGCCACGGGAGATCATCTGGGCGGGACCCAAGGAGTCCCGGCCCTTCACACTCTCCGTGCAGCGCTCCGGCGCCGAACCGCTGCCGGTACCGGGCACCTACGAGCAGCCGGGGCTGCTGCCGCGCTGGCTGGGGATGTTCCTGAGCCTCCTGCTCGCGCTGAGCATCGCCTTCGTCATGATCTGGTTCGCGTACAAGCCGCAGGTGAACACCCAGGCCAAGGACCGGACCGAGCAGGCCGGCGCCTCGCTGCCGCCCCCGGAAGCGCCGGCCCCCAGCCCCCCGCCGTCCGCGGACCCGGAGCCGGAGCCGGAGCCCACTCAGCCGAAGCCGGACGGTGACGAGCAAGGCGATGGCGGCGGTGAGGGCGCCGACAAGCCGAAGCCGGAGGACAAGTTCGCCCGTGTCCTGCTCCGGAACGGGACGACGCAGAAGTGCGCCGCCCCGGTCGTCGAGAACGGGAAGGCGGGTGGGGGCACCGCCCAGTTCTCCTGCGACGGGTCCAAGGACCGCCAGTTGTGGAATCTCGAAACGGTGTTCAAGGGGAAGGGGCCGGGCAACTCCGACCTCGTCCAGATCCGCAACACCAAGGACGGCTACTGCATGGACATGTCGGAGAAGGGCGCGACGACGGGCCCGAAGGGCGTGCTGGAGACGCCCTGCACCCGCGAAATGAACGACGACCAGCTCTGGTGGCTGGAGGAGCTGCCGGACACGAACGGTCTCCACTGGATCCACAACTACTCCAGGGACCAGCTCTGCCTGGACGTCGCCGGCTTCGTCTCCAAGGAAAAGAACAGGCCGGACGGCACGCGCCTCACTCTCCACGACTGCTCCAGGGACGACGATCAGATCTGGTTCATCGTCAAGCCCGACGTCAAGCCCGAGAACCAGCGGAACTGAGCGCACGCGTGAAGTGCGGGCCGCCGCTCACCAGGAGTTCACCAGGACACCTCGTCCAGCACCAGGCGGCCCGCTTTCCGGTACTCCCGCCGGGCACCGGCCAGCAGATCGGCGCCGGTGACCGGTTCGCCGCGGTCGGCCGCCGCGTAGGCGGCGGTCACCACCGCGCTGCGGATGGAGCCGCCCGCCAGCTCGAACTCGCGGGCGCACGGGCCCAGGTCGATACCGTCCTCGCACGGCACATGGACCAGGCTGTGCCGCCACAGCGCGAGCCGCTGCCCGGCGTCGGGGAACGGGAAGTCCACCACCAGGTCCAGCCGGCGGGTGAAGGCATCGTCGATGTTGGCCCGCAGGTTGGTGGTGAGCAGGGCGATGCCGTCGAACGCCTCCAGCCGCTGGAGCAGATACGCGCTCTCCATGTTGGCGTAGCGGTCGTGCGAGCCCTTGACCTCGGAGCGTTTGCCGAAGACCGCGTCGGCCTCGTCGAAGAGCAGCACGGCGTCGGTACGGTCGGCCTCGGTGAAGATGCGCTCCAGGTTCTTCTCGGTCTCCCCGACGTACTTGTCGACGACCGAGGAGAGCTGCACCACGTACAGGTCCAGTCCCAGATCGGCGGCGACCACCTCGGCGGAGAGGGTCTTGCCGGTGCCGGACTCCCCGGCGAACAGCGCCAGGACCCCGCGCCCCCGCCCGCCGCCCGCGCTCAGCCGCCACTCACCGAGCACCCGGTCGCGGTGGCGGGCGCGCAGGGCCAGCTCGCGGAGGTGACCGAGCGGCTCGTCGGGCAGCACCAGGTCGTCCCAGCCGACGTCCGGCCGGATCCGGCGGGCGTGTTGCTCCAGCCCGGAGGCGGACAACTGGCGTGCCGCGCGCCGCAGATGGCTCGCGGCGAGAGGGATGCCCTCGAACGCGGCCAGCCGCAGCGCGGACCGCGCGGCCCGGCGGATCCGCTCACCGCCGAGATGGTACGGGGCGACGGTCGCCGCCAGGTCGAACCCGGGGTCGTCCGCCGGGCCGATGCCGAGCGCGGCCGACCACACCTCGACCCCGCCCAGGGGCAGCCGGTCCACCTCCAGCACCAGCGGATCGCCGTCGGACCACTGCGGGTCGTAGGGCCGTGTCCCGGTGAACAGCACCGGTACGTCGCGTACGGACAGCGCCCGGATCAGCGGTCCCGGCCGTTCGGGCAGCTCGGAGACGACGATCCCGCAGCCGCGCAGCCGCGCCTCGCGCAGCAGTTCACGCACCGGGCCGTGCGGGGCGGCACGGTGACGCCCGGTCGCGTGGTCGTCGTGCCCGGCACCCGCCGCGCCGCCCGGCTCGTGTCCGTCCGTGTGCCCCACGGGGGCGTAGTGCAGCACACCGTATCCGGCGGCCCGCAGGGCGGTGACCGCGCACAGGAGGCCGTCGCCCTCCCGGTTTTCGCGCAGGTAGACCATGAGGGGCGCCGCGACGAGATACTCGGCGAGCCGGTGGGCCGACGGACCGCCGTCGCCCGCGTCCGTCGCGTCGGACGGAGCCGTCCCGTCGGACGGAACCGGAAGCGGACGAAGGTGTCCGTCGAGCGCGGCGTCCAGTGTCTCGTCACCCAGCAGATGCGCGACCAGCCGGTCCGGAACGCGCAACGAGCGGCTGAGGAAGGGCCGTTCGGGCTCCTCGACGATCAGCAGGCCCAGCGACGGCAGGGGCGCCGAGGGGTGGAACCGGTCACGGGCCGCGGCATGCGTGGCGGGCAGCCCGCAGACGTCGAGCACCAGCCCGACCGTGGCCCGGCGGCGGCTGACGTCGTCGTTGAGGTAGCCGTACAGCGGCTCGAAGCCGCGGTCGAGGTCGGGTGCGAGCGCGATGAGCAGGGCCGCGGTGTCCAGCTCGGTCAGGCCCAGACGCCGGGCGAGCCGGTGCAGGCGGTCGCCTGCCCGCGGCCTGTCGTCCCCTGGCGACTCACCGGCGGGCCCCGGCCCCGCCTGCTCCTCCGGGAGCGGCACGTCGCCGGGCCGTCCCCGCAGATGGTGACGTACGGCCTCGTCGGACAGGTAGAGGCCACGCAGAGGGTCGGCCGCGGTGGGATCCCCGGCGCTGCGCCGTTCGACGAGAGCGGTCAGCCGTTCGCGCAGCGCGGCGAGCCGGGCGACCACGGCGCGCGCCGGATCGTCGGTGTGCGGGGCGCGGGAGGAGACATCGGGCGAGGGAGTCTGGCTGTCGGTCACCGGGTGCGTGCTCCCGTGTCCGTCCGGGCGAGGTGGCGCGGCTGGTGCATCCGGTCGTCGTCCTCCAGAGGGCCGTCCAGTTCGCGTGCGCGCACCAACGCGCCCTCGGTGACCGGCGGTCCGGCGTCGTAGTCGGGGTAGGGCGGGAACGGCACGGTGATCACGAGGTCGAGCGACGGTTTGAGCGTGCCGCCGAGCGAGGACCAGATCTCGGCCAGGGAACGGGACTCGGACTGCGCCCCGGAGACCGTGAGCGGCAGGCTGAGGCCGAGTGCCGCGAGCGGTTCCGGGAGGCTGTCGGGCGGCAGCACCTCCTGGGGGATCAGGGTGGCCAACGCGGCCGACAGCAGCCGGTGTTCGTCCTCGGGCCGCTTGGTCCAGGCGGTGAGCAGGTACGACAGCCGGAACCAGCGCGGAGCGCGCCGCCGGCTCACGGTGATCCCCCGCTCGTCGCGGACGGGGGCCACGCCGCGTTGCCGCCGGTTGACGTCCTCCCGGATGTCGTACAAGTAGCAGTCCAGGACCGGGGCGTTGCGCCGGGCGGCCCAATCGCTGGTAGGGACGTCGAAGACGATCTCGATGTCGCTTCCGGTCAGCGCGCCGCCCTGGAGCAGTGACCGCAGCAGTCCGTCGACTTCGTGAATCAAGAGATGTACCCCTCGCGCAGTGCGTAGGCCACGGCATGGGCGCGATTGCGCAGGGCCAGCCGGGTGGTGAGTCCTTGCATGATGTTCTTGACGGTCCGTTCCGAATAGGACAGCTTCCCGGCGATCCCCGCGGTGTCCATTCCCTCCGCGACCAGCCGCAGGACGTCGATCTCGCGCGGGGTGAGATAGGTGGTCCGGGAGCCGGAGCCGCCCACCGCTCCCGTCCGCAACGCTCCGACCTGGCCGAGCAGCCGGCCGAGCAGATCGGACGGCAGGTCACCGTCGCCATGGAAGGCCGCGGTCACCGCCTGGAGCAGCCGGCGGCTGGTGGCCTCGTGGCGCCAGACGATGGCGCCGACGCCGCATTCGATGACGTCCAGCAACTCGGCCTCGCGGATCAGATTGACCACCAGGACGAGGCGCATACCCTCGCTGCGGACGAGTCTGCGTAACTGGGTCAGCAACGCCTGGTTGAGCGATTCGGCGAGGAGTACGGCCACTCCTTCGTCGTGCGGGGTGACCTCGTCGACGAGGTCGACCTCCGGGTGCCGCCGGAGCTGGCTGATCGTTCCTTCCCGTGAGATCGGATCCGGTGCGTGGACCACCACGGGAATTCTCTTGTCGAGCTTCATCGCGGTCAGTTGAGGGCTGGGGCTACTACGCATCTGCCCCGCCGGGCGTGAGTTCGATCCGGTTGCCGTGGTGCGTCATCGGACTTCTCCTTGGCCGGGTTGGAAGGGTCGTGCACACACCGGACATCGCCATCGACGACGGCCGGGCATGGCAGCCGCTGCCGCTGCCGCTGGGAGGGCCGGGGCACACGTGGGCACAACTCTCGTCCTGGGTGCCGCGACTGTGAGGGCGGGACCGTGTGCCAGCTGACACCATGCCGTTGCGGCACAGTCAACACATGGCCGCGTCGATCCGATCGTGTGGGTGCGACGCGCGGCGGTGAACGCGGTCGTCGCGGCGCTGCGCGACCATCCCGGGATGCCGGCCCTGTCGGCGCCGGCCCCCTTCCGAAGGCCGGCGCCCCCGTGATCCGATGGGCGTCCGACCGTCGGGAAACGGGAAAGGTGAGTGGTGCGCGTGCGGGCCGTGGTGTTCGAGGAGTTCGGGCAACTCCCTGAGGTACGGGACGTACCCGACCCGGAGCCCGCCCCGGCAGGTGTGGTCGTACGGGTCGGGGCGACCGGCCTGTGCCGCAGCGACTGGCACGGCTGGATGGGCCACGACGACGGGATCGCCCTGCCCCACGTGCCCGGCCATGAACTCGCCGGATACGTGGCCGCGGTGGGCCCGGACGTCGCGAACTGGCGCGTGGGCGACCGGGTCACGGTCCCCTTCGTCTGCGCCTGCGGTACGTGCGCGGCATGCGCGGCCGGTGACCAGCAGGTCTGCGAACGCCAGGAGCAGCCGGGGTTCACCTACTGGGGATCGTTCGCGGAGTACGTCGCCGTGCCCCGCGCGGACACCAACCTCGTCGCCGTCCCCGACACCATGCCGTTCACCACGGCGGCGGCACTCGGCTGCCGCTTCGCCACCGCCTACCGCGCCGTCGTCACCCAGGGCCGTACCCGCCCCGGCGAGTGGGTCGCGGTCCACGGCTGCGGCGGGGTCGGCCTCTCCGCCGTGATGATCGCGGTGGCCGCCGGAGCGCGTGTGGTCGCGGTCGATGTCGCCCCGGGCGCGCTGGAGTCGGCCGAGAGGTTCGGCGCGGCCGTGTGCGTGAACGCCGGGTCGGTGTCCGACACGGCCTCCGCCGTACGAGCGGCGACGGGCGGCGGCGCACATGTCTCCCTCGACACGCTCGGCTCGGCGGCGACCTGCGCGGCGTCCGTGACGGGCCTGCGGCCCCGGGGCCGGCACGTACAGGTCGGCCTGCTCCCGGCGGACCGTACGCCCGTACCGATGGCCCGCGTCGTCGCCCAGGAACTCGAAGTCCTCGGCAGCCACGGCATGGCCGCCCACGCCTACCCGGAGATGATGCGCCAGATCGACGCGGGCACGCTCCGCCCCGACCTGCTGGTGTCCACGTCCATCTCCCTGGACGCGGCTCCGGCCGCCCTGGCGGCGCTGAGCGACGGCACCACGACCGCGGGCATCACGGTCATCACCCCGCACGGAGGGGCGCGCTGATCGACTCGCCACGGGTCCGGCGGGTCCGGCGGGTCCGGCGGGTCCAGCAGGTCCGGCGGGCCTGGGCGGAAGCACGCCCTGGCCTGGTCCGTACGGCACTTGGCGTGCTCAGCCTCGCGCCTACGCCCAACCTCTATCCCTGCCCTTGCCCCTACCCCTGCCCCGCGTCACCCGTCGGCTGAGCGGAGGGCTTGGGCCAGGTCAGGAGAATCTGGCCGTCGGTCATCGCGGACGTATGTGCCGCCGGGCCCTGCTCCAGGCCGAAGCCCATCAGCAGAACCTCCGCGTAGCGTCGCCAGGCCTCGGGGGCGATGTCCTCGGTACGGTCCGCGACGGCGCCGATCATGTACAGGAAGGCGTACACGTCGGAACTGGCGAAGTCCTCGCGGACGGTGCCCGCGGCCACCGCGCCTTCCACCAGGCCGTCCACGTGGCGGCCGAGGTCGTCGCGCATCCCGGCGATGGGCCTCGCATCCGTGCTCGCGTGGGCGAGGATGACCTCAAGGGCCCGGTCCCGGGCCCGCCACCGGGCCGCCGCGAGCAGGTAGTGGCGCAGCGCCTGTCCCGGGCTCGCTTGCCGCTCGGCCTCTGCCGCGAGCTGGAGGAACGTGGTGAACCGTTCGGTGAACAGGGCGTCGATGAGCGCCTGTAGGTCGGGAAAGCGCCGGTAGACCGTGGCGACGCCGACGCCGGCCTCGCGTGCGATCTCGTTGAGGGTGACGGTGGACCCCCGCCGCGCGAACATCCGGTCGGCCGTCTCCATGATCAGCCGACGGTTTCGTTCGGCGTCCGCGCGCAGCGGGCGTTGCGTATCCCGGGTCACGCCGAGACATTCTCCACGACGGACGGCCGGCGCGAGTACCTGGAGCCCCTCCCGGCACCAGCCAGGACCAGGGCTCCCGTCACCACGCTCCACAGCAGCCAGGAGTAGACACTGCCGCGCTCGAACGCCCCGGCCGTGCTCACCGAGACGCCCACGAGTGCCACGCTCACCAGGCCCAGGACGCCGACCGTGACGCTGAAGACGCGGTACGCCGGGGGAAGTCCGAGGCCGCGCAGTGCCCCTGCCAGGATCGCCACCGTGTTCGCGCACAGGATGCCGACCCCGGCTCCGGCGAAGTGGACGGCAAGCCCGTAGCCCGGGCCGTCCGGGGAGCCGTGGAACAGACCGACCAGCACCATCCCTGTGCCGTGCGCGACCGCGAGGGCGATGAACACACCACGCGCACGGCCTGTGACCAGCCGGGCCGACAGCAGCAGCACACCGATCGCGAACAGGATCCCTTCGACCAGGAACGACGTGCTCATCAGCACATGGTCCGGGGAACAGAGTTCGCGGCCCTGCATCTGGACGCCGCAGCCGGGGACACCGAGGTCGCTGATGTAGTTCCGGGCGTAGCTGTACGGCGGATCGGTCCAGGCCGCCGCGGTGATCGCTTCGGCGACCACCCATTGCACCGCGTTCACCACGAGAACCACCGCTCCCAGCGGAAGCCACAGTTTGCGAGACATCGGGAACTCCTCTCTCGACGTCATGGGGCGAGGTCGACGGGTGTCAGCGTAACAGCAAACGGATAATTTTATCCACTTAACCTCGGCGTACCTGAGTACACGTAGACAACTGCGGGTTCCGAGAGGCCCGGAGGCTGGGCGGTAGCTCGAACAGGGCGACCGTTGAAGTGCCGGTCCGAGAACCTCGTTGAACAGCTTTTCCGTGGGCGAAGGGCCCAATGCCGGCCGCGTCTACTATGGCCCGGGACGCGAGGCGGTGACGGAGAGGACGCGGGCAATGCGGTGGCTGGGGGAGCTTGAGGCCGAAATCCTCGACTGTCTGTGGAAGTGGGGCAGACCCGCCACAGTCCGTGAAGTGGTCGACGACATCAACACGCGTCGCTCCACGGCCTATTCGACCGTGATGACCGTGGCCACGATCCTCTACAACAAGGGGTGGCTGACCCGTGAAAAGCAAGGCCGGGCCTGGCTGTACACGCCCGTACGGAGTCGGGAGGCGTACTCGGCGGCTCTGATGGAGGACGCCTTGGGTGCCAGTGAGGACCGTCCGGCAGCCCTTGCGCATTTTGTCGGGCAGATGACCGACGAGGAAGTGGCCGCGCTCCACGAGGCGCTGCGAGTCGCCGGTCGTCCCGCGGAATGAACGCCGCCCCTGCTCTGCTCGGTTACGCGGCCACCGTTGGCTGGGTCGCGCCGCGTCTGATGCTGCGCGGAGGCTGGCCCTACCGGTCGCCGGTCCTGGCCGCGACCGTATGGACCGCACTCGCGGCCTCTTTCTCTCTGTGCGTCGCCCTCTCCGCCCTTCATCTCGCCACCCCCGGCGCACACCTGCACGGCATCCTCTATTCGTGCAGCGCGGCATTGGGGGGAAGTCCGCCGGGCACAGCCACGATGGAGCGCCTCGGCCAAGCAGCCTCCGCTGTTGTGGTCATTGCCCACGCGGCGAGCTTCACCTTTCATGCCCTGCGGGCCCGCGTGGCACGCAATCGTCATCGCAGGATCCTGGACAAGGTCGGTCGCCCTTCAGCGGGGCTGCGGGCCACAGTGGTCGAGCACGAGGTACCGGCCGCGTACTGTCTCCCGGGGCTCCGCCCCCGAATCGTCGTGAGCAGTGGGGCCGTTGAGCGGCTTTCCCGTGCGGAGATCGACGCCGTCGTGGAACATGAGCGAGCCCATATCGCCTGCCGTCACCACCTGATCCTGGTTGCCGTCGAGTCTTTCGCCACGGTCTTTCGAGGGCTGCCTCTGGCGCGGCACCTGCGCGAGCAGGTGCCGGTGTTGTTGGAGATGGCCGCCGACGACCGTGCTCTGCGCCATTCCGCGCACGGGGTGCTTGCCACGGCCATGTTCGAGATGGCGTCAGGCGGAGCCGCCCCTCGGGGTGCGCTGTCCGCGGGCGGTCCGACCGCGCTCGTCCGGCTGCGGCGGCTTCTGGCACCGTCCCGGTGTGCGCACCCGGCGTTTCGCGGCATCGTGGCAGCGGCCGCGGTCGTGATCCCGCTGTTGCCGCTTCTGCTCGCGTGCCCTCCCGGGCTGACCGAGATTCCGCTGCCCACGATGCCGGAGGCCTTGTCCGGTCCCGCGTCCGGCATCCCCGTTCTCAGCTGATCCGTACGCCCCACATGAACGGCATGCCGCTTCGCGCGATCGATTCGTAACGCACCTGGGCGCCCGGCTTCGGCGAGTGAAGGATCTGTCCGTTACCCGCATAGAAGCCGACGTGGCTCAAGTCGGTGCGCATGATGATGAGATCGCCGGGCTTGAGCGCGCTCAGGGAGTTGACGCGGGTACCGGCGTTGGCCTGGTCCTGGGAGGTGCGGGGTATGGACACGCCTGCCTGACGGAACGCCCAGGACGTCAGACCGGAACAGTCGAAGGAGCTGGGCCCGGTCGCTCCCCACACGTAGGGCATGCCGACTCTGCTCTTGGCCGCGCTGAACGCGGCAGCGGCCCGCCCGGGCGCGCCGGCTTCGTTGCCGAGATCGACCCGGTCGCTGGCCCGGTTGACCCGTTGCTCCTCGGCGTCTCTCTCGGCACGCTCCTTGGCCGACAGCGTGTTGAGGAGTCTCCGCGCCTCCGCCAGCTTGCCCTGAATCGCCTTCTTCTTGCTCCCGATTTCGTTGCGGGTGTCCTGAAGGTCCTTGAGCTTCGCCGCGGCCTGGGTACGTTGCTGCTGCAAGTCACGTTGCTGCTGCAGGAATTGTTCGAGTGCGCCGGCCTGCTGTGCGCCCAGCCGGTCAAGGGCGGACGCCTTGTCCAGGTAGGCGTCGGGGTCGGCCGAGAGGAACAGCTGAACCGAGGGATCGATGCCGCCGCTTCGGTACTGAGCGGAGGCCACCGCACCGAGACGGTCGCGGAATTCGTTGAGATCGGCCTGCTTGCGGGCGGCGGTGTCCTGGAGATTGTCGACCTGCTCCTGCAGCCCCTCGGCCTTCTCCTTCGCGCCGCTGTACTTCTCTGTGGCCTGAGTCGCTTCTTCATACAGGCGGTCGATCTGTGCCTGCACACCCTTCTTGTTCGGGTCGGGCAACGGGTCGGCCGACGCCGACTGTGCCGACATGGCGACGGCCGCCGCGGCTGTCGCCGAGAGCATGGTCACGTATGTCTGATTCGGCTGCTTGGGACGACGGTGGGACGCCACTGAAGCGAGCTCCTTCTTCCACGGCCGCCACCGGAAGACCGGCTCAGCCGCCCTCCGGCTCCGCCCGAGCACTGCGGATGGCGGTTCCTTCGCCGCCACCCCCGGCGGGTGGTCGACCGCGCGAAGGCCAGAACTAAATACTAATCTGCTTAGTGGATTAGTTCCAAGCCTCGGCATGCCGGAGAGGTCGATCCACGACGCGATTTCGTGCTCTGCCAGGCGCGACGAACGGCAGCCGTACCGCGAGATGATCCACGCCTCCCGGCCTTCCTCGACCGGCATGGTCGCTATGACAAAGGCGGCCTGGAGCGGCGCCCACCCTCAAGCGAAGCGGTGGGCGGCAGTAGATACGCTTCCAGGGCGCGGGGTTCGCCGCATACGTCGCAACGTCTGCCGCCCCCGTCCACCCCGAAGGCATACCTCTCAAGAGATGCGACACATGCGACCGCTCCGCCCGACGCGCTCCGTCTCCCCGGCGACCGGGGTGCTGCGCGGGCTGCGTGCGGGGGCGCTCGCGGTGCTGTGCGTGCTGCTGCCGTTGGCCGGGCATGCCCTGTTCCAGGGGCACGCGCCCCGGTGGATCATCGTCGCGGGAATTGCCGCGGTGGCTGTTCCGGGCGCGGCGACGCTGACGCGCCGTCGGCTGACCGACGCGCAGGTGGTCGGCGTCCTCGCCGCCTCCCAGGTGGCCTATCACGTCGCCTACTCGCTGCCCGGCGCCTGCCGGACGGTGGCGGGAGTCGGCGGAGCCGGCGACGAGACCGCTGGTGGTCTGTCCGCCCTGGTCGAGCACGGCACGGCCGTCGGGCCGCCGCCCGCGGTGCTGCTGGCGGGACATCTGGTGACGTTGTTCATCGGCGCCCGGTTGCTGGGGATCACGGAACGGCTGCTGTGGCAGAGCAAGCCGTTGTTGATGGCCGTGGGCCGCCTGTTGTTGTTCATCTGGCCGTCGTCGCGTTCCGCTCACCGGCAGGGCCCGGAACCGGAAATCCGGGAAAGCGCCTCGCCACTGAAGTCGGCCGTGCTGTCACGCCTGTACTCGGGCAGAGCGCCTCCGCGTCGTGGGCTTGCTCCTTTTGCCCTTTCCCGGCCGATGTTCGTCGGCGGTCCCTGCCTGCCCTGACGGGCACGACGGAGGACCGCCCGGTAAGGCCGGTCCTTCCGTCCCGGCGGCCTGTTCGCCGGGGGACACAGAGAGCCCCATGACATGCCCGTCACCAACCGGCGTGCCGCCCGCACGGCGGTACGCGCCTTCGTCGTACCCATGGCCACCGCAGGCTGGCTCACCGTCGCCGTCCCGCAAGCGGCCGCCCATACCGAACTCGCTTCCAGCAGCCCGAGCGACGGCGCCACACTCGACCGGCTACCCGAACGCGTCACTCTGACCTTCAGCGACGAGATGACACGGGAGTACGCCAGGATCGCCGTCACCGTGCCGGACGGCTCGTCCACGAGAACGAGCGGATCGTCGGTCACCACGGGCGAGCCGCGAGTCGAGGGCAAGAGCGTCACGCTCGCTCTCGAACCCAGCTCCCCCGGCGGTCGATATACGGTCGGCTACCGCGTCGTGTCCGCGGACGGTCACCCCGTTTCCGGCTCGTACACATTCGTCGTCAAGACCGCGAGCGGTGCGAGTGCGTCGGCCGCCTCTCCCACCAGGCCCGCCGACACGTCAGCGTCCTCTCCTGCCACTGCCGCCGTACCGGACGAGGCGGGCGGGTCGTCCTCCGGCGTGGGCAGCGCGGTGCCGGCCGGTGCCGGAGCGCTCATCGTGGTCGGCGCCGGTGCGTACGTCGCCTGTCGGAAGCGGGCCAGTCATGGCGGCTGACACCAAGCCTCTCGCACGACTGCCCGTCGTTCTCGCCGGGGCGGTGATCGCTGCCGTCGCTGTCACGCTGGCCGCCACCTGGGCGGGCGGAGGAGCGGCGGTCCGGATCCCCGGGATCCCGGATGCCGGAGCGGTTACCTCATGGGGTCTGCCCGTGGCGCGTACGGTCGCCGACGCGGCGGCAGTGGCCACGGTCGGCGCTCTGCTGCTGGTGGTCGTTCTGCTGCCCGGCGGAAAACGCCTCGGCGAGGCGCAGTTGCGCTACCTCGTGTGGGCCGC
Organism: Streptomyces sp. NPDC088400; assembly: GCF_044753355.1. Lineage (NCBI taxonomy): Bacteria > Bacillati > Actinomycetota > Actinomycetes > Kitasatosporales > Streptomycetaceae > Streptomyces > Streptomyces sp. NPDC088400. The sequence goes on along the minus strand of NZ_JBIVMZ010000004.1, from coordinate 312,326 downwards.
GTTCGCCGCGTCGCTGTGGGCCACCGCCTCGGCCGCAGCGCTGGTGTTCACCCTGTCCGACCTGTTCGCCCAGCCCGTGAGCAGGGTTCTGTCCCCCGATGTGGTGGCGGACTTCGTCGTCAACGATGCCCAAGGGCGTTCGTACGCCATGGTGGTGGCCGCCGGCGTCCTGCTCGGCACCCTGTGCCCGGGAATCGGTACGGCGCGCTGGGCCCGTTGCGCGCTGGCGGTTGCGGTGCTGGGGGTTCTGCCCCCGGCGTTCACCGGTCACTCCTCGGCCGCCGCCGACCACGACTCCGCGGTCGTCAGCCTCTCCCTGCACCTGGTCGGCGTCACGATATGGGTCGGAGGGCTGCTCTTCGTCCTGGTCGTCGCCGCACGGCGGGAAGACGCCGCCGCGGATGCCGCACGGCGTTTCAGTCCGCTCGCCGGGTGGGCCCTGCTCGCGGTCGCGGCCAGCGGGATCGTCAACACGGCGGTCAGGCTGCCCGGTCTCAGCGATGTGTTCGGCAGCCGGTACGGGCTGATGGTCGTCGCCAAAACGTCGGCGCTCGCGCTGCTCGCCGGGTTCGGCTGGTGGCACCGCCGGCGTACTCTGCCGGGTTTGCGGGCCGGTGAGCGCCGGGCGTTCGTCCGGCTCGCGGTCGGCGAGCTTTTGGTGATGGCGGCGGCCATCGGGCTGGCAGTGGGCCTGTCCCGTACCCCTGCGCCCGCGGTGCGTGACGCCCCGCTGTCGCCCGCCGAGGAAACGCTCGGCTTCGCCATGCCTCCCCCGCTGGGGGACTTCCCGTGGACCCCGCTGTTCACCGAATGGCGCTTCGATCCGCTGTTCGCTCTCGGAACGGCAGTTGCCGCGGTGCTGTACCTGGCCGGAGTACGCACCTTGCGCAGGCGCGGCGACCGGTGGCCCGTCGGCCGCACGGTCGCCTGGCTGCTGGGTCTCGCGGTGACGGTGGTGGCCACCATGAGCGGCCTGGCCACGTACGGCAAGGTCCTGTTCAGCGTGCACATGGGTCAGCACATGATCCTCGCGATGACGGTGCCGATCCTGCTCGTGCTCGGCGCTCCGGCCACCCTCGCCCTGCGCACCCTGCCGCCGGCGCCGAAGGGCGGATCGCCCGGTCCGAGGGAGGTGCTGCTGAAGTTGCTGCACAGTCGCCTCGTCAAGACCATCTCGCATCCGGTGGTGGCGAGTGTGCTGTTCGTCGGCAGCGCTTTCGTCGTCTACTACACGTCGCTCTTCGAGACCCTGATGGGCAGTCACCTGGGCCACCTCGTGATGCTCGGACACTTCCTCGCCGTCGGATTGCTGTTCTTCTGGGTCATCATCGGTATCGATCCGGGCCCGCGCCGTCCGCCCTATCTGGGCAGGCTGTTCGTGCTCATCCTGACGATGCCGTTCCACTCCTGGTTCGCCATCTCGCTGATGAGCTCGTCGGAGCTGATCGGCGCCGGGTGGTGGAGGACCCTCGACCGGCCCTGGATCGAGTACCCGCTGGACGATCAGTACAACGCCGGCGCCATCGCCTGGGCCACCGGCGACATCCCCGTACTGATCACCACGATCATCCTCGCCTTCCAGTGGGTCCGTTCGGACGCACGCGAGGCCCGCCGCATCGACCGCCAGATCGACCGCGGCGACGAGAACGACCCGCTGGCCGCGTACAACGCCTATCTGGCGAGCCTGCACGCCCGCGACCGCCGCCCTGTCGCCACGGCACCGGAACCTCGGTCCGACGACGCGGACGGTGCCGCCCGCGAACCGGGCACCTCGACCCCGTCCCCCACCCCCCTCCGACAGCCCGAGGAATCATGAAGAAGCACCTCTACATCGCCCTGGTGATGGTGGCCGCGTTCGCCGCCGCCCTCGGCTCCTTCCTGCTGTTCTCCCCGGACAACCCCAGCGGCACGGTGAACGCCGAGCCCGCCGCCGAGGCCCAGCCCGTACGCGAGACGAGCCACCGCCTCACCCGGCCCGAACGCTCCGAACTGACCGTCGTGGAGTTCCTGGACTTCGAGTGCGAGGCGTGCGGGGCCGTGTATCCGGTCGTGGAGAAGCTGCGCGAGAAGCACAAGGACCGCGTCACCTTCGTCGCCCGCTACTTCCCCATGCCCGGCCACCGCAACGGCGAACTCGCCGCCCGTACGGCCGAAGCCGCCGCCCAGCAGGGCAAGTTCGAGCAGATGTACAGCAAGCTCTTCACCACACAGGCCCAGTGGGGCGAAGCCAAGGAGTCGAAGGAAACCGTCTTCCGCGGATTCGCCGAACAACTCGGCTTGGACATGGCGAAGTTCGATGCCGCGCTCAGCGATCCGGCGACCGCGGAGCGCGTGCGAGCCGACCAGCGCGACGGGCTCGGGCTGGGCGCGCAGGGCACACCGACCTTCTTCATCGACGGAGAAAAAGTCACCCCCGGCTCACCCCAGGAACTCACGGCACTCATCGAGAACCGGCTGTCCCGCCCATGACGCAGGGAGACCTCGACCCCATGCAGTACCTCACCGACCAGGCCGGCGCCTTCCCCGCCTGGCCGACAAGTCGCTGCGACTGCACGGCTGGTTCTACGAGGTCGAGTCCGGCGCGACACTCGAACACCGCCCGCGGGCCAACGCCTTTCTCCCTCTGTGAACAGCCATTCCTCCTGCGCCGTATACGACAAGGTGACCACCGTGACCCTCAGCAAGGCCCCCGTCCACGAGGAACACCTGACGGCACCCACATCCTGGTGGATCATCGCCGCGCTCTTCGGCCTGGCGATGGCGCTGGTCTTCCTCCCCTAAGGGGGCATCGCCACCCTGATCGCCCTCGCGGCCCGCTCCCCGAGCAAGGAGTTCTCCCTGTGTCCACGCATCACTTCACCCGCGCGACGCGGAGTTTCGGGTTCGTGAGCGTTCTCGCGCTGACGGCCACCCTCGCGATGGCCGGTACGGCATACGCCCATGCGGAGGTTACCGCTGACAAGCCGCAGGCCCTCGCGGAAGGTGTCACACTCAGCTTCATCTCCGAGGCGGAATCCGAATCCGCGGGCTTCACGCAGCTACGCGTCGTCCTGCCCGAAGGCATCGCGCCGGACGACGTCTCACTCGCCGGCGGCCCCAAAGGCTGGAAGCTGAAGACCGTTCAAGATGGTTACACCGTCGAAGGGCCCACTCTCCCCGCGGGCACAGACGCCGAACACAAGATCAGGGTCCGGCAGCTTCCGGATACCAAGGAGATCGCGTTCAAGACGGTGGAGACGTACAGCGACGGAGAAGTCTCCCGCTGGATCGAGGTGGCCGGCGACGGCGAGGAACCGGAGCAGCCCGCCCCGGTTCTCAAGCTCAAGGCCGCCGCACCGGGGGCTGCTGCGACGAGCCCGAGCCCGGCGGCCAGCCCGTCTTCCAGCGCGCCGCCGTCCGGCACTCCGTCGGCCTCGTCCAGCACCGAGACGTCTGATCAGAAGAACACCGCTGAGGAGGACGAGCGCTCCTCTCCGGTGCTGCTGATCGGCGTCGGCGCCGCGGTGCTGCTCGCGCTCGGCGCGGGTGCGTGGTGGCTCGCCCGACGGCGGAGGACGGCCGACGGTAACTGACCGCGTGGGGTTGGCCTGTGGGGCGGCAGGGCTGTCGCCCCACAGGCCCGCACTCAGGCCGAAGGTACGAAGCGGTGAGACCGATCGACGGGTGCGTTGTGCTGGTCGGCCCGGTTCTGCAAGGCGCTCATGCAGGCGTGGTCCATATGCCGGAGACCGGACAGGTTGAGTAGGACCCCTCGCTCAACTCCCGAGCGGAAAAGGTGAGATGGCCAGCACATCTCTGCCACTGCCCGTAACAATCACCAGGTCAGCAAGGGTTTGCCCGATGCAGGGACGAGTCGCGACAACGCTCCGAGGAGACCGATCAGGTGCGGGTTCACTCGATGTGATGATGAGTGACCTACGTTGAATTCCGCCACAGGCCGCCACAACCCCGAGAAGCCCTGCGACTTTCCGGCTGTTCAAGGCTCTGATGGCCGCCTGGTGACGTGCACAGCCACTCACCCCACGAGCACTTTACGCACTCACGTGCTTACTCTTTGTGCTTGTGATGGCTCTGTCGGTGCCCCGCAGCAGCCGCCCCGCGTATTGGACCCGGGCGGCACTCTGCGTTGCCCTGGCGGCTCTGATCCACCTGTTCGGCTGCGCGCACGGCCCCGCTCCAACGGGGGCGAGCCGCACCGATGCCGTCCTGACGGCTTCATCCGCCTGCGCGCAGATGACGAAGCCGGTCGACGGGTCTGCCGTGGAAGCGGCAGACGACCACGAGGGCGAGGCGGCCCAGTGCCTCGGAGTGGACGAACCCTCCGTCCAGGCACCCCGGAACATCGGCGTGGCGGACCAGGCGTCCGAAGCTGCCCGACTGATCGACACCGACACCCTCACCGCCCTCCCCGTTCGGGCCGGGCCACCTCCGGGCGAGAAGTCCGGCAGCTCCACTCATGGCAGCGCGCGAGCCCTACTTGGCGTGTGGCGGACCTGACCGGCATCTGAGCCGGTGATCAAACCTCCTTCAGGCGCGGGTTCACATCACGGCTCACGCGGTCAGCTCTTTCTCTTTCCACTCTCACGTGACCGACCGGCGGCCGCATCGCGGCACCGGCCGAGGGAGAAGCACGCCATGCATCACTTCGCCGCACCCGCCGCACACTTCCCCGCCTCACCGGCTCAACTTCTCGCCGGCGCCAAGCGCCCCGTGCACTCCCCCGCCGGACTCGTCGGCGACACACCCGTGTTGTGGGTCGGACAACCGTTCACCACGCACGGAAGCGGATTCTGGGCCAAGCTGGAGGGCCACAACCCGGGCGGGATCAAGGACCGCACCGCCCTGTACATGGTCCAGGCCGCGCGCCAACGTGGCCAGCTGCTTCCCGGCGCACGGATCGTGGAGTCCTCGTCCGGCACCCTCGGACTCGGGCTCGCCCTGGCCGGGGTGGCCTTCGGTCACCCCGTCACCGTCGTCACCGACCCCGGTATGGAACCGCTGATGACAGGCCTGCTCACCGCCTACGGAGCAGACGTCCAAACGGTCGGCACCCCGCACCCCCTGGGCGGCTGGCAACAGGCCCGCCGTCAGCGGGTCGAGGAACTGCTCTCCGTGCACCCGGACGCCTGGTGCCCGGACCAGTACCACAATCCCGACAACGTAGCCGCGTACGGGCCAATGGCCCATGAACTCGTCGCTCAACTCGGCCGCATCGACGCCCTGGTGGTCAGCGTCGGAACAGGAGGCCACTCCGCCGGCATCGGATCTGTACTGCGCGATTACTTCCCGGACCTGTACATGGCCGGAGTCGACACCACCGGATCGACGATCTTCGGACAGCCCGCCGGGACACGGCTGATGCGGGGCCTCGGCAGCAGCATCCACCCCGGCAACGTCGCGTACGACCTCTTCGACGAGGTGCACTGGGTCCCCGCCGCCGAGTCGGTGTGGGCAGCCCGCTCGCTCGCGCGGTGTCGTTACGCCACCGGCGGCTGGAGTGTCGGCGCGGTCGCCCTGGTCGCCCGCTGGCTGGCAGGGCAACTGCCGCCCGAGTCGAGGATCGTCGCCGTCTTCCCCGACGGACCGCAGCGGTACGTCGGGACGGTCTTCAACGACGCATACTGCCACGAGCACGGCCTGCTCGACCACGAGCCCGCGTCGAAACCGGAGGAGATCGCACATCCCCACGAGAGCACGGTCGTCCGCTGGACCCGGTGCACCACGGTCGTCGACCCACTCGGTGCCACGCGCGAGCAGCGGCTGGCGGGGGTGCCCCGGTGACATCCCTGTGGCGGCAGACCCGCTCCTTCCCGCCCGCCGTACGCCTGTTGATGGCCAACCAGTTCGCCATCAACCTCGCCTTCTACATGCTCATGCCCTATCTCGCCGCCCATCTCTCCGGGGACCTCGGACTGGCGGCCTGGTCCGTCGGACTGGTCCTGGGCGTGCGGACCTTCTCCCAGCAGGGCATGTTCCTCGTCGGCGGCACCCTCGCGGACCGATACGGCTACAAGGCCCCGATCATGGCCGGCTGCCTGCTGCGCACGATCGGCTTCGGTCTGCTGGGCTGGGTCGACAACCTCCCCACTCTCATCGCCGCCTCCGCCGCGACCGGTTTCGCCGGCGCCCTGTTCAACCCCGCCGTACGCGCCTACCTCGCGGCCGAAGCCGGCGAACGACGGGTGGACGCCTTCGCCACCTTCAACGTCTACTACCAGGCGGGCATGCTCCTCGGTCCCCTCGTCGGCCTCGCGCTCCTGACCACCGACTTCCGCCTCGTGTGCGCGACCGCCGCCGCCATCTTCGCCGTACTCACCACGCTGCAATGGCGTGCTCTGCCGCCACGGCACGGCAACTCCGCAGCCTCCGGCGGCTCGGCGGACAGCGTGCCGGCGCAGTGGCGCACGGTCGTGGCCAACCGGCCCTTCCTGCTCTTCTCCCTCGCCATGACGGGGTCTTACGTACTGACCTTCCAGGTCTACCTCGCGCTGCCGCTCGCTGCCGACAGCGCCCTGGGAGCGAGCGGGACCAAGGTCACCAGCGGTCTGTTCGTCGTCTCCGCGGCCGTCGCCGTCGCCGGTCAACTGCGCCTGACGCACTGGGCCGGGCAACGCTGGACTCCGCACACAGCTCTTGTCCGGGGACTCACGACGATGGGGCTGGCATTCGTACCCCTCGCACTCACCCCGCGCGACACGCCTGCGACGACGGTCTTCTCTCTGCTCATGGCGGTGGTACTGCTCGCCGCGGGCGGCGCGGTGGTCTACCCGTTCGAGATGGATACGGTCGTCGCCCTCTCCGGCGACCGGCTCGTCGCCACCCACTACGGGCTGTACAACACCGTCTCGGGACTGGGCATCACCCTGGGCAATCTCGCCACCGGGGCACTGTGGGACTTCGCCTTGCGCCACCATGCTCTCTGGCTGGTCTGGTCCGCTCTGACCACCGTGGGACTCATCTGCGCGGCATCCATCACCGGCCTGGCCCGGACAGGACGCCTCGCCAAACCGCAGGGATTCGCCACAGCATGAGGGCACCCCCGCGTTCCGGGCGACTTTCGGGGGACTTTTCACTTTCACTTTCACCGCCTGGCCTGGCAAGCCCCTGAAAGATCAGGAAGGGCCTCCGACGCAGGTCAGAGGCCCTTCCGAAAGCAAAGCAGCAGGTGGCGGCAGACGAGTCGGGCTGTCCGCCGGGGAGAATCACCGCAACGCTATGACCTGCACAAACGTGCGGGGAGGGCGTTTCCGTGGCTACCTTGGTGGCTACGTGAGGGGGCGCCCCGTGTGACAGCCTCCGGGACGGGGTGTGGATACCTCCAGGGCCGCCCGGGGGGCGGAACACTCGCCGGAATCCGTACTAGAATCTGTACAGAATCAAGCCTCTATATGGGTACGGTGACAGCATGGAGATCCCTGAGGTCGTGACCGTCAGCGACGCGCGCGCGAGACTGTCGCGGATCCTGACCGACCTGTCGGAGTCCGGCGCGGATGCCGACCCGATCCTGATCGGCGCCCACCGCAAGCCCCAGGGCGTCCTCCTGTCCGTGGAGGCCTTCGAGGCGCTGAGCGGCCGAGCGGCACGACGTGCGGCCGTCGCCTCGGCCACGGGCTCTATCGAGGCTGAGAGGCTCCATGCCTCCAATGCCTCCGACCGCGACACCGAGGCGTACGTGAAGGGCGACCTCGACGTGGACACCCTTGTCGCCCGCGCGATCGCCCGCCACCGACAGACGTCGGAGCGGCGGGCAGGATGAACGATCCGTACGCCATGCCCAACGGCGTGCTGCGCAACAAGCTCGGTATCACCGACCATCAGCTGCTCGCGGCAGCGGAGGCGGACATCACCCGGGCGCGCCTCGTCATGCTCGCCGAACGCCCCCTACCCGGCGCGTACGACCTCGGCCATCTCCAAGCATTCCATGCCGCGGTCTTCGGTGACATCTATCCGTGGGCAGGCGAGTTACGCACCGTGAACATCGCCAAGCGCACACCGTTCTGCCCGGCGAGAAACCTGGTGCCCTACGCCGGAGAGGTCTTCGGCCGTTTCGCCTCCTCCGGTCAGCTTCAGAATCTCCCCCGGCAGGAATTCGTCATCCAACTGGCCACGTTGTACGGCGACCTGAACGTCCTCCACCCGTTCCGCGAGGGCAACGGCCGTGCCCAGCGGGCGTTCCTTGCCCAACTCAGCGCCGACGCGGGATACGCGCTGAACTGATCGGGCATGGACCCTCAACGCAACGAGGACGCCTCGGTGAAGAGCTTCCTCGGTGACAACAATCTGGTGGAGCAGCTGCTCGACGAGCTGGTCACCACGAGCTGACGCCCGTCACTCCGGCTAGCACCGAACCGGATTCCGGACGGACCCAAGCATCTTGACCGGGGAGGGCCTCCCCCCAGCTCCGTGGACGCCTCACCTTCGACCCGACGAAGCGTGGCTACCTTGGTGGCTACGTACGTAGCCGCGCGGTCCGGTTTGAAACGGTATGGAGCGGGGTCTGACCAAACCCCCGGATCTACGAGAAAGGGCCTCTGACCAGTACTTTCGCTGGCCAGAGGCCCTGGCGGCAGACGAGTCGGGCTGTACGCCGGGTTCTGTCGCCCGGTCGCCTCGCGGCGGCCGGGGAGACGGCCATCCATCTAGGACCGGCGTTGCCGCCGGTCTCGTGCGGTCTACCCGCGGACTCGGGCGGGCAGCCCTCGGTCGTCCGCGCAGGGCCATCAGCCGATGGCCCCTCTTGACCTTGCTCCGGGTGGGGTTTACCTAGCCGTCCAGGTCACCCTGGACGCTGGTGGTCTCTTACACCACCGTTTCACCCTTACCGGGGACCGAAATCCCCGGCGGTCTGTTTTCTGTGGCACTGTCCCGCGGGTCACCCCGGGTGGGCGTTACCCACCACCCTGCCGTGTGGAGCCCGGACGTTCCTCGGCAAGATCAATGATCTTGACGCGGCCGTCCGCCCGGCTCGTCTGCCGTGCTGGTCATGTTACCCGCCGGGGAGGGGCCTGATCGCATCGGCGTCAGGCCCCTCCCCCGGACCGGCCGGTGGACGCCGATGCGGGCGGCGGCCCTTGACCTCGCTCCGGTTCAGCGGCTTGACCTTGCCGCAACGTCAACGTCTCTACTGATGTCATGCGTATCGGAGAGATAGCCGCACTCGTCGGGGTCACCTCGCGTGCGGTACGGCACTACCACCACTTGGGCCTGTTGCCCGAGCCCGCGCGGCGGGCCAACGGCTACCGCGACTACACGGTCCGGGACGCCGTCCTGCTCGCCCGGATCAGGCGGCTGACCGAGCTCGGGCTCGGCCTGGACGAGGTACGGGACGTGCTCGCCGATGACGCCGGGGGTGAGCTCGCGGAGGTGCTCGGCGAGTTGGACGCCGACCTGGCACGGCAGGAGGCGGAGATCCGGGCCCGGCGCCGCAGGCTCGCGGAGCTGATGGCGAACCCGCCGTCCGCCGAGGGGCCCGTATCGCCCGCGCTGGCACAGCTGTTGAGCGGCCTGCCCGCCACCGGTTCCCCCTCCGCCGCCAAGGACCGTGAGCTGCTGACGCTGCTCGACACGGCGTCCGGCGGCGGCGACGGCCGTCACCGTCTCTACGACGCGCTGCGTCCGCTGGCCCAGGATCCGGAGACCCTCGCCCTCTACCGGCGGCTGGACGAACTCGCCGACGCCACTGCCCGCGATCCCCGCGTCGTCCCCCTCGCCGAGGACCTGCTGGCGGCCGTACCGGACGAGGTCCTGGCCTCGATACCGACGGACGGGCAGCCGGCCGACGCGGGATTCGGCGAGGCTCTCCTCGCCGACTTTCCCCCGGCGCAGGCCGAAGTGGTACGGCACGTCATGCACGCACTGGTGGAGAGGGGCACGGGATGACCCGGACGGCAGTGGCGGTCTGCGCGGTGATCGCCGCCGAAATCGGCCTGGCCGGCTGCCTGTTGGCGGGGGTGTCGGTGCCGGGGCCCGTACTTCTCGGCGCCGAGGCCGTCGTGTTCACGCTCCTCGCGCTGAGAGCCGTGATCCTGTTCCGGCGCTACGCGGCCGCCCGGCGCCACGCGGCCCGGCGGCGGGACGCGTTCGCCGAGGCGGTCCGTACGGGCGTGCCCGAGTCCGTACGGCGGCTGGTCACCCACGAGCTGCGGGCCCTGGCCGGCCTGGGCCGGTGGGTCGCGGGGCGTCCGCACGGTGTACGTGCCGGGGCGGGCGACCGCCCCGCCCCGTACACCGGCCCGCAGACGGCCATGGTGTACGGCCTGCTCTTCGTCGCCGTCGTCGAGACGGTGGTACTGGCCCTGGTGATCCCGTGGCCGGTGGTACACATGATCGTGCTGATACTGGACGTGTACGCGGTGGTGATGGTGCTGGCGCTGCACGCGGCCTGTGTGACCCGGCCCCATGTGGCAGGCGCGGACGGGTCGTTGAGGATCCGCTACGGCACGCTGTTCGATCTGCGCGTCGAACCCGCCCTGATCGCTTCCGTACGGGTCGACCACCGTCTGTCGGACGGCGGGCTGCTCCGGTTCGATCCCGACGGAGGCGGCGGCGACGGCGGCCTGGACATCGCGGTGGGCGGGCAGACGACCGTACGGGTGGAGCTGACCGAGCCCGTCACGTTCGTACGGCCGCTGGGGCGGCGGGGGCAGGCGCGGGTGATCCGCTTCCACGCCGACCGTGCGCCGGAGCTGGTCAAGGCGGTCACACAGGCCCTGGCCTGACCCGTACCCTGGCGCGGGGCCTGACGTCCTGCCCCGGAGATATCACGCTCTTGGATCATGCGAGGAGAACCACCGTGCTCGTGCTGTTGCCGCCGTCGGAAGGAAAGGCCGCTTCCGGGCGGGGCGCCCCGCTGAAGCCGGAGTCCCTCTCCCTGCCGGGTCTGACCGAGGCGCGGACCGCCGTACTGGACGAGCTCGTGGAGCTGTGTGCCGCCGACGAGGAGAAGGCGCGCGAGGTCCTCGGCCTGAGCGAGGGGCTGCGCGGCGAGATCGCGAAGAACGTGGAGCTGCGGACGGCCGGCACGCGCCCGGCCGGGGAGATCTACACCGGGGTGCTGTACGACGCGCTGGACCTGGCCACGCTCGACGCCGCCGCGCGACGGCGGGCGGCGGCGTCGCTGCTGGTCTTCTCGGGGCTGTGGGGCGCGGTACGGGTGGGCGACCGTATCCCCTCGTACCGCTGCTCGATGGGGGTCAAACTGCCGGGACTCGGCGGACTCGGCGCGTACTGGCGCGCGCCGATGGCGTCCGTACTGCCGGAGGCGGCGGGCGACGGTACGGTGCTGGATCTGCGCTCGTCCGCGTACACGAGCGCGTGGAAGCCGAAGGGCGAGCTGGCCGAACGTACGGCGACGGTAAGGGTGTTGCACGCGCAGACCGACCCCGTGACGGGTGTGGAGAAGCGGTCGGTGGTCAGCCACTTCAACAAGGCGACGAAGGGCCGGCTGGTGCGGGACCTGCTCACGACGGGTGCGCGGCCGAAGGGGCCGGCGGAGCTGGTGGAGGCGCTGCGGGATCTCGGGTACGTGGTCGAGGCGACGGCTCCGGCGAAGGCGGGCCGGACGTGGGCGCTGGACGTGGTGGTCACGGAGATCCACTGAGGTCCGCCGAGCTCCCCGGGGAACCCAGCCGAGCTCACGCATTGCATCCTGCGCAACGGCCATTGCGCAGGATGACCGACACCCGGCAGGATGTCGCCATGACCTCCGTCCTTGACCTTGCCCCCGTCATCCCGGTCGTCGTCCTCGACGACGCCACCGACGCCGTACCGCTCGCCCGTGCCCTGGTGGCGGGCGGGCTGCCCGCGATCGAGGTGACGCTGCGGACACCGGTCGCGCTGGACGCGATCCGGGCGATCGCGGCGGACGTGCCGGACGCGGTGGTCGGCGCGGGTACGGTGCTCACGGCCGACGCCGTGAGCGAGTCGGTGGCGGCGGGCGCGCGCTTCCTGGTCAGCCCGGGGTGGACGGACGCGCTGGTGAACGCGATGCGGGAGTCGGGCGTACCGTTCCTGCCCGGAGTGTCGACCACCTCGGAGGTCGTGGCGCTCCTGGAGCGCGGGGTGACGGAGATGAAGTTCTTCCCGGCGGAGGCGGCGGGCGGCACCGCCTACCTGAAGTCTCTTTCCAGCCCGCTCCCCCGGGCCCGCTTCTGCCCCACCGGCGGGATCACGGCGGCGTCGGCCCCGTCGTATCTGTCACTGCCCAACGTGGGCTGCGTCGGCGGTACGTGGATGGTCCCGGCGGACGCGCTGGCCGCGAAGGACTGGGCCCGGGTCGAGGCGCTGGCCCGCGAGGCATCGACGCTGCGCGACCCGTCGTAATCACAAGGGCGTATCCCACAAGGGCGTACCCCCACAGGGCGTACCCCATGAGGGAACGCGCTTCACGGCGAATCGGGGTCCGGCGGACAGAACACGTGGCGCGGGTCGAGCGGGGTCGACGGCGGCAACGGGCCTGCCTGATCGGCGTGTTCGGCGCGGAAGGAGTGGAGCAGGTAGGCAACGAACCGGCGGGACGCGGCCAGCGCCGCCTCGTCGGACGTGGTGACCAGGCCGCTGTTGGCCATGAGCAGCATCATGAGGTCGTCCTGGACGAAGTCGGCACGCAGCCGCCCGGCGTCCTTGGCGCGCTGTGCCAGCAGGGCGAACCCCTCCTCGGCGCGGGCGCGTTCACGCTCGAAGTCGATCGCGTCGGGGAACGCCGAGAGGAACGCGGCGGTGAATCCCCGGTCGACGGCGTGCATGGCGCACACCTTCTCGATGACCCCGCAGAATCCGCGCCACGGGTCGGGGTCGGCGAGCGCGTCGTCCACCACCGATACGCACGCTTCGAGTTGGTCGGCGAACGCTTCGGTGATCAGCGCCTCCTTGGTGGGGAAGCGGCGGTAGAGCGTCGCGACCCCGACCCCGGAACGCCGGGCTATCGCGACCATCGGCACGTCCAGTCCCCGTGCGGCGAAAACCTCGCGGGCCGCCTCGACGATGCGATGGCGATTGTGCAGCGCGTCGGCGCGCAGTACCGGCTCTCCGGCGGTGGCGCCGACGCGGGCGCGCTGGGTCCGGGGCGACTCGGTGGGCATGATGCCTTTCACTTTGCTCCCAGCCGTCGGCTCTCGGCTCAACCGTCAGCGCGGATCGGCTCAACCGTCAGCGCGGATCGGCTCAACCGTCAGCGCAGATACGAGGTGTCGTTCAGGAGCCGCACCGACGGGTTCCCGTCCGCGTAGTAGGCCACGACCGAGGTCGAGGCCGCTGACAGTTCCATCCGGAACAGGGCTTCCGGAGGCGCGCCCAGGGCCAGTTGGACCAGGATCTTCACCGGGGTGACGTGCGTGACCAGCAGCACCGTCCGGCCCTGGTAGCGAGCCAGCAGCCGGTCGCGGGCGGCCTCGACGCGGCGTCCGACCGTCGCGAAGCTCTCGCCACCGCCGGTGGGTGCGACGGCGGGTGAGGCGAGCCAGGCGTCCAGATCGTCGGGGTAGCGCTCCTTCACCTCGCCGAAGGACATCCCCTCCCAGGCGCCGAAGTCCGTCTCGCGCAGGCCCTCCTCGATGGTGACGTCCAGGCCGAGCCGCGACGCGACGGCCGCCGCCGTCTCGCGGCAGCGCCTGAGCGGTGAGGAGACGATCTCCTGGACGGTGCCGCGCGCGGCCATCGCGGCGGCGGCGTCCTCGGCCTGCCTGCGGCCGACCGCCGACAGTTCCGGGTCGGTGCCGCCACTGCCCGAGAAACGTTTCGACGGGGTGAGGGCGGTCTCGCCGTGGCGCAGCAGTACGAAGGTGGCGGGAGGGCCGAGGTCGGAGGCGCCCCACCCGACGGAGGTCTCCGATTCGGACGTCCCGCCCGCCGGAGCGGTGGCGACGGACAGCTCCGTCTGCGTGGCGTGCCCTGCGGCCGCGTTCCCACCGGCCGTACGGGACGTCGTACTGCCCGCTCCCGCCATCGCCGCCCGGGCGCGAGCCGCTCCCGCGGCGGCGTCACCGGGCGGACCGGACCGACTCGACAGGCCGGATTCCGCGCCCGGCGTCGTTGTACGCGCGGCCGACGCCGAACGCGCCGCCCCCGCGTCCAGCGCCGCCGTGGACGCCGACGGCTCCCACTGCTCGCCCTTCTTGCCCGCGTCCATCGCCTCGTTGGCCAGCCGGTCCGCGTGCTTGTTCTTCTCGCGCGGGATCCACTCGTACGTCACCTGTCCCGAGGGAAAGACCCGTGCGGCCTCGGCGGCCAGCGGCTTCATGTCCGGGTGCTTGATCTTCCAGCGCCCCGACATCTGCTCGACGACCAGCTTGGAGTCCATCCGGACATGGACCCTGGCGGCCGGGTCGAGGGCCTTCGCGGCCTTCAGCCCGGCGACCAGGCCCTTGTACTCGGCAACGTTGTTCGTGGCGATCCCGATGTACTCGGCGGCCTCGGCCAGCGTCTCGCCGGTCGCCGGGTCGAGCACGACCGCGCCGTACCCGGCGGGCCCCGGGTTGCCCCGGGAGCCGCCGTCGGCCTCGATGACGAATTCCGCCGCCCGCTTCGGTGCCGTGGCCTCCGACGGCATCGACGTGGACATCGGCTACAGGCCCGAGTCGGCGGTGCGGACCAGGATGCGGCGGCAGTTCTCGCACCGGAGCACGGTGTCGGCGGAGGCCGCCTTGACCTCGTTGACCTCGGTGATGTTCAGCTCCAGCTGGCAGCCCTCGCAGCGCCGCCGGAAGAGCCGGGCCGCGCCTACCCCGCCCTGCTGCACGCGCAGCTTCTCGTACAGCTTGAGCAGATCGGCCGGTACGGAACCGGCCACGACCTCGCGCTCCTTGGTGAGCGTCGCGGCCTCGCCGTCGAGCTCCTCGACGGCGGTGTCGCGGCGCGTGGCCGCGTCGTCGGCCTTGGCCTGGACGGCGGAGACACGTTCCGTCAGTTCGGCGACCCGCTCCTGCGCGGACTCGCGGCGCTCCATGACTTCGAGGACGACGTCCTCCAGATCGCCCTGCCGCTTGGCGAGCGAGACGATCTCGCGCTGGAGGTTCTCCAGGTCCTTGGGCGAGGTGACCGTGCCGGAGTCCAGCCGCTGCTGGTCGCGTACGGCGCGCTGGCGCACCTGGTCGACGTCCTGCTCCGCCTTGGTCTGCTCGCGGGCGGTGTCGCTCTCCTCGGTCGACGCGGCGACCAGCAGGGAACGCAGCTGGGCGAGGTCCTTGGTGAGCGACTCGATCTCGGCGTGCTCGGGCAGCGAGCTGCGCTTGTGAGAGAGCTGCGACAGTCGTACGTCGAGGGCCTGGACGTCGAGGAGTCGGATCTGGTCGGCGGGCGCGGCGTTCAGTTGGGGGCTCCTGAGGTGGCGGGGGCTAGATGGGCGGACCAGGGATCGGTGACCGTCTTCGAGACGTGGACCCGCAGGTCCCAGCCATGGCGGTCGGAAATCTCATCGAGCTGGGCGGCGGCCTGCTCGCACCAGGGCCACTCGGTGGCCCAGTGCGCGGCGTCGATCAGTCCCAGCGGTGAGTGCCGCGGGGGCGGCGAGTCCTGCGGGGACTCCGAGGGGGCGGAACCAGCCAGGGAAACAGCCGGGGAACCAGCCGGGGAGGCAACCAGGGAGGCAGCCGACGGGCCAGTCTGGGCAGCGGCCTGGGAAACGGCCTGCGCGACAGCCTCGGAGGCCGGGTGGTGGCGCAGATCGGCGGTGAGGAACACATCCACACCCGCCGCCCTGACCTGGTCGAAGAGGCTGTCGCCGGAGCCGCCACTGACCGCGACCGTACGGACGAGGGCGTCCAGGTCACCGGCGATCCGGATGCCCTGCGCGGTGGCGGGCAGCCGGTGCGCGACGCGCGCGGCGAAGTCGCGGAGGGTCGCGGGACGGTCCAGCTCGCAGATCCGGCCCAGGCCGCGCCGCCCGGAGGCGTCGGTGGGATCCGGTACGAGGGGTCCCACGATCCGCAGGTCCAGCGCGCCCGCGAGGGCGTCGGAGACACCGGGATCGGCGGTGTCGGCGTTCGTGTGGGCGACATGCAGCGCGATGTCGTTCTTGATGAGGGTGTGCACGACGCGGCCCTTGAACGTGGACGCCGCGACCGTCGTCGTACCGCGCAGATAGAGCGGATGGTGCGTGACGATCAGGTCGGCGCCGAGCCGTACGGCCTCGTCGGCGATGTCCTGCACGGGGTCGACGGCGAACAGGACGCGGGTCACCGGGGCGTCGGGATCACCGCAGACCGTGCCGACGGCATCCCACTGTTCGGCGCGCTCGGGGGGCCAGAGGGCATCGAGCGCGGCGAGTACGTCGGACAGCCGGGGCGCGGCCGGACGAGGCGCTGAGGGGACGGAAGACACGGAAGGCACGGTGCAAAGGCTACCTGCCTCGTGTACCCGTCCGGCCAGGGCTTGGACGGGCCTGCGGACCGGGGCCTGGACCAGCATGCGGCGACTGCCGACACCCTGGCCGACGCCCTGGCCGATACCGCCGCCGGCACGGCAGCCGACGGCACCGCCGATACGGCCGCGGACCGTCTCCCGCCGGGGGCCGGTCCCGTACCCGCTCGGGCGGTACCGGCTCAGGCCGTACCCCACGGAACCGTCTCGCGCCCCGCCACGCTCCGTACCCCGTCCGTCACTTGGCCAGGTAGCCGCGGAGATCGTCCAGCACCAGGCCGGCCGCCGTCACGCCCAGACCCAGGTACCAGGTCTCGTCCCGCACGTCCTTGGCCCGGCCGTCCTTGACCGCGTTCAGGTTCTTCCACAGCGGGTTGGAACGCGCGCTGTCCCGCCCGGTCTTCTCCGGGTCGCCGTACACCCCGGTGAAGATCCAGTCGGCGTCCGCGTCGTCGATCTTCTCCGGGCTGATCTCCACGGCGAGATCCTCGACCTGCTGGTTCTCGGGGCGCGGCAGGCCGACGTCGTCGAGGACCGTGCCGATGAAGGACGCCTTCGCGTACAGCCGCAGCCGGTCCGGCATGTAGCGCACCATCGAGACGGTCGGCTTGTCCGGGCCGATGTCGGCGGAGAGGGCGGCCACCTTCTTGTCGTACGCGGTGAGCGCGGCCTTCGCCCCGGCGGTACGGTCCAACGCCTGGGCGTTCAGGAGGTAGTTCTCCTTCCAGGTGAAGCCCGGCCGGATCGAGAAGACCGTCGGAGCGATCGCCGACAGCTCCTTGTACTTGTCGGCCGCGCGCAGCTGGCTGCCGAGGATGAGGTCGGGCTTCAGGCCCGCGATCGCCTCAAGATTGAGGTTGTTGATGGTGCCGACGTCCTTCGGGCTGCCCGCACCCTTCTTCAGATAGCCCGGAATGCCCTCGTCGCCCTCGGTCGGGGCGTAGCCGACGGGCTTGATGCCGAGCGACACGACGTTGTCGAACTCACCGACGTCCAGCACGACGACCCGCTCCGGGCGCTTCTTCAACTCCGTTGTGCCCATGGCGTGCGTGATCGTGCGCGGGAACCGGCCCGGCTCGGCGTCGGTCCCGTACGCGGCCGTCTTCTTGGCCGCGTCGGCGAAGTCCTTGCCGCCGGTGGCCACGGCGGCCTTCTTGCCGCCGCCGTCACCGTCACCGCCGGACGCGGCGGAGTCACCACCGGAGGAGCCACCTCCGCAGGCCGCGAGGGAGAACGCGACGGCGAGGGCGACAACGGCCGCCGCGCCACGGCGTCTTGCCGATCGGGCGAGAGATGTCGACAGGGATATGGACATGCTTCGTGCTCCCGGTGAGCGAGGCCGAGCACGGCGTGCAGAGCGGACAAGAGCGGTGCAGGACGGTGCTCAGTAGCGGTGCAGGACAGTGCCCAGTGAGGTTACTTAGGCAGGCCTTACCTTAAGCGAACGTCATCGGGCAGCACACCCGCCCCGCGCTCTCAGGTGAATGCCGTGGCGGCCACCCTTATGTGTGAAGTGACGAGGCACGTGTTGTTCGGCAGGAAGTGCGAAAACTAGTTTCGTCGCCGGAGGTGACCAACCGATGACGGCCTGTGCTACCGAGACGGCTACCGAGGGCGGGACCGGACCGGCACGCGACACCGCGCACGGAGCGGCACGCGAGGCGGCCCGGCGTGCGGAGTTCGCGATCACGGCGAACGGGGCCTACGCCGCGCGGCTGACGCTCGGCGCATCGCCCCCGGACGGCCCGACCACCGGTGGATACGGCAGCGCCTACGGCGGCAGTGCCTACGGCGGCGGGGACAGCGGTGGATACGGCAGTGGATGCGGATACGGCGGCGGCAGCGCGGACGCGTGGTTCCCGGAGCGCTGGACCCTCGACGGACCCGAGCCGTACGCCGTACCCCTCCCCCTCGACCAGCCCGAGGAGCCCGACACCGATGTGCTGCCCCTGGCGGACGGGCGGGTGCTCATCCGGCGCCGGGTGGCGGACCGGCACGACTTCTCCCTCCTCTACCCGGCCGGGCGGGGGACGGGCCAACTGCCGGTGGGCGCGGTCGGCTGCGAGGACGAGTACGCGGAGCTGACGCTCCTGCCGCCGTCGCCGGACGGCCGCCGCGCGTACGCGCTCTCGGTCGGCGCGCACTCCACCACGATCTGGCTGGTGGCGGGCAGCGCCTTCGGCCCCGAGCGGGTCGCCGAGGTGCCGGGCCGCTGCTCGGGCGGCGCCTGGCTCGACCGTACGGGTCGGATACTGGCCCTGGACCGCGAGGATCACGACGGCGTGGTGAAGGCCGTCGCCATCGACCTGGAACGGGGCGGCGAGGCGACTCCGCTCCTCCAGATCACCGACGAGAGCAACGACCGGCTGCTGCTGGCGGATCCGGACAGCGGCCTGCTGCTGATCCGCTCGGACGCGCCGGGGCACGACCGGCTGGGCTGGGGAGTGCTCGGGAGCCGGATGCCGGTGCGCTTCCCCGAGTGCCTGCGGCCGGGGGGCCGTACGGTGACGCCGTTCGCCGTACAACCGGGGCAGGTACTGACGCCGGAGAGCTGCGCGGTGGCGCTGCGGATCGACGGCGTGACGGACAACGGGGTGGCGGGCAGCTGGGTGGGGGTGTGGCGGCCGGCGGGCCGGCAACTGCATCAACTGCCCGCGCCGGACGGGTGGCTGGCGGGGGCCGGGCTGTGGACCCGGGAGGGCGAACTGCGACTGCCGTACGCGACGGGGTCGGTGCCGTGCGGGGTGTCGCGGCTCATGGCCCCGGTGGACATGCCGCTGCCGGAGCCGGGCCACGGAGCGGGCGCTCCACCGGAGCCATGCCCTGGAGCGGGTGCCGTACCGGAGCCGTGTCCCGGAGCCGCTGACGCACCGGATCCCGTGTCCGGTCCGAGGCTGTCCGCCGGTCCGGGGCTGTCCGCGAAACCGGCACAACCGGAATCGCCGGGCCGGGAACCGTACGCCGCCCCACAGACTCCTATCCCCTGCAGGCCCATTCCCTTGCAGCAGGCGCCCCTCACGGACCGCGAAGCATCTGGCTAGACTTTCGCCGGGGCTGCGCCGCCGTACCGACCGGGCACTTGTCGGTGACGGTGATGTGGACGCGTACCGCCATGCTGGAGGGCGGTACGGAAGCGGCCGGGGCCCTGCGTCACACAAGTAAGCGATCACGACGGGGTGACTTCCCAACATGTCTGAAGCCCGAACCGACACGACCCAGGGGCGCCCGCAGGGAGCGGACGCCGACCAGGACGGCATCGGCGGTCTCGGAAAGCACCGAGGGGGTGCGGCACCGACGGAGGACTCAGCGACTCCCGCGTACGGCCGCCACCGCCGCCCGGGACAATCGGAAAGCAGCAAAGCGGCCTGATCCGAGGATCCGAGGCCGGACGTCGAGAGGCCGCCGCGGTGCACCCGCGGTGGCCTCTCGACGTTCCCGCCGCGTCCCGCGCTCGAAGGAGTGACATTTGTACCGGTCGAGTTCGTATATGCGAGGCTTCCGCAGCACCGGGCCCACTCCGTAGCGTCGGGGGCATGACGCGAACAGCAGACGCGGTGAACGCCGCGAGCGTGGCGAACGCGGGGAGCTCGGCGAACGGGGCGAGCGCCGTGAGCTTCACCGGTGTGATCAAGAACTTCGGCGCTGTACGGGCCGTCGACGGCGTCGACCTGGGCATCCCGCGCGGCGAGACCGTCGCGCTGCTCGGCCGCAACGGCGCGGGCAAGTCGACCACCATCGGCATGCTCCTCGGCCTGGACGAGCCCGACGCCGGGACGGTACGGCTCTTCGGCGGGCCACCCGCGCGGGCCGTGGCGGCCGGGCAAGTCGGGGCGATGCTCCAGGACGCCCGGCCGATCAAGCGGGTGACCGTGCGGGAACTGGTCGCGTTCGTCGCGAGCACCTTCCCCCGCCCGCTGCCCGTCGCCGAGTCGCTCGACCTCGCCGGACTCACCGAATACGCGGACCGTCGCGTCGACAGACTCTCCGGCGGCCAGCTGCAACGCGTCAGGTTCGCGGTCGCGCTGGCCGGCAGCCCGGAACTGATCGTCCTCGACGAACCCACCGCCGCCCTCGACGTGGAGGCCCGCCGCGCCTTCTGGACCTCCATGCGCGCCTACGCCGAGCGCGGCAACACCGTGCTCTTCTCCACGCATTACCTGGAGGAGGCCGACGCCAACGCCGACCGGATCGTCGTCATCGACCACGGCCGGATCGTCGCGGACGGCACCAGCGAGCTGATCAAGAGCGCGGCCGGCGGCCATCTCGTCTCCGTCGACCTGGCGGGCCGCACCACCGAGGAGTTCGGCCTCCTGCCCGGTGTCGGCTCGGTCGAGGTACGCGGCGGCCGGGCCCTGCTCCGTACGGACGACTCCGACGCCACGGTCGTCGCCCTCGCCGGACTCGACGCGATACGCGGGCTCGAAGTGACCCCGGCGACCCTGGAAGACGCCTTCTTGAAGCTCACGAATACGACCACGGGTACGGGTACGGGCACGGGCACGACCGCCACCGCGTCCACGAAGGAGGCGGCGTGATGTTGAAGTACGTCAAGCTCGAAGTCCGCCGGACGCTGCGCGACCCCGGCTTCGTCATCTTCGGCGCCGGGATGCCGGTCCTGATGTATCTGCTCTTCACCAACGTGGCCGGGGCCGGGTCCGACGACGACAGTTGGAAGACCGCCTCCATGGTCGGCATGGCCGCGTACGGGGCGCTCGGCGCGGCCATGAGCACCGGCACCGGTATCGCCGAGGACAAGTCCCTCGGCTGGCTGCGCCAGTTGCGGATCACCCCGATGCCGCACCGGCAGGTGGTGCTGGGCCGGGCGATCGCGGGCTCGGTGACCGTACTCCCTGCGGTGCTCGCCGTCCTCCTCGCGGGCGGCCTGATCAACGGTGTACGGCTCGGCCTCTGGCAGTGGGCCGCCCTGATCACCCTGCTATGGGCGGGCGCGCTCCCCTTCACCCTGCTCGGCATCGGCAACGGCTACCGGCTCTCCGCCCAGACGACCGGCGTGGTGAACACGGGCTGCCTGATGGGCCTGGCCGTGATCGGCGGACTCTGGTTCCCGGTCGACGCCTTCCCGGGCTGGCTGCGCTCGCTCGCCGTGTACACCCCCGCCAACCGCTTCGCCGACCTGGGCTGGTCCACCACACACGGCACGGCCCCCGGCGCCACCACGATCGTGGTGCTGATGGGCTGGGTGCTCGTGTTCGGTTCGTACGCGGTGGTCTCGTACCGCAGGGCGGCGAGGACCTCTTGATACCAGGAAAAGTCCGGAGTCGATGGACAATTGAGTCGATGGACAATTGAATTGAAGCGCCGGACCACCGAACCGCCCACCGATGATCCGACGCACCATGGGATTCACCACCGCACCGCCAGATGCACCGATGACCCCGGTCAGCCGAAGGAGCCGTCAGAGCTCCTTGAACGGTATTCTTACCGCTGCCGCGAAGGGCGATGAATCGTCTAGCACTTCGGGATCTTCTGCGACCCCTCGTTGATCCATTCACTCAGGACGTAGCGAGTCTCCACGTCGTCGTAGTAGAGCCGGAACCAGTCTTGTCCGTCCTGCCCCTTCGGGATCCAGCACGCCACATAGAATTTCGTACCTCTCAGGACGGTGCCCCACAAGTTGTTGCGTGAGTCTTCGACCGTACTTATACGGATATTCGCAGCGCTGACGTTTTTCTTGAGAGCGACCGTATAGCGGGCCGCCGCAGGCGCCTTCGCCTCGGCGACCGTCCGCTCGACGGAGGCGGGTGTCTCGGTGGCGGACGATGCCGAGGTGGCCGCCACAACTCCGGTGCCGGCGACCGCGAGCGCAGCGAATACCGCGACCCCCTTGGCCTTGATGCGCATTTGACGCATGACTTCCTCTTTTCTTGAGAGAAGGCGAACGGAGAGAAGGGAAGAGGAACCTCGCCATTCGCACACCCCCTTTATGGCACGCCAAATGACCCATCAGCTAGAGGAGTTGGCGACTATCACCCGTACGAGGGGCGGCACAGTATGAACAATGGCGTATCTGCGCCAGCTCGTTTAATTCCCCCGCCGGGGTAATTCTTCAGAATTCAATAAGGCTACGGGATTCGCTGGCCAACTCGCCAGGCAGGCTTGCCACTTGGACGCCATGCCAAAGCCCCGCCACTCAAGATTTGCTTGAGACGAGTAGCGGGGCCCGGTGCTGTGGATCTGTTCAGCTGACGCCGAACTCGCCGCAACGGACGGCTCGGACGAACGAGGCGAACG
>NZ_JBIVMZ010000004.1:0-289626 GCF_044753355.1 Streptomyces sp. NPDC088400 | reverse complement strand
AACGCGGGGCGCGGAAAAATCAGTGCGGGCCGGTGGGGGGCTTTGGAGTCCCGAACGGGGACAGCACCAGGCACTCCGTCCGCCACCTCCACGCACGCGCCACCATCCGGGTTGCTGTACGTGCTCTTGCGCCAGGTAGCCGCATTCAGATCGACGGAGCCCACGGCACTTCCTCCAACATCCTCATGTGACGTCGAACCCGCCGCCGCGAACGGCTCGGACGAAGGAAACGAACGCGGGGCGCGGAAAAATCAGTGCGGGCCGGTGGGGGGCTTTGGAGTCCCGAACGGGGACAGCACCAGGCACTCCGTCCGCCACCTCCACGCACTGACCGCCGTCCGGGTTGCTGTACGTGCTCTTGCGCCAGGTTGCGGCGTTCAGGTCGACGGGTCCCACGGCGCTTCCTCCAACATCCTCATGACGAATTTCCGCGACTCGACCGGGGGCATCGCTAGGTCGCGAACAAAATCGTACGCGAGTTGGAGACCCTCAACAGGTGCTGCTTCCTCGACGAGTTGCCCCTGGTGGGCGTTCTCCGTGTACGCCACGGTGCGGCCGTCCGGCATGCGCAGGAACATCACGTCCGTGCTCACCAAGCCGTGCAGACCAGAGGCGGTGGGCAGCACATGCAGGGTGAAGTTGGGCCGCTCGGCCATCGCCGCCAGGTGTTCAAGCTGCTCCTGCCAGCACTGCGCGTCCCGCAACGGCGTACGCAACACCGTTTCGGACACGATGGCGCGGAAGCGTGGGGCGCCGTCACCGTCCAGCAACTCGCGCCGCCCTATCCGGGCCTTGACCTGCCGGGTCAACTCGCCGCCACTGGCGCCGCCTGCGGCAAGCAGCTCACGCGCGTACCCCTCAGTCTGCAACAGACCCGGCAGCACGCTGACCCCGTAGTGCCACAGGCTCACCGCCTCGGCCTCCAGGATCATGTACCGGCGGTATCGCTCCCGGAATTGCGTGAGGTCTCCGGCGGCCAGCTCCCACAACGTCAGCAGAAGCCCCGGCGTCCCGTAGTACTGATCGAGCGCCTGGACGACTTCCGGGCCGCCCAGCGTCTCGCCGCTCTCCATTTTCCCGAACAACGACCAGTCCCAGCCCAGCACTTCGCCCAGCTTCCGGAGGCTGTCGCCCTTCTGCGCCCGCAGTGCGCTCAATTCCTGCACGAACCGCTTACGCGGCTCCTGACTCCTGCCTGTGATCACCCGTCTCGGCGGCATTTCCTTGTCCTCCGTGGAGCGTGTGGAACTAACGGAACGTGGCGGCGAAGTACATTCCGCCGACCGTCTTCGGAGCCTCCTCCGGGTGCATTCTCGTAACCACCAGAACACGCACGGTAGTCCATCGGTCCCGTACCCAACCAGGCCCCGATGGGCGGAGCGGACGGGCATGTCTACAGCAGATCGGCGACGGACGGCGGGCTACGTGGCCGCTACGGCCCCCACTCACACGCGGCGGCGCTCCCATGTCACCAAGTGACCGCCGCCTGGGGATCTCTCCGGCCCCGGCCTACCCACCGGTTGACCTGGAGCCCACCCCCGGTTGCGATGTGTGTGAGTGGTGGGACCGGCGGCGGGACAATGCGTATCGGGGCATCGGGGCGGTCAGCGCCTTCGAGTGTGCACGGCAGATCGCGGCGCATCCGCACCGGCGGTCCGGTGATCTCACATGAACCCGCGTACGGGCACACACCCACTGCGACAGCTACCGGTAACGCCCCACGACATCAGGCTTGTTGTCGGCATGGCCGTCTACGATCCCGGCACGGACATGCCCGGTGTGGTGCACCAGCTCCACGGTTCCGTGGTCCGGCTCATCCGACCCGCGGGATACGTCTGGGACGCCCGCGCCATAGCGGTCCGGCCCGCGACCGACAGGGAACGGCGACAGCTTCGGGCCCTCGCGGCGCTGCACCGGAAGCAGCGCGGGCGCCGGGACGGCAGACCCGCATGACCGGTGTCGTCCACCACGCGTCGGCGATCGGGGAAGGGCCGGTCAACGGCGCCACCGTGCGATTCGTGCTCGGCAGCATCCGGACCAACTCCCCGGATTTCGCGCTCCGATGGCTCCGGGAGCAGGCCCGCCGTATCGCCGACGGTCTCGACCCCGAGCCCTGGACGGCGCACCAACTCCAGGAGCCTGTCGTGCACCGGCTCCCCGCCGGGCTCCGTGACGTACCGACCGAGTTGCGGCAGTGGTGTGTTGACGCCGACGCGCAGGAGGCGGCGTGGGGCCGGCTCGTGCGAGGCGCCCCGGTGACGGTCACCGTGTCCGATCACACCGGGTACTACGCGCTGACCGTACGGCCCGTACCGGTACCGGCGTTCGTACCTGTACCCGCCGCTGCCGCCCCCGCGCGACTCGGTCGCTCACTCCCCGGGCTCCCTGCCGCGCGGATCGGCCGTGCCGTCCGCCGGTGGTGAGGGCGGCCGGCCGGTGAAGGTACGCAGGGCCAGCTCGATCCGGATTTCCTCGTTGTCCAGGACCGACTGAAGCCGGCGCAGGACGATGTCGTCGATGACGCGCTGGTCGCGCAGGCGGATCAGGGCGCTGCGTTGGACGCCGACCAGCGTGCGGCGCAGTTCGAGCCCGGTCCGCACGCCGGGCCCGGTGTCGGGTGGTTCCGCGTCCTCGGCCGCGTCCTCGGCGGCGTACTGGCGCAGTTCGCTCCGGATGGTGTCGGTGGTCTCCGGCGGCGCTTTCAGGCGGTCGGCGTGCTCGGGAAGGGCTTCCAGCGCGGCATCGGCCATCTGGCGACGGGCGTGGCGTTCTTCGGTGGTCTCGTGGGGATCGCCGCGCAGCCCGGACCAGCGGATCACCGCGGGCATGGTCGTTCCCTGGAGGACCAGCGTGACCAGGATGACGGCCACGGCGGTGAACACCAGCAGGCCGTGTCCCCCGAGCGGCCGGCCCGCGGCAGTGGTGGCCGGGACGGCGAGGGCGGCCGCCAGCGACACGGCCCCGCGCACGCCGCTCCAGGCGAGGGGGAACCGTTCCCGGGCGCCGGAGCGCAGCGTGCGCTGGACCGGGCGGCGGTCGATGACGCGCAGGAGGTAGGGCACCGAGTACAGCCACAGCAGGCGGGTGGCGATCACCACGGCGCCGACCAGCAACGCGGTGACCACCGCGTGTCCCAGGGAGACGCCGCTGATCGCGCGCACGATGGCGGGTGTCTGGATGCCCACCAGAACGAACAGGGCACCGTTGAGGATGAAGGTGCTCACCTCCCAGAAGTTGGTGGCTTGCACTCTGGCGCTCGCGCTGATCACCCTGGGGCCTGCCTGGCTGAGGATGAGACCGCAGGTGACCACCGCCAGGACGCCGGAGACGCCCAGGGCTTGCGCGGGCAGGTAGGTGGCGAACGGGGTGAGCACGGCCAGGGCGCTCTCCAACACGCGGTCATGCAGCCGCTTGCGCAGTGCCACAACGACGACGGCGCAGGCGGCGCCGATCGCGACACCGCCCGCGTAGGCCAGCAGGAAGCGTACGGCGGTGCCCCACCAGGTGACGGTCTGTCCCTGAACGGCGATCCCGACGAGCACCGCGTAGAGGGCCAGTGCGGTGCCGTCGTTGATCAGGCTCTCCGCCCGGAGGATGGTCTGGGTCCGGCGAGGCAGGAGTCGGGCGACCGCCGCCACAGCGATGGCGTCGGTGGGGGCGACGACGGCGCCCAGGACGAAGGCGAGCGGCCAGGAGAGGCCCAGGGCGTGCCCCACCGCGGCCACGGCGGCGGCGGTGGCCAGCACGAGGCCGGTCGCGAGCAGCACGATTCCGCGCAGATTCGTCCGGATCTCGCGGAGCGAGGTGGTCAGCGACTCCCAGTAGAGCAGGGGTGGCAGGAAGAGCAGCAGAACGACCGGGGGCGGCAGGACCAGCGTGCGGAACGTGGGGGTGAGGCCGATCAGGCAGCCACCCGCCACCAGCAGGACCGGCTCGTTCCAGCGCAGGCGGCGGGCCAGCCATGTCATGGCCAGCACGGCCGCGAGAACCACCACGACGACTTCCAGGCCCCGCATTCGGCACCGCCTTCCCGATGGGGCAGGCACACCTTTCCCGGTGGTTCGGCCCTGGACGCTCTCCGGGGGTTCGGCCCTGGACGTTCCCTGGTGGTTGGCCCCGGGCTTTGCCTCGTGGTTCAACCCTGGGTGAGTTCGGTCAGGACGTCGAGACGGGTCGTCCAGGTGAGCTCACGGCGCGCTCGGGCGTCGCTGAACCGCTGGTCGCCGTGGCAACCCTCGTTACGTCCGTTGCGGGCGGACCGGCTGCCCGTTGCGCGCGAACCGGCTGTTCGTTGCACGCGATCCCGCTGCCCTTTGCGCGCGATCCCGCGGTCCATCGCGTGTGAACTCGCTGCCCGTTACGACTCCGCGCGGCGCGGCAGCCACACCAGCAACAGCAGCACCGCCGTCAGCAACACCCCCGCGCCGGTCCTGAAGGCCAGCGCATACCCCTCCGTCTGTGCCTCCGGGCTCGTTCCGCCCGCCGTACGGGACGCCGCCACCGTGGACAGGATCGCCAGCCCGAGCGCGCCGCCCATCGTGCGGGAGGTGTTGATCAGGCCCGAGACCAGGCCCGCGTCGCCGGGGGCCGCGCCCGCCGTGGCCAGTGCGGCGAGCGGGGTGGCGGCGAGGCCCATGCCGGTCATCATCAGGACGCCGGGGCCGAGGACGGACGAGAGATACGTTCCGTCAGCGGTCATCAGGGACTGCCAGCCGAAGCCGGTCGCGGCCACCAGTGCCCCGGTCACCGCCAGGTCGCGGGCGCCCATCCAGGTCATCAGCCGGGGCGCCAGCTTCGAGCCGAGCACCGCGCTCAGGGAACTGGGAACGAGCGCGAGACCGGCGGTCAACGGGTCGTACCCCAGCACGTTCTGGCAGTACACCGTCATGAAGAACCACGTGCAGAAGGACGCCGCGCCGCAGACGAACAGCGCCGCGTTGGCCGCGGACACGGCCCGTACGCGGAACAGCCCCAGCGGCATCAGCGGCGCCTTCGTCCGCGCTTCCACTGCCACGAAAACGCCGAGCAACAGCAGTCCGCCGAGCAGGGGCAGCAGTGTCGCCGCCGTGCCCCAGCCCCGCTCGTCGGTCTGCACGACGCCGTACGCCACCGTCGCCAGCCCGACCGTGACCAGCATCGCCCCCGGCAGGTCGAGGCGGCGCGCCCGTGCCGTACGGCTCTCGGTCACCCATAGCGCGGCGCCGGCCAGGACCAGCACACCGATCGGCACATTGATCAGCAGCACCCAGCGCCAGGACAGCAGGTCGGTGAGGACACCACCGACCAGGCCGCCGGCCGCACCGCCGCCCGCGCCGACCGCCGACCAGGTCGCTATGGCCCGGGTCCTGGCGGCTCCCTCCGGTACGGCGCTCGTCAGGATCGTGAGGGTCGCGGGCGCCAGCACGGCCGCGCCGAGCCCCTGCACGGCGCGTGCGGCGAGCAACTGCCAGCCCTCCTGGGCGAGTCCGCCCGCGGCGCTGGCCAGGGTGAACACCCCGAGCCCGGTCAGGAACATCAGCTTGCGTCCGAAGAGGTCCGCCGCCCGTCCGCCGAGCAGCATGAAGCCGGCGAAGGCGATCGAGTAGGAGTTGACGACCCACTGGAGACCGGCGGTGGTGAGTCCGAGGTCCGCGCGCATCGACGGCAGTGCGACATTCACCACGGACACGTCGAGCACGACGAGGAACTGCCCGGCGCAGGCGGCGAGGACCACCGCCCAGGTACGGCGGGACTCGGCGGGGGCGGATATGTGGACAGCATCAGTTGGTGACGAGGCTCTGACCATGGCTGTCATGGTCGCATCAGCCACACTGTCCGCACATCGGGATATCGGGCCGCGGTCCGACCGAGGGGCGGACCGGTCCACACGGTCGTTCCGTGAACAGCCGTCGGCGTCGGCCGGGTTCGTACCGCTCGGTTCGTAGCGGATTCGTACCGCGCTCGCCGGAATAAGCACGCCCGAAAAAAATGTTTCATACTGCATCCACTTGGCGGTCGGCGCTGCCCGCAGGCGACCGCGTCCGCCCGTCCGCCCCGTCTGTCCGCCCCGCCCGTCCGCCCCGTCCGCACACACCCGCGCACTTCCCCGCGCTTTCCGCCGCCCTCTTCCTGCCCTGCCTGACCTACCGCGCTCCCTGCCACCCTCTTCTCTGTACGACCCGCTTCCCTCTACAGCCCGCTCCTCTGTACCGCCCGCTTCTCTGTACCGCCCGCTCCTCTGTACCGCCCGCTCACCTTGACTTCCCGTAAGCCCTTTAAGTCCGTTTTCACTTCCCGTACGTCCGACTCCCGTACGGTCGTTCTCCCGGACGTTCGGCTCCCGCACCGCCCAGACTTCCCGACCCTCACTTCCCGCCCGGAGGCCCCACGTATGACGCAGACGACGACCGATCAGCACGCCGGAGCGCTCCCTGATCCACAGGGCCGACGCACCGGCGGTGTCGTCCCCATCCTCGCCTTCGCGGGTATCACCGTCGCGGTGATGCAGACCCTGCTCGTCCCCGTCATCAAGGACCTGCCCGTCCTCCTCAGCACGGCCCCCGCCAACGCCACCTGGGTGATGACCGCCACCCTGCTCGCCGGTGCCGTGTCGACGCCGATCATGGGGCGGCTCGGCGATCTCTTCGGCAAGCGGCGCATGCTGCTCGCCAGCCTCGCCGTCATGGTGTTCGGCTCGCTGATCTGCGCGTTCACCGACGACCTCGTCGTCATGATCGTCGGCAGGGCGCTCCAGGGCTTCGCCATGGGCGCGATACCCCTCGGCATAGGCATCATGCGCGACGAACTGCCGCGCGAGAAGCTCGGTTCGGCGATGGCCCTGATGAGCTCCTCCATAGGCGTGGGCGGCGGACTCGCCCTGCCCGTCGCCGCGCTGATCGCCCAGAACGCGGACTGGCACGTACTGTTCTTCGCCGCCGCCGGGCTCGGCACACTGTCGATCCTGCTGACCGTCCGTTACGTCCCCGAGTCCTCGGTCCGGGCCATCGGCGCGTTCGACTGGCTCGGCGCGATCGGTCTGTCCGCCGGGCTCGTCTCGCTGCTGCTGCCGATCACCAAGGGCAGCGACTGGGGCTGGGGCTCGTCCACCACCCTCGGACTGTTCGGCCTGGGGACCGCGATTCTTCTGCTGTGGGGCGTCATGGAGCTGAAGAGTTCCGCGCCGCTGGTCGACCTGCGGACCAGCGCCCGTCGTGAGGTACTGCTCACCAACCTCGCCTCGATCATGGTCGGTGTCGCCTTCTACGCGATCTCGCTCGTCCTCCCCCAGCTGCTCCAGCTGCCCGCCGCGACCGGATACGGCCTGGGGCAGTCGATGGTGGTGGCGGGCCTGTGCGTGGCCCCTCTCGGCGTGACGATGATGTTCACCGCGCCGGTCTACGCCCGCATCTCCGCCAAGCACGGCCCCAAGGTCTCGCTGATCCTCGGCATGCTGATCATCGCGATCGGGTACGGGGGCGGCCTCGGCCTGATGAACGCGGCCTGGCAGACCATCATCATCTCGGTGGTCGTGGGCGCGGGCATCGGCCTCGCGTACTCCTCGCTCCCCGCCCTGATCATCGGTGCCGTCGACCCGTCGGAGACCGGCGCGGCCAATGGCCTGAACACTCTCATGCGCTCCATCGGTACGTCGGTGTCGAGCGCGGTGATCGGCATGGTGCTGGCCCACACCTCGGTCCAGACCGGCGGGGTGGCGGTGCCGACGATGCACGGTTTCCGTGTCTCGTTCCTGATCGCCACGGGTGCGGTGATCGTGGGTCTGGTGCTGGCGGCGTTCCTGCCGTCGCAGCGAACGGCAGTGGCAGCGAAGTCCCTGACGGCCGACGCGGAGTCGTCCCTGGCCGAAGGCGACGGGGCAGTCCGGCAGCGGACACTCGTCGCGGGGTCCGGCGGATTCCGGGGGCGGGTGCTGGACGCCGACGGTACGCCGGTGGCTCGGGCGAACGTCACACTGATCGACCGTCGGGGCAGGCAGGCGGGCCTCACCACCGCCGACGAGGACGGCCACTACGCACTGCTGCCGCCGAGCGCCGGCCCGTACGTACTGGCGGGGTCGGCCACGGGATACGCGCCGCACGCGCGCCCGGCGGAGTACGCCGGGGACGGTCTGCCGGTCGATGCCGATCTGGTCCTGGGCCTGGGACTGGGCCTGGACCGGGACCCGACGCTCGCGCAGAACGCGCCGGAACCCCGGAACACCGTCGAGTCGGCCCGATCAGTCCGGTCGTAGGTCCTGCGCGCCGTAGGCCCTGCGCGCCATAGGTCCTGCGCGCCATAGGTCCTCTCCGGTCGCGGACCCCGTCCGGTCCTGACCAGCCTCATGCCGTACACCCCCGGCGCCCGCATCGCCGGTGGTGTACGGCAGCATGGGGCCGCCCCCGGCCCTCCCGGGTCACCCGACAACTTACGGAGAGCGCATGCCCACCGGTACCGAGTCCGAGGCAGTCGAACCCCAGGCACCGCTGCCGACACTCGCACCGGCCCCCACGCTCACACCGGCATCAGCGACCGCACCCGCACCCGCACCCGAGATCCTCGCCGCCTTCGAGGCCGCCAAGGGCTTCATGCCCGTCCACGAAGGCCTCGCCCTGTACGCGGCGGCGGTCCACGCCTCCGCGCTCGGTCTGCCGCTCCTGGAGGTCGGCACCTACTGCGGTCGCTCCACCCTCCTGCTGGCCGCCGCCGCCCGCGAAGCCGGTACGGTCGCCGTCACCGTCGACCACCATCGCGGCAGCGAGGAGCAGCAGGCCGGCTGGGAGTACCACGACCCGACCCTGGTCGACCCCGACACCGGCCGGATGGACACACTCCCCACGTTCCGCCGTACGCTCCACCACTCCGGCCTGGAAGACCATGTGATCGCGGTCGTCGGCCGCTCGCCGCAGGTGGCACAGGTCTGGGGCGGCCAGGTCGGGCTGGTCTTCATCGACGGCGGCCATACCGACGAGCACGCCAACGGCGACTACGAGGGCTGGGTCCCCCGGCTGGCCGAGGGCGGACTGCTGGTCATCCACGACGTGTTCCCCGATCCGGCGGACGGCGGCCAGGCGCCGTACCGGATCTACCGCCGCGCCCTCGCGTCCGGCGCCTTCACCGAGACGACCACCGAAGCCGCGACGGCCAATGAAGCCGGGGCAGCCACCGGAGCCGAGACGGCCGCCGGGACCCCCGCATCGACCGGGCCCGCTGTCCCCCCGGTGACTGACTCTTTGCGTGTTCTGCGCCGCACGGCGCCGGGAATCTGACCCGCTCGCACTACCATCGCGTCGTGTCGTACGACGAGAGCCAGCAGCCCGTCCGCCGCCCCTTCGGCCGGAGCAACCTCACTGTCGCGGTCGCCGCACTGGTGCCGACCGCGTTGGCGGGGTGGTTCGTCTGGCAGGGCATCAGCGGCCCCGGCGGTGATGGTCCGGACGCCGCGGCGGCGGCCGGCGCCACCTCCGCGGCCTC
The DNA here is from genome assembly GCF_044753355.1 of Streptomyces sp. NPDC088400. Taxonomy (NCBI): domain Bacteria; kingdom Bacillati; phylum Actinomycetota; class Actinomycetes; order Kitasatosporales; family Streptomycetaceae; genus Streptomyces; species Streptomyces sp. NPDC088400. The sequence continues at coordinate 280,179 of NZ_JBIVMZ010000004.1, read as the reverse complement.
CACCCCCACCGGACATTCCGCCTCACCGCCCCCCTCCCCCACCTCAAGCAACACACAAGGCACACAGGACACACAGGACGACAACACTTCCGGGGATACCGACCCAACCGGGCCGCTCGCCGGAAAGGTGGTCGTCATCGATCCCGGCCACAATCCCCGCAACCGCGACCACCCCACCGAGATCAACGAGCCGGTGGATATCGGAACGACCAGCAAGGAGTGTGACACCACCGGCACCTCCACCAAGTCCGGTTACGCCGAGGCGACTTTCACCCTCGATGTCTCTCACCGGCTGCGCACACTTCTCCAAAAGGAAGGCGCGACAGTCACGTTCACCCACGACGACGACCGGCCCTTCGGTCCGTGTGTGGATGAGCGCGCCCGTATCGGCAACAAGGCGAAAGCCGACGCCGTCGTCTCCGTCCACGCGGACGGCTCGGCGCCCGGCAACCGCGGCTTCCATGTCATCCTTCCCGCCCTGGTCAAGGGCGGGGAAGCGGACACCGCGGCCATCGTCGGCCCCTCGCGCACACTCGGCGAGGAGATCGTCGCGGAATTCGCTCGGGCGACCGGCAGTAAACCCGCCAACTACCTCGGCGAAGGTACGGGGTTGGACGTGCGCAGCGATCTCGGCGGCCTGAATCTGTCGACCGTGCCCAAGGTCTTCCTCGAATCCGGCAACATGCGTGATTCGAAGGACGCCGCCCTGCTCACCGACGCGAAATGGCGACAGAAAGCGGCACAGGGACTCTCGGACGGGATCAGCTCTTTTCTGCTGAACTGAGCTCGCGTAACGGCCGGACGGCTACGGCTGGATAGCTCGCGTAACGGCTGGATACCGGGCCCGATACCCGGAAGACGCCCCGATCGGGCAGACGATACATTCATCCGTACGATAGGGAGCCGCCCCCGAGCTTCGCAGCGCGTACCGCCGTACCGGCGGCCGCGACGACCGCCCCGACGAGACGACTGACGAAGGACTTTTCACGTGAACATCCGCTCCCTCACTCGAGGCGACGGCGTGGTGATCGGAGCAGCGGTGTTGCTGTTCATCGCCTCGTTCCTCAATCTGTACGAGTCCAGCGCCTTCGGGTCCAGCGGCGCCCCGAACGCGTGGGACTCGCTGGGCACCGTGATGAGCATCCACCTGGCCGGGGTCATCGCCGCCGCGCTGATCGTTCTCGCTCGTGCGTTGCCGCAGCCGCGCAAGGTCGCGGGTCTCGATCTGGGGCAGTTCGGTGTCGCTCTGGCGATCTTCGCGGCCTGGACGGCGCTCTGGTCGCTGATCGGCCTCGACGGTGTCAACGCGGGCAGCGGCCTGATCCTCGGCTTCATCGCCGCTCTGATCCTCGCGGGCGGCGCTGTCGCCACCCCGCTCGTCCCGCAGTTGAAGGGCTCGCTCATCCCCGCCCCGAAGCCGGCGGCCCCGCAGCCGTACGGCGGCCAGCCCGGCCAGGGGTACGGCTACCCGGGCAACCCGCAGCCGTACGGCGCCGGTCAGCCCTCGCCGTACGGTGCGGGCCAGCCCGGCGGATCGTTCGGCGGCCAGCCGGGCCAGCCCCAGCCGGGTCCGGCCGGCCAGCCCTCGGGAGGTGGCCAGGCCCAGCCGTCGGGTGGCGCCGCCCCCGCGGGCGACTTCGCGCCGTTCTGGTTCGCGGTGCCGGTGGCCCGTCCGCTGTTCGGTGAGGACGGCTCGCCGTCCCCGATCGCCGAACTGGCGCCGGGCACCTGGTACCTCGCGGTCGAGCAGCGCGGTGCCGCCCTGGTCGCACAGACGCAGGACGGGCGCCGGGGTGTCCTCCAGGACGCCTCCGGCATCCAGCGCGGCTGACAGCCGGTCGCCGGTCGCCGGTCGCACCAACGGAAACAGCATGACAACGGCCCTCGCCGGAACTCCCGTTCCGGCGAGGGCCGTTGCCGTTGTCCCGCGCCCTCCTGCCCACCACCCGCCGCCAGGGCCGGACCGTCCGGGTTTCACGCGCCCATAATCGGCAACACGTTCGACATGTCCTCACGCCATCGCAGTACAAGCGGATCCGCGGCGGCGATCATCATCGTCGTCGCGGACGTCATGGCCTTCATCCTGGGCCTCTGGATCCTGATGTACCTGCTGGACGCCAACCGCGCCAACGACCTGGTGGACTTCGTCCAAGGCGCGGCCCGCTGGCTCGCCGGCTGGTCCTACGACCTGTTCACCTTCAACGAGGCATGGGCCCGTGTCGTCTGCGGCTACGGCCTGGCCGCCGTGGTGTACCTGTTCATCGGCCACGGTCTCGCCAACCGGATGCGCCGCCTCTGACACCACTGACGCCCCCGACGCCACTGACACCACTGACGCCCCTGACGCCACTGACGCCCCTAACACCACTGACACCACTGACACCACTGACACCCCGATGACGGGTCCGCTCAGCCGCAGCAGTCCGGCTCCAGCCCACGCGGCAGACGCTCCCCGCTGAACACGGCGGTGGTCGCCTCGTCTCCCCCCAGCGCGGCCACCGCCAGCAGCAGCGAACCCGCCGTCCAGGTGGTGAGTTCCTCCGGCCAGAACGCCCGGTCGCCCTCGAAGACGTAACCCGTCCAGTACATCCCGTCCTCGGCGCGCAGATGCTGGATGGACTGGAGGATCTCCAGCGCCCGGTCGGACTGTCCCATCACCCAGAGCGCCAGGGCGAGTTCGCAGCTCTCGCCGCCTGTCACCCAGGGGTTGGGCAGCACACAGCGCACCCCGAACTCCGGCACGACGAACCGGTCCCAGCCCGCCTCGATCCGCTCCGTGGCCTGCGCGCCCGACACCGCGCCGCCGAGCACCGGGTAGTACCAGTCCATCGAGTAGCGGCTCTTGTCGAGGAACCGCTCGGGGTGCTCGCGGATCGCGTGCCCGAGCGCACCGGCCGCCAACTCCCAGTCGGGCTGCGGCTCTTCACGCTCCTCGGCGATCGCGAGCGCGCAGCGCAGCGCCTGGTACACGGACGAACAGCCGGTCAGCAGCGCCTCGTCGACGACCGTGCCGTCCGCCTCCCGCCTCCAGCCGATCTGGCCACCTGGCTGCTGGAGTCCGAGTACGAACTCGATCGCCGCGTAGACGACGGGCCAGGTCCGGTCCAGGAACGCGTCGTCGCCGGTGGCCAGGTAGTGGTGCCAGATACCGACGGCGGCATACGCGCAGAAGTTGGTCTCGCGCCCCCGGTCGACGGGGAGTTCGGCGTCCCCGTCGCGGTATCCCGCGTACCAGGACCCGTCCTGGTTCTGGTGCCGGATGAGCCACTCGTACGCCAGCGCCGCCGCCTCGTGCTCGCCCGCCGCGTCCAGCGCCATGGCCGCCTCGGTGTGGTCCCAGGGATCGAGGTGGTGCCCGCGGAACCAGGGAATCGCGCCGTCGGGGCGCTGTACGGCGAGGATGCCGGCGACGGTCTCGGTGGCCTCTTCGGCGGTGAGGACACCGGGCAGGACGAGGTGCTCCATGGCGCCGGGGCCACGACCGCGGCTGGGCCAGGTCACTTGACGACCGCCGCGGACTCGGTCGCCGCGGACGCTGCCGCATCGGACTCGGTCGCATCGGACGCTGCCGCATCGGGCGCGGTCCCCACGGGAAGGTGCGGCTTGGTCGCGTAGGCCACGAAGCTCTTGCCCACGACGGGGTTGAGGAGCTGCTCGGTGACCCGGGTGGCCAGGGGCTTCTTCATGATGTCCCAGACCAGGAGCTTGTGGTACGCGCGGACGGGCAGCGCCTTGTCGTTGTCGACACCGAAGGCGCACTTGAGCCACCAGTACGGCGCGTGCAGGGCGTGCGCGTGGTGGGTGCCGTACGGCTTGAGCCCGGCCTCCCGCATTCTGCCCAGCAGTTCGTCGGCCTTGTAGATCCGGATATGGCCGCCCTCGACCTCGTGGTACGCGTCGGAGAGCGCCCAGCAGACCTTCTCGGGTCCGTACCTCGGCACGGTGACCGCGATCCGGCCGCCGGGCCGCAGGACGCGGACCATCTCGGCGAGAACGCCCTTGTCATCCGGAATGTGCTCCATGACCTCGGAGATGATCACGACGTCGAAGGACTCGTCGGGGAAGGGCAGATGGAGCGCGTCGCCCTCCATCGCGGTGGCGGTGGCGCCCAGAGGGGCTTCTCCCGCCTCCTTCATCGCGGCGAACCACGTGGCCACTTCGCGGATCTCCTCGGCGTTCCGGTCGAGTGCCACGACCTGAGCGCCGCGCCGGTAGCACTCGAAAGCGTGCCGGCCCGCGCCACACCCCAGATCGAGCACGCGGTCGCCCGCGGCGAGCGGGAAGCGGGTGAAGTCCACGGTCAGCACAGGGGCCTGCTTTCGCGGTCGAAGGAACGGAGAGATGGGAGAAGACGTAGAGGGCGGAGGGGGCGACGTCGACACCGTACGGACACGCGGAGCGCGCGAGCACCGCACCGGCGCGCACAGCCACGGCCGGATGCCGGATGTACGACTACAGCCACGGATACGGATACGGCGTCAGCGGGTGCTGCCACGGGCCGCGGCCACGGTACGCCCCGGCTGCCGGGCACCTGCCCGCCGGGTGTCGGCAACCGCCCGCCGGGCCATCGCCGCCCGGTACAGCTCGGCCGTACCCTGCGCGGCCCTGGCCCAGGTGAACCGGGCCAGCACCCGCTCCCGTCCCGCCGCGCCCAGCCGGGCCCGGAGCTCCGCGTCGCCGAGCAGCCGTCCGAGGGCGGCGGCCAGCGCGCCCGCGTCGCCCGGCGGAACGGCCAGGCAGGTCTCGCCGTCGGGGCCCGCGACCTCGGGGATCGCGCCGCCGGTGGTGGCGACCAGCGGCGTACCGGTGGCCATCGCCTCGGCGGCGGGCAGCGAGAAGCCCTCGTACAGGGACGGTACGCAGGCGATCTGCGCGCCACGGACCAGCGCGACCAGTTCGGCGTCGGTGATGCCCTTGACGAACTCGACGGCGTCTTCGAGCCCGTATCTCTCGATGGCCTGGGCGACGGGGCCGTCCTCGGCCCGCCTGCCGACCACCACCAGGTGTGCGGTGGGCTGTTCGGTACGGAGCTTGGCGAGGGCCTCGACGAGATGGACGAGGCCCTTGAGAGGGACGTCCGCGCTGGAGGTCGTGACGATCCGGCCCGCTGTCTCGGGCACGGCCGGATCCGGCGAGAACAGGTCCGTGTCGGCGCCGATGTGCACGACGTCTATACGGTCCGCCGGCACCCCGAGATGGTCGGTGATCTCCTGCTTCGAGGAGCCGGAGACGGTGAGCACGGACGGCAGCCGACGCGCGACGCGCTTCTGCATGTGGGTGAAGCCGTACCAACGGCGTACGGAGGCCCGCGCCCGCCAGTTCGCGGCGGCGTCCAGGTCCAGCCGCCGGTCGACGGTGATGGGGTGGTGGATGGTGGTGACCAGCGGCGCGCCGAGGTCGCCGAGGAGCCCGTACCCGAGCGTCTGGTTGTCGTGGACGACATCGAACTCGCCCGCGCGGGCGGTCAGATGGCGCCGGGCGCGGAGCGAGAAGGTCAGCGGCTCGGGGAAGCCCCCGGTCCGCATCGTGACAACCTCAAGAGCGTCGATCCAGTCGCGGAACTCGCCGAGTCCCGGCGTACGGAACGGGTCGGGCTGCCGGTAGAGATCGAGGCTGGGCAGTTCGGTGAGCGGAACGCCCTCGTCGAGTACGGGGTAGGGCTGGGCGCCGATCACCTCGACGCTGTGGCCCAGGCGGGCGAGTTCACGGGAGAGGTGCCGGACGTAGACGCCCTGGCCGCCGCAGAATGGATTCCCCTTGTAACTGAGAAGTGCGATACGCAACGGACGGTCGTCGCCGCCCCGGTGCTCCGCTCCGCCGCCCCGGGGCTCCGCTCCGGTGCCCGCCTCCACAGCCTCAGCGGTCACTCTCGGCCCCCTTCTCACGGCACCCTCTGCGCTTGTTCCGTCTGTTGTTCCGCTTGTTGCTCGACTCGCTGTACGGCCTGCTGCTGTCGGGCCCGCTGTTCGGCTCGCTGTCCGACTCCGTGTTCCGCTGCCGTTCCGCCGCCGTTCCGTCGCGGTCCCGCTGCCGTTCCGTCTGTTCGCCTCTTCGCCTCTTCGTCCGTTCGACGCCCGGCGGAGCGTAACCGCTGGCGATATTCCGCAACAAGTTGCCGCCGGGCGGCTTCGCTCGCTCACCGACTCAGAATCTACCGGCAGGTAGCGTGGCCGTACGCGCCGCATCAGGTGATTCACGCCACGGCGCGCGCCCACCGTGCCGCGCGGTCCGGAGCACGACGGCCCCTTGCTCCATCCGGCGGATACCGCTCAAGTCACGTGCCTGCCACAGCCGAAGGACGGGTGTTCGCACATCCCCGCAATACGCTACGCAAGGAGCACGCATGCGCTTGAGCAAGCGCTGGGCACCGGCCGCCCTTCTGCTACTCGTCCCCCTGCTCGGCGGTACCGACGCCACGGCCAGCCCCATCCCGCTCCCCAGCCAGAGCCGCGTCCCGGTGGAGCGCTCGGCGGAAGCGGTCCCCGGCCAGTACATCGTCACCCTGAAGCCCGCGTTCTCGTCGGCCGGTGTGCTGCGGCAGCTCGGCATCAAGGCCCTGTTCACGTACGAGACGGTCCTGTCGGGGTTCGCCTCCACCCTCACCCCCGGCCAGCTGAACCAGGTGCGCGCCCTGCCGGGCATCGCGGCCGTGGAGGAGAACGGCGTCGTCTCGGTCGACCCGGCCCTGACCGCGTCCAAGCCCGCGTCCAAGTCGGCGTCCGCGTCCCGGCGGGCTCGGGTCACGCCCGGGAGTTGGGGACAGGACCGGATCGACCAGCGGTACCTCCCGCTCGACAACGACTACGACGTGACCGGCACCGGCAAGGGCGTCAGCGCGTACATCGTCGACACCGGAATCGAGACGGGGCACAGCGAGTTCGGCGGCCGTGCCACCGTCGGCATCGACACCGTCAACGACGGCCGGAACGGCCAGGACTGCAACGGCCACGGCACGCACGTGGCGGGCACCACCGGCGGCGCGACCTACGGCGTGGCCCGCTCCGTCTCCCTCGTCGGGGTCCGTGTCCTCGGCTGCAAGGGCAACGGCGACTGGGCCGGGGTCATCGCCGGCTTCGACTGGGTGGCCAAGCACGCCAAGAAGCCCGCTGTCCTCAACGCGTCCATCGGCGGCCCCTCCTCGACAGCGGTCAACACCGCCGCCAACGCGGTCACGGCAGCGGGTGTCCTGCCTGTCGTCGCGGCCGGCAACGACCACAAGGACGCCTGTACGGTCTCCCCCGCCGGCGCCGAGCAGGTGATCGCCGTGGGAGCCACCGACATCGAGGACCACGAAGCCAAGTTCAGCAACTACGGCAAGTGCCTCTGGACGTACGCTCCCGGCGTCGCCATCGTCTCCGCCAAGCTCGGCGGAGGCTCGGTCGCACTCAACGGCACCTCCATGGCGAGCCCTCACGTCGCCGGAGTCGCGGCGCTCTACAAGGAGAGGCACCCCGACGCCGACCCGAAGTCTGTCGCCCTCTGGATCGCCGGGCAGTCCACCAAGTACCTCGTGTCGCCCCTCAGTACGGGCTCACCGAACCGCCTCCTCTACACGGACGGGCTCTGACGGCTCCGACGGCCTCTGATACACCCTGAAGTGCTCTGAAGCTGGTTCACGTGGGCCGACTCCACTCCGGAGTCGGCCCATTCGGCCGTCACGGTGCGGCCGATATCACCGGCGGTCCTCACCGGCGGCGGTCTTCGAGCGACACGACGTTCGTGGCGTCCACCGCCGGGCGCAGGGCTCGGGCGAGCTCGACGGCGTCGTCCACGGCCCAGAAGTGAGTGAAGAACAGCCGGGGTTCGTCCGTCAGGCCGTGATTGTGGAGTTCGACGATGCTGATTCCCCCGCGTCGCAGGGCCTTGAGGACCTGCTGGACCTCTCCGGCGAGCATGGCGAAGTCACCGTTGAGCGCGGCCCTGCCGCCGCCGAGGGGCTGGAAGTTGAAGGCCGTGGTGGCACCCAGGCCGGGGGGCAGCACCATGCCGTTGTCGACGATGGTCTCGCGGCGGCTGAAGACGCAGTTGTAGACCCCCGCGATGCGACGGCCCTTCGCGCCCAGCGCCGCGTCGATCCCGGCGGTGTCGAGATCGACGGGCGGCGACGGCTTCGGCGGCTCGGCCGGCGGGGTTCCCGTACGGTCAAGTGCCGCGCGCAGCCTGCGGGCCAGGTCCACCGGGTCGTGCCCGTGCGCGTGGACATGGGTCCACCAGACGTCCGGGGTCTGGGCGAGCAGATGCTTGTGGAGCGCGGTCTGTTCGATCCCGTGCTTCTGGAGGGCGTCGGTGGTCCGCTGCAACTCGCGCTCGGTGAGCACCAGATCGCCCATGAGCATCACACTGTGGTCGCTGTAGCGGACGAAGCTCACATGGGAGCCCAGGGCGAGTGCCGGTGAGACGGTGATGCCGTAGGAGACCACGTGCAGGTCCCCGCGTGGAAAAGGCGTGTGGTACATGACTCCGCGCAACAGGTCGCCGGGACGCCCCAGCGCCTTCGCGACGCCACGCCAGTCAGCCAGGGTGGTGGGCACCGGTTCGATCGACCGCCGGCCTCCGGCCCCGGGTGTGGCGCGGGCCTCGGTCGCCCCCGTTCCCGCCCCCACTCCCGCCAGCACCGGAGCCAGGGCCGCCGCGGTCAGCAGCCGGCGCCGTGGAGTGGCCGCGTGCGTGTACGTGTCCTGCCGTCGGTTTCCGCTCATCACATGAGCACCTCCATATGCGATCGAAACACGCGACGGTGAAGGCGTCGTGGGGAACGAGGGCCGGATGGACCAGCGCGGTACACCGGGGCCGGTCGGGCGAAGGTCCTCGGTCGGACAAAGCACCCCGGCGGAGTGAGGCCGACCGGATGGGGAGGCGTCCGGAATGGGGAGGCGTCCGGCCGGGGACGGTGGGGTACGGGCCGGTAGAGTGGGTGCGTCGTCATCATGCCCGTACGGGGGAAAGCCGGTGCGAAACCGGCGCTGACCCGCAGCCGTGAGCCGCTGTCGCAGGCGGTGAGCCGGAATGCTCCGTACGGGTCGTGACCGGCTCGTGCCATCGGAAACCGCCGGTGGCCGGCATCGTCGAGGTTTACGGAGCCGGAGCCTGGTGCCTCAGTGTGCCTGTGCCCCCGGCCGCAGGAGAGGCTCAGCCGCCCATGACCACCGTTCGCCGTTGCGCGGCCGCGCTCGCCGCATCCGTCGTGCTCTGCGTGGCCGTTGTTCCGGCCGCCCACGCCGGAGGTGACGTATCCCCGGCCCCCTCCGGTTCCGATTCCGGTACTGATTCCGGTTCCGACTCTGGTTCTGGTTCCGGCTCTGATCCCAGCTCTGGTTCCGGTTCTGCTTCCGATTCGCCGCCCACCACGCCGTCCGTCCCGCCGGCCCCTTCGCCCTCTCCGGTCAAGCTTCCGCCGGGGCTGTACGGCGACAAGGACCCCGCCTACGACGGGGTGTGGCGCCAGTCGATGGCGATGCTCGGCCAGTTCGCGGCGGGTGTCAGGCCCGCGAACCAGGCCATCGCCTGGCTCAAGCGCCAGCAGTGCGCCAACGGCGCCTTCCCCACGTACCGCGCCGATCCCACCAAGCCCTGCGACGCCAGGACGGCCGTCGACTCCAACGCCACCGCGACCGCCGTCCAGGCGCTCTCCACGCTCGGCGGCCAGCGGCCCCCCATGGACAGGGCCCTGAACTGGCTGCGCTCCGTACAGAACAAGGACGGCGGCTGGAGCTACACCCCCGGCACCCCGAGCGACGCGAACTCCACCTCCCTCGTGATCGCCGCGTTGGTCACCGCGGGCGTACGGCCCAGCTCGATGCGGTACGCGAGGTCCCCCGAGGGCAAGCACGCCTACGACGCGCTGGAGAGTCTGTCGATTCCCTGCGGCCCGGGAGCGGACGCGGGCGCCTTCGCGTACCAGCCGGACAAGTCCGGGAAGCTCAGCGCCAACGACGACGCCACGGCGGCGGCCGTGCTCGGCGGGCTCGGCAAGCGGCTGGTGTCCGGGCCGGTGAAGGACGGGGGTCCCGGGCCGTCCTGCGTACGTACGGCGAACCCCTCCCCGGAGCGTGTGGCCCGTAACGGCGCCGCCTACCTGGCGTCCGCGCTCGCGGCGTCCGGGCACCTCGACCAGCCGCCGATGCCCGGCGCCGAGGACAGCACTCCGCTGCCCGACGTCGGCAACACCGCCGACGCGGTCGTCGCCCTGACGACCGCCGGGTACGGGGACCAGGCGACCGGCGCGCTGGAGTGGCTGCAGCGGAACTCCGGGGCCTGGGCCCAGGAGAACGGTCCCGCCGCCTACGCCCAGCTGATCATCACCGCCCACGCGACGGACACGGATCCGCGCAACTTCGGCGGTATCGACCTCGTACAGCGGCTGAACGCGACCGGTCCCACCCCGACGGTCGTGGCGTCCGCGACGGCACCGGCCGTCGCGGAGAAGGGGATCGACGGCGGCTCCGGGCGGGTCGTCCTGTGGGTCATCGGCTTCGGTCTGATCGCGTTCGTCGGGCTCGGTTTCCTGATCGGCAACCGCAGGAAGACGCGGCAGCCGTGACCGGCGCCCGGTCCCTCACTTCTCCCCCCTCCCGCTCCTTCCCTCGCTCCCCCTTCGTCGCTCTCTCGCTGGTGTTCTCCCTCGTCGGCCTCGTCCTGGGGCTCGACGCCGGGTCCGCGCAGGCGGCCGGTTACCGCTACTGGTCGTTCTGGGACGGCCGGGACGGGCAGTGGGCCTATGCCTCCGAGGGGCCGGCCACCGCCCGGCCCGCCGACGGCGCGGTCAGCGGCTTCCGCTTCTCGGTGAGCGCGGACAGCGGTGACGCGGCCCGGCCCCGCAGGACACCCGTCTTCGGGGCGGTCTGCGCCAACACCCCGGCGCAGGACGGCCGCAAGCGGATCGCGGTCGTCATCGACTCCGGTACGGCGGCCGACGCCCCGAGCAGGGAACAGCCGCCCGCTCTCCGGGCGGAGTGCGCCCGGGTCGGCGAGGACGCGACCGCCGCCGAGGCCCTCGCCGCCGTGGCGAAGCCGCTGCGTTACAACGGCCAAGCGCTGCTCTGCGCGATCTCCGGCTATCCGGCGTCGGGCTGCGGAGAACAAGTGGGGGAAGGGGAACGGGAGTCGGACGGAAAGCCGACGCCACAAGCCACTCCCACCCTCACCCCCACTCCTACGCCGACAACTGCCGACGGTGGAAGCGGCAGCGGCGGCCCGTCCGTCAGTGTCTTCGCCGGGATCGCCGCGGTGGTGGCCCTCGGTGCCGCCGGGCTCTGGCAGGCCCGCCGTCGGCGCGGATGAACCGGCCGTACGTCATGAACCCGCTGTACGTCGTGAACTCTCCGTACGCCACGCACCCGCTGTACGTCCTGAACCCGCCGTACGTCATGAGCCGGGCCCGATGAGCCGCGCCGCAGACCGCCCTGAGGGAGCGGCGAACCGCTTCCCCCGCCCGTCCCCGCTCCGCGCTCCCGAGGCGACCCGCTCCAACGCCCTGCACTCCGGCGCCTGGTGGCTCTGGGCGCTCGGGCTCGCCGTCGCCGCCTCCCGTACGACCAACCCGCTGCTCCTCGGCCTGCTGGTCGGTGTCGCGGGCTATGTGGTGGCGGCCCGCCGTACCGCCGCGCCCTGGGCCCGTTCGTACGGTGCCTTCGTCAAGCTCGCCCTGGCCGTCATCCTCATCCGGCTGCTGTTCTCGGCCGTCCTCGGCTCGCCGGTCCCGGGCTCGCACGTGCTGGTCACCCTGCCCGAACTGCCCCTGCCCGACTGGGCGGCAGGCATTCGGCTCGGTGGCCGGGTGACGGCGGAGCAGCTGGTCTTCGCGCTGTACGACGGCGCGAAACTGGCCACGCTGCTGATCTGCGTGGGCGCGGCGAACGCGCTCGCCAACCCCGCCCGGCTGCTCAAGTCCCTGCCGGGCGCGCTGTACGAGGCCGGGGTCGCCGTCGTCGTGGCCATGACCTTCGCGCCGAACATGGTCGCCGATGTCGTACGGCTGCGCACGGCCCGTCGGCTGCGCGGCCGTCCCACCGGCGGGGTGAAGGCGGTGCTCCAGATCGGATTGCCGGTCCTGGAAGGCGCGTTGGAGCGGTCGGTAGCGGTCGCGGCCTCGATGGACGCGCGGGGATACGGTCGTACGGCCGACGTCCCGCGCGCCGTGCGGCACACCACCAGCGTCCTCACGCTCGGCGGGCTTCTGGGCGTCGCCGCCGGTTCGTACGGACTGCTCGCCGCGCAGGGCGCCGGGTACGGGGTGCCGCTGCTGGCCGCCGGGCTCGTTGCCGCGTCGGCCGGGCTGTGGCTCGGCGGCCGGCGCTCCGTGCGTACCCGCTACCGGCCCGACCGCTGGGGTGTGCGCGCCTGGCTGGTCGCCGGGTCCGGTGCGGCCGTCGCGGCGGTGATGATCCGGGCGGGCGGCACCGATCCGGCGGCTCTGCACCCCGGCGTCGTACCGCTGGTGGCGCCGACGCTGCCGCTGTGGCCCGCGGCGGGGGCGCTGATCGGTCTGCTGCCCGCGTTCGTCGCGCCCGTACCCGCACCACCGCTGTCCCCGAGGGAGCCGACGCCGTGATCCGATTCGAGCAGGTGTCGGTCGTGTACGGCGATGCCTCCACGCTTGCCATCGGCGGCGTCGACCTCACCGTGCCCGAGGGCGAACTGGTGCTGCTCGTCGGTCCGTCCGGTGTCGGCAAGTCGACACTGCTGGGGACGGTGTCCGGGCTCGTCCCGCACTTCACGGGCGGCACTCTGCGCGGCCGGGTCACCGTCGGCGGCCGGGACACCCGCACCCACAAGCCGCGTGAACTCGCCGATCTGGTCGGCACGGTGGGCCAGGACCCGCTCGCCCACTTCGTCACCGACACCGTCGAGGACGAGCTGGCGTACGGCATGGAGTCGCTGGGCCTGGCCCCCGATGTGATGCGGCGCAGGGTCGAGGAGACGCTGGATCTGCTGGGCCTGGCCGAGCTGCGCGACCGGCCGATCGCGACGCTGTCGGGCGGGCAGCGCCAGCGGGTCGCGATCGGTTCGGTCCTGACCCCGCACCCCAAGGTGCTCGTCCTGGACGAGCCGACCTCGGCGCTGGACCCGGCGGCGGCCGAGGAGGTGCTGGCGGTGCTGCAACGGCTGGTGCACGACCTCGGGACGACCGTACTGCTGGCCGAGCACCGGCTGGAGCGGGTGGTGCAGTACGCCGACCAGGTCATCCTCCTTCCCGGCCCCGGGCAGCCCCCGGTCGTCGGCGAGCCCGAGGCGGTCATGGCGGTGTCGCCGGTGTATCCGCCGGTGGTGGCGCTGGGGCGGCTGAGCGGCTGGGAGCCGCTGCCCCTGTCCGTACGGGACGCCCGGCGCAGGGCGGCGGGGCTGCGGGAGCGGCTGGCGGGGACGGAGCCTGTCGCGGTGGTTCCGGCGTTGGCCGAGGCACCCGTACAGGCCCTGGCGGAGGGCCCGGTAGAGGCCCCGGTGGAGGAGCGAACACCGGCCGCCGCCCGTCGTACCACGCTCGCCCGGCTGCTGCGCCGCCGTCCGAAGACGGCGGCGGAAGAAGACACGGCGGAAGAAGGCGCGGCGGACCGGGCCGAACGGCCGCCCCGGCCTCTCGCCCTCGCCGTCGTCACGGATCTCGGCGTACGGCGCGACCGGATCGAGGCCCTGCGCCGGGTCTCGCTGACCGTCGCGCCGGGCGAGACCATCGCGCTGATGGGCCGTAACGGCGCGGGCAAATCCACCCTGCTCGCCGCGCTGGTCGGCATGGTCGAGCCGGCCTCCGGCAGCGTCCTCGTCGGTGGCCGCACCCCCCACCGCACGCGGCCGGGCGAGCTGATCCGCCAGGTCGGGCTGGTGCCGCAGGAGCCGCGCGATCTGCTGTACGCCGACACGGTCGCCGCCGAGTGCGCCACGGCGGACGCCGACGTGGGTGCCCCGCCGGGCAGTTGCCGGGCGCTGGTCCGCGAACTGCTGCCGGACGTGGCGGACACGACCCACCCGCGTGACCTCTCCGAGGGGCAGCGGCTGGCGCTGGCCCTGGCCGTCGTCCTGACCGGCCGGCCTCCGCTGCTGCTCCTGGACGAACCGACACGTGGGCTGGACTACGCGGCGAAGTCCCGTCTCGTCGCCGTACTGCGCGCGCTGGCGGCCGACGGGCACGCGATCGTCCTGGCGACCCACGATGTCGAACTGGCCGCCGAACTGGCCCACCGCGTGGTGATCCTGGCCGACGGCGAGATCGTGGCGGACGGCCCGACGCCCGAGGTGGTGGTGTCGTCACCGGCCTTCGCGCCCCAGGTCGCGAAGGTCATGGCACCGCAGGAGTGGCTGACGGTGACCCAGGTCCGTACGGCACTGACGGCGACGGAGGGAGCGGTGTGACACCCGATGCGATACCGGCAGCGCGACCGGCGGTGACGACGGCTGTCCCGCAGGCGCGCGCCGTACGGCTCGGGCCGCGTTCGGTCTGTGCTCTCGTCCTGATCAGCGTGGTCGGGGTGATCGCCTTCGGCTGGCCGCTGCTGGCCGACTCCGCGTCCGGACTCGCGCATTCCCGGGACGCGCCGTGGCTCTTCGCCGCGCTCCTCCCTCTCCTCGTGGCGGTCGCCGTCGCGACGATCGCCGATGCCGGCCTGGACGCCAAGGCGGTCGCGATGCTGGGAGTGCTGGCCGCGGTGGGCGCGGCGCTGCGTCCGCTCGGCGCGGGGACGGCGGGGCTGGAGCCCATGTTCTTCCTGATGGTGCTGAGCGGCCGGGTCCTCGGGCCGGGCTTCGGCTTCGTCCTCGGGTCGGTCACGATGTTCGCGTCGGCGCTGCTGACGGGCGGGGTCGGGCCGTGGATGCCGTTCCAGATGCTGGCGATGGGATGGTTCACGATGGGGGCCGGTCTGCTGCCGGGCCCGGACCGCCTGCGTGGCCGGGGTGAGCTGCTGATGCTCGCGCTGTACGGCGCCGGTGCGGCGTTCGCGTACGGCACGATCATGAACCTCCAGGGCTGGACGTACATCGGCGGGCTCTCCTCCGGTGTCTCCTTCCACCCGGGCGACCCGGTGGGGGACAACGTGGTGCGCTTCCTCGCGTACTGCGCGGCGACGTCGTTCGGCTGGGACCTGGGCCGGGCGGTACTCACCGTCGTACTGACCCTGACGATCGGTACGACGGTGCTCAAGGCGCTGCGAAGGGCGACGCGCCGGGCGGCGTTCGAGGCGGAGGCGCGGTTCGCGATCGGCTCCGTGAAGTGACCCGCGAAACACTGGTCATTGGAAGAACAGAGCCAGCGCGTTGACCTGAATCCGGATCGGGTCATCAGAGTTTATGTCAGTGAGACGCACACTGCACACCATCAAGTTGGGTGACGCAAATGAGAGCGTAGCCATGAACTGACCCAGCGCACGCTCGCGAAGCTGGTTGCCGGTGACGAAAGCACCGTTGATTCCCATCAGTGCGAAAACGACGCTGTCACCTGGGTGGAGATCTACGGGCTTCTGTTGTACCAGAGGGCGCCCCGGCAAGAGATGACCCGGCCCGCCGGGTTCGATGAAGTCGAAGAACACGCCTTGGAACCCTCTTACGCCTGCAGTCAAGGAGCGACCCACCGCATCTTCCTCGCCCGGAACAAACAGCCCAGGAGCGAGTGGCGTTGTAAACGCTGCTTCTACCTTTTCCTCAGTAGTCATTTTCAACTCCGATCAGCTGATGCACTGACTCGCGAGCACCTGAAAGGCGGCCCGAAGAGCAGTGCACATCCGTGGCGTGAGCTTCTGATAACTCCTGCGCTCGGCTATCTACCACATATCCAGGTTGGCACTGCGAATGCACGTCCGCAAACTCTGAAACAACTTACGGAAATAACAGCTTGCGGAAATAGTTGAGGTCGAAATGATCCCGCGTCACGCCGAGCACGGCCGGCACGATGGTGACGTCCACGACGGCCGTGACCTGACCGTCCGACGGTGTGGACGCGAACGTCGTCGCGGGGCGTGGCCCCCCGACACACCCGCGCCCGCCCTACCCCGGCTCCCGCGCCGTTTCCCATGCGGTCTTCTGCACCGCTACGACCCCCTCGCCGACAGCACCCGTTTCGGAACCGGTGCCCGCCACGCTCGCCGTACCGGCCGCCGTGCCCGTGACCGTACCCGCGCCCTCCCCCGTCGGGAACGGGTCGTCCTTCGCCACCGGCCCCGGCAGCAGCTTCCGCGGACCCGCCAGCAGATACGTCAGCGCGAAGCCCGCCCCCACGACCGCCGCACCCCCCACCGCGTCCAGGACCCAGTGATTCGCGGTGCCGATGATCGCGCACACCGTGAACAGCGGGTGCAGCAGGCCGAGCAGTTTCATCCACGGTCTGCGCGCCAGCACCACGATCACCACGCCGAACCACAGCGACCATCCAAAGTGCAGCGACGGCATCGCCGCGTACTGGTTGGTGAGCGCCGTCAGCGCCCCGTAGTCCGGGTTGGTGAGGTCCTGCGGACCGTGCACGGTGTCGATGAAGCCGAGGCCCGGCATCAGCCGCGGCGGGGCCAGCGGGTAGAACCAGAAGCCGATCAGCGCGAGGACCGTGGCGAAGGCGAGCGAGGTACGGGCCCAGCGGTAGTCGGCGGGACGGCGTGCGTACAGGACACCGAGGAGCGTCAGCGGCAGCACGAAGTGGAACGACGTGTAGTAGAAGTTGAAGAAGTCCTCGGCCCACTTCGCGTTCACGACCACGTGGTTGAACCAGTGCTCGATGTCGATTCCCAGCGCCTGTTCGACGGAGTGGATCTGGCGGGCGTTTCCCTCCGCCGCCTCACGGCCGCCCGTCGCGGCGAGCCGGATGTGGGAGTAGACCGAGTAACCGACGCGGATGGCCAGCAGTTCGAGCAGCAGATTCGGGCGGTCGAGCAGCCGTCTCCAGAACGGTGCCAGCGGAACACGGCTCCACCGCGCGGGCGCGGCCCGCGCGTACTGGGTGGGAACGGGCTTGTCGAAGTACGGCGAGGTGCGCAGCAGGAACGGTACGCCGCAGGCCGCCGCCAGCGCCGCGATCAGCAGGACGTTCTCCCGCACGGGAGCCAGCGCCGCCATGGTCGGCAGCAGCATCTTCCCCGGCAGCGACATCACCAGCACCACGAACGCCGGCCACACCAGCCGGTCCCTGGCCTTCGTACCGACCCGCCCGACCACCGCCAGCAGCACCCACAGGAGTTGGTGCTGCCAGGCCGTCGGCGAGACCGCGACGGCGACGCAGCCGGTCAGCGCGACGGCGAGCAGCAACTGCCCGTCCTGGGCGTAGCGGACCGCGCGGCGCAGCCCGAGGAAGACGACGGCCGCGGCCAGGACGACGAAGAGCACGACTTCCAGGGGCCCTTCCAGGCCGATCCTGAGCAGCGCGCCGTGCAAGGACTGGTTGCCGAGGGAATCCGGTCGTGCGCCGAGGCCCGCGCCCGCCACGTGGTGCAGCCAGTACGCCCACGAGTCGCCGGGCAGCGCCGCCCAGGTGAGGGCCGTGCCGACGCCGAAGGTCCCGGCCGCCGTCACGGCGGCCTTCTTACGGCCCGTCAGCCACAGCAGCGGCGCGAAGAGCAGGACGGCGGGCTGCAGGGCGGCGCCGATGCCGATGAGGACTCCGGAGCCGCGTTCGCCGCGTACGACGAAGCAGCCGACCAGCACCAACAGGACGGGAATGATGCTGGTCTGGCCGAGCGAGAAACTGTTGCGGACCGGCAGGGACAGCATGAGCAGGCTGATCGTGACGGGTGCGGCCAGCAGTCCCGTACGGCGCGATACGCGGCCCGGGAGGGCGCGGGCCACGACCAGGCCGAGCGCGACGACCAGCAGCAGCGTCCCGAGAGTCCACGCGATGCCGAGGCTCTGCTCGGCCGAGCGGGCCAGGGGTTTGAGGACGAGTCCGGCGAACGGGGTTCCGGTGAACGTCCCCGTGTCGTACAGCGAACCGGCCACGTGCAGCACGCCGTTGTCGCCGATCCAGGTCTCCAGATCGGTCAGCCGCTCGCCCGGCGGCTGCCGGAGCACCGCTGCCGCCTGTCTTATCGCCAGCACCGCGGCGACCAGCCAGAGGAGCGCGCGGGCCGTACCGAACCCGCCTTCCGCCGTACCTGCCGCCGCACCGCCGTGCACACTGTGCTCCGCATTCGCCACGCCGCGCCGACCCTCCGTCCGAAATCGCCGTCCCTGGGGCATAGAGCCTCGCACTGCCCGGTCGGAAAGACTCAGGCAACCCCCTCTTAGCCTGACTGTCATCCCAGTTTTGTCTCCATGCCCACACACGGGTGACGGCGAACGAAGCGGGATGCACGGGGACTCGGGGGCTCGGGGAATGCCCGGTACGCGAGGGGAGCCCGGTGCGCTGGACGCAACAGGCGTACGGAGCATAGCGGGGGCGGCGACATCGCACCGAAACCCGCAGGCAGCCACACACCGGCCGCAGGGCGTGTCGCGGCGGACTCCGACGGGCGGACTCCGACACTCCGCATCAGCGGGGCCGTGTACGACGACGACCTGCTTCCGGACGAGGAAACTGATCCTGATCATTCCGGTACGAGCGAGAGGCACCTCATGTCCCAGGAGCAGTGGACCGCGGTCGACCAGTACTTCACCGATCGGCTCGCCCCCGCCGACGAGGCGCTCTCGGCTGCCCTCGCCGCCAGTGCCGCGGCCGGCCTGCCCGCCATCCATGTCGCCCCGAACCAGGGCAAGCTGCTGCACCTGCTCGCCCGTGTGCAGGGCGCTCGTACGGTCCTGGAGATCGGCACGCTCGGCGGCTACAGCACCATCTGGCTCGCGCGCGCGTTGCCCG
Source organism: Streptomyces sp. NPDC088400 (assembly GCF_044753355.1). Classification (NCBI taxonomy): domain Bacteria; kingdom Bacillati; phylum Actinomycetota; class Actinomycetes; order Kitasatosporales; family Streptomycetaceae; genus Streptomyces; species Streptomyces sp. NPDC088400. Next base: position 261,416 of record NZ_JBIVMZ010000004.1, on the reverse strand, counting down.
AGGGCGGCCGGCTGATCTCGCTCGAGTACAACCCCGCGCACGCCGACGTGGCCCGCGCCAATCTCGCGCACGCCGGACTCGACGAGGTCGCCGAAGTCAGGACGGGGGCGGCGCTGGACACGCTCGCCGGCCTGGCGGACGAGGAGGCGGGGCCGTTCGACTTCGTCTTCATCGACGCGGACAAGCCCAACAACGCGCACTACCTGGAGTGGGCGCTGAAGCTGACCCGGCCGGGCAGCGTCATCGTCTGCGACAACGTCGTACGGGGCGGAGCGATCATCGACGCGGAGAGCACCGAGGCATCGGTGCGGGGCACCAGGAACATGATCGAACTGATGGCGGGGAATCCTCGGCTGTCCGCGACCGCGGTCCAGACGGTGGGCAGCAAGGGGTACGACGGCTTCGCGCTCGCCCGCGTACTCGGCTGAAAACCGCGTACGCACGACGCCATCGCGGACGGACGGGCAGACAGACGGAGGCGGCGGGCCGTCCCTTGCCCGCCGCCTCCGAGTCTGCGTCTGCGTCTGCGCCTGCGCCTGCGTCCGCGTCTACGCGTTACGCACCAGTCCCTTTGGGCCGCAGCGACATGGTCCGGTTCCGGCCCGCGCTCCGCCTGCCACTCCGGGGGCGGCTCCCGCCGTTCTTCTCCGGGTGGCCGAGGATCAGTTGCTCGAAGAGCAGGCGCGCGCCGACCAGCGCCTCACGCAGTTCCTCCGTGTCCGTGCCGCCACCGTCCCCCGAGGCCGCGTGGTGCACCCTCCGGAAGCCGTCCACCTGATGCGCGTGGTGTACGGAGAGGGCGTCGAGCTGGTCTTCGTACCGCGCGCCGGCGGGGTAGCCGCACTCCTCCGCGAGCCGGGCCAGCAGCTGTTCCGCCTCCGCGACCGCCTCCCTCGGGGAGTCGACAAAGCGCTCCTGGAGTCCGGCCCAGTGGGCCACGTACACTTCGCGCTGCTCGGCGGAGAGGCGCTGCGGCCTCAGGTCGCCGTGGCGCTGGACCCGTTCGGCCAGTTCGCGCTCGGCGGCCTTGGTGTCACCCCCGTGCCGGGCGGCGACACGGTCGTACTCCGGGCCGAACCGGCGCTTCAGCCCGATCCGCCCGCTCTCCCTGCCGGGTCCCACGTACAGGAACGCGGCGATAACGATCAGGAATGCCACGATCAGAGCGACGACGATCAGAACTGGGGACATGTTGGCCTTCCTGGATTCCCGGTTTGACTTATCTGGACACGTTTCGACTCGTCTGGTCACGTAACGCGTCGTTCTTCAGACCGGGTTGCCCTTAATCCGTTGGTCAAACGGTCCCGCGCCCCGATAGGGAGATGAACATGAAGACCCTGAACTGGTCCGTGCGCCCGGAGCCATTCGGCACCCCCGAAGCCACCCTCCTGCGCCGCGCGTACTACGCCGAGGTGGCCGGCCGCTACTGGGGACGGCCCGCGACCACGGCGGAGATCGACGAGGGGCTGGCCGACGACCCGCCCGACCGACTGGCCCCGCCCACAGGCCAGTTCGTCGTCGGACGGTACGGCGGCGAGGCCGCGTGCTGCGGCGGGCTGCGGATGCTCGACGCGCGGACGGCGGAGCTGACGCGGGTGTACGTGAGCCCCGCCGCACGCGGCACCGGAGGCGGCGGTGCGCTGCTGACCGCCCTGGAGCACGCCGCGCGCGGGCTCGGGGCGCGCGAACTCGCCCTCGACACCCGGCTGGATCTGGTCGAGGCGCGGGGGCTGTACGTGAAGCACGGCTTCCGGGAGATCCCGGCGTACAGCTCGGGCCCGTACAGCGAGATCTGGTACGGCAAGGAACTCACGGCCCACGCAACGGACCGGGGCTAAGGCTGAGGCTGGGGCGGTGGCTGTGGCTGTGGATCTTGCCGGGCTCGCGTGCCCTGGCGCCGCGCCTCAAGCGGCGTGATCCCTAAGCAACGTGGTCTCCCGGCGGCTCGGGCATGCGCGGCCGTTCGCTCCCCGAGCCGCACATCTCACCGCTCAACTCCTCCACCAGCCGCACCAGATCCGTCGGCCGGTCCGGCCCCCACCAGTCCCCCAGCAGCTCCGTCAGGGACTCCTCGCGCGCCTTCGCCAGCGCCTCCGCCACCTGTGTGCCCCGCTCCGTGAGTACCAGGCCGAGCCCCTCGCGGCGGGCCAGCCCGCGCTCCTCCAGCTGCCGCGACGCGTCGGTGACGGAGGTGAGCGACACGGGCTGGGTCTCCACGAGCGCGGCCGGCCGGACCGAGCCGTGGCGCCGGATGCGCAGCAGCATCCAACTGGCCGCCGGGAGCAGGTCGTACCCGGCCTTCGCCGTGATCTTCGCGTAGATCCGGTGTCGCCCCTCGCGCGTGCCGAGGACCGACAGGGCGCGCGCGACCTCGTCGCACGAGGAGCGCTCGACCGGATTGGACGCGAGGGTCTCGGTGCCCTCCGGGGCGGTCACCGAGCCGCGCAGCTTGTCCTCCTTGAGGAACCAGGCGACGGCGAAGGCGAGGCACACGACCGGCACGGCGTACAGGAAGACGTCGGTGATGGACGTCGCGTACGCGTGCAGTACGTCGGACCGGAGCGCGGGCGGCAGCGTGCCGACGGCCCGGGGGTCGGCGGACAGCGTGCCCGGTCCCACGCCGGGCGGCAGCGGTTTTCCGGCGAGGACGGCGGTCAGTCTGCCGTTGAGCAGGTTGGTGAAGATCGTGCCGAAGATGGCGACACCGAAGGAGGCGCCGATGGAGCGGAAGAAGGTGGCGCCCGAGGTGGCGACACCGAGATCCTGGTAGCCGACGGAGTTCTGGACGACCAGCACCAGGACCTGCATGACCAGCCCCAGGCCCGCGCCGAAGACGAAGAAGTACGCGCTCATGACCCAGGTGCCGCTGAATTCCGTGAGCTGGTGGAGCAGCAGAAGTCCGACGGCGGTGATGCCGGTGCCGAGGATGGGGAAGACCTTCCAGCGGCCAGTACGGCTGACGATCTGCCCGGACAGGGTGGAGGTGATCAGCAGGCCGAGCACCATGGGCAGCAGATGCACCCCGGACAGGGTGGGCGTCACGCCCTGCACCACCTGGAGGAACGTCGGCAGGTAGGTCATCGCGCCGAACATCGCGAAGCCGACGATGAAGCTGATGACCGCGACCAGGGTGAAGGTCCGGAGCCGGAAGAGCCGTAGCGGCAGGACGGGTTCGGCCGCGCGGCGTTCGACCCGGATGAAGACGGCGAGCAGGATCACGGCGAGGCCGGCGAGGCCGGTGATCTCGCCCGAGCCCCAGGCCCAGGTGGTGCCGCCGAGGGAGGCGACCAGCACGAGGCAGGTGGCGACGGACGCGATCAGGAAGGTGCCGAGGTAGTCGATGGTGTGCTTGGTCGTGCGTACGGGGATGTGCAGGACGGCGGCGATGACGAGCAGCGCGACGATGCCGATGGGCAGGTTGATGTAGAAGACCCAGCGCCAGCTGAGGTGTTGGGTGAAGAAGCCGCCGAGCAGCGGGCCGAGAACGCTGGTCGCGCCGAAGACGGCGCCGAACAGCCCCTGGTACTTGCCGCGTTCGCGTGGCGAGACGATATCGCCGACGATCGCCATCGACAGCACGATCAGCCCGCCGCCGCCCAGTCCCTGGAGCGCGCGGAAGCCGATGAGCTGGGGCATGTTCCGTGCGATTCCGCAGAGGACGGAACCGATGAGGAAGATGACGATGGCCGTCTGGAAGAGCCTCTTGCGCCCGTACTGATCACCGAGCTTGCCCCACAGCGGCGTGGCGGCGGTCGAGGCCAGCAGATAGGCGGTGACGACCCAGGACAGATGCTCCAGTCCGCCGAGATCGCTGACGATGGTCGGCAGGGCGGTGGAGACGATGGTCTGGTCGAGCGAGGCGAGCAGCAGGCCCATGAGCAGGGCGCTGATCGCGACCATGACGGTGCGCGGACTCCGGCCGTCGCCGGGAGCCGGACTCACCGCGGGGGTACTCACTTCCTGAGTCATGGGGACATCTCCTCGGAATACGGTCCGCTCCTCGGGATTCGGTCCGCTCCGCTGGATACGGTTCCTCTGGATACGGTCCGCCGAGACTCCATCCTGTCTGTTCTATTCCGTTCTGTCCCGTTGTGGCCTGCCGGGCGGTCGCCGGGGGCGGACCGGAGTCCCCAGGCGTCACACGCTGTTCGAAAAGGGCCTGCATAATCGGCGGCAGTTCGGGGGGAGGCAGCTCAAGGGGAGGGAACCCACGTTGACCGGACAGCTCTGTCCTGAGTGCGGTGCGCCGCGAACCGCACAGGGCGAACCGGGCCGCGACGACAGTGGCGGCCGTGACGATCGCGGCGATCGCGGCGGTTGCGATTGCGCCGCGCGGGCCGCGGGGGCCGTACAGGCCGGACGCTCCGAGGAGATCGCGGCGGAGGTCGCGGCGACCGAGGACTTCCATACGCTGCGCATGCGGCCGTACGTGACGCTCGACGCGCAGGACGACACGCGGGCGACCTTCCGTACGGCGGGCCCGCTGCCACCCCTGGCCGCACCGAAGGCCGCCGCAGGACCCTCGGCCGTCACGGACGTCACCCCGGAGCCGCCGCCGGCTCGCCGTAAGCCGCTCCGGGCGGTGGCGATCGGCGCGGTGGTGGTGGCGGTGATCGGTACGGCGGCGTTCGTCGGCGGCCTGTTCGAAGGGGACGACGGGGCGGCTCGGGCGCTGCCGAAGGAGACGCACACGGGAGCGCCGGCACCGGACGCGGCGACACGGGACGCGTCCGCGACACCCACTCCGTCGAAGAAACCGTCTTCGTCGCCGACACCGTCGGCCACGAAATCCGCCTCCCCGTCCCCTTCCCCCTCCACGTCGAGCCCGGCCACGCCACAGGCGCCACCCCCGGCCCGTACGACACCCACGACCGCCCCGAAACCCACGACCCAGGCCCCGGAGCGGCCCGACCAGCCCCCGGCGGGCGCTTCACTGCGCCTCGGGGACTCCGGCCCGGAGGTCTTCGCGCTCCAGCAGCGGCTGGCCGAGGTCCGGCTTTTCCGCGGACAGCCGGACGGAAAGTACGACCAACGCGTCGAGGGCGGGGTGCGTATCTACCAGGCGTACCGGCAGATCGGGGGCGACCCGGCGGGCGTCTACGGTCCGAACACCCGGAAGGCGCTGGAGGCGGAAACCCAGGGTAGGGGTGGCCGTCACTGATCTCGTTTGTATAATACGGAAACAAAGTGGTTCCGCCCGTGCACCCTGACCGACGGGCGGAGCCACTCTGTATCGGGGCGAGTCATGTGTCTCGGCACGGGCTCACTCGCCTTCGTACGGGATCACTCGCCTTCGTACGGGATCACTCGTCTTCGTACGGGCTCACCTGTCCCGCTCGTTCCGCTCCCGCCCTCTGGAGAGTCCCCCGATGCCGGCCACCGCGTCCTCCCCGACGTCCGTACTGACCGCACGAGCCCTCCTTCTCGACATGGACGGCACTCTCGTGAACTCCGACGCCTCCGTGGAACGCTGCTGGCGCCGCTGGGCCGACGAGCACGGCCTGGATCCCGAGGAAATCCTGAACGTCGTCCATGGCCGCCAGGGGTACGCCACGATGGCCGTACTGCTTCCGGACCGCCCCATGGAGCTGAACCACGCCGACAACCGCAGGCTGCTGGCCGAGGAGACCGCCGACACGGACGGAGTCGTCCCGATCCCCGGCGCCCCGGCCTTCATGTCGGCCATCGCCACTCTCCCGCACGCCCTGGTCACGTCGGCGAACGTGGCCCTGGCGGACGCCCGGATGACCGCGGCGGCCCTCCCGATGCCCAAGATCCGCGTCACGGCCGAGAACGTCACGGCCAGCAAGCCCGACCCGGAGGGCTTCCTGCTGGGCGCGGCCGAACTGGGCTTCGCCCCGGAGGACTGCGTGGTCTTCGAGGACTCGGAGGCGGGCATCACGGCGGCCCGGTCGGCGGGCATGCGCGTCGTGGGTGTGGGCCCGCGAGCGAAGACGATGGCGCCGGACGCACACGTCGTGGACCTCACCCAACTGCGGGTGGAGGCACTGCCGTCGGGCGAGATCGCGCTGCGCTTCGGAGCGTAGGAGCCACGCCGGGCGCCGCCCTTCGGAGCGTAGGAGCCACGCCGGGCGCCGCCCTTCGGAGCGCAGGAGCGCACGCCGGGCGCTTCCGCGCTCCCTGCACCCCGACGCGCCCGGCGCAGCGCGGTGGCGCCGCACGCCCCCGGCGTCCCGCGAACCTCAGCCGTCCCGGTCGATCCGGCCCCGCGCCACCAGTTCCAGCACCACGCTCACCGCCACCGCCTGTACCGCCATCAGCGCCACCAGCACGAACAGTTGCACCGCCCCCGCCAGCACCGGTGACGCGCCTCCCAGCAGCATCCCCACGAAGGCTCCCGGCAGCGTCACGAGCCCGACTGTCCTGGTCTGATCGAGCCCCGGCAGCAGCGCGTCGGCCGCCGCCGGCCTCGCCACCTCCATCCGGGCGTCCCGGTCCAGCAGGCCGAGCGCGAGCCCCGCCTCGACCTCCCCCCGGCGCGCGTGCAGTTCGTCGAGCGCGCGCCGGCCGCCCAGGACCGTCGCGGTGAGCGCGCCCCCGATGAGGATGCCGGTGACGGGGATCAGCGCGATGCCCTTGGCCGGTACGACTCCGGTGAGCAGCAGCAGGGCCATCACCGGGCCCACCGCCGCCGCGATCGGCACGGCGGTCCACCACCACGTCCCGTTCGCGGTGACCCGGCGCCCGGCGGTCCGTACGGCGACCGCGAACATCAGCGCGACAAAACCGAGCAGCGGCGGTACGGATCCGATCACCCACCCGATGACGAAGGAGACCGCGCCGAGTTGCAGCGCGGCCCGCACCCCCGCGACGGCGATCTCGCGGGCCCGCCCGAGATGCGCGAGTGCCGCCACGGCCACGGCGACGATCAGCAGCAGGCCGAGGACGACCCCGAACGTGATATCGACCCGAAGCAGCACGCGGCCACCCTATGCCGCACCCGGACGACGCCCCGCGCCGCAGTGACCGCCCCGCGCACGCCCGGCCCCCCGACCACCGGCCCGCGCACGCCCGGCTCCCCGATCACCGGCCCGCGCACGCCCGGCTCCCCGATCACCGGCCCGCGCCCGCTCCGCGTACCTCGTACCCCGGCACCTCACCCCCGCCCCACCTCGCGCCCCACGCACGCCCCGCCCCCGCGCCCCTCGCGCATCAAGACCGCACCACGCCTCGCCGCCACCGCCGCCACCCGCTCCCACCTCGCCAATCTTGCCCCGATAGACCCCAATTGCCGGTCCATCAGGACAACCTCGACACCTCAACCTCTTGATGTGACGTGCTCATGTCGCCACCCTGTTACCTGGTGCCCACCCCACGGAAACCCACCGCCGCCACGATGGCGGCCGGGCCCAACCGCGCCGCACGGCCCGAGCCAAAGCCCCGCCACGCACGGACAGGCCAGGTTCGTCCCCCCACATTTCAAGGGAGTTCGCATGTCAGCCATCTACGCGCGTCGCATGCCCCGTATCGCCGTCCTCGCCGCATCGGCGGCCCTCGCCACCGCCACCACCCTGCTCACCGCCCCCACGGCGCAGGCCGCCATGCCCACCCCGATCAGCGCCTCCACGGCCCGTACCTACCTGGGCCAGCTGACCGTGCAGGCGGAAGGTTCCTCCAGCGGTTACAGCCGCGAGATGTTCCCGCACTGGAGCACCCAGTCCGGCGCCTGCAACACCCGTGAGGTCGTGCTCAAGCGCGACGGTTCGAACGTCCAGCAGGACTCCGCCTGTGCCGCCACCAGCGGCAGCTGGTACTCGGAGTACGACGGCGACACCTGGACCGCCGCGTCCGACGTGGACATCGACCACATGGTGCCGCTCTCCGAGGCGTGGAAGTCGGGTGCGAGCGGCTGGAGCACCTCGCAGCGTGAGTCGTTCGCGAACGACCTGACCCGCCCGCAGCTCATCGCCGTCACGGACAACGTGAACCAGTCGAAGGGCGACCAGGACCCGGCGAAGTGGATGCCGCCGCGCTCCGCGTACGCGTGCACCTACGTCCGCGCCTGGGTGCAGGTGAAGAAGTACTACAACATGACGGTCGACTCCGCCGAGAAGACCGCGCTCAGCAACACCCTGAGCGGCTGCTGAGCGTCCACAGACCGGCTCCGAGCAGGCACTGAGCGGCTTCTCAGCGACGAAAGCCGCCCCCCTGCCCGACCTCCTCCGTCGTTCCGTACCGTACGGATCGACGGAGGAGGGCACATATGACCGGGCTGCGCCTGGGACCACTACTGCGCTACGTCGACTGGGACGGCGACGGTACGGCGACCGTCTGGGTCGAGACGGACCGGCCGTCCACGGCGGAGGTCCGCTGCGGGGACGGCGCGTACGGCACATCCCGTACGTTCCACGTCGCCGGCCACCACTACGCGTTGATCCCGGTGACCGGCCTGCCCCCCGGCACCGCCACCCCGTACGACGTGTTCCTCGACGGCCGCCGCGTCTGGCCGCCCGAGGACTCTCCGTATCCGCCGAGCACGATCCACACCCCCGCAGTCCAGCCGTCCCCGTCCCCATCCCCGGAACCGGGACCGGGCACTCCGCAGGAAACCGGGACGGATCCCGGCGAACTGCGCGTCTCCTTCGGCTCCTGCCGCTGGGCCTCCCCGGCCCATGGCGAACCGGACCCCGTCGGCCCCGACGCGCTGGACACCCTCGCGACCCACCTCGCGGCCCACCCCGACGCAACACGCCCCGACGTCCTGCTGCTCCTCGGCGACCAGGTGTACGCGGACGAGACGTCGAAGGCGACCCAGCGCCGGATGGCCGAGCGCCGGGACCTGAGCGAGCCGCCGGGCGCGGAGGTCGCGGACTACGAGGAGTACACCCACCTCTACGACGAGTCCTGGAGCGACCCCGACGTACGCTGGCTGCTCTCCACCGTCCCCAGTTGCATGATCTTCGACGACCACGATCTGGTCGACGACTGGAACACCAGCGCCGCCTGGCTGGCGGACATGCGCGCCGCACCCTGGTGGCAGGAGCGGGTGCTCAGCGGGCTGATGTCGTACTGGGTCTACCAGCACCTCGGCAATCTCACCCCCGCCGAACTGGCGACGGACGAGCTGTACGCGGCCGTACGCGCGGAGCCCGACGGCACCGAGCTGCTGCGGCGGTTCGCCTCCGAGGCCGACCGCGACCCGGCGTACGCGCGGTGGAGTTACCGGCGCGACTTCGGGCGCACCCGCCTGCTGATGGTCGACTCCCGCGCCGCCCGCGTACTGGACGAGCAGCACCGCGCGATGCTCCACGAGGGCGAGGCCCGGTGGGTAAGAGACCAGGTACTGGACGGGCGAGGTCCGGCGGAGAGCGGCCGAACGGACGGCCCGTACGACCATCTCCTCATCGGCACCTCACTGCCCTGGCTGCTCCCGCCCTTCATCCATGACCTGGAGTCCTGGAACTCCGCCCTCTGCCACGGCGAACGCGGCCCGCGCTGGGCGCGTTTCGGTGAACGGCTGCGCCGGGCGGCCGATCTGGAGCACTGGGCCGCCTTCCCCGACTCCTTCGAGGAGCTGGCGGCACTGATCGCGGAGGCCGGCAGCGGCCCCGGGGCCCCGGCGACCGTGTGCGTCCTGTCCGGCGATGTGCACCACGCGTATGTCGCGGAACCGTCGTGGCAGGCCGGCGACCCGGACGCGCGGGTCCTCCAGTTGACCTGCTCCCCGGTACACAACTCCGTCCCCGCCTATATGAAGCTCGGCTTCCGCTTCGGCTGGAGCCGACTGGGCAGACGTCTGGGACATTCCCTGATCCGGCACGGTCGGGTCGGACCACCCTCGGTCAACTGGGGCAGAACGGGCGGGCCATGGTTCGGGAACCAGCTGATGACGCTGACGATGCGGGGCCGTTCGGCCGGCCTCCGGCTGGACCGTGCCCGCGCCAAGGACGGCGGCGCCGAGCTGGTGACCGTACAGGAGCGGCCCCTGACGGCCACCTGACGACCCGACGGCGCGGCAGCCCCGGCGACTCGCCCCTTGGGCCGACCGGTCTTGTCACCCGATGACGAACGCCCTCTCCCTGGAGCCGTGACGCTTCCCACACGAGGTCATCCTCCGCCCAAGGGTTCGAACTCATGGCGCACCAACGGCATGATGAGCGGACCATCCGCTTCCAGCACCCCAGATGCCCCGGGAGTCACTGCTTTGTCCGCTGTACGGCAGCCCCTGCCCCACTCTCTCGCCGTCGTCGGCGCCGGTCCTCGCGGCACCTCGGTCCTGGAAAGACTCTGCGCGTCCGTGCCCGAACTGGCCCCGGACACTCCGTTGACCGTGCATGTCATCGACCCCGAGCCGCCCGGCGCGGGGCGCGTCTGGCGTACCGACCAGTCGGCCGAACTGCTGATGAACACGGTGGCCTCGCAGGTGACCGTCTTCACCGACGACAGCGTCGAGTGCGAGGGGCCGATATGTCCGGGGCCGAGCCTGTACGAGTGGGCCGCGAGCCGTCCCGCCGAACGGCTCGGCCCCGACGACTACCCGAGCCGCGCCGCGTACGGCCGTTATCTGGAGTGGGCCTTCCGCAGGACGGTGGAGGGCGCCCCGGCGAATGTGACGGTCGAGGTCCACCGGGCCCGCGCGGTCCGTCTGGATGACGACATCAACACCCCCGCCCCTTCCCGCCCCTTCGCCCCTTCCCGTGCCCCGGCCCAGCCCCACGCCCCCACCCCGCCTCCCGCTTCGACCGATATACGGGTCTTGTCCGAGCCGTACCGCCCCACCCAGACCCTCACCCTCGACAACGGCACGACGCTTTCCGGCCTCTGTGCCGTGGTCCTCGCACAGGGCCATCTACCGGTGGTTTCCGGCCAGACCCAGGCGACGCTCGCGGAGTACGCGGCCCGGCACCGGCTTCGCTATCTGCCACCTGCCAACCCCGCCGATGTCGATCTCTCCTCGGTGCCTCCCGGCGAACCGGTGCTGCTGCGCGGACTCGGGCTGAATTTCTTCGATCACATGGCGCTGCTGACGGCCGGTCGCGGCGGCATTTTCAGCCGCGACGCCGACGGCGTACTCGTATACCACCCGTCCGGCCGGGAGCCGCAGTTGTACGCGGGTTCGCGGCGCGGGGTCCCGTACCAGGCGCGCGGGGACAACGCGAAGGGTCCGTCCGGCCGGCATCTGCCGCTCCTGCTGACCCCGGACGTGATCGCGGTGTTCCGCAAGCGCGTGGACGAGGGCGACCCGCCGGACTTCCTCGCGGAGATATGGCCGCTCATCGCCAAGGAGGTGGAGGCGGTCTTCTACCGGACGGCATGGGCGGCGGAAGGGCACCCTCCGGCCGCGTGGGCACGCGTCCTCGACCGCTTCCTCGCGGCGCCTCACGGCAGCCCGCAGGAGGCCGCCGTTCTCGACGACGCGGGGATCGGACCGGCGGACCGCTGGTCCTGGGACGAGATCTCGCGGCCGTACGAAGGGGCGGACTTCCGCGATCCGGCGGATCATCGTGCCTGGTTGCTGGCCCATCTGCGCAAGGACGCGGCACAGGCCGAGCTCGGCAATGTCGCGGGTCCGGTCAAGGCGGCCCTGGACGTGCTGCGCGATCTACGCAACGAGGTGCGGATGATCGTGGACCACGCGGGCCTCTCCGGCACCTCCCGTCGCGACCACCTCGACCGCTGGTACACGCCCCTCAACGCCTTCCTCTCCATCGGTCCGCCGCGCCGCCGTATCGAGGAGATGGCGGCCCTCGTCGAGGCGGGGATCCTGGATGTGATCGGCCCGCGAACGTCCGTACAGGCGCGGGACGGCGTCTTCGTCGCCGAGTCGCTCGACGTGCCGGGTTCGGTGATCCACGCGACCACTCTCGTGGAGGCGCGACTGCCCGAACCGGACCTTCGGCGCACTTCCGATCCTTTGCTGTCGCGACTGCTGAAGACCGGTCAGTGCCGGCCGCACCGCATTGATGGTTACGTGACCGGCGGACTGGATGTAACGCGGCGGCCATATTTGCTGATTGACCGTCAGGGTGAGCCTCACTCAAGGCGGTTCGCGCTCGGAGTGCCCACGGAAGGGGTGCACTGGGTGACCGCGGCGGGGGCCCGGCCCGGGGTCGACTCGGTGATGCTCTCCGACTCCGACGCGGTGGCACGTGCCATCTTGCGAAGGCCGGTCGCCGGCGAAGTGGAATACACGGCGGAAATTGATCCCCGCCAGAATGTTGAACTTGCAAGCATAGATTAGGCCTGCCTAACGTATGGGGGGAGCTTCTCTCGTCGGTCCAGACCAATGATCGAAGGAGTACAACCCCCCATGTACACACGTCTCAATCACGCTCAGCCCTACGCGCTCGGACTCTTCCGCATCGTCGTCGGGCTGCTCTTCGCCTGCCATGGCGCGGCCTCGCTCTTCGGTTTCTTCGAGAAGGAAACCGTGCCGACCGGCACGTGGCCCGGCTGGTTCGCCGCCGTCATCCAGCTCGTCGGCGGCGTCCTGGTGATGCTGGGCCTCGGTACGCGCATAGCGGCCCTGGTGGCCTCCGGCTCCATGGCGTACGCGTACTTCAAGGTCCATCAGCCGGACGGCCTCTTCCCCATGGAGAACAACGGCGAGCCCGCCGCCATGTTCTGCTGGGCCTTCCTGCTGATCGTCTTCACCGGCCCGGGCGCGATGGCCCTGGACCAGCTGTTCGCCTCCCGTTCCGGCGGCTCCGAGGCGAAGCGGGAGGACCAGCGCACAGCGGTGGCCGCCTGACGCCCTGACTCCGCTTGACCGGCAGACGGCGCCCGGACCCGAGTTGAGGGTCCGGGCGCCGTTCTGCTCTGCCCCGGGCGATCTCTCCGTACCGCACAGGCGTACGCTGTACGGCGACACCCGCCCCTGCCGCTCCCGCGACGCCGCGGCTGTCACAGGACCGGGCCGGGGGAGTCGTAAAAGTGCTGGAGAGTGTGGGGCTGCTGACCGGCAGCCCATGGATCTACGCCGTCGTGGCCGTCTCCGTACTGCTCGATGTGTTTCTGCCCGTCCTGCCCAGCGGGGTTCTCGTGATCACGACCGCCACGGCGGCCGCCGCGGGGACGACCACCGTCGCGGGCGCCGCCGCCGGAGCCGCCGACAAGGTCGCGCAGGTACCGCGCGAGGTGCCGTCCCTCCTGATCCTGATGGTGTGCGCGGCCGTGGCGTCCGTCCTCGGCGACCTGGTGGCCTTCCGCCTCGCCCGGCGCGACGGCGGCCGGCTCACCCGGGCCCTCGCCCGCTCACGCCGGCTGACCATCGCGCAGGAACGTCTTGGCGGCGCGCTGAGCCGTGGCGGCGGCATCCTGGTCGTCATCGCCCGTTTCGCACCGGCCGGCCGCTCGGTGGTCTCACTGAGCGCGGGCGCGGCCCACCGCAAGGTGAAGGAATTCCTCCCCTGGTCGGTGCTCGCGGGCGTGGCATGGACGGGCTACAGCGCGGGCCTCGGCTACTTCGGCGGCCAGTGGCTCGGCGCGAGCTGGGTCGGCGCGGCCGTGTCCGTACTGGCGCTGTTCGCGGCGGGCGCGCTGGCGGCGTACGTCATACGCCGTCCGGCGGCGGCGTCCGCACGGGCTGCGGCGGTCACCGCGGCCCCCGCCGCGTAGACACTCCTCCCCCGCGCCGGCGTGCAGTCGGCCCGGCGTTGCGCGAACAGAGCTTACTGTCGCCCGTCGACCAGGCCGGATTCCCAGGCCCAGGCGGCGATCTCCACGCGGTTGCGGGCGGGCAGTTTGATCTGCACGTTGCCGAGATGGGTCTTCACCGTGCCCACCGAGATGGACAGTTCGGTGCCGATCTCCGCGTTGGTCAGCCCTCTGGCCACCAGACGTACGAGATCCTTCTCCCGTGCGGAGAGCGCGCTGTCCGGCTCCCGGGGCGCGGGTACGGCGCTGTTGAGGCGTCGCAGCAACCGTACGGTGATGGCCGGGCTCACCAGCGCCTCGCCGGAGGCCGCGGCCCTGATGGCCTCGACCAGCAGGGCCGGGCCCGAGTCCTTGATCAGGAAACCGGAGGCGCCTTCGCTCAGGGCACGTTGAACGTACTCGTCGTCGTCGAATGTGGTGACCACGACGACCTTCGGCGGATTCACGGTGCCGGGGCGGGTCAGTCTGCGCAGTGCCTCCAGCCCGTCCATGCGGGGCATGCGGATGTCCATGAGCACCACGTCGGGCCGGTGGCGCTCGGCGAGTTCCACGGCGTGCACCCCGTCCTTGGCCTCTCCGACGACGTCGATGTCGTCCTCCGCGGCCAGGATCATCGCGAACCCGGCGCGGACCATGGCCTGGTCGTCGGCTATCAGCACCCGGATCGTCATGACGCCACCACCCCGGCCGTGAACACCGGGAGCGTCGCCTCGACGCCCCAGCCGCCGCCCGTCGCCGGGCCCGCCTGGACGCTTCCGCCGATCAGGCCGACCCGTTCGGCCAGGCCCTTCAGCCCGAAGCCGCTGTGGGAGACGTGCCGCGGCTGTCCGTCGTCGCTGACCCGTACGGTGACCCGGCCTCCCGAGCGGTCCACGCGCACCCGCACCTCGGTGCATCCGTGGGCGTGTTTGCGTACGTTGGTGAGGGCCTCCATCACCACCCGGTGAGCGGTGGTGGTCACCTCCACCGGCAGGTCGTCGAAGGTCCCTTCAAGGTCGAGCCGGGCCCGGGCGCCGCCGACCGCCGAGAACTCCTCGACCAGCGAACGCACTTCACCGATGCCCGCCAGCGGCGTCAGCGCCACTTCCCCGTCGGCGTCGCGCAGCATCCCCACCATGGCCCGCATGGAGGTCAGCGCCTCCGAACCCGCCTGTTCGATCCGCCGTAGCGCGGGCGGCACCAGTTCGGGCCGCCGGCCCGCCATCGCCTGGGCTCCCTGTGCCTGTACGACGATGCCGGTCACGTGGTGGGCGACGAAGTCGTGCAGGTCCCTGGCGAACTCCGTCCGCTGCTCCAGCCGGAGCGCCGCCGCCTGGCGCCGCCGGTCCGCCAGGAGCAGACGCATCCCGAGACCGATGGCCAGCGCCGTGACCGTTCCCAGAGCGAAGAGCAGCGCCATGATGATGGTGGACTGCCGCGCCGTGACCGACACCGGCCGCAGCACGATCGCCGCGCACAGCAGGGGGACGGCCAACGCCGCCCACGACGGCTTCGCCCGCCGGGCGACGAGCAGCAGGAGCAGCGCCAGTGCCGCCGGTTCGGCGAATCCGAGCGCCTGCGCGCCGGTCCTCATCTCCAAGTGCATGTAGACGGAGACGCACAGCGACACGAACGCGGCGGTGCCGCCGGCCACCGGCAGCGCCCGGCTGTCGAGCCGGGGCGACACCACGACGAGAACGATCGCCAGCAGGGCGCCGATCAGCTTGGCGGGGCCGTATTCCACGATCCAGTAGAAGCCCGCCACCGAGTCCAGCACGACCAGGGCGGCCAGGCCCGCGACCAGCAGCAGCCATGCCGTGGCCGGCAGGAGCAGCGCGCGCCCTCTGCCCCTCGCACCCGTGGCCTCTCCGTACTCCGTCTCCGCCATCGCCCGCACCGTCCCTCCGGCCGACCGGCCGAAAGTCGGAGCCGGCCTCGAATGATCTGTCTTTCGCCCGATCCGCCGCAGGACGCGGCGGAGGAGAGTTGTATCCACCGGGCGGCGTTCGCCATTCATCACCCAAGGAGCATGTCATGATCACGGCCAACGTCACTTTGGTGGGCAGCCCCGGAGGCGCTGGAGCCCGCGTTGGCGTGGTCCTGCTCCCCTCTCGGGTTTTCGTCGCGCCGGCCGGAGCGACCGGGGCGCCGGGTGCCACGCGTCGTCCTGGCGGGCGTGAACGGTCCGGTCGCGCTCCGGCAGCGCCGACGGCTCACCGGTCGGCCTCCAGCCTCGGGTGGCAGCCGAACAGGCGCCCCGCGTAGGCGGTTTCCCGGCAGCGGTCGACCGTACAGAGCCGGCCCGCTCCCCCACGTACACAGCCGACCCGCTCCTCCACGTACACAGCCGACCCGCTCCTCCACGCACGCGGTCGGCTCCCTCTCACACGCACACGGCCGCCCCACCCCCACGTACACGGCCTGCCCTCCCACACGCACAGGAGCCACACATGGACCACGCAGAGACGCATTACGGAAGCGGAGCGGGGCTCGCACGCCCCGCCGGCGAGTCCGCGATCGAGGCCCAGGGGCTCGGCAAGAAGTACCGGCGCGGCTGGGCATTGCGGGACGTTTCCTTCCGGCTGCCGGCCGGGCGGGTGTGCGGTCTTGTCGGCCCCAACGGCGCCGGCAAGAGCACCCTGATGGGCCTCGCCACGAGCATGATCCGGCCGACGACGGGCGCCCTGCGGGTGTTCGGCGCGGCACCGGGGTCGACGGAGGCGGTCCTGCGAACCGCGTTCCTGACCCAGGAGAAGCCGCTGTTCAAGCGATTCACCGTGGCGGAGACCCTGCGGCTGGGCCGCGAACTCAACCCCCGCTGGGACCAGGTGGTCGCCGAGGGCATCGTCCAGGCGGGCCAGGTGCCGATGGACGCGAAGATCGGAACGCTGTCCGGCGGGCAGCGCACCCGCGTCGCTTTCGCCCTGGCTTTCGGAAAGCGCCCTGAACTGCTCATCCTCGACGAGCCGATGTCCGATCTGGACCCGCTGGTCCGCCGCGAACTCATGACCACACTGACGGAGGAGGCGGCCCAGCACGGCACCACGGTCCTGGTGTCCTCACACATGCTCGCCGAGCTGGAGTACATCTGCGACTACCTCCTCGTCATCGCGAACGGCGGTCTGCGTCTCGCGGGCGAGGTGGAAGAACTGCGCGCCGCACACGCTCTGTTCACCACCCCGGAGGGCGGCCCGTCCCCCGCCGTCGCACCGCACAGGGTCATCGATTCCCGCAGCGGCGAGGGCCGGCCGGGCGTCCTGGTACGCCTCGGCGGACCGGTCGAGTACGGCGGCCAGGCCGAGCCTCCCACCCTGGAGGAGCTTCTGCTCGCCTATCTGCGCTCCCCCGACGCGCCCCCGCTGATCGCCCCCAGCGCCCAGGTCGGCGACATCCACGACATCATCACCCGCGACGGCAAGAAGGCTGTGACCGCATGACCACGCTCACTCGTGACCCGGTCCGTACGGCGCCCGCCGGATCCACCCGGAACAAGTGGATCCCCCGGCTCGGCGGTCCGGTCTGGCTCATCTGGCGCCAGCACCGCGCCGCGTTCTGGACGCTCATCGCCGTCACCCTCCTCGGCGTGGTCGCCATGGTCTACCTGCGCGGGCAGATGATGGACTACCTGTCCGCCCAGGAGCCGACCTCACGGAGGTCCGGCGGCCTGCCGCCCGAGTTCGAGACCCACGTCGACCGTCTGCGCAGCATCGCGGGCTACTTCAGCTTCATTCCGGTCCTGGCCGGCGTCCTCCTCGGGGCTCCGCTCATCGCGGGCGACCTGGAGACCGGCACCGCCAAACTGGTGACCTCGCAGTCCGTCAGCCGACTGCGGTGGCTCACCATGAAACTCGCCGTTCCCGCCACGATGCTCGCCCTGTCGACCGGCATACTCGCCTCCGTCTTCACCTGGTGGTGGCAACCGGCCAAGGGACTTTCCGAGGGCCTCATCTGGACCTCCGTCTTCAGTGTCACGGGGGTCACACCGGTGGCCTACGCCCTGCTCATGTTCACCGTGGGCGTGGCGGCCGGCATGCTCCTGCGCCGCACGCTGGTGTCGATGGTGGTCACGCTCGGCATCGTCGTGGCGATCGAGTTCGTCTGGAGCGAACTCTGGCGCAGCCTGGGCCATATCATGTCGATCAACACCGACAAGGGCGTCGGGTCCGGTGCGGTACCGCCGGAGCTGCCCCTTGAGGCGGAGCAGCAGGGACAGGGCACCTACTTCCTCACCGGCTCCGGAGACCGCCTGGGCTGGACCACCTGCCTCGATCAGGTGGAGAACGACCGGGCGCACACCACCTGCCTGCAGTCCAAGGACATCGTCGGCTGGTCCATCGACTACCTTCCTGTCGACCAGATGCAGACGATGCAGTGGCTCGGAGCGGGCATCATGCTCACTCTCACCGCCGCCATCGTCGCCTTCGTCCTCCTCTGGGGCCGCAAGCGACTCCTGTGACCGGCCCTCCTGCAACGCGGGGCGGCGGAAGTCGCCGGGCGCGGTACGCGGCGGGCCCGGTCGAGGGAGGCCGTGAGCCGGTCGAGGAGCATCTGGAATGCCAGGTGCTCCTTGACCGGCTCACGGCCTTCGCCCACGTCGAACGCCTCTCAGGCACTCTCTCGCGCCGGAGGATTCGCCCCCGCCGAGCGAGCCGAACCCCGGACCTCGATGTCCTGGAGGAGCTTCGCGGTCGACTCCGCGATCTCCTCGACGGCCCGATGGAAGACCTCGCGATTGTGCGCGGCCGGTTCACGGAAGCCGGAGACCTTGCGTACGTACTGGAGAGCGGCGGCCCGGATGTCCTCCTCGGTGGCCTCTTCGGGGAGGACGGGCGGACGGAGGGTCTTGATGCTGCGGCACATGCCTCCAGTGTGGCCGATGACTCGGACATGGGGCCCGCCCCGGCCCGGGGCAGCTTCCCCACCTGCCGTACGGCCGGGCTCCCGCCGTACGAGCGGATGGGCCCGAACGTGGCAGGGGCCGGAACGTGGCACGGGCCGAGCGCGCGAAGGGCTCAGGGCATGTCGTACTCCGCCGAGAGGCGACGATCGACGCCGAGGAAGTCGGTGGCGTACTCGGTCACCGAACCGTGCTGGTCCCAGTAGTGATTGGTCATGGTCAAGACCAACGCACCTGCCCGAACGTCGAGGAGAGGTGCGGCTTCCGCCGGTACCGGACGCAGCGACACCACGTCACGCCTGCGGACCGCACGCCGCCCTGTGCGCTCTTCCACCAGGCCGAACGTCATCTTCGGCAGCGGTTCCGGCGCGATCAGTTCAGGAGCGCTGTCCGCGAACTCCCCTGGTAGCCATGACATGGACAGGGCCACTACACCCTCGTCGTCCAGATACCTGCGCTGCCGCCTGACGACAGGGGCGCCCTCCGCCAGCCCCAGCGCCTCGGCGACTTCAGCGGGCGCCGATACGAGCCCCGCGCTGATGATCTCCACTCGCTCACCGGGCCGGAACCGGTACCTCCGACCCGCAGCATCTGGAGGCGATCCGCTCCCGTGGTCTGCTTCGCACCCAGGTCCGCCCTGAAGTCAGTCCACGCCTGCCCGCACCTGCGCGAGCGATACGTGGCCCTCCGGGTCCGCGCCTTCGGCCTGGCGGGAGTCCGGGGCGCGCTCTACCAGCCGGGGTATCCGTCTCCCGTCGCGGTGGACGCGACCGGAGTGGCCTTCGACGACCCCCGCATCCACTGGGTCCGCGCCGGCCAACTCATCATGCGGCTGCACGAATTCACGATCACCGACCTGGTACCGGACTGAAATACGTCCTCCCTGGGGTACGCCCGGCGGCCAGCGAGGCCGACACCCTCGCGCCGATCGATCGCTCAGGTGCCGGAGAGCGCCAGGAGCGCGGGCGCGAGCACGCTTATTCCGTTGTTGACAGCGTGGACGCACACGCCGGGCCACACCGATCCGGTCTTGCGCAGCAGGAGTGCGGCGGTGACACCCACCACGAAGGCGATGGGCAGGATGACGTTCACGCCGTGCGCGACGGCGAAGATCGCGGAACTGGCGAGGACGCCGACCCAGGGGCCGTAGCGCCCGAGAGCGTTGGCCAGCACACCGCGGAAGGCGAGTTCTTCCCCGATCGGGGTGGCGATCGCGCCGAAGAGGAACGTGAGGACGAACGAGAGTGCTCCCCCGCTGGCGGCAGCACGGTAATCACCCTGGGGGGTGCTGGTATCGCCGGAGATCTGGGCGTAGGCGATCGCCACCACTATGTTCAGAAGGAATGCGCCGGCCCCGAGTCCGGCTCCGAGCAGGAGCCACTTCCAGGCCACTCGTCGTAGCCCGAACGCGCTCAGGTCCCGGACGCGGAGGATGACGGCGATCCCGAACGCGCCGAGCCCGGCCAGCGCGGACACCGCGTAGCTCACGACCCCACGGGCGACGGCCTGCTCGTCGGGTATCGAAAGGATCAGGGCGATACCCGCGATGACGAGGACGGCATACGTCACCGCCCCGCCGGCGATCTCGGGCCATCCGGGCCGCTTCGTGCTGCGCTCCGGCGGCGCGTCAGGAGACGCCATCGCGAAAGCAGGGCTCAGGTAGTCGTTCGGCATGGTGCTTCCCGTTTCGTGGTCCGGCCGTGATGTGAGGGGTGCCGGTGCGGAAGTCGGTGCGTGAGCACATCCCCGGCACGCTGTACTGGCACACCGTACTAGTACAGCGTACCGGTACGGCGTGCTGGCACGCCGTACTACGATGCGCACATGTCTAGACGGGACGAGATCATCGAAGCGGCCCTACGGCTGACGAAGGCCGAGGGCATCGGCGCCCTGAGCGTGCGGGCGGTCGCGAACGCGGCAGGTATCGGGCCGACGACGTTGCGCCACTACTTCCCCTCGCAGGCCGACCTGCACCAAGCCGTCGCGGTCGAGCTCGTCAGCGGGTCACTCGACGACCTGGCCATCGCGGACGACACACGCGATCCGGTCCAACGGCTGTACGAGTGCCTCGTGCAGTTCCTGCCTCCGTCCGAGCATCAGGAGGCGGTACTGGGCGGCTGGTTCGAGTTGTACCGGCTCGCCCTGGGCCCGGAGCCCCTGCCGGCGGTACGCGGACTGCTGGAGAGCGGGCATCGCTCGTCCGCGCAGGTACTCCAGAGGTGGCTCGGAACGCTCGCCGGCCAGGGACACGTGGTGGCCGACGATGTCGACGCGCATGTCACGCGCGTTCTCGCGCTGATCGACGGGCTCCATCTGAACCTCCTGATCGGCCCGGAGCGCTTCGATCTGGAGGGGGCGAGGGGAGCCCTCCGATGGTTCGCCGAACGTGTGATCAGCTAACACGGCCTGGCTAAGCCCCAGAACACACCTAGCCCGTGGCCACCGGCTCCAGCCGCGCCGTACTGTCCCGCACCACCAGCCGCGTACCGAACTCGATACGCGCGTCGGCCTGGTCGGAGCGCCGCAGGCGCAGCAGCATCCGCGCCGCCTCCTCCGCCATCTCCACGAGCGGCTGGTGCACGGTGGTCAGGGCGGGGCTGGACCACTGGGCGAACGGGATGTCGTCGTACCCCACGACCGACAGGTCCTCCGGGATACGGAGCCCCAGCACCCGGGCCGCCTCCAGCACCCCCAGTGCCTGAAGGTCGCTGCCGGCGAAGACGGCGGTCGGCCGGTCGGGCTCCTGGAGCAGTTCCATGGCGTGGTCGTGCCCCGACCGGACGTGGAAGTCGCCGAACCGCACGAGCGCCGGGTCCACCTCAAGGCCGGCCATGCCCATGGCCGAGCGGAAGCCGTCGAGGCGCGCGAGCGAGCACAGCATGTCCTGGGGGCCGGTGATGACGGCGATTCTGCGGTGGCCGAGTTCGGTGAGGTGCCGGGTGGCGGCGAGCCCGCCGGCCCAGTTGGCGGACCCGACCGAGGGCACATCGGGTTCCGGATCACCGGCCGGGTCGATGATGACGAACGGGATCGCCCGGGACCACAGCTTCTTCTTGAGGTCGTCCGGGAGCGTCGAGAAGACCAGGACGACACCGAGCGGGCGCCGTCGCAGCACGCCCTCCACCCAGTCGGCGCCCGGCGAGTGACGGGTGCCGGTCTCGGTGAGCACCACGCTCACGCCGGTCTCCTTGGCGACGTTCTGGACCCCTCTGATCAGCTCCATCGCCCAGGTGCTGTCCAGTTCGTGGAAGACGATCTCGATGAGCGGCGCCTCGGGAGCGCTGGGGGTGGAGCGCCGGTAGCCATGTTCCTCCAGCAGCTCTTCCACCTTGACCCGGGTGGGGGCCGAGACATCGGGACGCCCGTTGAGGACCTTCGAAACTGTCGAAAGAGATACCCCGGCTTGCGAGGCCACCTGAGCCAGAGTGACCCGGCCCGCACTCCTGTCATCACGCATGGGCTGAAGGATAAGCCACCCGCCCTCGGTAACGGTTTGGTCGCGCGACGACCGCACTGTTGACCACTCAGGGGCGGAGTCCTACGGTCACTCGCCATAATACTTTCGGCGATGCCGCCGATACTTTCGATACGTCGAGAGGTCGAACGATGACAACACGCGCACGGTTTTCCCGGACCGTCGCCGGTGGCGTGGCGCTCGTCCTGGGACTGAGTCTGGCGGCCTGCGGCGGTGATGGCAGCGCCTCCGGCGGCTCCGACGAGTTCCATGTGCTCGTCTACGGCGACGCCGCGAACAAGGCGGAGAAACGGATCGTCGCGACGTTCAACAAGACCTCCAAGGTCAAAGCGGTGCTGGACACCGTCCCCGGCGCGGACTACCAGCAGAAGCTTCAGACGATCATCAACACCCCGCAGGCTCCGGACGTCTTCTTCAACTGGGGCGGCGGCAGCATCCAGCCCTTCGTGAAGGCGGACCTGCTGCTGCCGCTCGACGAACTGGGGCCGGACGGCCAGGGGCTCAAGGCGAAATTCCTGCCGTCGGTGTTCGACACCGCGGTGGTCGACGGCAAGGCGTACGGCGTCCCCATGCGCGGCACCCAGCCGGTGCTGCTCTTCAACAACAGCGAGGTGCTCGCGGACGCGGGCGTCCGACCGCCGAAGACCTGGGAGGAACTGCTCGACGCCGTACGGAAGTTGAAGGCCAAGGACGTCACGCCGATCGCCCTCGGCGGCGGCGACCGGTGGCCCACCCTGATGTGGTTCGAGTATCTCTACGACCGTATCGCCGGTCCCGGGCTGATCGAGAAGGCCCTGGCGGGCGACACCGGTGTGTGGGAGAGCGCCGACAGCAAGAAGGCGCTGAGCATGCTCAAGGAGCTGGTCGACGCGGGGGCGTTCGGCACCAGCTACGACTCCGTGAAGTTCACCGACGGCGGCTCCCCCGCGCTGCTGGCCGGCGGAAAGGCGGGCTTCGAGCTGATGGGCTCGTGGGAGTACTCCACCGTCCAGGACGCGAACCCCGACTTCGCCGAGAACGGCCTGGGCTACAGCGCCTTTCCCAGCATCGAGGGCGGCAAGGGCGACCCGGCCGCCGTCGTCGGCAACACCAACAACTTCTACTCGGTGCTGAAGAAGACCAAGCACGCCGAAGACATCGCGAAGTTCCTCACGTTGATGTATTCGGACGAGTTCGTGAAGGAGCAGCTGGCCATCGGCAATCTGCCCACCACCACGAACACCTCGAAGTTCTTGAGTTCGGCGGACAATCCGGAGTATCTGAAGTACCAGTTCGACCTGGTCGACAAGGCTTCCTCATTCCAGCTGTCGTGGGACCAGGCCTACCTCCAGACGAACGCCACGCCGCTGCACCAGGCCGTCCAGCAGTTCTTCAACGGGCAGACGGACGCCGACGGATTCATCAAGGCCATGCAAGCTCTGACCACCGGCTGAGGGCCGCGATGCCCGACATGGCTACCCTCGCACCACCGGGAAAAGAAAAGGGGAGACGGCAGCGGTCACCCGGCTCACGCCCGACCCCGCCCTCCCACCAGGGCGTCGCCCGCCCCGGTCTCGGCTGGGCGCTGCCCGCCACCCTGTTCTTCGCGCTGTTCGCGATCGTGCCGCTGGTGCTGGTCGCCGTGCTGTCCTTCACCAGCTGGAGCGGGCTCGGATCGCCGGAGTTCGCGGGCCTCGACAACTGGGTCAAGCTGGCCCACGACCCGGTGATGATCAAGAGCCTCTGGCTGAGTGTGCTGCTCACGGCGCTGGGAGTGGCGACCCAGACACCGCTGTCCCTCCTGCTGGGAGTCTGGGCGGCGGGCCCGCAGCGCAACCGGGCCGTGCTCTCGGCGGTCTTCTTCGTACCGCTGCTGCTGTCCGCCACGGCGGTGTCCGTGCTCTGGCGGGCGCTGCTCGACCCCAACTTCGGGGTACCGGCACAGGCACGCTGGCTGTTCGGGGACGGCAATCTCCTGGGCTCGCGCACCGGGGCGATCGGCGTACTCGTACTGGTGAGCACCTGGCAGTTCACCCCGCTGCACGCGCTGATCTACCAGGGCGCGACGCGCGCGATCCCCACCGTGCTCTACCAGGCGGCGGCGATCGACGGCGCCGGGACCGTACGGCAGTTCTTCCACATCACCCTGCCGCAGCTGCGCAACTCCATCATCACGTCAGTGATCCTCATGGTGGTCGGCGGGCTCACGACCTTCGACACCGTACTGATCCTGACTCAGGGCGGCCCCGGCACGGACACCACCATCAGCGCCTTCTACATGTACCAAAAGGCCTTCAAGGGCTTCGAGTTCGGCGCGGGGGCCGCGATCGCGCTGCTGCTGGTGCTCGTCGCGACGGTCATCTCGCTGATCGTGGTGCGGGTTTCGGGCTACGACAAGATGGCCGGCACGAGGGAAGGCCTGTGATGAGGCGCGGTCCGACGGCGGGACACCACGCGGGGACGAGGCAGCAATCGAGGCCCAGAAACCTCTCGGGTTCCCGGAACCGCCCCAACTACCTCGCGGGCATCGGCGTGTTGCTGTGGCTCTGTCTGGTCGCGCTTCCGCTGTACGTGATGCTCGGCGCGACCGTCCAGACCCGGCCGGACTACAGCGCGGGCGGCCCGCTCTCGTTCCCCGAGAACTTCACCTTCTCCAACTACACGCAGGACTTCTCCAACGGCTTCGGCCGCTACTTCCTCAACACCATCGTCGTCACGACGAGCGTCGTGGTGATCGTGCTGCTGCTCGTACCGCCGCTGGCCTTCTCGATCGTACGGAACCGGGGCCGCGCCACCGGCCGTGTCTTCCGCCTCTTCCTGCTGGGGCTGGCGATCCCCGCCCAGGCGGTGATCGTCCCGATGTTCTACGTGATCAGCACAGCGGGTCTGTACGACAACCTCATCGGCGTCATCCTGCCCACCGCCGCGTTCTGTCTGCCCGTCTGCGCGCTCATCCTCACCGGCACCATGCGTGACATCGCCGACGAACTCTTCGAGGCCATGGCCATCGACGGGGCGACCACCCGGCGGGTCTTCTTCCAGCTCGTCGTACCACTGTCCCGGAGCGGGCTCGCGACGATCGTGGTGTTCTCGGCGCTCCAGGCGTGGAACGGCTTCCTCTTCCCGCTCGTCCTGACGCAGTCCGAGGAGACCAAGGTGCTCACCCTCGGGCTGTACAACTTCCAGACCCAGTACGGCATCAACATCCCCGGCCTGCTGGCAGCCGTGGTCCTGTCCACGCTGCCTGTCCTGCTCGTCTACCTGTTCGCCCGCCGCGCCCTGGTCCAGGGGCTGATGGGCGTCGGAGGAAAGTGATCGACAACGTGACGACCGCCGATACCCGCTCCGACGCCCGCTCCGACACTGGTTCCGGCTCCGGCGCGTCCACTCCGGAGGACCGCGCGAAACGGATCGAGTACCTGATCACCACCATGACGCTGGAGGAGAAACTCGCCCAGCTGTACGGCCTGTGGGCCGGAGCCTCCGACGACGGCGCCGAAGTCGCCCCGCACCAGCACGACATGGACCGCCCTCCGTCGCTGGACGAGCTGCTCCCCTCCGGCCTGGGCCAGTTGACCAGGCCGTTCGGCACGGTCCCGGTGGACCCCGCGCTCGGCGCCCTGTCGCTGATGCGTACCCAGGAACGTATCGTCGCCGCCAACCGCTTCGGCATCCCCGCGATGGCCCACGACGAGTGCCTCGCGGGCTTCGCCGCGTGGGGAGCCACCACCTACCCCGTCCCGCTGTCCTGGGGCGCGGCCTTCGACCCGGATCTCGTACGGGAGATGGCGGCCGCGATCGGCCGCGACATGCGGTCGGTGGGCCTGCACCAGGGGCTCGCCCCCGTACTCGACGTGGTGCGCGACGCCCGCTGGGGCCGGGTCGAGGAGACCATCGGCGAGGATCCCTACCTGGTCGGCACAGTCGGCACGGCCTACGTCCAGGGCCTGGAGTCCGCCGGAATCGTGGCCACCCTCAAACACTTCGCGGGCTACTCCGCCTCGCGCGGCGGCCGCAATCTCGCCCCGGTGGGCATGGGCGCGCGGGAGCGGGCCGACGTCATCCTCCCGCCGTTCGAGATGGCGGTACGGGAGAGCGGCGTACGGTCCGTGATGCACGCGTACACCGACACCGACGGGTTGCCCTCCGCCGCCGACGAGGACCTGCTGACCGGTCTGCTCCGGGACACCTGGGGCTTCGACGGCACGGTGGTGGCCGACTACTTCGGCATCGCCTTCCTGAAGACCCTGCACCGGGTGACCCCCGACTGGGGCGGCGCCGCCACGGCGGCCCTCACCGCGGGCGTCGACATCGAACTGCCCACGGTGAAGACCTTCGGACAGCCGTCGCGGGACGCGGTCGCCGCCGGACAGCTGCCCGAGTCCGTGATCGACCGCGCGCTGCGCCGCGTACTGACGCAGAAGGCGGAGCTGGGGCTGCTGGACCCGGGCTGGACGCCGGTACCGACGGCACTGGTGGCAGCGCCGGCAGAGGCCGGGGCGTCCACACGGGCCGGTGGACGGGCCGGTGGACGGGCCGACGGCCAGGGACTGCGCGGCACCGTGGACCTCAACTCCCCCGCGCACCGGGACATCTCACGCCGTCTGGCGGAACGTTCGGTGATCCTGCTGCGCAACGACGGAACACTCCCGCTGGACCGCCCGGCCCGTATCGCGCTCGTCGGCCCACAGGCCGACAACCCGACGGCGGTCCTGGGCTGCTACTCCTTCCCCGTACACGTGGGAACGCAGCACCCCGGCACCCCGGCGGGCATCGAACTGCCCACCCTGCGGGAGGCGTTGACGGCGGAGTTCCCCGGAGCCGAGATCGTCACCGTGCCGGGCGCGGGAATCGACTCGACCGGCACGGACGGTTTCGCCCAGGCGGTACGGGTGGCCCGCGACGCGGACGTGGTGGTCGCCGCACTGGGCGACCGGGCGGGACTGTTCGGTCGCGGTACGAGCGGGGAGGGCTGCGACGCGGAGAGCCTGGACCTGCCCGGCGTACAGGGACAGCTGCTCGAAGCGCTGCTCGATACCGGTACGCCGGTGGTGGTGACGCTGTTGGCGGGGCGCCCGTACGCGCTGGGCCGCGCGGTGGGGACGACGAGGGAAGCGGGGGCAGCGGGGACGACGGGGGCGGCGGGAGCAGCGGCGTTGTCGGGAGCAGCCGGAGCGATTGTGCAGTCCTTCTTCCCCGGCCAGGAGGGCGCACCGGCCGTGGCGGGCGTACTCAGCGGCCGGATCAACCCCTCGGGACGGCTCCCCGTGAGTGTCCCCCGGCTGCCGGGCGCGCAGCCGTCCACGTACCTCGCGGCCCCGTTGGCGCAGGTCAGCGAGGTCTCCAGCATCGACCCCACCCCGGCGTTCGCCTTCGGGCACGGTCTGACGTACACCTCGTTCGCCTGGTCCGGCCCGGAGCCGGGCGAGCTGCTGGAAGCCGGTACGGACGGTTCCGTACAGCTGTCCTTCACGGTCCACAACACCGGCGACCGGACGGGCACCGAGGTGGTGCAGCTGTATCTGCACGATCCGGTCGCCTCGGTCGTCCAGCCGGTCCAGCGGCTGATCGGCTATCTGCGGGTCCCCCTGGGGCCGGACGAACGGGCCGAGGTCGGCGTACGTGTGCCCGCCGACCTGGCCTCCTTCACCGGCCGCGACGGGCACCGCAGGGTCGAACCGGGCGATCTGGAGCTGCGTCTGGGCGCCTCCAGCGCCGATGTCCGGCTCACGGCCCGGGTACGGCTGACGGGTCCGGTACGGCGGGTCGACCACACCCGCGAGCTGCACGCCGCGTTCACGCTCACCCCGGGATGCCCAGGATGACCGGGATGCCCGGGATGCGAAAAACCGGGGGCGGCCTAGGGTGGCGCTCAGGGCGCCCGGCAGCGCCGGCCACCCCGTCCGGCGACGAACCACTCGCCCCCGCCCGGAGGAAGTCCGGTCGCCCGGTCCGGCGAAGGGAGCACCGTGCGGGACATCGCCGAATCCCTCGCGGCCTGGCACACGGCCGGGGTGCGGTTCGCGGTGGCCACGGTCGTACGGACCTGGAATTCGGCGCCCCGCCGGCCGGGCGCCGCGATGGCCGTCGCGGAGAACGGCGAGGTATACGGCAGTGTGTCCGGAGGCTGCGTCGAGGGCGCGGTGTACGAGCTGGCCCGCGAGGTCCTCGCCTCGGGCGAACCGGCGCTGGCGACCTACGGCGTGAGCGATGACGACGCGCTGGAAGCGGGCCTGACCTGCGGCGGGACGATCGAGATCCTGGTACGCCCGGCGGACGACGAGCACTTCCCCGAACTGCCGGCCGTCCTGGACCACATCGCGTCGGGCCGCCCGGTGGCGGTGGCATCCGTACTCCCCGACATCACACCCCCGGCCCAGGACCCGGCCCCGCCGCCACCCCCGCCCCCGGCCGGAAACCTCGTCATCACCCCGGACGCGGCCGGGCCGTCGGGCACCCTCGGCGGCGAACGTCTGGACGCGGCGATCACCGACCAGGCCCGGGGCATGCTCGCGCAGGGCCGTACCGGAGTCGTACACGTCGGCTCCGCCGGTGAGCGCCGCATGGACCAACTCGCCGTCTTCGTCCAGTCGTTCGCCCCGCCGCCGAGGATGCTGGTGTTCGGCGCGATCGACTTCGCGAGCGCGGTAGCGCGGATGGGAAAGTTCCTCGGCTACCACGTCACGGTCTGCGACGCCCGCCCCACCTTCGCGACGCGCAAGCGGTTCCCCGACGCGGACGAGTTGGTCGTCCAGTGGCCGCACCGTTTCCTGGAGGACCACCCGGTGGACGAGAACACGGTCATCTGCGTCCTCACGCACGACCCGAAGTTCGACGTACCCCTCCTGGAACGCGCCCTGCTCACCCCGGCCCGCTACATCGGCGCGATGGGCAGCCGCCGCACCCACCACACCCGCCTGACCCAACTCCGCGCGGCGGGCCTCCCGGAATCCGCCCTCGCCCGCCTCTCCTCCCCCATCGGCCTGGACCTGGGCGCCCGTACCCCGGAGGAAACGGCGGTGGCGATCATGGCGGAGATCATCGCGCTGCAGTGGGGCGGCACAGGCACCCGCCTCACGCACATGCACCAGCCGATCCATCACTGACATCCCTGACCGTGGAAGGCCGCCGAGCCCGCCAGGGCAGCCGCTCACGGTAGCCGGGGCCGTCAAGGCAGGCCGATCTCGCGAACCGGGGCCGACCTCAGGCCCGCCGCGCGGCCCCCTCCGGCCACACCACATCCACCGGCAGACCCGCCTCACGCGCCGCGACCACCACGTCCGCCGTACCCCCGCCCTTCCCTGACGGCGGCTCCCCGTTCCATACGGCGACCAGCCGGTCGGCCCGGTCGAGCAGAACGGCGTTCGCCGACTCGTACGCCTGCCGGTTCGCGGACTGGTGAGGCATCACCAGCACTTCGGCGGCGGCCTCCACCAACTGGTCGAAAACCGGCGCGTGTTCGGGCTTCACCTTCGTCTCGCGGTAGTCGCGCGAAGGGATCACCACCACCAGCGCGCCGCCGACCGAGGCAACCTCCTCGGCGAACAGCGAATCGGCCCCGGCGGCGACGCACGACACGCCGGTCAGGTCATTGCCGTACGGCTCCAACAACCCACGCAACGCGGCCCGAACGAGCGGCACGCTCTCCTCGGTCAGGTCCATGTGCCCGGTCACGGCCAGCGTGGTCATACGTTCGTCCCTCGCTCGATCAGCTCGTCGCTCAATTCGACTGCCACAGCCGGAGAGTAAACGGCCCGGCATGAGTAACGCCTCGTCCCCCGGGTGATCGGGGAACGAGGCGATGCTGCTCGGAGTAGACCGGGCGTACCGTTCTGAATGTCTACGTCAGAACGGAGTTCAGTATGCACGCTCTGCCTCATGACCACACCGGCAGTCGCATCAAACGGCTGCGCTTGGAACGCCACCTCACGCAGAGGGCACTGTCCGACCTGTCCCAGGTTTCGTACAGCACCCTCACCAAGACCGAGCAGGGCGTTCTGCCTGCCACTCCGCACGTCATCGCCAGCATCGCCCGCGCCCTGCGCGTCGATGTCGCCAGCATCACCGGCCAGCCTTACGTCACCGAGCTGCGAGCTGATGAACTGGACGTGCTGATCAGGCCCATCCGCGAAGCTCTCGACGTGTACGACCTCGGCGCCGACCCTGACATCCGGCCAAGGCCCCACCAGCTCTTGACCGATGATGCCGAGGAACTTCTCGTCATCGTCCGCGCGGGTGAGATCAAGCGGGCGGCCGGCCAGGTGGCCGGCCTGATTCAGGAAGCGACGACAGCCGCGCATACGGCCGACTCCAGGGAGGGCTGGCTGCTGCTGGCCAGCACCTACCGCACGGCGTACGACGTCGCCTCGAAGCTCGGATACGCAGACCTCGCGGGGACGGCGCTCTCGCGAATGGACTGGGCCGCGCTGCGCGGCTCGGACGCGGTGGTCGGCGGCATGTACCGGTACATGCGGGCGTTGATCCATCTCCGTGAGGGCCAGTACCGCACCGGTGAGCGCCTGGTGGCCCTCGGATTGTCGACGCTGGAGCAGGCCGATGCCGGCCGTGAACGCGACGTTGTGACCGGGCAGCTTCACCTGGGCGCGGCGGTCATGGCGGGCCGGGCGCAGGACAAGGCCCGCGCTGACGGCCATCTCGACCGGGCGGAGGAGATTGCCCGGGGCACCGGCGAGGCGGCCGATGTGCACTGGCTGTCGTTCGGACCGACCAACGTGTCCGTACACAGGGTCTCGGTGGCCGCCGAGCTGGACCAATACGAGGATGCCGCACGAACCGGGCAAGGGATCTCCCTGCCGAAGGACTGGCCGGCCTCACGCCGCAGCCACCATCATGCCGAACTGGCGCGCGCGCAGATGTGGACGGGCGATATCGACGGCGCCTTCAAGAATCTGCTGTCGGCGCGTAAGGCAGCCCCGCAGCAGGCGCGTTACCACCAGACCGTGCGTGAGACGTACGCGGGCCTGGAAGCGGCCAAGCGTCAACTCCCTGACTCCTTCCTCTCATTCGGCTCCTGGCTCGGAGCCTGACGCACCGCAAAGCCCTGGCCCCGGCTATCACCATGTCGTGATAACCGGGGCCTTTCCGTGCGCTCACCATGGCACTCACTTGCCCCAAGTGCATGGAGCCGACCATGACGTACACCGCCCCCGATACCGAGACGGCCATCTCCCGCTGGCTGGCCTCCACCACCCGACACCCTGAAATCGCCGAACAGGACTGGCGCGACGGACGCCCGGCGATCCTCCGGACCGGCATCATCTACGACGCCGTCCGCATGCCCATGGAACTGGTGCACGCCGCCGTCCAGAGCACCGTCCCGGACGAGGTGGCCCGTGCCCTGACCGAGGCCCTCGACGGTCCTGTGGTGTGCCACCCGGGTCGGTGGCACTACGCCCTGGTGCCACCGGGGACCTGCGAAATCTGGATGTCCCCGGTGGCTGCCATCCGTGGTCGGGGCGGGTGGCTCGGCATCCCGAGAGTGGACCGTACGAAACCCACCCCGGTGGATCCGTACTGGGCCGTCCCCGTCGAGCGGATCGGCCGGTTATGCCTGCCGGCCGCAGTGGCCGAACTGCTGCACATCGGCCGTGAACGGTGCGAAGGCGAAGGCGCATGCCCGGAACACACGGCGGCGTACATCGCCTTCCTGGAGCACGCCGAGGAGTGCACCGCGTGCGCCACGGCCACCACCTCTACAGCCTCGACCTGCACCGTAGGCACCCGCTTGCGCGAAGCGGAACGGACAGCCCGCCGGTGAGCGGCATCCGGCCCACCGCCCCGAACCCGCCGCCCCTGTGCGACTACTGCGGCCACGTCCACGATGCCCTCATCGTCGTCGGCGTCGTCCACTCGGCGAGCGGCCCCGGGCGAACCATTCGGGCATGCGTGCCGTGCCGTACCGCGCGCCGCCTCCTACCCCTGGCCGAGCACCCCGCCGACAGCCTCGGGCTCGTACGCGTAGAACCACGAACTCCCGCCCGCCACTGACCACACGCGGCGAGCGGGAACCCACCGCCCCGGCCGGCCACCATCCCCCGCCGCGCCGGCCGGGGCACCTCAGCCCGGCAAACGGGGCTGTCCACGACGGCTTCGCCGCCGTGATCACACCAGTCGCCCTGTGATCATTTCACTGCTGCCGCACTGGCTCTCAGGTCCTTCACCCGGCCTCCCTGCCGCCCGCGAGCCGACGACGCCACCAAAGGTCAGAACGCCACTGCCGACGGTCGGCGAACGGGTCGGGAAGAGTGCGCTTCACGTACACCGTGTCCAGAGAGGACACTTGGCGCTTCAGCTCGGCCCGAGCCCGGACAGGCAACTGCTCAAGGACCAGCCCAAGCACGTCGCGTGCGTGTCTCACGTCGTCAAAGGAACAGCCGCGGCACGAACACACCGCGTCCTGCGGATAGAGCGGCCGGCGTCCAGGCGATGCCAGAAACGCCTGGTATCGGCGCAGCGCACGGTCCGTGGCACCGGGATAGACGTAATAGTCGCCGGACAGCCTCTCCACTCGATGTATCGCGAGGCTGGTGTGGGTGGGGAGCCCGTGGATCCGATCCGGCGGCGGGCCCTCCCAGGTGCGAGGACCACGCTGTTCGACGCGCAGGGCGCCAGGCCGTCTACGCGGCATCGGCCTTTCGGTATGCAGTCATGGACGTCATCATGCCAGCACCCAGCCGCAGCCAGAGGTAAGGGGACACCCCTTGGGGCTTCCAGAGAATCAACCTGAGGTCGAACGATCTTTCTGGGCTGGGGCATCAAGAGAGAAAGCGCGAAACTTACGTCTGCAAGCCCTTGGCCAAGCCGGCGCGCACCTGTTCACCCCCGCGTTCTTCAAGCCCCGACTAAGCTCCGACTCCGGCGTCTTCGCGCTTCGCCGGCTGTCAGCCGCCCCGATAGAACGTCGCGCAAAGCAGTGTCTTGTTGTCGTTCACCAACCAGGCCAGGTACTGCGTCTGGTCGTACGCCCCCTGCACACAGTTGCGGGGGCCGGCACTCTGCGGGGCCTCATAGACGCCGAGGATGTGGATGATCCGGTTGTACGCGACGGGAATCTGCTGCGCCTTGCAGTCGACGGCCGTCATCGATCCCAGCTTGGTCTCGTCGCCAACCTGATTGCCGAGTACGCAGTAGTACTTGAAGTAGATGCGGGTGACACAGAGCGTCGTGGTTTCGCGCGAGACGGCGGACGTGTATATCCAGGACGATTTCCCCGCACCGTTGGGACAGGTGGTGTTCGTGGTGCTGGTGACTTGGACGAGGCCCGCTCCCTGAATGTTGCAGGGCACGGGGGCCGGCGGAACGTCGACGCTCCAGTCGATGCTGCCGACGCGGCGGCCGGTGTCGTGGACCTCCAGGCAGTCGCCGACCGATACAGCCTTGAATGACTCTTCGGTGGGGTCCGGAGTGGGTGACGGTGTCTCGGATTCGGGCTCCTCCGATCCGCCACCGACGCCGCCGCCCGAATCCGGACGGACGGTTTCCACATCACTGGTCTCAGTTACGTCGGGGGTGTGAACAGTCTCCGAAGGCTCAAGTGTCGTTGAGCTGGAACTGGAACTAGGTGGGGACGAGTCGACCAACACCTCTCTGAACTCCTGCGCGTTGCTCACACCCAACCAGGCCAGGATGGCCAGCGCGGATGCGATTCCTCCGAGTAGCGCCCAAAACTTACTGGTGGAATCGCCGTCGGATGAACCTGTCATGATCCCCTCCCCCGTCAATTCCCAGACGATATCGGCTTCTACAGATCAGCCCAAGAGCCTTACCCTCCACCTCCGTAAGTCGACCTCGGCAACGACCGCGGCATTATGCTGAGAGGTCGAGTTCTCTCCTTTGCGTGCCCTGCGACAGACCGTCGTCACGGCTACTGACCTGTGTGGGAACGTCCACCTTGCGTCCTGGTCAGTGAGGGGAGTACGGGGCGAACTTGGCCTTCGGCCGTGGCGCAGGTGCAGGCACAGGTGCGGACAAAGGGTGCCGCAGGTCGGCGCAGGCCGTCAGCTGCGCCGACCCCTTTACTTCTCTGCGCCGTGCGGTCGAAAATGTGCTGCTCCCCCACCACCTGAACCGTACGGAACGGAACGGTGCCGCCTCCCCCACTTCCCCTGACCACTTGGTCATCGGAGCTCCGGAGAATGGTGCGCCATGCGAAGTTCCACCGTCCTGACCCGCCTCTGCGGCGGTGCCGCGCTCGTCGCGGTTGCCGTAGCGATCGGTCTGGCCCTCGTACGGCAGGACGCTCCCACCCCCAGGTGGGACATCATCGAGGCACTCGGGGTCGCTGCCCTGGCCGTCTGCGGGTGGGTACTCGCGTGCCGGGCCGCGCCCGCGGTGCGGGTCGAGTCGCCCGTGCCGGCGCAGCCGTCGATCCCGCGCTCGTTACGCAAACCGCCCCACGACTGGGGCCTGGCGGCGGGCGCGGTACTGACGATCGTCGCTCCGCTCACCGTGCTGCGGTTCGGATTCGATCTGTACGAGGGTGTACTGACGGGGCTCGTCGGCATCGCGGGGACGGGCCTCGGCTTCTGGCTGCTCGTCTACGTCGCGACGGACCTGCTGGGGCACCGGCTGGGCCCCAGCCAGCGCGTCCTGTTCGCGGACGCAGCCGCAGGGCAGGTGCACGCCGTGCGCGTACGGATCGGGGCACCCGTCTGGAAGCGGTACGAGAAGCGCGGCGACAAGCCCGGCACGACCAAGGCCGAACACACGCACTGGCTCGAAGTGTCACCGGTCGAGGGCGGCCCACCACTGCGGGTCCACCCGATGTATCCGGCGGGCGGCGGCACCGGCCTGACGCGCGCCACCACGGACCTGCTCCAGGCCGGACTTCAACTCACCGGACATCAGGCCTGGTTGTGCCTGCCGACGCGCTGGAAGCTGATCGAGAAGGGGCTCCCCGCAGCTCTCGTCACCGATACCGGGCATGTGGTGTGGGGCGAGCTCTCCCGCGATGCCGCCCGCCAGTACCTCGCCGACCCCGTCAACGGCGCCTCCGTCAACGTGCACGCCACCTCTCCCGACCGCCCGAGCGTCGCCCTGCCCGACCGCGCGAAGTTCCGCCAGGATCTGCACGGACCCCAACTCCTCTGGCTGCTCGGCGCGTTCGCACTGGCGGCACCAGCCCTCCTCGGCGCGGTGGAGGGCTTCCCCGGCTCGCTGCTCTGCCTCGGCTCGGCGGTGACCGTGGCCACCTCCGGCCTGGGCGTCACACGCCGCGCCCGAGAACTTCCGGGCACGATCGGCTGGACGGTCCGCGAAGGTCGGGACCCGGCGATCCAGTAACCAGGCCCGAGGGGCGGAAGGCCGCAAGTGGGCCTCGCCGCACGGATTGTCCGGCCTCGTCGCACGGATTGTCGCTGAAGACTTTCGGCCATGTGTAACTGCGGGTAAGACCGAGATCGATCGGCAACTCAGAGCCGTTCCTGGACGTCATGGGAGCACCCCGGTCGGCGTGCACGCTCTCGGGCGCGATCCCATTACGTTCAAGGGTTTCCCTGATCAGCGGTCAAACAGCGCTCCAGGCAGGGCGGCACCACACCCCTCAGGCCATCAGATCCTCATGAGGGACAACGAGCGCAGTGATGCCGGAGCCGAAGGCCGATTGGCCTCGCCGCGAGGCCACTGAAAAAGGCAATGATGTGCTCTTTTCATGTACATGATTCTTATTGTTCAGAGAATCGACCCTCAACACCTGGCATGGTCTCGTTCTGTTCGCAGTGCCCCGACACTCACTTGATGAGAGGGAACGCCCATGTCTGGACGCACTACCTCCTCGCCCCACTCTGGCAGACGACGCTTCCTTGCCACCGGAGCCGGCGCGCTCGGCGCCGCCGCCGTCAGCCAGTTCGTCGTGACCGGGACCGCCCGCGCCGCCGCCGATCCGCTGCCCGACGGCGTGTTCGCCCTCGGTGTCGCCTCGGGTGATCCGCTGCCCGACGGCGTGGTGCTGTGGACCCGGCTCGCACCGGATCCGCTGAACGGCGGCGGCATGCCGGACCGTACGGTGGAAGTCGAGTGGCAGGTAGCCAAGGACCGGGGCTTCCGCAGCATCGTGAGGCGGGGTACCGCCCAGGCAACGCCCGCGCTCGGCCACAGCGTTCACGTGGACGTACGCGGACTGCACGCGCACCGCGACTACTGGTACCGCTTCCGCGTCGAGGGCCAGATCTCCCAGGTCGGCCGCACCCGCACCGCTCCGTCACGGACCTCGTCCGGGCGACTGCGGCTGGCGCTGGCCTCCTGCCAGAACTGGCAGCACGGGTACTTCACCCCCTACGCCGACATGGCCGAACAGGACCCGGACGCAGTGCTGTTCGTCGGGGACTACATCTACGAGAGCGTTCCGGCGTCCACGGGCGTACGGCGCCACGAGGGCAAGGGCGAGCCGGTCTCGCTCGTCCAGTACCGCAACCGCTACGCCCAGTACCACACCGACCCCGACCTGATGCGGATGCGCGCCTCCGCGCCCTGGATCGTCACCTTCGACGACCACGAGGTGGACAACGACTGGGCGGGTGAGATCCCGCAGGACCCGGACAAGCAGCCGCACGACGCGTTCGTGGCCCGACTGACCGCCGCGTACCAGGCGTTCTACGAGAACATGCCTGTACGGGCCACCGCCGTGCCGAACGGGCCGCACATCAGGATGCACCGCCGCCTCGACTTCGGCCGCCTGGCCCGGCTCCAGGTCCTGGACACCCGGCAGTTCCGCAGCGACCAGGTGACCACCCAACAGGCTGCGCAGGACCCGTCGTTGACGATGCTCGGCGCCGACCAGAAGGCGTGGCTGCTGGACGGCCTGCGCCGTTCGCCCGCCCGGTGGAACCTGATCGGCTCCCAGATCATGATGGCCGAGACCGACATGCTCGCGGGCCCCGGGAAGTTGTGGTTCTACGACGCCTGGGACGGCTACCAGGTCGAACGCAACGCGCTGCTCAAGGAACTGGCCGCCGTCCGTAACCCCGTAGTCCTGTCCGGGGACCGCCACCTGACGATGATCAGCGACCTGAAGCGGGACTTCGCGAACCCCTCGTCACAGGTGATCGGGGCGGAGTTCGTCGGCACGTCGATCAGCTCCAACGGAGACCAGGACCAGGCCGCCTTCCACGCCCAGTTCGACCCACTGGTCCCGGACAACCCGCACTGGAAGATCATCGACGCCCACCGCGGCTACCACCTCTTCGACATCGATCGCGGAGGCATCGACGCCCAGGTACGGATCGTGGACACCGTGACCAGCCCCAAGTCGGCGGCACGAACGCTGGCGCGACTGCGGGTGGAGAACGGCCGGCCGGGCGTCGACCTGGTGTGACCGGAGCGACATGATCCGGGGCCGGGCCGAAGGCGTGTGATCCGGAGACCGGCCGACTGTAACGGGTGGGTGCGTCGGCCGGGTTTTCTCCCGGCCGGCGCTCTCACGGTTCACGCGGCGGCGAAGCCGACGAAGACCACCGTGTTACGGAGGCCAGGTCTGGGCGCACCCTCATCGAGAGAAGACATCCTCGGCGGCCCGGAGGAGGCCATCCAGGCGCCACATCACGGGCACCGCGCGGCACCACAGCAGGTCCGACCGTTGCCGCCTCTTACGACTGGTCAAACGACTCCAGCGACGGACGTGAGCGCCTGCGGTGCTCCCGTGTGGCATCTTCGACGCAGCGGAGCGGGCGGCATGTTCGACACCTACGCCGGCAGCTTCGACGCGGTGTGGGCGACCGCGACGCCGGTAAGGGAAGGGCAACCGTGGCACGGACCGAGTATTACGACGCCCCGGCGGCACCGGAGCCGAACAGCTTGGTGGTCGCCGCGTCCGCCGTGGTGACCGACGACGAAGAGCGCATTCTCCTTCAGCGCCGCCGGGACAACGACCTCTGGGCCCTCCCTGGTGGCGGCATGGAGATGACCGACTCACTCCCGGGAGCGGCCGTCCGCGAGGTGAAGGAGGAAACGGGTCTGGACGTAGAGATCACCGGGCTCGTAGGCACGTACACCGACCCGCGGCACATCATCGCCTACTCGGACGGTGAGGTGCGCAGACAGTTCAACGTCTGCTTCACCGCCCGTGTGGTCGGTGGCTGCCTCGCGATCTCGGACGAGTCCACGGAGCTGCGGTTTGTCCAGCCGGAGGAGATCGCCCAACTGCCGATGCACCACACGCAGCGACTCCGGATCCGTCACTTCCTGGAGCACCGCGAGCGTCCCTATCTCGGCTGACTTCTTGGGTTGGAGTGACGGCTCCTGGCCGAGCCGGTCGACCAGTCCGTGCGCTTGGACCGCGTAGCCATCGATGGGCGCCGCAGGATAAGCACCGCCCACAGCGAGTACGTCGGTGAGCAGGCGGCTGTGCGGGTCGGTGAGGTTCACTCA
The DNA here is from genome assembly GCF_044753355.1 of Streptomyces sp. NPDC088400. Classification (NCBI taxonomy): domain Bacteria; kingdom Bacillati; phylum Actinomycetota; class Actinomycetes; order Kitasatosporales; family Streptomycetaceae; genus Streptomyces; species Streptomyces sp. NPDC088400. The sequence continues at coordinate 223,086 of NZ_JBIVMZ010000004.1, read as the reverse complement.
GCGCCATGGGCGCTGCGAGCAAGTTCGCCGAAGGAACTCTCCCAGACCTCACGGACATCACGGCTGACCAGTGAGCGCAGCGTGGGCCACAGGCCGAGGAGCAGATCGTGGTTGAGGTACCGCACCAGGTCGTCGCGCTGCCCCTCGGCCAGCACAACGCGGTAGTAGCTCATCCGCAGGCGGGGCCGATCAAGGTCGAACGTGGTCAGCCCCGACCACGCAAGGTGGAGCGGCAGACTCACTGTGCCGTGCTCGGGGCCGGCAAGCTCGGAGAGCCCTGCGGGCAGGCGCCGCGCGAGCTTCGCAGAGCGGAGATCGGAAAGACCGGGCTGTGATGCCATACGTCAACTATCCAGAAAGAGGCCGCGGCCAGCTGCCCGGTCCGGGAGCATGGGCCACAAACGGCGATGGCCGACCGATGGTTGACCAAAAGATCGGCCCGGGTCCACGACCTGGGCCTTTGCCGTGGAGCGCGTGACGAGAATCGAACTCGCGCTCTGAGCTTGGGAATCACCGAACAATTGCGGGCCCATAGTCGGTCTAACCTGGCCGAATTCGCTCTTCCTGGAACGAGAGCTCTAGCTTGACCGACCGCCATTGACCGTGGTTTACCGCGTGGTCTGGTGCGCATCTGGTGCGGCCCTGGATCTACAGACCTCGCAAGGCCTCTCGGAAGTCTGTGTAAGCGCTCCAGCAATCAACACTGCCGTCGTCGTTGAGACTGCCCATGTACCAATCCTTGTCGTCAATCGACTGCACCAGGCAGAGGCTGTGAAACCCGATCACCATCTCGGGCCGTATCTGCTCGCCGTCCGCCGGCCCTCCACGCCACACTGCTACGCGCTCGACGCTGAGCAGGACTGCTTCCTGGTCTCCAGAGACATCACGGATCGCTGTAAGGGTCCAACCTGCGGGCAGTCGCTCACTTGCCATGTCTCGATCATGCCACCCGGGCAGAAGGCCGCGACTGCGGCAACCGAGTCAGACACTCACTCGGGACACGACTCACCTGAAAGGCGCTGCGCGGGTTCGACGGGAGCCTGCTGCTTGCGTCAGATGGCTGTGACATCAGGGCACGAGAAACCGTGCTGCTCCCGGGTGGTCGCGCGCGTACCGTTGGTTGAACCATGGGGGTGGAAGTCTGTGTTGTACGCACACGAGGTGATCCTGAACGAACTCGCTCGGGGGCTCAGACCGGTGGCCGAGGGTATCGAGTGGTTCGAGGGTCTCTCAGAGGATGACCAGCGCAAGGTCCTGCACGCATTGGTGTTGTTCTGTGGGCAGGCTCGCGCCTGCGAGGAGGACGTGCCGGAGAGCATCGCGCGTTCCGGTGTCCGTCCCACTCACGCGCCGTCGGTGATGCTTACGAAGTGGCGCTTCGGAATGGAAGCCCTTCCGGCCTACGAACTCACCAAGTCTTTCCGCCTGCTCGTCGCCCTCTTCAGCATCGCGGACACCCGCAGGCGGACGCTGTACTGCATCGGGGGATGTGGTCATGCGTGGCACAACCTGCCCGATCCGCCACGGGACGCAACCTGAAATGACTTCTTGCCCTGGATCTTGTGGGGACCTTGATGGGCTGCGATGCGTCTGAGTCGGTGTCATTGGTCATCGTTGGCCCCTGTCGAGCGGCCTCGGGCGCCAAGCATGGCCCACGCAAGGCCGCTGATGAGCCCCCTCATGCGGTACGTCGGAGCCTCAGCCGACGGCAGTCAGCCACGATGGCGGGTGCATCGACCGATCTGGCGCGCGCATGCCTCGCTGTACTCCCACCGGCCTTAGCCACGCTATCGGATGTTGTCGTCGACCAGAGAGCCTCCGTGACGGCTGGCCCGCGGTGATGGCACTGGAGTCTTGCGGTCTGTGTCAGGACCGACCGTACTGGCGGTTTGGCGATTACGGAACCTGCGTCACTCGGCGGTACTTCCTGGCGACCGCCTACGGTTCTGAAATTCCTCGTACTTGACCGTGAAGACGTAGACGTAGTTCAGAAGAGCCTCGGCGAGAGACAAGGCGTCTGCTGCGTCTTCCCGGCTCACCGAGTGCTCGCTGAAGTGCGCGCCTTGATTGCCGAGCACTCGCAGCGCCTGTGCCCAGTCGAAGAGGCGGCCCTCAATCTTCCCGTCATCCCGGAGTTCCTGGAGTGCCTGAAAGAGGGCTCCCTTCTTCGTGCCCTGCTCGATGCACATGCCTTCCAGCGAGCGACGGACCATGACTGCGGCAGCTGTGTACAGCTTGGCATCGAAGCATGCACGTGCTTCGATTACCTCGCGCGCTATCGGCGTCGGGATGTCCTGAGCCAGCGTGGGAACCTGCGGCCACAACCGTTGACGCTCATCCGAGTCGTCAAATTCCGCGGGCTCAGTCCAGAGCCAGAGCTGAGATTGTCGGCACAGCATGCAACCAAGAAGAGTGTAGGAAGTTTCCGAGAAATCTTGATCTGGGTCGGGAATGTCGTCATACCTGGCCCATATCTCCAAGAAGGACGATTTCTTGCAGCGTGGGCACTCGCCCACCTGTATTGCTTGGCCCATGTATTTCCCCCCGGGATCTGGCGCACTCGCCTCCTGAGCCTAGCGTGACTGCCTCGGGCACGATGTACCCGCTTTCGATACAAAGGCGGATTGCTTGGCGCGGCCGGGGTGTCGGCCGGGCTGCAGCGGGCCGGAGACAGGAGCGCAGGCGCGGCCGGGGGCCGGGCCGCTCGCGGGGAGCGAAGCGAGCCGCCTTGAGGCCGTAGAGAAAGTTGTTACTCAGGCTTTGGCCCGGATGTGTCAGAAGGGACCACGTGCTGCTCAGGCTGGGCTGCCGATCAGTGGAGATCTGAAGTCTCGGCGCAGGTTAACCGCGCGCGGACCGCTCTCGGTCGAGGATCGCGTGGACGATGGAGTCTCGCCATTGGCCGCCCTCCGGCGGCTGATCGGATACATGCTCCGGACTCTACTCACGCAGATCAGTGGGGAAGAGTGAGCCTGGTGGGGGCGCCGAGTTCCTGCACCAGCTCACCGCTGACTGACACGGCAAGGGCATCCGCTCCCCGCTCAGCACGGCCCAAGCGGCATCAAGGCGGCTGCGGAAAGTCCGGAGGTTGGATCTTGGGTGGGCACTCCGGGACAGCGGAGTTCATGGGCATACGCGGGCTTCCGGCGATGTCGAAGTTGCGAGGGAGCAGAACGCTGCGCAAGGTGGACAAGACGAGGATCGACTCACCATCCACGTTCGTCCGACGGTTTACCGGGTCAGCCCAACTGGGCCACCGACCGCGCTGTCGAGCGGAGGGCCACCATCATGGCAACGACGGAAACCTCCCGGGCCGGGGCGGCGTGGCCGCGGTTGCGCGTGGACGATTGGGCCGAGACCCGCGAAACGCTGCACATGTGGGTCCAGATCGTGGGCAAGGTCCGGTTGGCGCACGCCCCCTTGCTCAACCACTGGTGGGAGGTGACCTTTTACGTCACTCCCCGGGGGCTCACCACCTCAGCCATTCCCTACGGTGCCGGATTCTTCGACATCGAGTTCGACTTCGTCGACCACATGCTGCGTCTGCGCACCAGTGACGGCGGTGCCCGCGACATCGCCCTGGAGTCCATGCCGGTGGCCGACTTCCACGGCTGCGTCGGGCAAGCGCTGGAGGAACTGGGCGTACCCACAACCATCCAGGACCATCCGAACGAAGTCGAGCCGGCGGTCCCGTTCTCGGTGGACTACCAGCACCACACCTACGACCCGCGGGCGGCGCACCTGTTCTGGCGGCAACTCCTTCAGGCAGACCGCGTGTTGGGGGCATTTCGCGCGCAATTCGTCGGCAAGGTGAGCCCGGTGCACTTCTTCTGGGGGGCCATGGACCTGGCGTGCACCCGGTTCTCCGGGCGCCGGGCCCCCAGACATCCCGGGGGTGCGCCGAACTGCGGTGACTGGGTCATGGTGGAGGGCTACTCGCACGAGCTGAGCAGTTGCGGGTTCTGGCCGGGCGGCGGGGAGGAAGGGGCCTTCTACTCGTACGCCTACCCCGAGCCGGCCGGGTTCGCCGACAGCCCGGTCAGCCCGTCGGATGCCTTCTACAGCCGGCAGAACGGGCAGTTCCTGCTGCCGTACGAGGCGGTACGCACCGCCGACGATCCGGACCGCACAGTCGCCGGTTTCCTGCACAGCACCTACGTGGCGGCCGCGAACGGGGCCGGATGGGACCGGGCGGCACTGGAGACCGATCCGGACCGCTGGGCCGACCGGTAGGCAGGCTCATCGATGTGGCGAGCGCCGCCAAGCCCATGCCCAGGCCAGGGGCGGTCTTCCGCTGTCCGTCACCTCGCGTCCGAGCGCACCGGACCGACGCGGCACCACCGCGTACCACTGGGTGACCGCCGTGATGGCGCGGACAGTACGGAGCCCTCGGCCCCAGCAACCGGGCTGTCACCGCTGCGGTGACCGGCTGAGGCTCGTACAACCGATCGACGCTCTTGTCGGTCCTGTTCGGCGACGTCTGATCGACATCTGTCGCCGAACAGGACTGAAGGACTTGATGAACCCAGCCAGACGCAGCACCGCCACCGCCTTGGTTCTGGCCACGGCAGGCGGAGTGCTCTACGCCACGGCCGTACCCGCCTCCGCGGCGGTGAGCTGTACCTCCCCCGTCTTCAAACGGCAGTTCTTCGCGAACACGACGTTCTCGGGCACACCCAAGAAGTCGGACTGCGACTCAGTGATCGACCAGAACTGGGGCACGGACGAACCCGCCTCCGGCGTGCCGTCCGACAACTTCGGCGTACGCTGGTCGGTGACGCGCGACTTCGGCTCCGGCGGCCCCGTCACGTTCACGGCGTCCGCCCAGGACGGCATACGGGTCTACCTCGACGGTGTCCGCAAGATCGACCTGTGGAAGAACGTCTCCACCACCGTCAAGAAGACGGTCAACGTGACGATCCCCAGCGGCAAGCACACGCTCCGCGTCGATTTCGTCAACTGGACGGGCACTGCGAACGTCAAGTACGCCTACACGCCGCGCACTTCCGCCAACCTTGACAAGGTCAAGCCCCTCACGCCTATGGGCGTGGCCGTCTCTTACAACACCGCCACCGGCACGGCCAAGCTCAACTGGTCCAGGAACAGGGAGATGGACCTCGCGAACTACTGGGTCCACCGGCGGCCAAAGGGCTCGTCGTACGGTAGCAAGCCGCTCGCGACGACCACCGCCACGTCGTACACCGACAGCACCCTGCCGAAGACCGGCGCGGCCCATTTCTACGAGGTGCGGGCCGTCGACAAGGCGGGCAATGTCTCCGGCGGCAGCGCCGACAAGCTCGTCACCACCATCGACAAGACGCCGCCCGCCGCGCCCTTCGTCGAATGGGACGTGTGCCCGTCCGACCAGCCCTACGCGGCCCCACAGCTGGTTACCACCGCGGAGAACGCCGCAGACATCGCCTGGTACGAGATGCAGCGGCTCGACGCCGTCACGACCCGCTGGAGCACCGTCTACTCCGGCGCCAAGGGCGCGATCTGCGACACCGGCTATCCGGCCGACGGCAGCAAGGTCACCTACCGGGGGCGGGCCCGGGACACCGCCGGGAACTGGTCGGCGTACTCGGCCGCCACGACGTTCACCACCCCCGACCTGACCCCGCCGGCCGCCGTCGCACAGCTCGACGTCGAGTACCGGTCGGGCGTTCCGCATCTGGTGTGGTCGCCCGTCACCGGGGCCGCCTCGTACCAAGTCCTCCAGTACAACCCGGCAACCGGCGGCTATGGCGATGCCCTGCCCGAGAACAGCACCACCACGCAGACCGACGTGGTGCCGCGCCAGCTGGCGGCCGTCGCCGACAGCTACCGGTACGCGGTGCGCTCGGTGGACGCCAAGGGCAACGCCGCCGCGCCAGTGGAAATCACGCTGAAGATGGCCGACCGGCCGGAAGCGGTCCCCGCGTTCAAGACCACCGCCCACAGGTTCGATGAGGGCGTGATGGTCGCGTGGAGCAGCGTCGACCCGTGGACCGTCGACGAAACGCCCCTTCCCACGTACAAGATCGTCCGCACCGACACCGCGACCGGCGAGACCAGCATCGTGGACAAGTGCAAGCCGTTCACCCCGTGGGACGAGCCGCTGGAGGACCCGGACACGTACTGGACCTGGGCGGACGACGATGCCCCCTTGTCCGCACGCAAGCAGGTCAACGGCACCTGCTGGGACGTCCAGGGCAAGTCGGAGACGACGTACGAGTACCGAGTCGTGACGACCGACCGGTACGGGCGTGTCTCGCGGCCCGGACCGGCCGCCACGGCGACCACCCCGGACACCGAACGTCCCGCCCCGGTGCAGGACCTGACCGCGGAACGCGTCCCACTCGGCGTCCGGCTGACCTGGACGCCGCCCGCCGATGCCGACGTCACCGGCTACCACGTGTGGCATGGCGTCACCGACCCGGACAGCGGCGAGACGGTCTGGAAGGAGAACTGCTGGACCGGCAGCTCCCTGGCCAGGACCGAGATCCTCTGTCCGACAATCCCCGACGGCGCCACCCATATCTACAAGGTGGCCGCCACGGACGGTCGGCTTCAGCACGACGACAAGCCGCTCGACGTCCTCCACCCCGCCGAGATCTCGGTCACCCTGCCCGACACCCGACCGCCGGGCTGGACGGAGACCGAGGTCCATCAGGGCCAGTACCCGAAGCTGTACGTCGGCTGCTCCGAGACCTCCGACCCCCGGGACTGTTCCCGGTTCGCGAGCTACCGCGTGGAGCGCTGGGAGCCCGCCACGGCCGCCTACGTCACCCTGGCCGAGGGCACGATGGGTGACGCCGCGTACTACATGGACACCACGGTGCACAAGGACCGGCTCGGCCTGTACTACTACCGCGTCGTACTCCTGGACGCCTCGGGCGCCGAGGCCGTGACCCGATCGACGGCGTACGGCATCTGGGACTCCTGGCTCTGACCGGCCGTGAGTCATGAGGAGGGGGCCAAAGGATCCTCCGGGCCCCTCCTCACACGCCCCTGAGCGTCAGTCCGATTGCCGATTCCGCTTGGGCAACCGCCACTCCAGCAGGTGCGGGCGGCTTATCTCTCCTCGTCCAGGACACGCGGCGAGAGGCCGTCAGCCACCTGGACCGGATACTCAAGAGGCGCTCCGATCGGGCATGATCCTGCACGTAGATGCCGAAGGCCCCCCGTAGAGAAAGTTGTTACTCAGGCTTCGGCCCGGATGTGCCAGAAGGGGGCGCGGGCTGCTCAAGGTGGGCTGCCGGCCGGTGGAGATCTGAAGTCTCAGGGCAGGCTGACCGTGCGGGACCACTCACGGTCATCGCGAACACGTCATCCGCGTCAGTGGTCTGGACTTCCCGGACTTCCAGGCGTTCGCTCCGGCGGCTGATCGGATACATACTCCGGACTCTACTCACACAGATCAGTGAGGAAGAGTGAGACTGGTGGGGGTGAACTGGGAGATCTCTTCCCGCAGTTGCTTGGCGACGGCCGCCGTACGGACCGGTCCTCGGAGGGCGCCGACCTGCTGCTCAGCCCAGTCCTCTGAGTCGAGCTGGATCAGCTCGTCTGTGAGTTTGATTGCCAACAGCCGGATCGTAAGTCAGTCCTCGGCTACTACCTCCTGGCCACGGCCTCCTCGGCAGCCACCAGAGCGCGCCCCCACGGGAAAGCCTGCGGGTCTCCCTGCTTCGGCGGGTGCGACTCGTAGCCCTCCGTGCCGTCCAGGTACCACACCCCCTGCGCCCGCAAGTCCGCGACACTCCGGGCTACCGCCGGCTGGCCGCCCTGTGCCCGGTTGAAGTACGGCATCGCCAGCACGGGCACGCCCATGTTCACGCCCTCCGACACCAGGCCGAGAGCGAGCGTGTCCGCGATCCCTGCGCCCCACTTGTTCAAGCTCGTGCTGCTCAGCGGGGCGACCAGCATCGCGTCCGCCTTCGGCAGTGCGTCCGACTCCCACGGCAGCTTGTACCGCGACCGCACGGGATGACCGGTCAGCTCTTCCAGCTCGGCCATACGCGGCTCCCACCACCGGGCCGCCGACGGCGTAAGAATCAGGCAGACGTCCCAGCCCGCGGCCTGCGCCGCCCGTACGCCATCGTCTATGTACTGGGTCGGGCCCGCTGCGCAGGCGATCAAGTAGAGCACTCGCATCGTCATGCCCGGAGTCCACACCGCTCGGCCAGAGCACGCAACTCCCCGCTCGGCACCGGCATCGCTCCCACAACGTCCGCCACCAGGTCCACGGTGGACTTCCTTCGCCGGACCTCCTCCGGAGCCAGCTTGTCCGCTCGCAGCAGAGACTTGCCCGCCTCGCTCTTACGTCGTGTCAAGAGTTGGGCGCGTGCCATCGTAATGAGGTGCTGTGCTTTCCGTTCACGCGTCAGTCCGGCAAGCGCCGCCGCGTCCACACCCTCAGCCGCCTCCAGGGCTGACCAGCCATCCTCGAAACGGGCCAGCACATCCACCCGGTGCAACCCCACGTTCGTCGGCCCGAACGCAGTCCAGTCCTCGTTCAAGTCCACGCCCTGCTGCTCGGCCACCTCGCCGGCATGGTCGACAAGGCTCGTCGCCCGAGCCACTGCGGCCGTCGACCGTTCTGAAGCAGCTGACGAGATCGCGGCGGACAGGTACAGCATCCCGAGAGTCGACAGGCCCAACGGGCCGGCTGCGGCCAGGTCTTCTTGGAGGCGGCGTGCTGCCGATACCGCGAAGTCGCGTGCCGCTTCCGGACGGCCCTGATAGGCCAGGGCCTTCGCAACTCGTCGGGAGGCCGCGCCGATTGCTACGGCGTCTCCGGACCGCTCGGCCGCGCTGAGCGCACGGTCGGCTACGAGGGCGGCCGGCACAGCAGTGCTGGAACCGTATTTATGGAGAAACGAGGCGGTCAGCTGAAGAGTGCGGGACAGCAGGGCGTGCGCCTCGCCCGCTTCAGTTTCCAAGTCTGCGGCACGCTGAGCGTTCAGCAGCAGGGCAGGCAGATCCCGGCCGAGCGCCCCGTAATGGCATGCCTGAAATGCGACGCAACAGAAGGCGAGGGCTCGGCGAAGGTCGGCGAGCGGTGGAGGCCGCTCACCGTCCTCGGTCCGGTACAGGACGTCAATCACGGCAACCGCTTCGGCGGGGGGCGTGGTCTCGGGTGGCGGGCTCGCAGGGGAGTCCATCAGGAGTTGCTCCAAGGGAATGCGCAGGACTTCAGCCGCGCGCACCAGCACCGAGAGGCGCGGGTCGACCTGGCGTTTTCCGCCTTCGAGGTCCTGCACCCAGCGTTTCGTCTGTCCCATCAGCCGACCGAAGTCTGTCTGGGTGAAGCCTCGCCGTTCGCGCCAGTAGGCGATGCGTCGACCGATGCGGCCAGTCTCCATCACTACTCCCCGTACGAGGCACGCACTTTGCGTGCTCGCCTCCGTTGTACCGCGACCTACGGTGCAGAAACAGCGGTTCCAACGGACGGGACATCATGAGCGATACAACCGAAAGTCGACTCGCACCGACGGCAGCGATCTCGCGGTGGCTGACGTCCACCACCCGACATCCCGAGATCGCCGAACAGGACTGGGCGGCCGGGCGCCCGGCGATCCTCCGGACCGGCATCCTGTACGACGCCGTGCGCATGCCCATGGAGCTGGTGCACGCAGCCGTCTGGAGCACTGTCCCGGCCGTAGTGAGCGGCGCGCTGGCCGAGGTCCTCGACGGCCCGGTGGTGTGCCACCCCGGGCAGTGGTACTACGCCCTGGTGCAGCCCGGGACGTGCGAGGTGTGGAGGGACCCGGTGTCGGTTACCCGTGGCCGGGGCGGGTGGCTCGGCATCCCGAGGGTGGACCGTACGGAGCCCGCCCCGGTAGACCCGTACTGGGCCGTGCCTGTGGAACGGATCGACCGGCTGTGCCTGCCGGCTGCGGTGGCCGAACTGATGCGCATCGGCCGGGAGCGGAGCGAAGGCGCTGGCGGTGGAGTTCACTCGGCGGCGTACGTCGCCGTACTGGAGCACACGGAAGAGTGCACCGCATGCGCCACCGCCACCTCGACCTGCGCCGTCGGCGCGCAGCTGCGTAAAGCGGAGCGGGAGGCCCGCGCGTGACCAGAAAGGACATCAACGCCCCGGCCCCGGCGCCCTTGTGCGACTACTGCGGTCATGCCCGCGACACGCTCATCGTCGTCGGCGTCGTCCACTCGGCGAGCGGCCCCGGGCGAACCATGCGCGCCTGCCCGCCATGCCGTACCGCGCGCCGCCTCCTACCCCTGGCCGACCACCCCGCCGACAGCCTCGGACTCGTACTCGTGGAACCGCGCCTCTGACCCCCGCTCGTCGCTGTCACACAGCGACGGGCGGGTGGCTACCGCACCGGCCGGTTGTCGCCCCCCGTCGGCGCCGGCCCCCGTTGTTCCCCCCTTGCGGGGGCCGTCGCGCTCGTCAGGTCAGTGCCGTCATTCTTCGTTGCGGCATGCGGCTTTACCTCGCCGCGGTTTGAGCCTTATTCACACGCGACACCGTCCCCGTCGCGGTCCAGGTGACTGCCGTAGCCAGGATCGCCGGTGCGAATCGGCGCCGCGCCCGCGGCGCGGACGGCCGAGCAGTTCGCGTAGTACGTCGACCCGCCACCGGACGAGCCGCCCGTCGAGCTGCTGCTGTCGTCGCTGTCGTCAACGGCAGGCGCGACGGTGACGCGGACGGTCTTCGTCTTCGTGACCGTAGGCGCCGGCTTCGGCTTGGCCGTGACGGTCTTGGTGGCCGCGGGTTCCGGCTCGGCGGTCTCGGTCGTGGTCGCCGTTACGGTCGCCGCGGGTGCGGCCTTCACGCTGGCGGCCTTCTCCGCCTGGGCCGGATCATCGGAGACACCGACCATCACACCCAGGAAGAACAGGGCACCTCCGACGGGGAGCAGGATCCTCTTCCTCATCCACTTCGGTCGGCTCTCCGGCAGTGCGGGCGCTATGTACGGGGTCGGGCCGGGCTGGGGCGGCTGACCCCACGGCGGCGGCTGCGACGGCGGGTTGTACGACATGAGTCCCCCTGAGTGGTTCGTGAGCGATGACCGTAACGAGAGATGTGGGCATCGTGTGACGAGTGCGCACAATCGGTAATCGAGTTGTGACCAATAAGTTGAGGGGGTACTTCCCGGGAGTCGGCCGCCGTGAGTGATCGCCGCCGTTGATGTCAGACCTCAATGCCGAAGGCCCCCAACCATGATCGGTTGGGGGCCTTCGTAGCTGTGGGCGCGGACGGTTTCGAACCGCCGACATCTGCTTTGTAAGAGCAGCGCTCTACCCCTGAGCTACGCACCCGTGGATGAAGGAACAGCGTACATGGCCGACGGGCCGGGCCTGTAAACCGATCCCGTACCGGCCCAGGGTACGGACGGGTACGGGGGCTATCCCCACCTTCGAGACGGTGGTCGGCCGGATCGGCCCCGGCGGCGCGGCTCCGTACGGTGTGGGGACACAGCCGAGACGTGTCGGCAGGCATCGCAGCATCGCCGCGGGGCCGCCCGACCAACTGGGGGACGATCACCGTGGCCGCACGCCGTAACCGCACCCGTACGCTCCTCGCCGTGGGCGGGGCCGCGCTCGTCGTGGTCTCCGTCAGTGGGTGCGGTGGCGCGGACGCCTCGGACGCGCCTGCCGAGAAGAAGTCGTTCCCCCTCAGCGGGAAGACTCTGACGATCGACGCCGGGAATTCCGCGGTCGATCTCGTGCCCGCCGATGTGAAGGCGGTCGAGGTGACCCGGCGGGTCGACGGTTGGGTGGTCATGGGGAATGGGCCTCATCCCCGCTGGAAGATGGCGGGCGGCACGCTCACGCTCGACGTGAAGTGCAGTGGGGTCGTGAGCAACTGTGTGGCGCAGCACGAGGTGAAAGTGCCGCGTGGGGTCGCGGTGACGGTGAACGGGGACAACGGGGGCGTGCGCGCCACCGGGTTCGACACCGCGTTGCGACTGAAGGCCGACAACGGGGCGATGACCGTACGGGACTCCAGCGGGCCGCTCGACCTGGAGAGCGACAACGGAAAGATCACGGCGGAGGGAATCTCGGCCAAGGACCTGGCCGTGAAGTCGAGCAACGGGGGCGTACGCATCGCATTCACCACCGTGCCCGATTCGGTGGAGGCGACCAGCGACAACGGGGGCATCGTGATCGATCTGCCCAGGTCAGATACCTCGTACGCGGTGAAGACGCGCACCGAGAACGGCAAGATCGACGTGAACGTACCGACCTCCGACACCAGCTCCCACATGGTGAAGGCGCGCACCGAAAACGGGAAGATCACTGTCCGAACCGTGAACTAACCGGCCCGTGTGTTCGTCCTTACCTGGTGGGAGAATGGACCAGGCAGGGCGAACTCGGCACGGGAGAGGGATGTGACGGCCACACACGCGCAGTCGCACACGCAGCCGCACGCGAGAGCGAAGCCGAGTGCCGTCCAGGCGGAAAGCGACGTAGACGTAACAGCGGTTCGTGCCGTACCAGCGGTGCGCGTCGGCCGTGGGGTCCGGGATGTCCTCACGCTCGTGCTGCTGCCGGTACCACTGGTCGTCGCCGCGCTGCCGGCCGCCTTCGCCGGTGGGGGTACGAGGCGCTGGTTCGGCGGTCGCGGGGAGAGCCAGCGGGCCGACGCCCAGGCGGCGAAGGACGACGCGGCGGCGGCGTTCTACGAGTTGGACACGGCCCAGCGCGATCTGCGGATCTCGATAGAGACGATCACGGCGGTGGACAGTTCGCCGGGTGCCCGTAAGGCCGTGTCGGACTTCGCCGTCCTGGGGCAGCGTATCGACGAAGTGAGCCAGGGCTACATCAGCGCCGTGGACGCGCACGACCTGGACCGCGACGACCTGGAGCCGTCGGTCGCCTCCAAGGCCCGCGGCGAGCTGACGCGGGCCAAGGACGAGCTGAATCGGGTCAAGAGCGAACTGGACCGGTTCGAGCAGGGGCTCGGGCCGCTGCTGGACAAGGCCGAGACGCAGCTGGCACGGCTCGCCCCGGCGGTGGAGCGCGCACGGCAGGCGCTCCTCGGCGCGAGCAATGCCCTCGACACGGTGCGCGCCTCCGGGCTGCGCGCGGACGAGCTGGCCACCCGTCTCGCCCAGCTCGGGCCCGAGCTGACCAGGCTCAACGAGGGCGCCGGCCGGCACGGCGTTCCGGAGACCCTCCAGCGCGCCGACCGGGTGCTCCGTGACGCCGAGGCCGTCCGTACGGAAGCCGAGCGGCTGCCGGAGCGCGCTCAGGAGATAGACCGGCGTCTGGTGTCGCTGCGTACCCGCGCGCAGGCCCTGACCAACCGCGCGGGCTCCGTGGAGCCCATCCTCAGCGAGCTGCGCCGTCGCTTCACCGCCGCCTGCTGGCAGGATCTCCAGCACGTCCCCGACCACGCCGCGACCAGCGTCCGCCAGGCCGAGGAGAAGCTCAAGGAAGCCGGCCAGGCGCGCACGGAGCAGCGGTGGGCGGACGCGACATCGCGGCTCGCTACGGCACGGGCCCTGCTGAACAGCACCGATGAGGCGGTCTCCGCAGCCGGTGACCGGCTGCAACGGTTGAACGCCGTATCGAAGGACCCGCAGCAGGAGATCGACCGCACCCGGTTCGCGATCCGGGACGCGCAGCGGCTGGCCATGACCGGGCGGAACACTCCCGAGCCCCGCCATGCCCGCCCCCTGGACGGATCCGTGGCCAGGCTGGACCGGGCGGTGGCCGCGCTGGAGGGCCGCCACCCCGACTACTGGCACTTTCTTACGGAGACCGAGGCGGTACGGGAGGCCGTGGCCCAGGTGGTCTCGGACATCCGTGAGGAGCGGGGCGCGGCGGCCGGACACGGCGGCGGCTGAATCGAGTTCGGTCCGTCGGGCACGGCGGCGGCTGAACGGCGGCTGAATCGAGCTCGGTCCGTGCCCCGGTTTCGCACCCGGTTTCGCACTCGGTCCGCGCCGTTCTGGCGCCTGTCTCACGCCTGATTCGCGCCCGTCACCAGCTCACCACCAGCCCACTTCGCCCTGATTTGTCCCCTGGTCATGGTGGGCGGATCCTGGAGGGGTACTCAGTAGCCCCATACGTACCTACACCGCCAGGAGACACAAGGAGACCGCTCATGGCCACCCAAGCGCTCCGTCCCCCGCCGCGGCGGCATGTCAGGCTCGACGAACAGCTCCCCCTCGACCACCGCCTCAACCAGGTCTACCGCATCGGGGCCGGGCTGATGGGCCTGATCCTGATCATCTTCGGAGTCCTCGGACTGATCGACAAGATCGGCTTCTTCGACACCGGCGGCGACACGGTCGCGGGCCTCAACACCAACGGCGCGCTGAGTGTGCTGTCCATCTGTGTCGGGCTGATCCTCCTCGTCGGGATGGTGGTCGGCGGGAACATCGCCTCGACCCTGAACATGGTCCTCGGCGTGCTCTTCATCGCCAGCGGCTTCGTCAACCTCGCCCTGCTGGACACCAGTTACAACTTCCTCGCCTTCCATATCCAGAATGTGCTGTTCAGCTTCGTGGTCGGGGTGATGCTCATGTTCTTCGGGATGTACGGAAGAGTCAGCGGCAGCCTGCCGCACGACAATCCGTACTGGCGGGCCCGCCACCCGGAGCAGGCGGAGCGCGAGCAGCGCGACAGGGCCAGGGGGCGCCTCGGCCGGGTGGGCGTCGGATAGGCCTAGCCGGACGGGCGTGCCGGACGGTTCAGGTCCGCCTCCGCAACGGCTGGGCGGTCGTCCGCCGGGCCGGATAACCTGCCTCTATGCCTCGTTACGAGTACCGCTGCCGCTCCTGTGGTGACACCTTCGAACTCAGCCGCCCGATGTCGGAATCCTCGGCCCCCGCGTCGTGCCCGGCCGGGCCCGACGACACCGTGAAGCTCCTCTCCACCGTGGCCGTCGGCGGAACCGCCAAGGGCGGCGCCCCCGGCCCGGCGGCCGGTGGCGGCGGAGGCGGCGGGTGCTGCGGCGGTGGTTGCTGCGGCTGATCCGCCTCGAACCGGGCCGGGCTCAGACCGGAGCGGGCTCAGACCGGAGCGGGCTCAGACCGGAGCGGGCCCGTCCGGGGCGGGCTCAGACCGGGTCAGGCCCGTCCGGGGCGGCGGCGAAGCTGAGGCGGCGGAGGATCTCCTCGCCCGCCGCGACGCCCGTCTCCGTGAGCACCTCGACGTGCGGGGCGCTCCAGCCGGAGTCGGCGAGTTCGCCGTGGCCCGGACGCCAGGCACGGTCGGCGGCCAGCAGCAGGTCGGCGTCGAGAAGCGAATCGCCTGCCGCGAGGGTGAGTTCGGCACCGGCCCTACGGGCCACCTCGCGCATCGCGGCGCTCTTCGTGAGCGGCTGCGGTACGGCGTAGATCTTGCGGCCCTGGAGAGAGACGGTCCAGCCACGGCTTCCCGCCCACTCGGCGAGTTCCTTCACCCAGCCGTCGGGCAGCAGGGCGCGGTCCACCACCAGATAGGCGAAGAGATCTTCCGCGATCCGCTCCTTGAGGAGCCACGCGGGGTCGGCGGCGGCGAGCAGATGTGCGCGGACCTCGGCGAGAGGGGCGCACTCCTCGGCCAGCCGGCGGACCACCCGCGCCTGCCAGTCGGGGTCGGACACCCCGTCGACCAGCAGATGCCCGCCGTTGGCGCAGATCGCGAACTCCGGTTCCGGACCCGGCAGATGGATACGGGCGTACTGCTCGCGGGTGCGCGTGGTCGTCGGTACGAAGACCGTGGCACGGGCGAGTTGGGCGAGCAGCCCGGCGGCCGTCTCCGTGAGATACGACAGTGGCTTGCTCTCGTACATCTCGACGCAGAGCAGCCGGGGAGCCTCGGCATCCGGCATCGGGAGCTGGAGCGCCGCCGCCGAATAGATGAGGGTGCGGTCCAGATCGCTGGCGACCAGGACCCGTGACATCGCGGACGCGTTCTCGGGTGTGTTCACGGCGTATGGGGTCCCGTCGTAAGGAGTCGCGTCGTAAGGAGTCGCGTCGTAAGAGGTGTTCACGGTGCGACCACCGCTTTGCCGTCCGCTCCGGTCGCGCCACGCGTGTACTTCGGGTGGATCAGCCCGACACAGGAGTACGGGAGTCCGTCGACCTCCTCCACGGGCACACCACGCTGCTCGGCGAGCAGCCGTACGTGGTCGAGGTCGGCGCCCGCGTCGCGCTGGGCGAGAACCTTCCAGGGAACGCGGCGCAGCAGGACGCGGGTCGTTTCCCCCACCCCCGGCTTGACGAGGTTCACGTCGTGGATGCCGTACTGCTCGCTGATCCGCTCGACCGCCGCCCAGCCCTCCCAGGTGGGCGCCCGGTCCGCCGCGAGCAGCTCCTTGACCTCGGCGTCCACGGCGTCCGTGACCTCGTCGAAGCGGGCGGCGACGGTGTCCACGAAGTAGCCGGAGACATCGGTGTCGGCCAGTTCGCGGTAGTGCTTGGCGCCGTGGAAGTCGTACGGGCCGACCAGGTCGGATCGTAGGACCGTACGGGAAATCAGCCCGGAGACGGTCGAGTTGAGGCAGGCGGAGGGTACGAGGAAGTCCTCGCGGGTGCCATAGGTCCGTACGCAGCCGCCCGGGTCGGCGAGGACCGCGATCTCGGGGTTGAAGCCGTCGAACTCGGCGAGAGCCTCGGCCAGTTCACGAGTGATCGCCCCCTTGCCGGTCCAGCCGTCGACGAAGACGACGTCGGCGGGATCGTGGTGGGCGGCGAGCCAGCGCAGGGCGTTGGCGTCGATGCCCCGGCCACGCACGATGGAGACGGCGTAGTGCGGCAGGTCCAGTCCGTGCCGCCGCTGGGCCCAGCGGCGCATCAGGACGCCGACGGGGGTACCGGCGCGGGCCAGCGAGACCAGGACCGGGCGGGGCGAACGCTCGGCGAGCACGGTCTCGGTGACGGTGCCCACGGCCCGTGCGATACGGGCGGCCGAGGTCTCCAGAGCGGATGTGAACAGCTGCTGGTACTGGGCGCTGGGCTGGTATTCGACCGGAAGCGATTCGGCGTAGTGCGCACCGCCGCTCTGGACCGCCTCCTCGCGCTCCTCCGTCGGGGCCTCCAGTTTTACGTCGGACAGGTCCTGGAGCAGCCAGCCCACGTCGTCGGGCGCGTAGGAGGAGAAGGCGGGGCCACGGAGGGGGTCGGGCAGCATGGCGAGTTCCTGCCGTTCAGCGTCGCGCGAGGGAGTGGTGGGGAGAGATGAGGAGGCGGGGAGAGACGAGGGAGTGGTCGAGAGAGCGGAGGAGGCGGGGAGAGCGGAGGAGGCGGGGAGATACGACGGGACGACGGTCAGGACCACGCGGGGTATGTGTGCGGCGAGCTGCTCCAACAGACCGCCGGGCGCGTGCAGTTCGGGAGAGTCGGCCAGGGAGTCGACCACGGCGACCACGGCGTCGAAGCCGCCGCCCGCGACGTTGTACGCGTACCGGTCACCGATGCCTTCGCCGTCCGGGAACGCCTCGGTGTCGTGGGCGGGGAAGACGAGACGGCTGCGTATCGCGTATCCGGGGTCGTCCACCGCCAGCACGGGCGAACGCGTCGTCGTGGAATACCGCACCTCGGCGTCGGAGTCGGAGGTCCGCTCCAGGGCCTCGGCCAGCCGCAGGGGGGCGTACATCAGCTCCTCGAAGCCGAGGACCAGTATGCGCCGGGCATCGCCCAGTTCGTCGGCCACGGCTGCGGCCATGGACGGCAGCGCGGACTCCAGCCGGGCCCGGTGGTCGGGGGTGAAGCCGTGACGGCCGCCGTCCGGAAGCCCGGCCGGCCAGTCGAGCACCACCCGGGACACGGCGCCGAGTTCCGTCCCGGTACCCCGCTCAGCTTCCGTCCCACTCCCGCCCTGGGCCTTCTCCTCGTACTCCGCCACCAGCGCCTGGCCCTTCTCCAGGACGCCGTCCGGCAGTTGGACCGTCCCGGTCGCCAGGGTGACCAGATCGACACGGGCCCCGATCTCCCGGGCGAACTCCGAGAGCCGCCCCTGGTCGGCCGCCGAGCGCATATCGACCAGGGCGACGATGACGTACCAGGCACGGGGGTAACGCTCGTGAAGCGAACGGATGGTGTTCAGGACGGTGTTGCCCGTCGAGAACTCGTCGTCGACAAGGATCAGCGGGCCGCCCGAGGCGAGCAGTCCGGTGTCCTCGGGCAGCAGCAGATGTGAGGTGTGGTGCGAGTGCGACTCCTCGAAGCCGCCCGACCTCTCGGCCCCCGGGACCGGGCGGCGGGTGGAGTGGAGATACGGAGCACTGAGCACGCCGTCCGCGACCGAGTGGCCCAGGCCGGTCGCCGTCTCGGCATAGCCGAGCACCACCGCCCGCTCCACGTCGGCACCCAGCAGATCCCGTACGCGCCCGCCCAGTTCGACGCCTGTCCCGTAGACGACGCCGGGATGCTGAGGCACATGCTTGCCCAGCACGTTCGAGACGAGGAGGTGCGCCCGCTTCGGGTTCCGGCGCAGGGCCAGGCCGAGCAGGTCCCGCAGCCCCTCGCCACCGGCGAGCTCGACTCCCAGCCGTTCAGCGACCCATGTCCCCGACCACACCACCATGTTGGCGATCTCTTCCTTCGTCGTATGTCCGGCCATCACCGACCCGGACCTCACTGGCCCACCCGCAGACGAACCGCCCGTCGGCGCCCCATCCCCAGGCGAACCGCCACTCGGCGACCCGGCCCATCCGGACCGTACCGGCCCGGTCACTCGGCCAGGCCGGCGGTGAGCAGCTCCACGAAGCCGACGTCCGCGCGCGCGACACCGAAGACCTCGGCCCGCTGAAGAGTGCGCTCGGCCCAGGCCCGGTGGGGCTTCACCTCGTTCATCTTGTTCGTGTACGCCGAGCGCAGCACACCTCCGCCGCCGCGCTCCGGCCGCAGGATGTCCTGGGCGTCGCTGAACTCCTCGTGACTGACGACCGACAGCGCGTGGACGGGCGGGACGTGCGAGGGATGGATGCAGGTCTTGCCCAGCAGTCCGTTGGCCCGGTCCAGCTCGATCTCGCGCAGCAGTCCGTCGATGTCGTGCTCGATCAGGGCCGTACGCAGCTCCTCGGCGCGGCCTTCGAGGAAGGGGCTGCGGCGCAGCTGCGGCTTGAACATGCGCTCCTGAAGCCGGAAGTACTCCCAGACAGGACCGGTGATCGTGAAGCCCGAGCCGTCGGCGCGGCCCAGCACATTGACCACGTCCGCGATGACCGCGGCCACGATGCGTACGTCGTACGCCGTCATGTCCGGCGACCGGCGCAGGCCGTACGCCGAGCAGAAGTCGGTGACGCCCAGGCGCAGCGCGAGCACCCGGTCGCGGTACTTGTCGACCACGTTGGCGATCCCGGTGAGTGTCGTGGTCCTGCTCTCCAGATGCAGCAGCTCGGGCGATTCGAGCACCGGCATCGCGTAGAGCCTGCGGCCGCTCACGCTCTCCGCGTCGACGAGCGCCTCCAGGAAGGGTGTCCCGCGCTCCTCGGTGAATTTGGGAAGTACAAATCCGGACAGCAGCCGGACGGCGGTTCCCAGCCTCCGTACGAGGTCGGAAATCTGCTCCGGCTCCCGGACCCGGATGAACAGCAAGGGGGCCTCGGCGCCCCGCTCCTCAAGATCCTTGAACTGCCGGACGAGGTTCGTCTCGGCCTCCTCGACCTCGGAGTCATGGATGGAATCCTCCAGGCAGAGCACCATGGAGACGACTCCGCGCCCGGTCTGCTTCACCACGTCGTCGGCGAGCCGGGGCCGGGTCGCCGGGCTGTAGAGCGTGGCTCCCAGAGCGGCCGACAGCAGCCAGGCCGGGGAGTCCGAGCTGAACTCGCACGGCTCCTGGTGGAACAGGCCCTCCCTGACAGCAGGCGAGATATGCCCGAAATGACGCATTTAAATCCCCCGTACTGCCTCATTGGCCCGTTGGTCATGTGGCCGGTAATAGTACGTATGGGTGGGTGTCAAGAGTTCCCCAGGTAGATGAAATCCCGGTAACCCGTCCGCTTCACGCCGCTGCTCTGTGCGTGCCTCCGGGCCCGCCGAACCTACGTGGACCAGGCCCACGTTGTCCGCGCGGGTACCGGGAGGGCAGGATGACCGACATGACGCACGCGATGCTGAAGGGCTCGAACGTCCCTCTCGATGCCATGGCCGTACGAGCCGTGCTGCACTGGTCCCCGGGCCCCGGGATCCCTGATGTGGATGTCTCCGCCCTGCTGCTCGGGGCAGAGGGCCGGGTGCGTTCCGACGAGGACTTCATTTTCTACAACCAGCCGCGGCATCCGTCGGGTCTGGTACGACGGCTGCCCAAGAAACAGGCCGGTGAGGCGCTGACCGATGCGGTCGAGGCCGATCTCACCGCGCTCGACGCCTCGGTCGAACAGGTGGTGCTGGCGGCCTCCACCGACGGCGCGACCTTCCAGCATGTGAACGATCTTCGGATCCTGCTGTACGACGCCGCCTCGGCCGACGGCGAACCGCTGGCCGTCTTCGACGTCCGGCCGGAGACCGGCGAGGAGACCGCCATCATCTGCGGCGAGCTCTACCGGCGCGGGGACAGCTGGAAGTTCCGTGCCGTGGGGCAGGGCTATCCGACCGGTCTGGTCGGCCTGGCCACGGCCTTCGGTATCTCGGTGGACGACACGGAAGCCGCGGACGAGCCCGGCACCGATCCGTCGGCCGATCTTTCGGCCGACCCTTCGGCCGTCACCTCGGCGCTCCCCGGGCCGTCCGCCCAGCTGCCGCCGCCACCGGCCCAGCCGCCCGCCCAGCCGGTCGGCCCGCCGGCGTACGGATACCCACAGCCGCCCCTGCCCGCGGCCCAGCCCACGTACGGCTATCCGCAGCCGGTGTCCTCGCCGCAGCCCGCCTACGGCTACCCGCAGCCGGCCGCGGCAGCGGCGCCCGCGCCCGATCCCAACTTCCGGCTGCCTCCGATGGGGCCGCAGTTCGCCCGCTGACCTCCGTGGGCGCCCGAACCTCCACGGGCGCCCACGCCGTCGCCGACAGCCGAGACGTCGCTGACACCCGGGCCGTCGCCGATGTCCGGGCTTACCCGGGTGCCCCGCTCTCGCCGGGCACCCGGGTAAGCCATGGCCGCTCCGGTCGCCGGGGACACCCCGGCGACCCCCGCTCACGGCCACCCCTCAGGTCTTCGTCTTGTAGCCACGCCCCCACTGGAGGCCCCAGCCGTACAGCCGGTCCAGCTCCG
The DNA here is from genome assembly GCF_044753355.1 of Streptomyces sp. NPDC088400. Taxonomy (NCBI): domain Bacteria; kingdom Bacillati; phylum Actinomycetota; class Actinomycetes; order Kitasatosporales; family Streptomycetaceae; genus Streptomyces; species Streptomyces sp. NPDC088400. Next base: position 201,990 of record NZ_JBIVMZ010000004.1, on the reverse strand, counting down.
CCTGGAAGCCGTAGACGAACTTCACCTCACGCCGTACGACCAGCTCGCCCTTGACGTTCTCCAGCGAGAACACCGCACAGGACCGGGCCTCGGGAGCGTGCTCGTCCAGTTCGATCTCGACGCGCGGGCCGTTGCTCGGATACAGCGTCACCGTGGCGTGCGTACGGTCGAAGGCAGGCGTCTGGTCATAGATGTAGACGAAGAACAGCAGCCGCTTGAACTCCTCGCGGTGGTCGAGATTGACGTAGACCGTCTCGCCCGACGCGGCCCCGAACCGGTCGTCACCGCTGAGCTTGATGTACGGCGCTTCGTTGAGATCCCCCAGGAAATTACCCAGCGGCTGTACCACGCCCTTGCTGCCGTCCTTCAGTTCGTACATGCAGCCGAGGTCCAGGTCCACATTGACCACGCCCTGTGTATGGGCCTGCACCACTTCGGGCTTGAAGAGTTTGAGGGGGTTGCCCAGCAGCCGGCCGCTCTGCTTGGACCGTCCCCCGATGTCGGACGTACGCATCTGCCAGGAGAGGTTGACCCGCAGATTGCCGGTGGCCGCCCCCTGCTTGGAGAGCGAGACCGTGGGGTGTCGCTTGGTCAGCCCGATGGAGTTGGATGCGGCACTGCCCGAATCGAATTGCGATGCCCTTTGTCCCTGCCACAGATTGTCCCAGAAGGCCATGCCCACCCCACCTCTGTCGTCAACTCGCCACCACCACACGGAACAACGGGGCGGCCCGGAGGCTTCCGCCTCCCGGCCGCCCCGTTGAGAGCGTTCCCGAAAACCCCTCCGGATCACACCCCGGAGGACCGGCTCACCAGAGGGCTCACCGGAGCACGGCGTCAGACGGGCAGCGCCGTCTTGTCCTCGTCGGGATCCTTACCGGCCTGCGCCTCGATCGCCTTGTTACGGCGGACCGAGGACCAGAACGAGGCCGCGATCAGGACAATACCCACCAGACCTGTGATGACTTCGTGGATCGAGTGCTGAATGGTGATCAGCAGGATCACGGCCAGCGCACCGATCGCGTAGTGCGCGCCGTGCTCCAGGTAGACGTAGTCGTCCAGGGTGCCCTCGCGGACCAGGTAGACCGTGAGCGAACGGACGTACATGGCACCGATACCGAGACCCAGCGCCATCCAGAAGATGTGGTTCGTGATCGCGAAGGCGCCGATCACTCCGTCGAAGGAGAAGGACGCGTCCAGGACCTCCAGGTAGAGGAAGAGGAAGAACGCGGCCTTGCCGGCCAGGCCGACCGCGGACACTTCCTTGCCCTCGGCCCGCGCCTTCGCCTCTTCCTCCTGCTCGTGTTCCTCCTGCTCCTCCAGCCGGTTCTCGAAGTAGCCCGAGAGTCCGCCCACGACGAGGTAGGTGATCAGACCGGCGACGCCGGCGAGCAGCACGGTGGCCGACTTGTCCTGGGTGCCGGTGCTGGTGTGGGCGTGGGTGGCGAAGGTCAGTGCCGTGCCGAGGAGAACGATCAGCGCGATGCAGACCGACAGCATGTCGACCTTGCCGAGCTTGGCCAGCGGACGCTCCAGCCAGCTCAGCCACTTGATGTCCCGCTCCTCGAAGACGAAGTCGAGGAAGATCATCAACAGGAACATGCCACCGAAGGCCGCGATCGCCGGATGGGCGTCCGTGACCAGCGCTTCGTACCTCTCGGGATTGTCCATCGCGAGTTCGACGGCCTCGATGGGGCCGACTTTGGCACTGATGGCGACGATGACGACAGGGAAGACCAGTCGCATACCGAACACCGCGACGAGGATGCCGATGGTGAGGAAGATCTTCTGCCAGAAGGCGTTCATCTTCTTCAGAACACCGGCATTGACGACCGCGTTGTCGAACGACAGCGAGATCTCTAGGATCGACAGGATCAGTACGATCCCGAACGCCTCCCACCCCCACTGCCAGGCCGCGAAGGCGAGGCCGATCGCCGTGATGGCGAACGACCAGCCGAAGGTTTTCAGGATCACTGGCTACCCCATCTGGTGATTAACGGGTATTCCCCCGCGCAGAGTGCTGCTTTACGAAACGTTGACCCCGAAGTCTAGAGCGATGCCCCTCAGGCCCGACGCGTACCCCTGCCCCACGGCCCGGAACTTCCACTCAGCGCCATAGCGGTAGAGCTCGCCGAAGATCATCGCGGTCTCCGTGGAGGCGTCCTCGCTGAGGTCGTAACGCGCCAGCTCCTGGCCGTCGGCCTGGTTGGCCACCCGGATGAAGGCGTTGCTGACTTGGCCGAATGTCTGGCCGCGGTTGTCGGCGTCATGGATCGAGACCGGAAAGACGATCTTGTCGCAGCCCTCCGGCACCTTGGAGAGGTCGACCAGCAGGGACTCGTCGTCTCCCTCGCCCTCACCCGTCAGATTGTCACCGGTGTGCTCGACGGATCCGTCCGGACTGATCAGATTGTTGTAAAAAATGAACCACTCGTCGCCGAGGACCCGGCCGGCCTGGCACAGGAGTGCGCTGGCGTCGAGGTCGAAGTCGGCTCCGGTGGTGGAACGCGCGTCCCAGCCGAGCCCGACCAACACCTGGGTGAGGTTGGGTGCGGCCTTGGAGAGGGAGACATTGCCTCCCTTTGCGAGTGTGACGCCCATGACGGTGAGTCCTCCCCGAGGTGATGTGCTGCGAGCCGGCCGAACAGGCCTGTGCGCGCCTGACGTCATGCCCGTTCACGCCCTGTTCATGCCGCTCGTACCCGTATCGATGCATGTACGGGACGTCCCGCACCGATGCGTGTACGCGGGACGTGAGCGCGTACGGGGCGCGTGGCGCGGCCGGAGCGCCCACAACCCCCGGCAGGCGTGTCCGGCGCCGCACAACAGGAGCTGTGCGGCGCCGGACACGGAGGAACCGAGCCCGGCCGGCTCAGACGTTGACGCCGAAGTCCTGCGCGATACCGCGCAGGCCCGAGGCGTACCCCTGACCGATGGCGCGGAACTTCCACTCCGCGCCGTTGCGGTACAGCTCGCCGAAGACCATCGCGGTCTCCGTCGAGGCGTCCTCGCTCAGGTCGTACCGCGCCAGCTCGTTGTTGTCGGCCTGGTTGACGACGCGGATGAACGCGTTGCGGACCTGCCCGAAGGACTGCTGGCGGCTCTCCGCCTCGTAGATCGAGACGGGGAAGACGATCTTGTCGACGTCGGCGGGGACCGTGGCCAGATTGACCTTGATCGCCTCGTCGTCACCCTCGCCCTCACCGGTGAGGTTGTCACCGGTGTGCTCGACGGATCCGTCGGGGCTCTTGAGGTTGTTGAAGAAGATGAAGTTGCCGTCGATGGCGACCTTGCCCTCGGCGTTCGTCAGCAGGGCGCTGGCGTCGAGGTCGAAGTCACTGCCGGTGGTCGTACGGACATCCCAGCCCAGACCCACGGTGACCGCGGTCAGGTTGGGCGCGGCCTTGGTCAGCGAGACGTTTCCGCCCTTGCTGAGGCTGACTCCCACGAGTCCTCCCTATGGTTTCTCGGGTCCGGCGACCGCGGTCGGCGACTGATCCCGCGGGTCGCGCGTCCCCTGAAGCGTTGGCATCGGATCAACGACTGGATCCTAGTGACCGGTTCCCCGTCGCTGTGCGATTTCGGGGGACCCGGGTGGATTTCAGAGGGTGGCGAGCGCCTTGACGTACTGGTCGAGGTCCCTCGCGTCCGGCAGACCGTTCACCACGGTCCAGCGCACGATGCCTTCCTTGTCGATGATGAACGTGCCCCGCACGGCGCACCCCTTGTCCTCGTCGAACACTCCGTACGCGCGCGAGACCTCGCCGTGCGGCCAGAAGTCCGACAGCAGCGGGTACTCCAGGCCCTCCTGCTCGGCGAAGACCCGCAGGGTGTGGATGGAGTCGTTCGAGACGGCGAGCAGCTGGGTGTCCTCGTTGACGAACGAGGGAAGCTCGTCGCGGAGCGCGCACAGCTCGCCCGTGCAGACACCGGTGAAGGCGAACGGATAGAAGAGCAGGACCACGTTCTTCGCGTCGGGCCCCCGGAAGTCGGACAGGCGCACGGTCCGCCCGTGGTTGTCCTTCAGTTCGAAGTCCGGGGCGAGGGTGCCGACCTCGATCGCCATGGAGAAACGTCCTTTCAGGTGGCTCAACAGATGCTGTCCGATCCCATCGCGTCGATGGCATCGGATGCCGTCAGGCGCCGTCCACCCTACGCACAGGGCCCCCGCCGACGGGAGGTCGGCGGGGGCCCTCAAAAGCCGCTCGCTGGGAGCTGCTGTGTCTTGCGCGCTCGATACGGCGCTCGGCGTCAGCGCTTCGTCTTCGCCGCCTTGGGGGTGACGAGCCGGCTGGCGCTCCAGTCCTTGCCGGCGCTGATGCTCTTGGTCTGGGACAGGCCCGAGGTCTGGGCGGCCTCGTTGATGTCGCTCGGTTCGACGTAGCCGTCACGGCCCGTCTTGGGCGTCAGCAGCCAGACCGCTCCGCCGTCCTCGATCAAACCGATGGCGTCCACCAGCGCGTCCGTAAGGTCGCCGTCCTCGTCACGGAACCACAGAAGGACGGCGTCGGCCACGTCCTCGTAATCCTCGTCGACGAGCTCCTGGCCGATGACGGCCTCGATGGACTCGCGGAGCTCCTGCTCGACGTCGTCGTCGTAGCCGATCTCCTGGACCACCTGTCCGGGTTCGAACCCCAGCCTTGCGGCCAGGTTGGTCCGTTCCTCCGCGTGGTCCGCGGTCGCGCTCACGGATTGCCTCCTGATCATGTTTCGGAAAATGCTTCAGCCACGCGCGCACGCGGGGCACTGGCCGTAGTCCACACGGGCGGGACGGATCGCGCAAGTACCCGGCCGCCGAGACCGCCGAAACGGTGACGATCCGGGCCTCTTCATCGCATCTCCTGTCACTTCGATACCTACCCCTGTGACGCAGGCCATATATTTCCTCCTCCTTTGCCATGTTATGCCGTTTCAGTATGCCAATCAGAGCCGAACGACCGAACGAAACGCATAGCCGGGTTGGGCGTAAGGTTGCGATTCAAGCGACGCGCAGACCCGCGCGGAGACCGGTCTCGAACCTGGTTTTCCTGGCGAAATGCGGGTTACTCCTCAGTAGAGGTGACGTTTGCGTCGTCGCGGTACACGATGGAGACGGCGTACGAGCCCACCCCCCTCGGGGCTCCGGTGAGACACCCGCAGAACCTTCGGATCGCCGGGCCCACGCAGAACCCGCGTAGAAGCAGTATCCCGACGGCGTGCACCGCATCGATCGCGTGCGGGGCACGACACGACGAGCGAAGGAAAAGCGTGGCTTCCGGATCCGATCGCACCCCGATCATCATTGGCGGCCTTCCCAGCCAGGTCCCGGACTTCGATCCCGAAGAGACCCAGGAGTGGCTCGACTCCCTCGATGCCGCTGTCGACGAGCGCGGTCGTGAACGCGCCCGGTATCTGATGCTCCGGCTGATCGAGCGCGCGCGTGAGAAGCGTGTGGCCGTGCCCGAGATGCGCAGCACGGACTACATCAACACCATCGCGACCAAGGACGAGCCGTTCTTCCCCGGCAACGAGGAGATCGAACGCAAGGTCCTCAACGCCACCCGCTGGAACGCGGCCGTGATGGTGTCGCGCGCTCAGCGCCCGGGAATCGGCGTGGGCGGTCACATCGCCACCTTCGCCTCTTCCGCCTCCCTGTACGACGTGGGCTTCAACCACTTCTTCCGGGGCAAGGACGACGGCAAGGGCGGCGACCAGATCTTTTTCCAGGGCCATGCCTCCCCCGGCATCTACGCCCGCGCCTTTCTCCTCGACCGGCTGAGCGAGGCCCAGCTCGACGCGTTCCGCCAGGAGAAGTCGAAGGCTCCGAACGGACTGTCCAGCTACCCGCACCCGCGGCTGATGCCGGACTTCTGGGAGTTCCCGACCGTCTCGATGGGCCTCGGCCCCCTCGGCGCGATCTACCAGGCGCGGATGAACCGTTACATGGAGGCGCGCGGTATCGCCGACACCTCCGGTTCCCATGTCTGGGCGTATCTGGGCGACGGCGAGATGGACGAGCCCGAGTCGCTGGGCCAGCTGTCCATCGCCGCCCGCGAGGGCCTGGACAACCTGACCTTCGTCGTCAACTGCAACCTCCAGCGCCTCGACGGCCCGGTGCGCGGCAACGGCAAGATCATCCAGGAGCTGGAGTCGCAGTTCCGCGGGGCCGGCTGGAATGTGATCAAGCTGGTCTGGGACCGCTCCTGGGATCCGCTGCTCGCCCAGGACCGCGACGGTGTGCTGGTCAACCGGCTGAACACCACGCCGGACGGACAGTTCCAGACGTACGCCACGGAGACCGGCGCGTACATCCGTGAGCACTTCTTCGGTGACGACCAGCGGCTGCGCGCCATGGTCGAGAACATGTCCGACGACCAGATCCTGCATCTGGGCCGCGGCGGGCACGACCACAAGAAGGTCTACGCGGCGTACGCGGCGGCCAAGGCCCACACGGGCCAGCCGACCGTGATCCTGGCGCAGACCGTCAAGGGCTGGACGCTCGGGCCGAACTTCGAGGGCCGCAACGCGACCCACCAGATGAAGAAGCTGACCGTCGCCGACCTCAAGGGCTTCCGCGACCGGCTGCACCTCCCGATCACGGACCAGCAGCTGGAGGACGGCGCGCCGCCGTACTACCACCCGGGCCGGGACTCGGAGGAGATCCAGTACATGCACGACCAGCGCAGTTCGCTGGGCGGGTACGTACCGACCCGGGTCGTGCGCGCGAAGCCGCTGAATCTCCCGGAGGACAAGACCTACGCGGCGGTGCGGAAGGGGTCGGGCCAGCAGTCGATCGCCACCACCATGGCGTTCGTCCGGCTGCTCAAGGACCTGATGCGGGACAAGGAGATCGGCAAGCGCTTCGTGCTGATCGCCCCCGACGAGTACCGCACGTTCGGAATGGACTCGTTCTTCCCGAGCGCCAAGATCTACAACCCGCTGGGCCAGCAGTACGAGTCCGTGGACCGTGAGCTGCTGCTCGCGTACAAGGAGTCGCCGACCGGCCAGATGCTGCACGACGGCATCTCCGAGGCGGGCTGTACGGCCTCGCTGATCGCGGCGGGCTCGGCCTACGCCACGCACGGCGAGCCGCTGATCCCGGTGTACGTCTTCTACTCGATGTTCGGCTTCCAGCGGACCGGTGACCAGTTCTGGCAGATGGCCGACCAGCTCGCACGCGGCTTTGTGCTGGGTGCGACCGCCGGACGTACGACTCTGACCGGTGAGGGCCTCCAGCACGCGGACGGCCACTCGCAGCTGCTGGCCTCGACCAACCCGGCCTGTGTCGCGTACGACCCCGCCTACGGCTTCGAGATCGCGCATATCGTCAAGGACGGTCTGCGCCGGATGTACGGCGCGGACAGCGAGGACGTCTTCTACTACCTCACCGTCTACAACGAACCGATCCAGCACCCCGCCGAGCCGGCCGATGTGGATGTCGACGGCATCCTCAAGGGAATCCACCGCTTCAAGCGGGCCGAGCAGGGATCGATCCCGGCGCAGATCATGGCGTCCGGTGTGGCCGTGCCCTGGGCGGTGGAGGCACAGCGGATCCTCGCCGAGGAGTGGGACGTCAAGGCCGATGTCTGGTCGGCGACGTCCTGGAACGAGCTGCGCCGCGAGGCCGTCGAGGTGGAGCGGCACAACCTGCTGCACCCGGAGGAGGAGCAGCGCGTTCCGTACGTAACGCGCAAGCTGTCCGACGCGCGGGGGCCGTTCGTGGCGGTCTCCGACTGGATGCGGTCCGTACCCGACCAGATCGCGCGCTGGGTTCCCGGCACGTACCAGTCGCTGGGCGCGGACGGCTTCGGCTTCGCGGACACGCGCGGCGCGGCCCGTCGCTTCTTCCACATCGACGCGCAGTCGATCGTGCTGGGCGTGCTCACGGAGCTGGCCAAGGAGGGCAAGGTCGACCGCTCGGTGCTGAAGCAGGCGCTGGACCGCTACCAGCTGCTGGACGCATCGGCGGCCGACCCGGGCGCAGCCGGCGGCGACGCGTGACCGTAGCGGCGACGGCTTCGGCTGTGACGGCAGTGGTGGCAGCAGCGGCTCGGTAGTACGCGGGGCTGATGTGCGGCCCCGGAGGGCGGCGGAACGTGTCTGTTCCGCCGCCCTCCGGCTTTCCCCAGCCGGTGGACACCCGCCGCCGTGGAGGACGGTCACGTCTCCCAGACCTTGAACGCCCGTACGCGGTACGGCGAGCGGGGCAGCCAGGTGCCACCTCCCGGATAGGTCTCGAACTCCCCCGTCTCCGCGCACTCCTCGGACTGATAGGTGGTCACCGGCCGCCCGGTGCGGTTGGCCAGCGAGTGGGCGGTGACGCCCGCCGGGAGCGGCACACAGCTGTCGATGTCGATGCTGGACAGCTCATGCGTCCGCCGTGAGCCCTTGAAATCGTCCTTCTCCCAGAGGCACAGTTCGCCCGCCGCGCACTCGCCGAGCCGGGGCGGGGCGGCCTCGGCGACGGTCTGAGGCAGCAGGGCGGCGACAGCCAGCACCCCTACGGCGACGGCTTTCGGAGCCCGCGCGGAGCTCCTTTTCGGCGTACCGGCGGAGACGGCGCCGGGCGTACGGGCGACGCCCTTCGGCGTGCCGGCGGAGACGGCTTTCGGCGTCCCGGTGCATGTGGTCGTGCGCATATGGATCAGTCCCCGTGTCGTATCGGATCGGTCGGCGAAAAGGTCGGTCGACGCCTCGGTTCACGAGCCGGTCGGCGATTCGCTCGACAGCAGCCTGACCTGCGGCGCACGGCCGGCGGAAGGGGGTCCGGGCTCCCTCCACCCGGATAGGCGACAGCCCCGCCGGAACCTTCCGGCGGGGCTGTCACAGGCACGGAGTTGACGTCGGGTCACCCGCGGATTGACATCAGATGTGCACCCCTCCGCCCGCCGCGTCCGCGTTGTCACCGCGCTTCGTCAGCAGGGCGACAAAAACCGCCACGGTCGCGACACCGGCCGCGACCAGGCAGGCCAGCCCCATGCCGGACATGAAGGTCTCGTGGGCGACGCTCGTGATCTTCTCGCCGATCGCCGCCGGGGTGTTCGGCGGTACCGGAGCCACCCCGACCTGGACCGCCTCGGTCGCCTGACCGACCTGCTCGTCGGTGAGCGGCGGCAGACCGGCGCCGGTCCAGTTGCCGGGCAGGTCGGAGGAGACCTTCGAGGCCATGACCGCGCCGAGCACCGCCGTACCGAGGCTGCCGCCGATCTGCATCGCGGACTGCTGAAGGCCGCCGGCCACACCGGACAGCTCCATCGGGGCGTTGCCCACGATGACCTCGGTCGCGCCCACCATCACCGGGGCCAGACCGAGACCGAGCATCGCGAACCAGATCGACATGGTCACGGTGCCGGTCTCCGTGTCCAGGGTGGACATACCGAACATGGCGACCGCCGTGAGCACCATGCCGCCGGCCAGCGGGATACGCGGCCCCAGCTTCGTGATCGCCAGACCCGCCAGCGGCGAGCCGACGATCATCATGCCGGTGAGCGGCAGCAGACGCAGACCGCTGTCGACCGGGCTCATCCCGTGCACGTTCTGAAGGTAGAAGGTGACGAAGAAGAGGCCGCCGAGGAAGGCGACGGCCATGAGCACCATCAGGATCACACCGGCGGACAGCGGTACGGAACGGAAGAGGCCCACCGGGACGAGCGGTTCCGCGACCTTGGTCTCCCAGACCGCGAAGAGTACGAAGCAGGCCAGCGCGATGCCTATGAAAAGCCAGGTCATCCCGTCGCCCCAGCCCCATTCCGGGGCCTTGATGATCGCCCAGACCAGACAGAACATGGCGGCGGAGAGCAGCAGGATACCGAGAATGTCGAACGACCTCGGGGCGTTCTCGGCCCGGTGGTTCTTGAGGATCAGCGCGCCGGTCACCAGCGCCACCACACCCACCGGCACGTTGATGAAGAAGACCGACTGCCAGCTCACATGCTCGACCAGTACGCCGCCGATAATCGGTCCGCCCGCGGTGGAGGCGCCGATGACCATGCCCCAGACGCCGAGGGCCATGTTGAGCTTCTCGGCGGGGAACGTGGCACGCAGCAGACCCAGCGCGGCGGGCATCAGCAGGGCGCCGAAGAGGCCCTGGAGCACCCGGAAGCCGATCACGAGCGCGATGCTCTTGGACATGCCGATGGCCCCCGAGGCCACGGCGAAACCGACCACGCCGACGAGGAAGGTCTGCCGGTGGCCGAAGCGGTCACCGAGCTTGCCGGCCGTGATCAGTGCCACGGCGAGGGCGAGGAAGTACCCGTTGGTGATCCACTGGACATCGGCGAAGGTGGCACCGAGGTCGTCGCGGATGACCGGGTTGGCGATCGCGACGATGGTGCCGTCCAGGGCCACCATCATGACGCCGATCGCGACGGAGAACAGGGTCAGCCAGGGATGGCCGCGCAGTCCTCCGGACGGCGCCGATGGTGGAGGTTCCGGGCTCTGCGGCGCCTTGTCGACGGCAGTCTGACTAGTCATATCCGGAAGATAATGTCAGCGACTGACAGTTGACAAACCAATTCACAAGCCGGTAGCTGTCAGGTGACCCACGACTACACTGAGCAAGCCGGATCAAGGAAAGCGGTGCACATGAGGGCCATGTGGTGACCCCCACGCACGACATCACCACCGAGCAGCCGGCCGTTCAGCCGGCTGAACGGCCGGCCGGGCTGCGCGCCCGCAAGAAGCGACGCACGCACGACGCCCTGCTGCGCGTGGCGCTTGAACGGTTTACCACTCAGGGGTACGAACAGACCACCATCGACGAGATCACGGACGCCGTGGAGGTTTCGCAGCGCACCTTCTTCCGCTATTTCGCCAGCAAGGAAGAGGTCGCCTTCACCGCGATGGACATGGTCGAGGACGCGCTCATCGAGGCGCTGCGCACCCGGCCCGCCACAGAGCCACCGTTCGAGGCGATGCGGCACGCCATCACGTCCGCCTGGAGCACCGTCGTCGAGACCATCGAGACCGTCATGCCGGTCGGGCTCTACATGCGGACGTGCCTGATGATCGAATCGACCCCGCCCCTCGCCGCCGTCCATCTGCGGCGCTCCGTCGACCTTGAGGACGGGCTCGCACGGCTGATCGCCGACCGCGAAGGCCTCGACGTGAACACGGATCCGCGGCCACGGGTGGCCGTCGCCGCGTTCACCGGGGTGATGCGGCTGACCGGACGGCTCTGGGGCCGGAGGCAGGAAGCGGACCTGGAGTCGCTGCGCGAGCTGACCGAGCTCTATCTCGACCAGCTGACCCCGGTACTCGCCGGGGAGTGGCAGCGGCCGGAGCGAGAGGGCTCGGGGCCCGCCTGACCACGCGCCTCCGCCTGCCCCGCACGCCTCCGCGTACGCCCACGCTCCCGCGGCACCTCCGCGCACGCCCAGGCCGCTCCCGCGGCGCCTCCGCGTACGCCCGCGTGGCACGCCACGCCGAATGCCCCTTCGTTTCCGTTCCGTTCCCATTCCGTGCCCGCCCCGTGCTTGCCTCGCCGCCACCACGCCCTCGTTCCGTTTCCGCTCCGGGCGCCCGCGATGCGCCGGAGCGTGTGTGCGGCGTGCACAATCGGTGAGGTTACCGGCGGTTCAACCCCCCGGAACCCGTGATCTGCCTCACCCTCGTCGCGAGGGCCCCCGCGCTCGGCCTAGGGTTATGGGCAGTGACTTCCTTCGACTCCTCCCCCACCCTCGGCGCATGGCGGGCTCTGCTCGCCATCGCCGTGGTGTTCGTGATGCTGGCGTCCACCGGATGGACCGCTGTCCAGCATCAGCGCGATCCCGGCGAGCCTTTGAAGGTCGCCCTGTCGGCGTGGGAGCGGGGCCGGATAGGAGCCCACGACCTGCCGTCGCCGAACACCTCGGCGAAGCGGCTGGCCTCTTTCTTCGCCTCCCTCAGCACCACTCAGCAGGAGAGGCTGACCACCCGGTATCCGCTCGTCGTCGGCAATCTCAACGGTGCGCCGGTCACGCTGCGCTACCGCGCCAACCGGCTGGCCCTGCTCCATGCGCGTGGGGTGGAGGAGCGCCGTATGCAGGACGGCAGGCTGTCGGCCGACGGCCGGCAGCAGGCGAGCCGCCGGATGAGCCGGTTCGAGTCGATGCTCAGCAGCGGTCGGCAGATTCTCGCTTTCGACCCGTCGGGGAAGGGCCGGGCGGCCGAGGTCTTCGGTGATCTCGACCGCGCCGAGCGCGTCTCGGTGGTGGTTCCCGGAGTCGACACGAACGTCCTGACGTTCGAGAAGACGAACCGCCCCTACACGGCGCCGGTGGGCATGGCCGAGTCGCTGTACTCCGCCGAACAGAAAGCCGATCCCGGCACCCCTACCGCCGTCATCGCCTGGGCCGACTACACCTCGCCCGCCGGTCTCGGTGTGGACGCGGCGATCGGCAAGCTCGCCGAGGACGGTGCCGTACGGCTCTCCGCGCTCACCGCGGCACTGCCGGGGAAGTCCCGGGTCTCGCTCTTCTGCCACAGCTACGGCTCCGTGGTGTGCGGCGTCGCCGCCCATACGCTGCCGGGCCGGGTCACGGACGTGGCGGTCGCGGGCAGCCCCGGGATGCGGGTCGGGAGCGCGGAACAGCTGCGCACCAACGCCCGCGTGTGGGCCATGCGTGACCAGGACGACTGGATCCAGGACGTCCCGTACATGGCGGTCGGCGGGCTCGGACACGGCGCGGACCCGGTGACCCGGGCCTTCGGGGCACGGGTGCTCTCGTCGTCCGGCGCGGTCGGCCACGCCGGCTACTTCCAACCCGGTACGGAGAGCCTCGACAACTTCGCGGACATCGGGGTCGGTTCGTACCGCGCGGTGACCTGCGCGGACGGCGCGACGGCCTGCCGGAGCGGAATCGCCTCGTCCGGCGTGAGCATGGCGGGCTGAGACCGACCGGCGGAGGGCTGGTGCCTGTTGATCCACGAACAGGCTCAGGTCAAGGACCGGTTCGGGGCGCGGATCGGTCTCAGGGGCGGCCCGAAGCGGCACGGGAACGGTCTCAGGGCGGGGCGGGAACGGGCTCGGACCGTGGCGTACATCGGACGCGCGTAGAAATGGTTCGCTGCGGCAGGGGACTCAGGCGCGCGCGCCGCCTACGATGAAGCACATGGGTGATGTGCTGGCGGGGATTCATGCCACCTGGGAGTTCGAAAGCGACTCCGTGCTCATCCGCTTCGAACGGGGGATACGGACGCCGAAGCTCTTTCAGGCGCTCGGCGAACGTCGCATCCCCCACGAGGCGTTGTCATCGGTGTCGCTCACTCCCGGCAAACGCGGAACGGTGGTGCTGCACGCTGTGCCGAGAGCCGGCGCCGACCCCCTCGTGGAGGCGGCGGCCGGGCAGCTGAAGGCGAGTGGTGATCCGTACCGGCTGGTGCTGCCGGCCGATCGCGAGACCCTCGCGGAGTACTACGCCGACGAGTTGCGGGCCGCGCTGGCCCGTACGCGAGGCCGGGGCCAGGGGCTGTCCCTGGAGCAGGAGGCTGCCGAACGCTATCTGGTGGCCGCGCCCGAACCTCCCCTGAACTTCAAGGCGTACGACGGCAAGGCCTCCTTCGACGGGGAACGGGTCGTCTTCCGCTGGTTCTGGACGGGCGCGTCCTCCGCCAAGTGGAAGGCGGGCGATCAGGACCTCCCGGTCGGGGAGTTGCAAGGGGTCGAATGGCGCTCTCCCGAGCTCTTCGACGGCTATCTGCGACTGCTGCGGCGCGACGGAGACGGTACGGGGCCGGCGCAGCCGCCCCAGGTGGACCACGACCCGGCGGCCGTTGTCTTCGGGCTCGGCTACGGACCGGTGCACGAGTCGCTGCCGTTCGCGGCGGCCGTCCTGGAAGCGGTCCAGGGCGCGGCGACGAACCGTGCCGTAGTCCCGGTGCACGCCGTGGTGTCCGGCCGTCGCGACCCGGCCGACGTCGCGGACCGGATACGGCATCTCGGCGAGCTGCATCAGGCGGGACTGGTGACGGACGAGGAATTCACGGCGAAGAAGGCGGAGTTGCTGGCGGAGCTGTGACGGACAGACCTCCGGACGGGACTGTGACGGTCAGCCGTCCGGCCGGGACCGGGACGGACAGCCCTCCGGACGGGACCGGGACGTCATACCCCGGTATGACATTCGGACCAGCTCCCCGGTATGACGCCCGTCCACCCGGCGCTGCCTACCCTGTAACGGGTCATGAGTAGCGCACCCCCGCCCGCACCCCCGCCCGCACCCCGTAACCCGCCACGAGCCCCGCTCGGTTCGCGGACTCCGCTCGGCTCGTGGGCGCTCCCCGCGCTGCGGGCGCTGTTCGGCGCGCTGCGCACGCCGGCGGAATCCACCGAGCCGCTGTTCGCCCACGCGCCCCGGCCGTGGCAGCGGCTCGCGCCGTACGTCGTGGCGTTCGGCTTCGCCGTGTCGCTGCTGCCGACCACCACATCCGTCCTCATGGGCGACTACCGGCTGGGCGGCGCCTGGTCGGGCGCGCTCGCCACCGCGCAGAGCGCGCCCCTGCTGCTCGCGGTGACCCGGCCCCTCCAGGCGTGGTGGATCATCTTCACCGCCGATGTCGTCGGTGCGGTGCTGCTCCAGAGCGCGGACGGCATCGCGGGCCGCTCCTGGCCGTGGCCACCCACGGTCATCGTCGGTTACGTGGTGCTGATGATCTGCCTGGGGCTGCGTGCATCACGCCGTACTCTGCTCGCCGTCTGGCTGGCGACGGGCGCGGCCGGCTTCTTCTTCGAACTGATCTCGCAGAAGCACAGCGACGGCTCCCATCTGCTGTTGACCGTACTCGCCGGCGTGACACTGGTCGTTACCGCCGCGCTGCGCGAACGCGGCGACGCCCAGCGCAAGTTGGTGGAACAGGAGAACATCAGCGAGGCGGAGCGCGCCCGGCGCACACTGCTGGAGGAGCGCGCCCGTATCGCCCGTGAGCTGCACGATGTGGTGGCCCACCACATGTCGGTGATCACGGTGCAGGCGGACTCCGCCCCGTACCGGATCGAGGGCCTGCCGGACCCCGCGCGCGAGGAGTTCTCCACGATCGCCGCGAGCGCGCGCGAGTCGCTGGCCGAGATGCGGCGGCTGCTCTCGGTACTGCGCAGTGACGGTACGGAGAGCGAGCGGGCGCCGCAGCCGGGGCTCGACCGGGTGCAGCAGCTGGTGGAGGCGACGGTACGGGCCGGAGTCCCGGCCGAGTTGTCGCTGGCCGCCGACCTGGGTCCCGTACCGCCGGCCGTGGATCTGTCCGCGTACCGCATCGTGCAGGAGGCACTCGCCAACGTGGTGCGCCACGCGCCCGGCGCGCGGACCCGGGTCTCGGTGACCTCCGACGGCGACCGGCTGACCGTCCTCGTCGTCAACGGCCGTACTGAAGGCCGCACTTCACCGCTGGAGACCACCGGGACAGGGCACGGGCTGGTCGGGATGCGTGAGCGCGTACGGCTGACCGGTGGCACGCTGGACACCGGTCCGCTGCCCGACGGCGGCTTCCGGGTGGCCGCACAACTCCCCCTCGCGGACGCGGCCCGGCTCCGCCACGCGGACCCGGCTCCTACCGGCTCCGACTCCGGCCCGAAGGACTCCCCTTGACCATCCGTGTGATCGTTGTCGACGACCAGGCCATGGTGCGCGCGGGGTTCGCCGCGCTGCTCTCCGCGCAGGCCGACATCGATGTGGTCGGCGAGGCGCCGGACGGCCGCCGGGGCGTCGAGGTGAGCCGTTCCGTCCATCCGGACGTGGTCCTGATGGACGTCCGGATGCCGGAGATGGACGGACTGGCCGCCGCCCGGGAGCTGTTGAACCCGCCGGCGGGCGTGGTCCATCTCCCGAAGGTGCTGATGCTGACCACCTTCGACGTGGACGACTATGTGTACGAGGCGCTGCGCGCCGGGGCGTCCGGGTTCCTGCTCAAGGACGCGCCCCCGGCCGACCTGATCGCGGCGGTACGGATCGTCGCGGCCGGCGAGGCGCTGCTCGCGCCGTCCGTGACCCGACGGCTGATCGCGGACTTCGCCCAGCGGCGGCCCGCCCCGCGCAGGGACCCGTCCCTGCGGCTGAACGGCCTCACCCCTCGCGAGACCGAAGTGCTCGAACTGATCGCCCGGGGCCTGTCCAACCAGGAGATCGCCGACCGTCTCGTGGTCGCCGAGCAGACGGTGAAGACCCATATAGGCCGCGTACTGTCCAAGCTCGATCTGCGCGACCGCGCGCAGGCGGTGATCTTCGCGTACGAGTCGGGCCTGGTCACACCGGGCGACGCGCCCGCCTGACTCCGCCCCGGCGCGGACCGGCGCGCCCCGGCTCGGACCGTTCCCTTTTCCGTTCCAGGACCACCCCTACCCAGGTATCACCCGGCAGTTGGCTCCCCGGTGTGACGCCCGCCCGCGCACCGTCTCCTTACCTTCCTGCTCGCCACCTCCACGGACGAGCAGCAGAAGAAGGAGGCGCACATGCGCCGCTACAAGAGGACCCTGGCCGCCGCAGTGCTGGCGACGACCATGGCCGGGGGCACGGTGGGCTGGGCCTCCGGGAGTGCGCAGCGGGCCGTGACCGGGCCGCCCGTGGGGAGCGCCGCCTGGCGTGCGGATGGTTCGCTCGGCCGGGCCCTGCCCGATCCGGCGACGGCCTCACCTGCCCAAGTGTCGCGATTCTTCGCCTCGCTGACGCCGCGTCAGCGACAGAAGCTGCTCCGCGATCATCCGCTCGTCGTCGGCAATCTCGACGGTGCGCCGGTCGCACTGCGGTACGAGGCCAACTCCCTGGCTGTACGGGCCGAGCACGACCCGCGCTACGACCGGCTCGCGGAACCCGGCCGCCAGATCCTCGCCTTCGACCCGCGCGGCCGTGGACAGGCCGCCGAGGTGTACGGCGATCTGACCGGCACCCGTCATGTGTCCGTCGTCGTACCGGGTTCGGACATCGACGCGGCGAACTTCGACCGTACGCACGATCCTTACGGCACCCCCGCCGGTATGGCCGCCTCGCTGCGAGCCGCGACGGGCGGCCGTACCGCCGTCGTCGCCTGGACCGGCTACACCACTCCCCTCGGGGTCGGCCCGGATGCCGCCGGCGGTGATCTCGCCGAGGCCGGAGCGGCGCGTCTGGCCCGGTTCACCCAGGGGCTCGCGGCGGCCGGGGCCGAGAAACCCGTGCTGTTCTGCCACAGCTACGGCTCCGTGGTGTGCGGGCTCGCCGCCCACGCGGTGAACGCCTCCGACATCGTGGTGCTCGGTTCCCCCGGTATGCGCGCCGCCGACGTGGCGGACCTCCGTACCGACGCACGCGTCTGGGCCGCCAAGGACCGTTCCGACTGGATCTCGAAGGTCCCGAACGTCGAACTCATGGGCCTGGGACATGGCCAGGACCCGACCGCACGGGACTTCGGCGCCCGCCGGGTGCCCGCCGAGGAGGCCCGGGGGCACACCGGCTACTTCGCCCCCGGCAGCGACTCGCTCCGCGCTTTCGCCGCCATCGCGCGGGGAGAGACTCGGGGAGACGTCCGATGAGCCGGACAGATTCCACGAGTCCCACACGCCCGACCCGCCGGACGGCGCTCGCCGGGACCATCGAGAAGATCGAGGCACGCACCCCCGCCCACCGCGACCGCGCGATCGACGGACTGCGCGCCCTCGCGGTGCTCGCCGTACCGACCGGGCACTGGCTGCTCGGCGGCTTCACCCTGGACCGTGACGGCGCGCTCCACAACGCCAGCCCGCTCGCCACCTTCGGCGGCTTCGCGCCCGTGAGCTGGGTGCTCCAGATGCTGGGCATCTTCTTCCTGGTGGGCGGGTACGCCTCCGTGCTCTCGTACCGCAGGAGGCCGGCCACGACCAGCGCCTGGCTCCGGCAGCGTCTGGTCCGGCTGGGCAGGCCCGTCCTCGGGGTGACGGCCGTCTGGGCGGTGCTGGTCCCGGTGCTGTACGGGCTCGGGGTGCCCGAGGCCACTCTGCGTACCGGATCGACGCTGATCGTCCAGCCCCTGTGGTTCGTGGGCGTCTACACCGTGGTGACCGCGCTGACGCCGTACTGTGTGCGCGCCGCGCACGCGATGGGCGCCTGGGCCGCCGCTCCCCTGTTGGTGACCGTCGCCGTCGTCGACTTCCTGCGCTACGGACCGTACGCCGACACCATGCCGTCCTGGCTGAGCATGGTGAACGTGCTGCCGGGCTGGCTCTTCGCCTATCAGATCGGGGTCTCCTGGGGCGAGGGCAGGATCGGCCGGCGAGGGGCCCGGGTCCTGCTCGTCGGCGGTTCGGTCCTCTTCGCCGCGCTGCTGCTCGTCTTCCACTACCCGGCGTCGATGGTCGGCGTCCCCGGTGAGGTCCGTACGAACTCGCATCCGCCGTCACTGCTGGTCCTCGCCCTGGCCGCGGCCCAGAGCGGCGCGGCGATCCTGCTGCGGGACCGGATCGGACGTCTGCTGACGAAGCCCGCCGTGTGGGCGCCGGTCGTCGTCGTCAACCTCTCCGCGATGACGATCCTGTGCTGGCACCAGACGGCGATGCTCGCGGTCGCCGTGCCCGGCTCCTTCCTCGGTCCGGTGGCGGGCCTGACGACCGCCCCCGACTCCCTGGGCTGGATCGTGGCCCGGCTGACCTGGATGCCGCTGTTCGCCACGCTGCTCGTGGTCATCGGGCGGTACGCGCGCGGCTTCGACGGGCCCTGGAAGACGGGGACGCGCGCGGCGAAAGCCCGCCGCGCGGCAGCGGCGGGGCTGCTCGCGGCGGGCTTCGCCCTGTTCGCGCTGGGGCTGACGTGAGCCGGAGGCCCCGGCGGCAGCCGACAGGAGCTACGGGGTCACGGCGGCCCCGGCAACCCCGGCGACCAGGGGGCCCGCAGCGCCTACGAGGACTCCTCGCGACCGGCCGAGGTGAACGTCATGTCGTAGTACCGGCCACCGGCCACCCGGTCCGCGATCGGCTCCAGCAGCTGAAGCTCGCTCTCGGTGAGGATCAGGTGCGTCGCCGCGGTATTCTCCTCGACCCGGCTGCGCTTGCGGGTCCCCGGGATCGGTACGACGGCCAGCCCGCGCACCGCCGCCTGCTGCTGCACCCAGGCGAGCGCGACCTGCCCGAGCGTGGCGTTCCGCCCCTCGGCCATCTTGCGCACCGGTTCGAGCAGCGCGGCGTTCGAGGCTGCGTTGTCACCGGTGAAGCGGGGCTGCTGGCGGCGGAAGTCGTCGGCGCTCAGTTCCTGGTCGGCGTTGACGAACGCGCCGGTCAGGAAGCCACGCCCGAGCGGCGAGTACGGCACGAGCGCGACACCCAGCTCGGCGGCGGCGGGCACGACCCGCGCCTCGATGTCCCGGCTGAACAGCGACCACTCCGACTGCACGGCGGCGATCGGGTGCACGGCGTGCGCCGCGCGCAGCTCGTCGGCGGTGACCTCGCTGAGCCCCAGGTACTTGACCTTGCCCTCGGCCACCAGTTCCGCCATGGCGCCGACCGTCTCCTCGATGGGGACGTTCACATCGCGCCGGTGCATGTAGTACAGGTCGATCTCGTCCACCCCGAGGCGCTGGAGGCTTCCCTCGACGCACTCGCGGATGTACGGGCGGTCATTGCGGATGACCCGCTTGGTGGGGTCGGCCCGGTCCATCCCCAGCGCGAACTTCGTGGCCAGGATGATCTCGTCGCGGTGCTCCCGGACAAACGGCGCGATGAACTTCTCGTTCTCGCCGAATCCGTACACGTCCGCCGTGTCGTACAGCGTCACACCCAGCTCGAAGGCGCGCTCCAGAGTGGCCCGCGCCTCGTCCACGTCCGTCGGCCCGTACGCGAAGCTCATCCCCATGCAGCCGAGGCCCTGAGCGCCGACCTCCGGGCCCCCGGCTCCGAGCAGCACCTTTTCGATCTTGTCGCTCTTGCTGTCGCTCATCAGGGTTCAGACCCTCTCCGACGCCTTGCGGGCGTCCGCGTAAATACCGATCTTCAGATCGAGAACGGCGACCGTGTCCTGGAGCTCCTCGATCCGGTCCAGCACATCACGCCGCGTGCTCTCCAGCAGCTCCTGCCGCTCCTCGAACGTCTCCTCACCTGCCCGGACCAGCTCGGCGTAACGGACCATGTGGGCCACCGGCATCCCGGTCAGCCGCAGCTTTCCGACGAAACCGAGCCAGTCCAGGTCCTTGTTGCTGAAGCGGCGCTGCCCGGTGTGCGACCGGTCCACGTCGGGCAGCAGGCCGATCCGCTCGTACCAGCGCAGGGTGTGGGCGCTGAGGCCGGTGAGGGCGGCGACCTCACTGATCGTGTACCGGTCCTTGCCGTCCGGACGTGGATGCGCCGGAGGAGCCGGAGCGCAGCCGTCCACGCGATCCGTCCGTACGAGCCTGCCCTCGGTCAGCGTCATGATGTCAACGCTAAATCCTTCGAGTGCACTCCAAGCAAGGGGAAAAGGTCAGGAGTTTCGTGGCGCCCCCGATTGGGCTCCTGCCCCAGGAACCTCACGGTCCTGGGGCGCCCCCGCACCCACCCCCGCGACGCCGCCTCCCGATCGCCGGTCGGTCCAAGACCGGCCGACGATCGGGGGGTGGGAGAAGGAGCGGGAGTGGGTGCGTGCAGGTGCAAGGCGGAGGACCGAGTCAACGCGGAGCGTTGGTGAGGGACGACAACGCCGCAGATGCGCGTGCCCACCCCCGCGACGCCACCCCCCGATCGTCGGCCGGTCTAAAGTCGTAGCCATGCAGAGCAAGGCGCTGATCGAGAACTGGCCCGTGACTACCGCAGCGGCCGCCGTCGTACGAGCCGACGGCACCGTCTTCGCGTCGTACGGCCCCACGTCGCACCGCTTCCCCCTCGCCTCCGTGACCAAGCCGCTCGCCGCGTACGCGGTGCTCGTGGCGTACGAGGAAGGGGCGATCGAACTGGACGAGCCGGCCGGGCCCGAGGGGTCCACGGTCCGTCATCTGCTCGCACACACGAGCGGTCTGGCCTTCGACGAGCACCGCGCGTCGAGCGGGCCCGGCACGCGCCGGCTCTACTCCAACGCGGGCTTCGAGGTGCTCGGCGACCATGTCGCCAAGGCCACCGACATCCCGTTCGCCGACTACCTGCGCGAGGCGGTGCTCGAACCGCTCGGGATGGACGCGACGTCCCTGGACGGTTCGCCCGCCAAGGACGGCGTCTCGACCGTGGACGACATGGTGCGGTTCGCCGCCGAGCTCCAGGCGCCCCGGCTGCTCGACGCGCGCACGGTCCTCGACGCGATGACGGTCGTGCACCCCGGGCTGTCCGGTGTCCTGCCCGGTTACGGCAACCAGAAGAACAACGACTGGGGTCTGGGCTTCGAGATCCGGGACGCCAAGTCCCCGCACTGGACGGGTGGTTCGTCCTCGCCGCGTACGGTCGGGCACTTCGGCCAGTCGGGTACGTTCCTGTGGGTCGACCCGGACGCGGGGGCGGCGTGTGTGGCGCTGGCCGACCGGGACTTCGGCTCGTGGGCGATCGAGGCCTGGCCGCCCTTCACCGACGCCGTGCTGAGCGAGCTGCGCTCAGCCTGACATCTCCCAGAGCAGCACTTCGGCCGACGGCGGGGTTCCCGGCCCCGCCGCCGGATCCCTTCCCGACGGCTCCAGCCCGGTCGCCGTCAGCTCCAGGCCCGCCGCGTCCGTGATCCGCGCCGAGTCGCCGGGCCCCAGCTCCGTACCCGCACCCGTATCCGTATCCGTACCGACACTCCCGCCCTGCCCCGCGCCGCCGTCGAGCCGTACCCCGCCGCGCACCACATGGACGTACACGGACCGCGCGTCCGGCACGGCGGAGCGCTCACCCTCCTGGAGTCGCCGCACGTGCAGCATCGCCCCGGCCTGCGGAAGGGCGTACGGCGTGGAGTCGGCGATGCCCCGCACGATCTCGTACACCGGCTCGCCGCCCGGCTCCAGCGGCGCGAGCCACATCTGTACGAAGACCAGCGGCCGCTCGCCGTCGTTGCGCTCCACATGCCGCACTCCGCCGGCCGAACTGAGCCGCTGGACGTCGCCCGCCCTGACGACCGTGGCGTGCCCGGCCGAATCGCGGTGTGTCAGCTCGCCCTCGACGACCCAGGTGACGATCTCCGTATGGCTGTGGGGATGCTCGTCGAATCCCGCACCCGGCGCGAGCCGCTCCTCGTTGCAGGCGAGGACCGCGCCGAAGCGCAGGTTGTCCGGATCGTAGAAGTGTCCGAAGGAGAAGGCGTGCAAGGACTCGATGCCCGCGGCCGGGTCGCCGCCGGCGTAACGCTCCGCCGCGTGCCGTACGAAAATCACGGTCCCACGGTAGTGGAGGGCGTCCCGTGGGCCGGATCGGATCACATCGAACCGGACCGCACAGAACCAGACAGGACCGGCCGAGCGGGCCACATTCACTCAGGATCGATCAGCTTGGATCAAGCCTGATCCAGCCCGATCAGGCCGGATCGGCGCGCGGGCCCCCCGCGCGGGAAAGATCCACAGGACGCACCCCTCCACCCCACCCCCGCGCCGCCCCTTCCCGATAAGGCAGTCTTGTCCCCGTGTCTGAACCCTCGAACGAACCCCATCCGCATCCCGCGACGCTGCGGCGGCTGGAACAGTCATCAGGACGGCTCGCCGCGAGCGCCATCGCCCGTATGGACGAGACGCTGCCGTGGTACCGGGCGATGCCGCCGGAGAACCGTTCCTGGATCGGGCTGGTCGCCCAGGCCGGTATCGCCGCGTTCACCGAGTGGTTCCGTCACCCGGAGGCCCCGCAGGCCATCTCCACCGATGTCTTCGGCACGGCACCGCGCGAGCTGACGCGCGCGATCACACTGCGCCAGACCGTGGAGATGGTGCGGACCACGATGGTGGTCATGGAGTCGGCGATCGAGGAGGTCGCGGCGCCGGGCGACGAGTCCGTACTGCGCGAGGCACTGCTCGTGTACGCGCGGGAGATCGCCTTCGCGACGGCCCAGGTGTACGCGCAGGCCGCCGAGGCCCGGGGCGCGTGGGACGCGCGGCTGGAGTCCCTCGTCGTGAACGCCGTGCTCTCCGGGG
This sequence comes from Streptomyces sp. NPDC088400, assembly GCF_044753355.1. Taxonomy (NCBI): domain Bacteria; kingdom Bacillati; phylum Actinomycetota; class Actinomycetes; order Kitasatosporales; family Streptomycetaceae; genus Streptomyces; species Streptomyces sp. NPDC088400. The sequence goes on along the minus strand of NZ_JBIVMZ010000004.1, from coordinate 179,052 downwards.
AGGCCGACGAGGGCGCGATCTCCCGGGCGGCGGCCCTCGGCTGGAACTCGCCCGAGCATGTCTGCGTACTGCTCGGCACCGCCCCGGACGGGGACAGCGAACTGATCGTCGAGGCGATCCGCCGGGCCGCCCGGCACGCCAAGCTCCAGGTCCTCACCGGGGTGCTCGGCGACCGGCTCGTGGTGATCGCCGGCGGCAGCGACAACCCCCTCCAGGTCGCCAAGTCACTGATCGGCCCCTACGCCGCCGGTCCGGTGGTGGCCGGTCCGGTGGTGCCCGACCTGCTGGCCGCCACTAAATCGGCGCAGGCCGCGGCCGCCGGGCTCAAGGCCTGTTCCGCCTGGCAGGACGCACCGCGCCCGGTGCTCGCCGACGATCTGCTGCCGGAGCGCGCGATCGCCGCCGACCCCGCCGCGCGCGACCAGTTGGTGGAGGAGATCTACAGACCGCTGGAGGAAGCGGGGTCGGCACTGCTGGAGACTCTGAGTGTCTATCTGGAGCAGGCGAGCAGTCTGGAAGGCGCCGCCCGGATGCTCTTCGTACACCCCAACACCGTGCGCTACCGGCTGCGACGTGTGACTGACGTCACCGGCTGGTCACCCTCCGATGTCAGGTCCGCCTTCACGCTGCGGATTGCCCTGATCCTGGGACGCCTGGCCGACGGGGATCCCCAGTCCTAGACTTTTGTCGTACCCCAACAATTACCCCGACAGTTCTTCGTCCCTGTCCCCACGGGCGCCGAGGACCGTCCGCAAGAGAGAGTGTGAGGGTGCTCGTACTCGTCGCTCCCGGCCAAGGCGCTCAGACGCCCGGCTTCCTGACCCCCTGGCTCGACCTCCCCGGTGCCGAAGATCGGCTGCGGGCCTGGTCCGACGCCCTTGACCTGGACCTTGTCCACTACGGCACAGAAGCCGACGCGGACGAGATCCGTGACACCGCCATCGCCCAGCCCCTGCTGGTCGCCGCCGCACTGCTGTCCGCCCGTCAGCTCTTCCCGGCCACCGAGGACGTGGCACGTGAGGTCGGCGCCACGGCGGGCCACAGCGTCGGTGAACTGGCCGCCTCGGCGCTGTCCGGTGTGCTCACGGACGACGAGGCCCTGAAGCTCGTACGGGCCCGTGGCCTGGCCATGGCCGAAGCCGCCGCGGTCACGGAGACCGGGATGGCGGCGCTGCTCGGCGGTGACCCCGAGACCACCGTCGCGCATCTGGAGAAGCTCGGCCTGACCCCGGCCAATGTGAACGGCGCCGGCCAGATCGTGGCCGCGGGCACGCTCGAACAGCTCGCCGCGCTGGAGTCCGACAAGCCGGAGGGCGTACGCCGTGTGGTGATGCTCAAGGTCGCCGGGGCGTTCCACACGGAGCACATGCTCCCCGCGGTCGCGAAGCTCGAAGCGGCCGCCGCCTCGCTCGACGCCGCCGCCCCGGCCGTCCCGTACGTCTCGAACCGGGACGGGCTGGCCGTCGCCACCGGTGCCGAGGTCGTGACACGCCTGGTCGGCCAGGTCGCCAATCCGGTCCGCTGGGACCTGTGCATGGAGACTTTCCAGGACCTGGGCGCGACCGCGCTGATCGAGCTGTGCCCCGGCGGCACCCTCACCGGCATCGCCAAGCGCGCCCTGCCCGGTGTGAAGCCCCTGGCGCTCAAGACCCCCGACAACCTCGACGCCGCCCGGACGCTGATCGCCGAGCACTCCTCCACGGCTGAATAGGAGTCCGAGAGCATGTCGAAGATCAAGCCGAGCAAGGGCGCCCCGTACGCGCGCATCATGGGTGTGGGCGGTTACCGCCCGACCCGTGTCGTGCCCAACGAGGTGATCCTGGAGACGATCGACTCGTCCGACGAGTGGATCCGCTCGCGCTCCGGCATCGCGACCCGGCACTGGGCCTCCCCCGAGGAGACCGTCGCCGCGATGTCCATCGAGGCCTCGGGCAAGGCGATCGCCGACGCGGGGATCACGCCCGAGCAGATCGGCGCCGTGGTGGTCTGCACCGTCTCGCACTTCAAGCAGACCCCGGCCGTCGCGACCGAGATCGCCGACAGGATCGGCGCGGGCAAGCCGGCCGCGTTCGACATCTCGGCGGGCTGCGCCGGCTTCGGCTACGGGCTGACCCTGGCCAAGGGCATGGTCGTCGAGGGCTCGGCGGAGCATGTCCTGGTGATCGGTGTCGAGCGGCTCTCCGACCTGACCGACCTGGAGGACCGCGCGACGGCCTTCCTGTTCGGTGACGGCGCGGGCGCGGTCGTGGTCGGCCCGGCGAAGGGCCCGATGATGGGACCGACCATCTGGGGCTCCGAGGGTGACAAGTCCGACACGATCAAGCAGACCGTGCCGTGGGACGATTACCGCAACGGCACCGTGGCGAAGTTCCCGGCCATCACGCAGGAGGGCCAGGCGGTCTTCCGCTGGGCCGTCTTCGAGATGGCGAAGGTCGCCCAGCAGGCGCTGGACGCGGCCGGGATCAGCGCGGCAGACCTGGACGTCTTCATTCCGCACCAGGCCAATATGCGGATCATCGACTCGATGGTGAAGACTCTCAAACTGCCGGAGAGCGTCACGGTCGCCCGTGACGTGGAGACCACCGGCAACACCTCGGCCGCCTCGATCCCGCTCGCGATGGAGCGGCTCCTGGCGACCGGACAAGCGAAGAGCGGTGACACCGCGCTCGTCATCGGCTTCGGGGCGGGTCTCGTGTACGCCGCGACGGTCGTTACCCTCCCCTAGGCACACCGGATCTTTCCGGAGCGTGTTCCCATATTTCCGTCAGCTCAATATCGAAGGAGCGCCCACATGGCCGCCACCCAGGAAGAGATCGTCGCCGGTCTCGCCGAGATCGTGAACGAGATCGCCGGTATCCCGGTCGAGGACGTTCAGCTGGACAAGTCCTTCACCGACGACCTGGACGTCGACTCGCTGTCCATGGTCGAGGTCGTCGTCGCCGCCGAAGAGCGCTTCGACGTCAAGATCCCGGACGACGACGTCAAGAACCTGAAGACGGTCGGCGACGCCGCCGCCTACATCCTGAAGCACCAGGCTGCCTGACCCGGGCAGCACGGCTGACGCCACCTGGTGGTGGCGCCGTAAAAATTCAGCACCCTCTACACGTGGAGAAAGAATTCCAGTGAGCTCGACCAATCGCACCGTGGTCGTCACCGGTATCGGCGCAACCACACCGCTGGGTGGCGACAGCGCATCGACCTGGGACGGCCTGCTCGCGGGCCGCTCCGGGGTACGTCCCCTGGAGGACGAACGCTTCGCCGAGCTGCCGGTCCGTATCGCCGCCACGGCGGCGGTCGACCCGGGCGATGTACTGCCCCGTCCGCTCGCCCGCAAACTGGACCGTTCGGCGCAGTTCGCGCTGATCGCGGCCCGGGAGGCCTGGGCGGACGCGGGTTACACCGCCAGGGCCGGCGACGACACCTCCGTCGACCCCGACCGGCTCGGCACCGTGATCGCCTCCGGCATCGGCGGCGTGACCACCCTGCTCGACCAGTACGACGTGCTCAAGGAGCGGGGCGTCCGCCGCGTCTCCCCGCACACCGTGCCGATGCTGATGCCGAACAGCCCCTCCGCCAACGTCAGCCTGGAAGTGGGCGCCCGCGCGGGCGTGCACACCCCGGTCTCCGCCTGCGCCTCGGGCGCCGAGGCCGTCGGCTACGCGGTGGAGATGATCCGCACCGGCCGCGCCGACGTGGTCGTCACCGGCGGTACGGAAGCGGCCATCCATCCGCTGCCCGTCGTCGCGTTCGCCAACATGATGGCGATGTCCAAGAACAACGACGAACCCACCAAGGCATCGCGGCCGTACGACAAGGCGCGTGACGGCTTCGTCCTCGGCGAGGGCGCGGGCGTCCTCGTCCTGGAGTCCGCCGAGCACGCGGCGAAGCGCGGGGCGCGGGTCTACTGCGAGGTTCTCGGCCAGGGCCTGTCCTCGGACGCCCATCACATCGCCCAGCCGGAGCCCACCGGCCGGGGTATCGCCAAGGCGCTCCAGAACCTGCTGGACTCCACGGACCTCAAGACGTCCGAGGTCGCCCACCTCAACGCGCACGCCACGTCCACGCCGCAGGGCGACCTGGCGGAGATCAAGGCGCTGCGCATGGTGCTGGGCGACGATCTCGAACATGTCGCCATCTCCGCCACGAAGTCGATGACGGGCCACCTGCTGGGCGGGGCGGGCGGCATCGAGACGGTGGCCACGGCCCTCGCGCTGTACCACCGCACGGCCCCGCCGACGATCAACGTCGACGACCTGGACGACGAGGTGGACGCGGACGTCGTACGCGACGAACCGCGCGCGCTTCCGAGCGGCACGATCGCGGCGATCAACAACTCGTTCGGTTTCGGCGGCCACAACGTGGTGCTGGCGCTGCGTACGGTCTGATCGCACGACGCGCGAACGAGACGCCCGGCCGGGGCTTCCCCCGGCCGGGCGTCTCGTTTCGTCTGTACGTGTCGTGTCCGGACGGGGCGGTCTCTTCCGTACGCGTCTGTCTCGTCCGCCTCGTCCGTCCGCCTCGTCCGTACGTGCCGGTCTCAGCGGTCGAAGCTCGCGAAGTACGTCGCCGCCATGTCCTTGTCGCCGTGCCCCTGGGCCTCCGCCCGGCGGAAACGTTCCGCGCCCGCTGCCGCGACGTCCAGGCGTACGCCTTCGGCCGCACCGGCCTCGACGATCAGGCGGGCGTCCTTGCCGGCCGTGGTGACCGAGAAGCTCGGGGTGTAGTCGTCCCGCATGATCGCGGCGGCCTTGGCGTGGAGGTAGCCGCAGTCCAGGGAGCCGCCGGCCATCGCCTCCAGGAAGTACTGCGGGTCGACGCCCAGGCCCTTGGCCAGGGAGAGCGCCTCGGCGGCACCGTTGGTGAGGGCCAGCACCCAGCTGTTGCAGACGAGCTTCAGGCGGCTGGCCGCGCCGGTGGTGCCGTCGTCGGACAGCCAGACCGTACGCCGGCCCACGGCGTCGAGGACGGGGGCCAGCGGGGTGCGGGCCTCTTCGGGGCCCGCCGCAAGGATGAGGAGTTCGCCGTCCTCGGCGGGTGCCTTGGTTCCGAGAACGGGGGCATCGACGAAGACCAGGCCCTGCCGGCGGGCCAGATCGGCCAGCGGGGCGATGGCCTCGACTCCCGCGGTCGTGGACTGGAGCCAGATGGCGCCGGGCCGCAGTCCGGGGCCCGCGGCCGTCATGGCCTCCAGCGCGGCCGGGCCGTCGTACAGCATGGTGAGGACGACATCGGCGTCGGCCACAGCCTCGGCGGGCGTGGCGGCGACCGTGGCACCGTCGGCGGCGAGGGGTTCGGCCTTGGCGAGGGTCCGGTTCCAGACGCGGACGTCGTGGCCGGCGCGGCAGAGATTACGGGCCATCGCGGCGCCCATGATGCCGGTGCCGAGGACAGCTACTGCGAGTTGGTCAGGCATGGGACCACGGTAAGACGGCTCGCTCCGGCGCGCTCGGAAGGCCGGGAGGGCGATCGGTCCGAGGTCGGTCGGTCCGAGGGCGAGGTCGGCCAGGCGCGCGCCCGGAGCGTCGAGCTGAGCGCGCCCGGAGGCTCCGGTGCGCTCAGACGACCTGGTGCAGCCAGCGGACCGGGGCGCCCTCGCCCGCGTACCGGAACGGCTCCAGTTCGTCGTCCCACGGCTTGCCGAGCAGCTTGGCGACCTCCGCCTCCAAGGCGGTCTCACCCTGCTGGGAGCGTACGAGCGCGGCGCGCAGCCGGTCCTCCGGGATCAGGATGTCGCCGTGCATGCCGGTGACGGCGTGGAAGATGCCCAGGTCGGGAGTGGCGCTGTAGCGCTCGCCCTCGGCCGTGGCGCACGGCTCCGCGGTCACCTCGAACCGGAGCATCTGCCAGCCGCGCAGTGCGGAAGCGATCTTGGAGCCGGTGCCCGCCCGGCCCTTCCAGGACACCTCGGCTCTCCAGGTGCCCGGCGAGGCCGGCTGCCGGATCCAGTCGAGCTGGACCCGCTGGCCCAGCACACCAGCCACCGCCCATTCGACGTGCGGGCACATCGCGCGCGGTGCGGAGTGCACGTACAGAACTCCACGTGTCGTCACCGGGACCTCCAGTGTGGGACGAGGTTCGCCTTTCCCAGCGGCCTCAGTAAACAGCATCGGGAGTAAAACTCCGCAAAAGGGACAGCATGTGACGTGATGTAATTTACCGGAGCCCAGAGATCTGGCGCCTCTGGTTCGACGTGGGAAAAGCTACCGTGCGGCGAGGGACCCGGGGTGACGTACCGTCGGTCTCGGCTCCGATATACGCGAAGCTTTCACTCGCCAGGAGGCCGCCGGATGTCTGAAGGCACCGTAGGACGCCGAAGATGCCAGAGGACACCAGACGACGCCGACCGGGGAGGCCTTGGTGCGGAAGACCCTTGAGAGCTCGGAACGAGGCGGAAGCCCCGTCCCGGGCCGGGGCGCGAGCAGCGCTCCGGGCCGGCCGCACGACCCTGCGCGGGACCGTGTCCTGAGTGGGAGCGAGCGGCGGGGTCCCGGGCACCGGTCACGGGCCGGCGTCGCCGCCATGACCGCCACGCTGCTCGCCGTGTCCGGCGCGCTGGCGGGCTGCTCCGGGTCCGGCGACGGGGACGCCGAGCCGTCCCCGCGCCCCACTCCCGTCTGGAACCGCAGCCCCGCCTCGGTGGCCGCCGTCGGCGACTCGATCACCCGCGGCTTCGACGCGTGTGTGGTGCTCGCGGACTGCCCGCAGGCGTCCTGGTCGACGGGTACGGACAGCGAGGTGCGCAGCCTCGCTCTCCGGCTCCTGGGTGCGCCCGCCACGAAGAACCGCAGCTGGAACCACGCCCAGACCGGCGCCAAGATGTCCGACCTGCCCGGCCAGATGGCGCAGGCCGCACAGCGCGAGCCCGAACTGGTCACGGTCATGGTGGGGGCCAACGACGCCTGCCAGGACACGGCGAGGCAGATGACACCGGTCGACGACTTCCGCACGTCCTTCGAGGCGTCGATGCGTCAACTGCGCGCCGGGGCGCCCAAGGCGCAGGTGTACGTGTCGAGCGTGCCGGACCTCAAACGGCTCTGGTCGACCGGGCGCGGCAATCCGCTGGGCCGGCAGATCTGGAAGCTGGGGATCTGCGCCACGATGCTCGGGGACTCGCAGGACATGAGCGAGCGGGCGAAGAAGCGGCGGGACAACGTCTACGAGCGGGTCGTGGCGTACAACGGGGTGCTGAAGGACGTGTGCGCGAAGGACCGGCGCTGCCGGTACGACGGCGGTGCGGTCTTCGACTACCGGTTCACCGGCGAGCAGTTGAGCCACTGGGACTGGTTCCATCCGAGCAAGAACGGGCAGGGCCGGCTCGCGGAGATCGCGTACCGCAATGTCACGTCGGCCAAGCCGCCCGCGTAGAGCCTGATTTCCGGACGGCGTGAGTGACTCCGGCCGCGGGCAGCGCGGCGTAGGGTCCTGATCGTGACTGTCATGAACACGGAACGTGTCGGTACGACCCCCGAGGGCACGCCCTTTCACCGCTGGACCCTCGAACGCGCCGGTACCCGGATACGGCTGCTGACGTACGGCGGTGTCCTCCAGTCGGTCGAGGTGCCCGACCGGAACGGGAACGTCGCCGACGTGGTGCTCGGCTTACCGGACGCCGCGGGCTATCCGGAGTCCCGAGGGTCGTATTTCGGTGCCCTGGTGGGCCGTTACGCCAACCGCGTCGCGGGAGCGGCCTTCACTCTGGACGGCCGGACGTACCGGCTCGCGCGCAACGACGGGCCGAACAATCTGCACGGCGGCGAGGAAGGCTTCGACCGGCGGGTGTGGGACGCGGAGGCGGTCGGCGGCCACGGCGTACGGCTCTCCCGGATCAGCCCGGACGGCGAGGAGGGATTCCCCGGCCGCCTGGAGGTCTCGGCGACGTACACGCTGGACGCGGACGGCGCGCTGCGGATCGGCTACCGCGCGGTGACGGACGCCCCCACGCACGTCAATCTGACGAACCACACGTACTGGAACCTGACCGGCGCGGGCAGCGGCCCGGCGACCGGGCACCTGCTGCGGATCGCGGCCGGACGGATCACTCCGGTGGACGACTCCACGATGCCGACCGGGGAGCTGGCGCCGGTCGACGGCACGCGCTTCGACTTCCGTACGTCGCGCCCGGTGGGTCCCGGCTACGACCACAACTTCGTTCTGGACGGAGACGAGAGCCAGGACGGGGAGAGCCAGGACGGGGAGCGGACCGCGGCCGAGCTGTACGACCCGGTGTCAGGGCGTGTGCTGACCGTCGCCACCACCGAACCGGGGCTCCAGCTCTACACCGGTGACCACTTCGACGGGAAGCCGTACGGTCCCGGCGAGGGCATCGCGCTGGAGACCCAGCACTTCCCGGACTCCCCCAACCGGCCCGCTTTCCCGAGCACGGTGCTGCGGCCCGGCGAGGTGTACGCGTCGAGCACGACGTATGCCTTCGGTGTGCGCCGGTAGACCAACGTGGCAGACCGGCGAGGAGCGCGCATACGGCCCCGGGGCGGTGTCAGGTCCGCCCCGGGGCCGTACGTTTCTCCACCCCGCGCGCCGGTACGCGGTTGCGCCCGCGCGCCGGTACGTGGTTGCGCCCGCGCGCCGGTGGGCGGTTACGCCCGCGCCTCCACCAGGCCGGTCAGCCGGCGGTCGGTGACCGAGCGGGCGGCCTGGACCTCGTACGTACCGGGGACGAACGACCAGGCGCCCGACTCCTCGTCCCAGATCTCGAACGCCCGGCGCCGGAGCGGGATCCGCACCTCGACGCTCTCGCCCGGTCCTGCCTCGACCGGAGCGAAGCCGGCCAGCCAGCGCGCCGGGCGTTCCGGGGTGTCCGGGCCCTGGCCGGGCACCGGTGCCAGGTAGATCTGGACGACCTCACGGCCCGTGCGTGTGCCGGTGTTGCGCAGGCGGACCCGGGCGTCGGCCGGGGTCGCCGCGAGCGTCTCGTACTCCCAGTCGGTGTAGCCGAAGCCGTGGCCGAAGGGGTACGCGGGGGTCGTCCCCGCCCGTTCCCAGGCGCGGTAGCCGATGAACACGCCCTCGGTGTAGTGGAGTTCGCCGTCCGCCGGGGTGGTCGCCGAGACCGGTGCGTCCGCCAGGGCGACCGGCCAGGTGGTGGGCAGCCGGCCGCCGGGCTCCGCCGCGCCCAGCAGGACATCGGCGAGGGCCGCGCCGCCCTCCTGTCCCGGGAACCAGCTGAGCAGGATCGCGGCCACGTCCTCACGCCACGGCAGCTCCACCGGGGAGCCGGTGTTGACGACCACCACGGTGTCCGGGTTGACGGCGGCGACGGCTCGTACGAGATCGTCCTGACGGCCCGGCAGCTTCAGGTTCACGCGGTCGAAGCCCTCGGACTCGACGCGTTCGGTGGTGGCGACCACGACGACCGCCGTGTCCGCCGCGCGGGCGGCCTCGACGGCCTCCGCGATCAGTTCGTCGGGGTCGTGGCGCGGGCCGAGGTGGAGGAGGGAGAAGGCGACGGCCTGGATCGGGGCGTCCGGGATCTTGTGAACGGTGTGCAGAAGCGAGATCTCGACCTCCTCGCCCTCGGTCAGCTCGACGCGGGCGCGCTCCACCGGGCCGCCGAAGAACGCCTCGAACGGGTCGGAGGCCAGGCCGGGTTCCTGCGTACCGTCGAAGACGGCGTCGCCTCCGATGGCGAGGGAGAAACCGCCCAGGCCACGGGTGCCGAAGGCGTGCTCGCCGCTCTCCCGGGGGACGAACCGGCCCGTCAGCTCGACGGTGTGCAGTGCCTCGTGGGTGACTCCCTCGGGGATGTCGGCGCCGGCCCACTGCACCCGGCCGCCGGGGACGGTGGAGGTGCCGAGCACCCGCCCGTCGGCCGCGCGGCAGATGGCGGTCAGCTCGAATCCCTTGTCGGCGTCGGCGAGTTCGTCGTTGGGGTCGGCGCCGACGGAGTAGGTCAGGGCGCCCTCGGGCAGGGCCCGGGTGAGCCCGTCGAGCGGGGAGACGATGTGGTCGGGGAAGACCACGGCCGAGCCGCCGCCGAGGACCCGGGCGTCGCGGGCGGCGGCCCCGATGAGCGCGATGGTGCCGGTCCGGCCGGACGCCCCGTCCGGGGTGATCGGGAGAGCCCGGCGCCCGTCGCCGGACTCGCCTCGTACCTCGTTGCGTACGAGGACGAAGGAACGGCGCGCGACCTCGCGGGCCAGGGCCTCGCCGTCGAGGGGCGCGGGGAGTTCGGTGACGGCCGGCGGGGCGCCGTCCAGGATGCCGACGCGGGCGGCGAGCCGCAGCACACGCCGTACGGCGTCGTCGATGGCGGGCTCCGCCACCTCACCGGCCCCGACGGCGGCGACGAGGGCCTCTCCGTACACCGTCCTCGGTCCCGGCATCGCGACATCGAGACCGCCGAGGAGGGCGCCGACGGTGGAGCGGGCGGCCAGCCAGTCGGAGACGATGTAGCCGTCGAAGCCCCATTCACCGCGCAGGACTTCGTTCTGGAGGTAGCGGTGTTCGGTCATGGTCGAGCCGTTGACCTGGTTGTACGCGGCCATGATGCCCCAGGGGCGGGCGTGGGCGACGATGGCCTCGAAGGGCGCGAGATACAGCTCGCGCAGGGGGCGCGGGGAGACGATGTTGTCGACGGTGAAGCGGTCGGTCTCGGCGTCGTTGGCGACGAAGTGCTTGACGGTGGTGCCGACTCCGCCGTCCTGGACACCGCGGACATAGCCGGTGCCGATCTCGCCGGTGAGGTACGGGTCTTCGCTGTACGCCTCGAAGTGGCGCCCGCCGAGCGGCGATCGGTGCAGATTGACGGTCGGCGCCAGCAGTACGTGCACGCCCTTGCGGCGGGCCTCCTGCGCGAGCAGCCGCCCGGCCCGGCGGGCCAGCTCCGGGTCCCAAGTGGCGGCGAGCGCGGTCGGCGAGGGCAGGGCGACGGACGGGTCGTCGGCGGTCCAGCGGATCCCGCGGACACCGATGGGGCCGTCGGACATCACCAGGGAGGCCAGCCCGATCTCGGGGAGCCCCGGCAGGGACCACATGTCCTGGCCGGCCAACAGCCGTGCCTTGGCGTCCAGATCGAGCTTGCCGAGCGCCGCCTCGACGACGGCTTCGCGTGCCTGGTCGGCCCGGGTGGTGGATGCGCCTGTCACGGATGCCACGGACGTACCTCCTCGTCGATGTGTGCTGAATGGTTACATGACGATCCGCGAATCTGTAGCTCTCCTTCCAGGCCAAGGAGCACCGGGACGCAGTGGCGGATGCCAGGTTCCGGACGGCCATGGTCAACCGCCTGGCCGGGAAGCGATACTTCCGCCACCGACGGAAGGACTCCCATGAGACTCACGCGCCCCACGGAGCGAATAGGCGTACGGACGCGGGCACAGGCTCGGACACGGCTGCGCGTACAGCTGCGCGTACGGCCTGACCTGCTCGGACTCGTCCTGCTCACGTCCGCCGCCCTCACTCTCGCCGCTCCGCCACCGCTCGCCGCCGCGGCGGCTCAGGAGTCCCCCGGCACACGGGCGTTCACCGTCGAGGAGCAGCGTCTCGACCAGGACGTGCCGCGGGAGATCCTGCGGCGCAGCGGTTTCGACGGCGTGGCGCCGGACTTCGTACGGTCGTTGCACGGCGCGCGGTCGTACGCGCAGGCCGAGCGGGCCGTCGCGCGGCAGGGCGAGCGGCTGTGGCAGCGGGCCGTGGACCGCGCGCAGGGGCGAGGGAGCGCGCACGGCGATCTGAGCCGGGACGACGACCGGCCGCTGTACTGGGCGCGGCTCGGGATGACCCGTGAACTGCGCCAGTGGCAGCCGGAGTTCACCTTGTCCGAGGCGGCGCGGGCGCGGCTGCTGGGGAAGCTGGAGCGTTCGTCGCGCGGCCAGGACTCCCTGGCGTTCCCGTCGGGGAAGGGCGACGCGGGCGTCAAGCGGATCGTCGTGACCGGATTCGACCCGTTCACGCTGGACCGCGACATCCGGATCAGCAATCCCTCCGGGGCGACGGCGCTGGCCCTGGACGGCGCGGTCATCAGCACCGCCGACGGGCCCGCCCGTATCCAGACCGCCGTCTTCCCGGTGCGCTGGCAGGACTTCGCGGACGGCACGGTCGAACGCGCCCTGCGCGTACCGCTGTCGCGCGCCGACCTGTTCACGACGGTCAGCCAGGGCCGCGTCGGCCGGATCGACGTCGAGCGCTTCAACGGCGCCTGGCGCGGCGGGTTCGGGGACAACGAGAACGTCTCGGAGACCGGGCTCGTGCCGGTGACCGACCCCGCCTCGCAGCCGCAGTGGACGACGACCAGCCTGCCGTACCGCGCGATCGTGGCGGCGGACACCGGCCGGTTCCCGGTGTACGACAACACGTCGGTGACGGAGGTCCCGGCGGGCGGGACCGGTCCGGTGGTACGGCCCGACGGTCCGACGGCCGGGTCCGCGGCCCGCGCCGGGGGCGGCGGGGACTATCTGTCCAACGAGATCGCCTACCGGGCGACGCTGCTGCGGGACCGGCTGGGCCGGGACATCCCGGGCGGCCATGTGCACACGCCCGTACTGGAATTCGGGGCGGGGAACACGGACCCGGCGACGGGCTCCGTGACCGATCCGGAGTTCGTGCGGAACCGGCTGGACATCATCGCGCAGCTGAAGTCGATCGTCACGGTGGCGGCGGACGCGTCCTGAGAGTCGCCGGAGGACTCGCCGCACATGAGTCCGCCGCCGGATCCGGGACGGTACGGCCTCGGATCCGGCGGCGGTGACGTTTGACTGTGGGCTATCGGCTACTTGTCGAGGGTGAGCGGTACGGCGGACTGCCGCGCGCCCTGCCCGGCGCCCTCGGCGTCCTCCGGCCGCGCCGTCAGCTCGCGCGCCATCAGCGTCGCTCCCGCCACCGCGCCCGGCATCAGGAAGACCGCCACGAACGGAATCAGGAAGGCGAGCGTCAGCGGTACGCCGAAGCCGAGCGTGAGCATGCGACGGCCCCGGAGCAGGCCGAGGCGTTCCTTCAGCTCGATGCCGCGCCGTTGGAGCGCCACCGCCGTCAGCTCCTCCGCCAGGAAGAAGCCGGAGACACAGAAACCGAGCACGGGGACGGCCGTCTGACCGACGACCGGAATGAAACCGAGCGCGAAGAGCAGGATGCCGTACAGCGCCACCCGCACCAGGATCCGCAGGCTGTCCCGGGCGGAGATCCACAGGTCGCGCCAGAACGACAGGCCCGACTCGGGGACTTCGCCGCCCTGCGTACGGTCGACCTCCTCCGAGAGCGACTCGTAGAAGGGCTGGCCGACGAGGAGTGTCACGGCGGTGAAGGTGACCACCGCGAGGAACAGTCCGAGCGCGAAGAGCAGCGCGGTGAGGGAGCCCCGGAAGAGACCGACCCAGGGCGAGGACCAGTCGTCGGCGAAGGGGGTCGCCCAGGCCGTGAAGTCGTCGGCGCCGTACCACAGGCCGACGAGCGCGCCCGTGTACAACACCAGTGTCACCAGACCGGGCAGCAGCCCGAATCCGAACCACCGACCGTGGCCGGCGACCCATCGCTGGCCTTTCCACAGATAGCCGAAGCCTGCCCCGAGATCACGCATGCGGCTCACCCTACCGGCGGATCGGACGCCCTCTTGTTCTTCGAGGGCATAACAGGTAGACCCTGCCTAACGATCACCGTCGATCGCTTCAGATCAATTCAGGTCAACTCGGATCACTCTCCAGACCGTATCTGATCATCTTGGAGCGTTTCGGATCGTTCCAGCTCTCTCTGGATGATCACGGATCGCTTTGCCCACCCACGCGCCACCCACGCGCCACCCACCCTTTCTCGGAAGCCCGGAGGTACACACGTATGGGGATGCCCAGACCCGTCCTGCTCACCACCGCCGTCACAGCCGGCGCCCTGCTGCTCGCCCCGCTCCCCGCGACCCCCGCGACCGCCGTTCCCGGCCGCGACGCGCTCCGGCCGCATCCCGTACGGGAGAACGGCGCCCCCGACGCGGCCACCACCCTCGGCACGTCCGCGACCCGCACCACACCCACGACCGGGACGGCGGCCACCACCGCTCCCGCCCTCCGCAAGGACGGCGGCTATCCGCGTCGTACGGTCCTCACCCCGCCCCCGGCGAACCCCGCCGACAAGTCGATCAAGCTCGGCCTGACCCCGTACCACTCCCTCGCCCCCAGGCTCAACGCCCTCCAGAAGCTGGGCAACCGGGTCAGCGTGGAGGTGGCGGGCCGGTCCGCGGGCGGCCATGAGCTGTATCTGGTCACCGTCACGGCGCCCGAGAGCACGCGGGAGGCCCGCGAGCAGGACCGGATGCGCGAACTGATCGAGGACTCCCCCGCGGCCGCCGCGAAGGACCGTCGTATCAAGTCCGCCTACAAGACACCGGTCTTCATCAACAACAACATCCACGGCAACGAGTGGGAGGGCACCGACGCCGCCCTGAAGCTCATCGAGGAACTCGCGAAGGCGAAGGACGGCCGGACCCGCGACCTGCTCGACAGGAACCGGATCTATCTCAATGTCACCGCCAACCCGGACGGCCGGATCGCCGGAACCCGCGCCAACTCCGAGGGCTTCGACCTGAACCGGGACTTCATCACCGCCTCGCAGCCCGAGGCGCGCGCGGTCCGGCAGATCGCCGTCGACAAGCAGCCCGCCGTGATGCTCGATCTCCACGGCTACGTCAACGGCACACTGATCGAGCCGACGACCCCGCCGCACGGCGAGAACTACGAATACGACCTGTTCCTCAAGAACAGCTACGCCAACGCCCTCGGTATGGAGAAGGCGGTGAACGACCTCGGCTACACGCCCGGCAAGGACGGCGTCGAGCCGCCCGTCATCCCCTTCCGCGACCAGCAGGAGGGCTGGGACGACTGGCCGCCGGTCTTCACCCCGCAGTACATGGCGTTCCAGGGCGCGGTCGCGTCGCACACCGTCGAGTTCCCGATGCGGGTCAACAACAGCGACTACGAGACGCTCCCGGTGCCGGAGCTGCGCCGGCGGTCCGCGATCAACACGGACATCGCGGGCGCGGTGATGCGCGCGACCCTCACCTACGCGCTCGGCCACCGCACGTCGGTGATCGCCGACCAGATCGAGACCTTCCGGCGGGGCGCGGCGGGCGAGGCCCAGCGGCCGGTGTCGGCGCAGACCGTGCCGGGCGTGCCGGGGATCGGCCCCGAGGACGTGTACACCACGGACTTCCCTCGCGCGTACGTGATCCCGGCCGGCGGCGGTCAGCGCTCCGCGACCGCGGCGGCCCGGCTGGTGGACCACCTGATCGCCAATGACGTACAGGTGCGGCGGGCGACCGCCGGCTTCCGGCTGGCGGGACGCTCCTATCCGGCGGGCTCGTACGTGGTCGACATGCACCAGGCCAAGCGCGGTATCGCCAATGTGATCCTGGCCGAGGGGCGCGACATCAGCGCGGACGTCTCCACGATGTACGACATCTCGGGGTGGAGCCTCGGGCTGCTGTGGGGCGCGAGCGTCGACAAGGTCCAGCGGGCCGACGGCGGGCTGCGTGTTCCGGGCCGTACCGTCCGGGCCGCCTCCCCCACCGGCTCCGTGGCGGGGGTGCCGGGCGGCGGCGCCCTGCGGCTGCGCCTGGACGACCCCGACGAGCTGGCCGCGCTCAACTCCCTGCTCGGGCAAGGGGTGAGGATACGGCGGGCGGCTGACGGTTCGGCGATCGTGCCGGGCTCGGCGCGCCGTCAGGCCGCGGTCCTGGCCGACCGTTACGGCGTGGCCTTCGCCGCGACGAAGGAGAAGGGAACCGGGGAGCTGCACCGTACGCGCGTCGCCGCCGCGGTGACGCCCGGGGAGCGGTTCGCGCTGCGCGAGATGGGCTTCGAGGTGCTGCCCGTGTCGACGGAGACACTGAACGCGGGCTTCGACTGGTCGACGGCGGATGTGCTGTACGTGTCCTCCGGCCTCCAGTACGACGGTCTGAACCCGGCCGCGCGCACGGCCCTGGACGGCTTCCTCAACGGAGGCGCGGACGGTGGCGGGGACGGTAACGGGCGTGTGGTGGCGCTCGGTTCGGCGGGAGCGGCCTTCAACACCGCCGCCGGTCTGCTCACGGCCGAGCCGGTCGCGGGCAACGGCGACGCCAACGGTGTGGTGCGGGTGACCAACGCCGGTGGCCCGGTCACCGGCGGCGCCCCGGCGCACTCCTTCGTCTACTCGCCGCTCTGGTTCACGGGCCTCGGCGACGAGGTGCGCGTCGACCAGTCGTACGGCACCGGCAACCCGCTGGTCTCGGGCCACTGGCGCGCGGCTCAGAACGGTACGGGCGGCCCCACGGACGCGGCGGGCAAGGCGTCGGTCGTCAGCGGTACGGCGGCGAAGGGCACGCGGGTCGTGCTGTTCGGCACGGAACCGCTGTTCCGGGACCACCCGAAGGGTCTGTTCCCGCAGGTCGGCCGCGCGCTGCTGGGCGCGGCGGGCTGATCTGATCACGTACGACGTCAGGGGTGTTCTTCGGCAGGGAAGAACACCCCTGACGCTCTGCCGAAACGAACCGATCTGGTTTGTCAGGCCGGCTTCAACTGCCACTGCTGGCACGTGTTGTTCAGCCAGGGCCACTGCCGTACGTCCGCCCCGTCCGCCGTGGAGCAGTCGGCGACGTCCGCGACCTTGCCGCTGCGCGCGCCCACGATCCGTACCCAGCCGCCCTGATCGGTGACGACGAGGCGGAACGCCTGGCAGATGTTGTTCAGCCAGGACCACTGCCGCAGATCGGCGCCGTCGGCGACGGAACAGTCCGCCGTGTCCAGCACCTTGCCGCTCGCGACGTTGACCAGACGGCTGGTGTCGTTGCCGAGATCGTCGACGCGCCAGCGCTGGTGGGTACCGCCGTCGCAGGTCCACTGGAGGACATTGGCGCCGTCCGCGCCCGAACCGCCTTCCACCTCAAGGCACTTGCCGCTGTTCCGGTTCACCAAGGTGTACGCGGTCGGAGTGGCCGCGCTCTCACCGGCGGGCCCGGCGAGGGTGGTGCCGAGCGCGACCGGGCTGCCGAGGTTCGGTGTGCCGTCCGCGTTCCAGGTGAACTTCTGGGCACGGGTGGTGCGGCCGTTGTCACAGCCGTCGCCCGCCGCGTCGTTGGCGTGGTAGACGATCCAGCTCTCGGCCCCGTCGGGCGAGTTGAAGAACCCGTTGTGGCCGGGTCCGTACACTCCCGCCGCGTCATTGCGGCTGAAGACCGGCGTGGACTTCTTCGTCCAGGAGGACGCGCTCAGCGGGTTGGTCCCGGTGTACGCCAGCTGCCCGAGCTTGTAGTCGGCGGTCCAGCAGCCGCTCGCCGAGTAGACGATGAACGTCTTCCCGCCGCGTTGCAGGACCTCCGGCCCCTCGTTGACCGAGCCGCCCGACTTCTCCCAGCCGTACGTCGGCGTGGAGATGGTCGAGAAGGCGCCGCTCGGGGTGTACGGGTTGCTCATCGGGGCAATGACCAGGTTCTGCGTACCGCCCCCGCTCGCGCTGCCCAGCAGGTAGAGGCTTCCGTTCAGCGTCAGCAGGCTGGCGTCCAGCATCCAGGCGCTGCCCAGCTGGTTCCTGTACTTGTACGGGCCCATGGGGTCGGAGCCCGCGCTCTCCAGCACATGCACGCGCTGCGTGGGGTTGTAGTCCACGATGCCCTGGCCCGCCACGTAGTAGAGGTACCAGTGACCGTTCCAGAAGTGGATCTCGGGCGCCCACATGTTGCAGCAGCGCGAGGCGGTGGAGTCGGCCCACACCTGCACACTCGGCGCGGTCGCGAGCCCGGCCAGGGTGGGTGACTTG
Organism: Streptomyces sp. NPDC088400; assembly: GCF_044753355.1. Lineage (NCBI taxonomy): Bacteria > Bacillati > Actinomycetota > Actinomycetes > Kitasatosporales > Streptomycetaceae > Streptomyces > Streptomyces sp. NPDC088400. The sequence continues at coordinate 161,322 of NZ_JBIVMZ010000004.1, read as the reverse complement.
CGCATGGTGAGCTCGGACGTCCAGGACGTCGTGACCAGGTAGTAGTTGCCGTCGTAGTACTGGATCCAGGGGTCTGCGCCCTTCTGGGACTTGACGGGATTGGTGTACGGACGGCCCTCGGCGGCACCGGCCGGCTGGGCGACGAAGGCGGCGAGCAGCAGGGCCAGCAGGAAGGCCAGCGAACGGTTGCCCCTGCGGGTACGAGGGCGGAGGCGGGTGCCGCTACGGCTACGGGTGCGAGTCATGGCTACACCCCGTCAGTACGCCGTAGGCCAACCGCCGGACCAGCTCAGCAGATTGACGCCAAGCTTGGGTGTGCCGTTGTCCTGGCCGTCGTAGTAGTGGTAGACGAGCAGGTCACCGTCGCTGTCCGGCATGATCGACTGCCCGCCGGGCCCGATGTAACGGCCATGGCTCTCCAGTACGAGCGAGCCGCCGTTGTTCATCATGTTCACGCCGTTCTTGTCGACGTAGGGTCCGGTGACACTGGTGGCCCGGCCGACCTTGATCTTGTACGTGGAGCCGGCACCGGCGCAGCAGGTGTCGTACGAGGCGAACAGGTAGTAGTACCCGTTGCGTTTGACCACGACCGGCGCCTCGACCGCCTTGGTCCCCGTGGGGCGTGAGGCGAGGCTGCGGCGGGCGGTGTCCCCCGCGTACTGCTTGCCGGTCGACGGATCGATCCGGATCATCTTGATGCCGGTCCACCAGGAGCCGAAGGACAGCCACCACGTGCCGTCGTCGTCCACGAAGAGGTTGGGGTCGATGGCGTTGTAGTCGCTCGTGGAGCTGGACGTGTAGACGATGCCCTGGTCGGTCCAGCTGCCGGCCTGCCCGGTGGCCGAGGTCGCCAGCCCGATCGCGGAGGTGCTGGAGCCGAAGGACGAAACGGCGTAGTACATCAGGTACTTGCCGCCCCGGTACGAGATGTCGGGTGCCCACGGGTCCTTGGCCGAGGAGTAGGTGGACCACCAGCTCGGCAGGGTGGTGAAGGCCGAGCGGTTCCGGCTGAAGGCGATCCGGTCGGTGGAGGTGCGGGCCTGGAGGCCGTCCCCGGTGGAGTAGAGCAGGTACTGGCCGGACGAGGTGCGGAGCATCGTCGGGTCGTGGACGACGATGTCGCCGGTGACCCGGCCCGGGTTGGGGTAGGCCGAGGCACTGCTCGGGACCAGGGCGAGGAGAAGGGCGGCGGGCAGGGCGACGAGCGTGGTTCTGCGAGAGGTGCGGCTCACGCGAAGTCTCCTTACGGCGTGGGGAGGCAGGGGGGACCGTTCGGAATATCGAACTGCGATCGCGACTTCGAACGGGAAGCTAGAGTCGAAGCGCTTGCGCGTCAATGCTTCGCCCGGAATTGGAGGCCGGGCGCGGTGGGGGCGGCCCCTCGCACGACGTGACGGGCGGCGCGTGGGGCGCCGCCCGTCACCGGGTCGGAGGTCAGGGGGCTGGGTCAGAGCTCAGGGGGCTGGGATCACGCCAGCCGGATCACATTCCAGGAGAGCGGCTCCAGCGTCGCCTTCAGCGTCCCGTCGGTGAGTGTCGCGCCCTCGCCCGGGTGCGGGGCGACCCTGTTCCGGTCCTCCAGGGTGTTCCTGGCGTCCGGATCGGCGTCGGCGAGCACGCTGTGCTCGACCAGGGTCGTCAGTTCCAGGCCGGACAGCAGCACCTCCAGCGGCAGCGACTCGGTCAGTCCGCGGTTGACCGCGAAGACGGTGACCGTACCGTCGTCGGCCCGTACGGCGGTGGCGTGCAGCAGGTCCGTCTCGCCGAACTTCTTCGTCTTGTGCGTCGGCGAGTCGACCCGTACGTCCAGCACCGTCCCCCGCCCGTACCGCGAAGCCTGGGCGAAGGGGAAGAAGGTGGTCTGCCGCCAGGCCGCGCCGCCCGGCTCGGTCATGATCGGTGCGATGACATTGACCAGTTGCGCGAGGCACGCCACCGTCACCCGGTCCGCGTGCCGGAGCAGGGCGATCAGCAAGGTGCCGAACACGACGGCGTCCGTCACCGAGTAGACGTCCTCCAGGATGCGGGGAGCCTCCTGCCACTCCTCGACCTCGTGCGGATTCGGCCGGTCCATGTACCAGACGTTCCACTCGTCGAACGAGAGGTTGATCTTCTTGTCGGACTTCAGCTTGGCCCCGACATGGTCACAGGTCACGACGACCTTCTCGATGAAGGACTCCATGTCCACCGCCGAGGCCAGGAAGGAGTCCCGGTCGCCGTCCTGCTCCCAGTAATAGGCGTGCAGGGAGACGTAGTCCACCAGGTCGTACGTCTCGGTGAGGACGGTCGCCTCCCACGCGGCGAAGGTGTCCATCCCCGCGCCGGAGGACCCGCAGGCGACCAGCTCGACGCTCGGGTCGATCTGCCGCATCGCCCGCGCGGTCTCGGCCGCGAGCCGCCCGTACTCCTCCGCCGTCTTGTGGCCGGTCTGCCAGGGCCCGTCCATCTCGTTGCCGAGACACCACAGCTTGATGCCGTACGGGTCCTTGTCGCCGTGCGCCCTGCGGCGCTCGGAGAGTTCGGTCCCCGACGGGTGGTTGGCGTACTCCTGGAGTCCGATGGCCTCGGCCACGCCGCGCGTACCGAGGTTGACGGCCATCATCGGCTCGGCCTCCGGGCCGGCCTTGCGTACGAAGTCGATGAACTCGGCGAGTCCGAAACGGTTGGACTCGGTGGTCTTCCAGGCCAGATCGAGGCGGCGCGGCCGCTCGTCCGCCGGGCCGACGCCGTCCTCCCAGCGGTAGCCGGACACGAAGTTGCCGCCGGGGTAGCGGATGGCGGTCGGGCCGAGTTCACGGATCAGGTCGAGTACGTCCGTACGGAGCCCCGCGTCGTCGGCGGACGGGTGGCCGGGCTCGTGCACACCGGTGTAGACGCAGCGGCCGAGATGTTCGACGAACGAGCCGAAGAGACGTGGGTTCACCTCACCGACGGTGAAGTCGGGGTGCAGGGTGAAGCGTGCGGTTCGGGTCATGATTCCTCAACTCGGTAGGACACAGGCAGGACATCGAGGGGACCTTGGCGGGACAACGGCGGCGGGACAACGACGACATGGGACATCCGCGCACGAATCGCGGAAGCGCTTCGACTCACTGACCCGCCAGGCCGGTATGGGCCACGCCACTGACGATCTGACGCTGGAAGAAGACGAAGACGACGACCAGCGGAAGCCCCGCCATCAGACCGCCCGCCATCAGCTGCGCCCACTGGATGCCGTAGGAGTTCATGACGGTGGCGATGCCGTTCGGCATGGTCATCAGGTCGGGGTTGTTGGTCACCATGTACGGCCACAGGAAGTTGTTCCACGAGGCGATGAACGTGAAGATGCCGACCGCCGAGAGCGAGGGCCGTGAGAGCGGCAGCACGATGGTGAAGAAGACCCGCCAGCGCCCGGCGCCGTCGATGAACGCGGCCTCCTCCAGCTCGCGCGGGATCGACTGGAAGAACTTGTAGAGGATGTAGACCATCGCCGCCGGCGCGCACTGCGGCAGGATCATGCCCCAGTACGTGTCGACCATTCCCATCGACTGCACGGTGGCGAACAGCGGTACGCCCAGTACCGCCGGCGACACCATCAGACCGGCCATGACGAGGGTCATCAGCGCGCTCTTGCCACGGAACTCGGTGCGGGCGAAACCGTAGCCCGCCAACGCGCCGACCAGCATCACGATGAAGGTGACACAGACCGAGACGACGACTGAGTTGACGAACCAGTTGGGGATGTTGCCGGTCTCGAAGATGCCCTCCCAGGCCTGGGTCGTCCATACCTTCGGCAGCCACCGCACCGGGACGGCGACGGCCTCGGTCTCCGACTTGAACGAGGTGAACACCGCCCACAGCAGCGGCGCCGTCCAGATCGCGGAGACGACGACACCGGCCGCCGTGAGCACGATCTGGCCACCGGTCCACTTCCTGCGGACCGCCGGAGCTTTCGGGGCCGTCGGGGCCTTCGGGTCCTTCGAGGCCTTCGGGTCCTTCGAGGCCTTCGGGTCCTTCGAGCTTGTCCGGGAGAACACCGTGTCGGCGGTCATCGCACACCCTCCTCACGCTTGCGCAGCAGCCACATCCGTCCCAGGGCGACGACCGCGATGATCACAAAGAAGATGATGGAGATCGCCGAGGCGTAACCGACGCGATAGCTGGTGAACCCCTCCTCCAGCGTGTACTGGACGAAGGTGCGGGTGCTCTCCTCGGGCCCCGGGCCGAAGTCGTACATCACGACGACCTGGTCGAAGACCTGGAGCGAGGCGAGCACTTGAAGGGTGATGACGAGTCCGGTGATGGTGCGCAGCATCGGCAGGGTGATGCGCACCATGCGGTGCCAGGCGTTCGCGCCGTCGAGCTCCGCGGCCTCGTACAGGTGCCGCGGAATGCTCTGCAGCGCCGCCAGGTAGAGCAGGAAGCTGAAGCCGACCGTCCACCACAGGGTGGCGATGACGACGGCGATCATGGCGGTGGACTTCTGGGTGAGCCAGGGGGTCTCGATGCCGAGGACATGGTTGACCATGCCCGTGCCCGGGTTGAACAGCCACTGCCACAGATTGCCGATGACGGCCGACGGCAGGAGGAACGGGGCGAAGAAGCACAGCCGCCACAGCCACTTGGCGCGCTCGATGTGGTGCGCGAGCATCGCCATCAGGAAGGCGAGGACGACGATGCAGGGCACCACGAGGAGCGTGAAGTACGCGCTGTGGCCGAGCGATTGCCACACCAGCGGGTCGCCGAACGCCTCGCGGTAGTTGTCGAGGCCCACGAAGCGGGTCCCGACGCCGGAGATGTTGGCGTCGGTGAAGCTCAGGACCAGCCCGCGGACCACGGGCAGCAGGACGAAGAGCGCGAACAACACCAGGAACGGCGCGACGAACCAGCCGCCGTGCTGCATCACCCGCCCCAGCCGGGCGCGCACGGTCCCGTCACCGGCGGCGCGGTCGGGACGTACGGCCTCCGCGGTCGGGACCGGGGTCTCGGCGGTCGTCGCGGACATCGCATGCGTCGTCATACGCCGGAACCTCCCTCGGCCGCGGCCTTGCCCTCCATCGGGTTCTTCGTCACCAGGAGCCGTTCCAGTACGCCGTTCATACGGCGGGCGGTCGCGGCGGGCTTGGCGGATCCGAGGTTGGAGGAGGCGACCGCCGGGCCGATGCGCGCCGCGAGGGTGCCGGCCGAGCCGGCGAACCACGCCTGCGGTTCCAGCGCCATGGTGTCCATGGCCGAGACGTACTCGTACTGCGGTTCGAGCTTCTTGTACGCGGGACTGGTCAAGGTCGGCAGATAGGCGGGGATGTGGCCGCCCTTGGCCCACTCCAGGGCGTGGAGCACGACGTACGCGGCCAGTCGGTGCGCCCCCTCGTTGACGGCGCCACCGCGGTCGCTACGGTGCGGCAGGACGAAGCAGTGCGATTCGGCCTGGGTGGCGGGCCTGCCGAAGACGGACGGCAGCGGAGTGGCCCCGTAGTCCAGCTTCGGGCCCGAGTAGACGGGCACGGACCTGTCGCCCTCCCAGACGAAGGGGCTGCCGTTGACGAACTGCTCGGAGTCGGCGGCGCCCACGGTGGAGTACCCGTCGGTGACATGCCTGCGCAGGAACTCCAGGACCTCGGTGGCCTTGTCCTCGTCGAACGTGACGTCCGTGAGACCCGCGTCGAAGTACGTTCCGCCGAGTTGCGCGTAGAAGGAGAGGAAGAACCACCAGGAGAAGTTCGGGTCGTTGGCGTGTAATCCGAGGGCCTGAAGGCCGGACCCGGTCGCCTTCTTCGCCGCCTTCAGCGCGCCGAACCACTCGTCGGTGGAGGTGATCGGCACGAGACGGCCGCCGTCACCGATCAGCCCCGCCTTCTCGCACACGTCCTTCCGGTAGAAGCTGACCTGGGGGTGGATGTCGAGCGGCAGCGCGTACAACTCGCCGTCGATGACGGCACGCTTCCACAGCGCCGGGTTGAAGTCCCGCTCGTGGACGCCGTACCGGGCCAGAAGTTCCACATCGAAGGGGTCGAGGAGCCGGCCCGGCGCGAAGCCCGCGATACGCCCCAGGTGCATCACGGCGAGGTCGGGCGCGCGGCTGCCGGAAGCCGCCATGGCGAGCTTGGTGTAGTACGGATTGCCCCACTGGAGGGTCGAATCCTTCACGTCGATACCGGGATTGGCCGCGCGGAAGGCGTCGAGCACGGCGATCATATTGGCGCCGTCGCCGCCGCTGAACAGGTTCCAGTAGCGGACGCGTACCTCCGCGTCCGAGGTGAGCGCGGAGGCGCCGCTCCCGGCGGCGGCCAGCCCGAAGCCGCCCGCGACGGCAAGCGCTCCGAGCCCGCCGAGCACGCCGCGGCGGCTCGGAAGGGAAGGTGACATAGCGGCTCGTTTCTGTCGTCCCACGGCCCCGCCCACCTGGTCCGACATACCGAACGGCGACCGTAACTTCGAACCCGGAAACTAAGGTCGAACAGAAAGCACGTCAATGCCTGGCGCAAGAATCCCGAACGATGTTCGTGATGCCGAACACGCGAAGGCCGAGGGCCGCACCCCTGGTCCAGGAGTGCGGCCCTCGGCCGTGCGCCGCGTTCACGACGCGATCGGGCGGCCCCTCAGCGGGCGGCCCGTCAGACGACGGTGAGCTCGACCTTGATGTTGCCGCGCGTCGCGTTGGAGTACGGGCACACCTGGTGCGCCTTCTCCACCAGCGCCTTGGCGGTGGCCTCGTCCACGTTCGGGATGGAGGTGGTGAGCTCGACCTCAAGGCCGAAACCACCGTCGCCGAGCTTGCCGATGCCGACCGTGGCGGTCACGGTCGACCCGGAGATGTCGGCCTTCTGCTGACGGGCGACCACACCGAGCGCGCTCTGGAAACAGGCGCTGTACCCGGCGGCGAAGAGCTGCTCCGGGTTGGTCCCGTTGCCGCTGCCGCCCATGCTCTTGGGCGGGTTGACGACGACGTCCAGGTTGCCGTCGTCGCTGGAGACACGGCCGTCACGGCCGTTCTCGGCGGTGGCGACGGCGGTGTACAGGACGTCTATCTGCTGGATGCTCATGCGGTGCGTTCCTCCTGTGAAACCGACTGGTGACACGAATCTAACGGTCGAGCGTGACGATCATCTTCCCGGCGTTGTCACCGCGAAGGAGCCCGAGGAAGGCGTCGAAGCCGTTCTCGATGCCCTTGACCGAGGTCTCGTTGTACTTCAGCTCACCGGAGGCGAGCCAGCCAGCGACGTCCTCGACGAACTGCTCCTTGAGGTCGAAGTGGTCGCCGACGAGCATGCCCTGGAGCCGCAGTCGCTTGCCGATGGCCAGCGCGAGGTTGCGCGGGCCCGCGGGCGGCTCGGTGCTGTTGTACTGCGCGATCGCGCCGCACAGGGTGGCCCGGCCGTGGACGTTGAACGAGGAGAGCGCGGCTTCCAGGTGATCGCCGCCCACGTTGTCGAAGTAGACGTCGATGCCGTCGGGCGCCGCTTCCTTGAGCTGGTCCCTGACCGGGCCGTTCTTGTAGTTGAAGGCCGCGTCGAAGCCGTAGCCCTCGGTCAGCAGCTTGACCTTCTCGTCGGAACCCGCCGAACCGATCACCCGCGAGGCGCCCTTGAGCCGGGCCATCTGGCCGACCTGGCTGCCGACCGCGCCGGCCGCGCCGGAGACGAAGACGACATCGCCCTCCTTGAAGGACGCGGTCCTGAAGAGGCCCGCGTAAGCGGTCAGGCCGGTCATGCCCAGCACACCGAGGTACGCGGAGAGCGGGGCCAGCGAGGCGTCGACCTTGGTCCCGTGCTCGGCCGGGAATTCGGCGTACTCACGCCAGCCGAGACCGTGCAGGACATGGTCACCGACGGCGAAGCCCTCGGCGCGGGAGGCGATGACCACACCGACCGCTCCGCCGTCCATCGGCTGGTCCAGCCGGAAGGGAGCCGTGTACGACTTCACGTCGTTCATCCGGCCCCGCATGTACGGGTCGACCGAGAAGTGGAGGTTACGGATCAGGATCCGGCCCTCGCCCGGCTCCGTCACCGGGACCTCGCGCAGGGCGACGTCGGCCGGCTCGGGCCAGCCGTGGGGGCGGGCTACGAGATACCAGGCACGGCCGGATTCGGGAAGTGCGGTCATGGGGGCGAAACCTCCTCAGATAGTCCTGCGACGGTGAGCCATGGGGAAAGCTTCACCACCTGAAACAACCATGCTCCTGAATATTTCATGTTGTCAAGTAAACGGGTACCCTGGCGCCCATGGCCACTACGCGCAAGGACCCACTGACCCTGGAAGTCATCGAACTCATCGGCTCCGTCGTGGCCCGTTACTACGAGGAGTACGAGCAGGCCGCGGCCAAGTACTCCCTCACCGGCGCACAGGCGCGCGTACTGGGGCTGCTCTCCCTGGAACCTATGCCTATGCGTCGGATCGCGCAGAAGCTGAAGTGCGAGCCGTCGAACGTCACGGGCATCGTGGACCGGCTCGAAGCACGCGCCCTGGTGGAGCGCCGCCCCGATCCGGCCGACCGCAGGGTGAAGCTCGCGGCCCCGACGGAGCAGGGCCTCGCGACGGCCGCGCGGCTGCGGGACGGACTGAACTTCGCCCGCGAGCCGCTCGCCGAACTCTCCGCCGAGGAGCGCGGGATGCTGCGCGATCTGCTCAAGCGGATGCTGGGCGAGCGCGTGCTGTAGCGCACGGAGACGCGGGGCGCGGCCGACGCCGTGAGAGTGGTCGGCGCCGTGAGAGTGGCCGACGCCGTGAGAGTGGCCGACGTGCGGGCATCGAGGCCCGGATCAGCTGCACCACCAGAGGAACGGGGTGCAGGTCTCGGAGGGCTCGGGATCGGGCTCCGGCTCCGGCTCGGAATCCGACGGGGTGGGCGCGCCGGGCGTCGCCGGATCGCCCGAGGTGGGATCGTCCGTCGGCCCGGACGGCCCGCTCGTCCCCGTCGTGGGGGCGTCGGAGGTGGGCGATCCGGGCCGCGACGACTCCGTACCGTCCGGGCCCGGCGAGGCGGAGGACGACGCCGACGCGTCCGGAGATCCCGAAGCGCCCGGTTCCCGGCTGTCGTCCGGGCTCGCGGTCCCGCTCGCGCCCGGCCCCGATGACGCGGCGGGCCCCGGATCGTCGGGGTCGGCGGGACGGTCCGAGCCGTCCGGTCCGCCCTCCATGTCGACGGCCGCCTCCTCCTTCACGGAGTCGGCGCCACCCCTGCCCGGCGCCTCCATGGCCAGTTCGGCCAGGCTCAGCGCGGCCGCCGCGAGAACCACACCGAATATGACGGTCCGCGTCCGGCGACCACGCTTGCTGCGCGCCCGGCGCGGTCCGGCGCGACGGGGAGCGTCACGACGGGAGGGACGGGAGGCCTCGCGACGAGAGGCCTTACGCCGTGAGGAGCGGGTGGAGTCCGAGGAGTCCGAAGACCGGGAGGAGTCCGAGGAGTCCGAGGAGTCCGAGGAGCGGGAGGACCGCGAGGAGGCGCGATCCGAGGCCTGTCCGCCACCCTCCCGCGTGCCGCCCTCGGGGTCGAGGCTCACCAGCCCGTACTCACCCTCCGACGCGACCTCGTACGCTCCGTGACCACTCTCCCCCTCGCCACCCCGCTCGTCCTGGTCCGAGCGCCGACGACGGCGCGAACCGGACGGTGCGGAATCTCGCTGACGCAGCTCCTCGACGGGGGTGCCGCAGTCGGCACAGGTCAACGCCCCGTTGAGATGCCGTCGGCACTGGTGGCAGTAGTCCATGGCGCCCGCAGAGTATGCGGCGGCCGGACAAGGCCGGTAGCCAAGGCTGTGAGGATCTTGTGTGAACAACCGCCCTTCACGGATATGCCCCGTTTCGGCCCGCCAGGAGGAGGCAGTTCCCTGCCCGCCAGGAGGAGGCGGTCCCTGCCCGCCGGGCCTGCTCCGACCCACGCCGGGCGCAGCGGGCAGGATGGCGGCATGACGTCCAACGGGCCGTTCGGGCCGCGCGAATTCCAGCTCGTACTGCTGCGCAGGATGGCCGATCACCAACCGGAACTGGTCGAGGACGCCCGCCGCGAACTGGGCGCGTCCCTGGCCGACATGCGCGAGGCCAACCGCCGCTGGCAGGCGATGGTGCGCTCCCCGCGCGCCCGGGGCACGCTGTCCCGCTACCGCTCCGTACTCGGCGCGCCCGAGCTGACTTTCCGGCGGACGGTCGGCGATCTGGAGTGCGAGGCCCTGCTGTGGCCCGTGCCGCTCTGGCCCGGCCTGCGCTTCGAGGTGATGGCCGCGCCGGGCGGCGCCGTATGGAACGAGTGGCTGATCCGCGCACCGGGGGCGACCGGCCCCGGGCCGCGCACGGCCGAGGATCTGCGCCCCTGGTCATGGACCGTGGACGAGGTCGCGCGGGCGTTCCCGCCGGCCCGCCCCCTGGAGGGCACCGCCCCGACCCGGATGGGGCTGGCGTTCACCCTGCCGGACGGCGGACCGGCCGTCGCGGAGTTCACCTGGGGACTGTTGCAGCGCTGGTCGCGCCAGACCGCGCCGGGCGGATCCGACAAGGGCCCCTGACCGCCCGACCAGGTGACGCGGTCATACGGATACGACCGGGGCAGTCGTACCGTGCGACAGACGCCGTCATACGAATACGCCGCGCGGGTCCGGCCGAACGGGCGTCACACGGGCGCCGAGCGGACCGGTGTACGGGCGGGGAGCGGCCCTGCCGCACGGGCGGGGAGCCGGGCCCCGTACGCGTCCCGCACACGAATCCCACGCCGGGCCCCCGCGCGAGCACCGCGTCCGAGTCCGCCATTCGGGTTCGTCGCGCGCGTCGATCGTACGATCCGACGCGTCAGGGTCATGCTTTCTGACGTGCCGTCAGCTCCGTACGCCCGACTGGCGTAGTCCAGCGCGCGTGGCGGAGCCCCTCGACGCACGATGCGAACAGGGCCCGGCGGCCGCCGGTGAACCATCTCAGCGTTCTCGGGAGAACCTGCCGTGACCGTCAGTCTTGAGCAGTTGCGCCGTTGCCACATCGCCGTCGACCTGGGGGCCGCCAGGACCCGGGTCTTTGTGAAGGGAGCCGGACTCGTCGTCGACGAGCCGAGCGTCGCCGCGGTGAACACCCGTACCGGTGCCCTCATCGCCGTCGGAACCCTCGCCGAGCGGATGACGGGCCGTACGCCCGACTACATCCAGGTCGCCCGCCCCGTCACCGGCGGCACCGTCATCGACATCGAGATGGCCCAGCGGATGCTGCGCCATCTACTCGGCGACAAGCTCCGTCGCCAGCTGCGCCGCAAGCCGCGACTGCGCGCCGCCGCCTGCACCCCGCACGACAGCGACCCGCTCGCCCAGCGTGCCACCATCGAGACCCTCGTCGGCCTCGGCGCGCGCCGGGTCGAACTGGTCGACACCCTGATCGCCGCCGCCGTCGGCTGCGGACTCCCCGTGGAACAGCCCACCGCCACCATGATCATGGTCTGCGGCGCCGCGACCACGCAGGTCGCGGTGCTCTCGCTCGGATCGATCGTCACCGCCCAGCGGATCCCGGTCGGCGGCAATTCCATCGACCACGCGGTGATCCAGTATCTGCGCCACCAGCACGAGTTGATGCTGCCCAGCCAGTCCGTACGCCCGCTGCAACTGGCACTCAGCGGCAACGGCCTCACTCCGGGCGGCCCCAGCACGACCGAGATCCACGGCCGGGACGTGGCCACCGGCATCGCGCGTTCGGTGCTCGTGGACACGGCGGCCGTACGGGCGGCGATCTATACCCCGCTGACCTCCGTCCTCGACGGCATCGGCAAGGTGCTCCGCGACTGCCCGCCCGATCTGGTGGCGGACCTGGCCGACCGCGGGATCATGATGGTCGGCGGCAGCGCGCTGCTCCCCGGCCTCGACCAGATGCTGCGCGACGCGACCGGCATGCCGGTCGCGATCGCGGAACGCCCCGACATCTGCACCGTTCTCGGTCTCGGGGCGATGCTGGAGGGCAAGATCCAGCCGATGGTCCTGAACCCGCTGGCCGACGCCCACTGAGGGGTCGCGGGCCGGCCGACGCGATGAGCGACGCAGACGAAGGCGGAGACGGAGGCAGGACCGAGGAAGCGCGGGACGCGGAAGGCGCGGAAGGCGCGGAAGGCGCGGAAGGCGCGGAAGGCGCGGAGAACGCGGCGGACTCCACCAGCACCGAGGGCTCCGCGGAGGCGTCGGCGCCCCGACTGCCCATGCTCCTGGAGGCGGTGCTCGGCATCGGCACCGACCTCGAAGTCCGCACCACACTCCAGCACATCGTCGACACGGCCACCGAACTCATCGGCGCCCGCTACGGCGCGCTCGGTCTGGTCGACCCCGAACGCGGCAGGCTCACCGAGCTGTTCACGGCCGGCATGAGCGACGCCGACCGGGAGCGCATCCGGCGGTTGCCCGACGGACACACCGGGATCATCGGGGTCCCCGTCCAGGATCCGCGGCCCCTGTTGCTGGACGATCTGACGGCCGACCCCCGCTCGTCCGGGGTGCCGCCCGGCCACCCCGTGATGCACTCCTTCCTCGGCGTCCCGGTCCAGGTGGGCACCGAGGTCTTCGGCAGTCTCTACCTGACGGAGAAACGGATGGGACACTTCACCGAACGGGACCAGAGCCTGATGCGGGTACTCGCCTCGCAGGCCGGCATCGCGATCGGCAACGCCCGGCTGTACGGGACGGCCCGGCAGCGCGAGCGGTGGATCGAGGGGGCCGCCGCCGTCACCACCGTCCTGCTGGCCGGGGAGAATCCGGCCGAGGCACTGGTGACCGTGGCCGAGTCGGCGCGAGCCCTCGCCGACGCCGACGCGGGCGTCGTACTCCAGCCCACGGACGAGGGCGGGATGGAGATCGTCGCCGCCTCCGCGCTGGAGGACCCGGGCGACATCATCGGCACCACCATCGAGCCCGGATCGCCCGTCCTGGTCCAACTGCTCGGCGGGGAACCGGTGTTCATCGAGGACTCGGCGACCGACCCCCGGATGACCACACCGGTGAGGGCCCGCTTCGGGCCGAGCATGATGCTGCCGCTCCAGAGCGGCGGCAAGCTGATCGGCACGCTCGCCCTCCCCCGCCGGCGCGGGGGCCTCCCGTACAGCGCCGTGGACCGGCTGCTGGCCACGCAGTTCGCCTCACAGGCGGCGCTCGCGCTCGTACTCGCGGATTCCCAGCACGACCGGGAGCAGCTCGCGGTGTACGAGGACCGGGACCGGATCGCCCGTGATCTGCACGATCTGGTCGTCCAGCGGCTGTTCGCCACGGAGATGATGCTGGAGTCGACCCGGCGGCGCGCGGCCACACCGGAGCTGGACGAACTGCTGGGCCGGGCCGTGGACGAGCTGGACTCGACCATCCAGGAGGTACGGACCACCATCTTCGCCCTCCAGCAGCCCCCGGCCGACGCTCCGACGAGCGTGCGCGGGCAGGTGTTGCGCGAGACGGCCGGCGCGGCGGTCCTGCTGGGCTTCCGGCCCTCCGTGCGCTTCAGCGGACCGGTGGACACCCTGGTGGGCGAGCCGGTGTCCGGGCAACTGCTGGCGGCCCTGCGCGGCGCCCTCGCGGCCGCGCACCGGCGCGAGGGTGTGACGGGCGTCGAGGTGGAGATCGACGCGGCGGCGGAACTGCCGGACGGGCGGGAGGCGGTACGCCTGCTGGTCACGGACGACGGCCTGCGCGAGGACGGCGCACCGGGCGAGCGGGGGACGACGGTGACCTGGGAAGCGGCACATTAGCGCCTGCCTTCCGCGTGTTCTCCGTCTGTTCTCCGTCTGCCTTCCGCCCGCCTTCCTCCTCCCTTTCATGCCCGCGTGCGTCCTTACGGCTTGCGGCCCACTCCGCAGTAGGCGTCGACGGCCATGGCCGCCCCGGCCCCACCACCCGGCCCGTCCGCCTCCGGACGCCACCGCGTGACCTGCGCGATACCGGGGTCCACCAGCTCCAGCCCGCCGAAGAAACCGGCGATCTCCTCGACACCGCGCACGTAGTACGGGATCGCCCCGCTGGAGTTGTAGGCCTCCGAAGCGGCGATCATGCCCGCGCTGGTGGAGGTGCTGTCACTGATCACCAGGTAACTGCCCGACGGCAGACCCGCCATGAGGCCGGACACCAGCGAACGGGCCTGTTCGTAGTCGGCGACATGACCGAGCGTGTTGAGGATCATGAGCGCGACCGGCTGGGACAGATCCAGCGTCCCCTCGGCGGCCTTCAGGATCGACTCGGGCTCGTACAGATTGGCGTCGAGGTAGTCCGTCCTGCCCTCGGGCGTACTGGTGAGCAGAGCCCGCGCGTGCGCCAGGACCAAGGGGTCGTTGTCGACGTAGACGATCCGCGCGTCCGGCGCCACGCGCTGGGCGACCTCATGCGTGTTGTCGGCCGTCGGCAGGCCGGTCCCGATGTCCAGGAACTGACGGATCCCCTGCTCCCCCGCCAGATGCCGGACCGCCCGCCCGAGGAAGTGCCGGCTCGTACGGGCCACATCGACCAGGCCGGGAAATATCTCCTTGATCTGGTCCCCGACCTCACGGTCGATGTCGTAGTTGTCCTTGCCGCCCACGAAGTAGTTCCAGAAGCGTGCGGAATGCGGCTTGCTGGTGTCGATCCGCGCCCTGATAGCTGCGGTGGACTCATAACTGGGGTCACGGTCGGACACGGAAACGCCTCCTTGGAACGGACAGGGACTCAGGCCATGATTCATGAACCCTAAACAATCTTCACACCGTACGCACACTTCGGATCTTGCCAACTACCGCTCCACACCGGCGATTTGGCCTGGATCCACCTTCCGTCGGCCGGCCCGGACGCACTCACCCGTCGGCCGACGCGCTGCCTGGCGAGCGGGACCAACGGGTGGGACCGGGACGGTTCTGCGGTTTGTCTGATCTTTTCGGCCGATCGGGTGGGATCAGCCACAGATCGACATCGCCGACAGGCCGACCGGGGCACGCATGCGGTGTTCGCACCAACCGACGTAGGAGTTCGAATGCGTATCCGTACCGCGCTCGCTGCCACCGCCCTCGCTGCCACTGCTCTGCTGGGTGGCGCCAGTTCGGCGTTCGCCGGAGAGGACCATGGGGGGTTCAGTGCGGCGGCCGGCTTCCACAAGGAGGCCAAGAAGGGCTCCTACCACAGCGTGGGCGGAGACGCCGGGATCGTCGACGCCAGCTTCGCGTCGCGCGACGCCGCCGGCTGGTTCGCCTTCCTGGGCCGCTGATACTCCGCACTTCCGCTGATCGCCCCGCCCCCTGCGCCGAGCGCGCAGGGGGCGGTCCGCTGTCCGCAGCCGGAAGCACGCTCGGCACGAGAGGACGATGTCCCGCGGCCGCAGCCGGGCCCTGATGGCACCGGCGAAGCCGTGGGCCATGAGTGGAGCGTCCTCGCCGGAGGACACGTGAGCTGACGGCGCACTGTTCTTTCGTGCGGCCCCCAGCCCTACATGGTTCGGTATGCCCGGAGGAAGGTCCGCACTCCCTCGACGACGAGTGGCCGGACGCGGGTGTCCTCCGCGGCGTTCGCGGAACCGAGCCTGTCCAGCGCGACGCCGAAGGTCAGCGCGAGGAACTGGTCGGCCGCGAGCCGGGGGTCGGGGACGTCGAGCAGCCCCGCTGCGGCGAAGGCGGCGAACCGCTCGGCAATCGCCTCGTCCGGGGTGTCGGCCATGGAGTTGTAGCCCCGGTGCGGCAGGTGGCCGGCTTCCGCCCGGACCAGTCGTTGCAGCGTCGCGTACTCCGCCGAGCCAAGCATGTCGGTCGCGATGCGCATCGAGAACGTGACCAGGGCGTCTTCGAGATCGGCGTCCTCGGTGAGGCCGGTGAGGGTGTCGTCGAGGGTGCGTCGGATCGTGGTGATCAATGACTGGCCGACGGCGTCGACGACTGCTCGCAGCAGCGTCTGCTTGTCGCCGAAGTAGTCGTAGACCGTCCGCTTGGACACCTCGGCCCGGGCGGCGACCGCATCGACGCTGGAGCGGTCGAAACCGTCGGCGAGAAACAGTTCCCGGGCCGCCGAGAGGATGGCGGCCCGCTTCCGCGTGGACCCCTCGCGCAGTGTCTTCGTGGTCGGCATGGGCACATCGTAACCTTTCTACACTGCACGGTGTAGTGTAATAATGGCTCGGCGGGCACCGTACTCGTACATCCGCTCCGCCCGGCGGAGCCGTACATGCGCCAACTCGGTTACGGGTTCACCGGGTTCACCCCGCCGTACGACCTCGGACCTGTCCACAAGCACCATGCACACCGCGCCCCGCGTGAAGGGCCGCTATGTCCGCGCCGGGCCGGGCAAGGCGGCAGCGCTACGCGTACGGCCGGCCCCTTACTCGCCCGGCCATGACGGAAAGGACGTCCATGACCGCAACTCTCGCTCCCCCGGCCCGCATCGGGAAGGCCGCTGTCGGGGCCCTCGGCATGCTGGCAGTCGCCACCGGTGCCCTGGAGTCGGTGGTGACGCCGACGCTCCCGCTCCTGCAACGCGAGCTGGACATGAGTCCCGCCGAAGGGGCGTTACTCAGCATCATGCTCCTCATCACCGGCGCGCTCATCACACCGGTCGCGGGCAAGTTCGGCGACCGCTACGGCGGAAAACGGGTCCTGATCCGGCTGATGGCGGTGGTCTGCGCCGGTGGACTGGTGTCCGCCCTGGCGCCGAACCTGCCGGTGCTGCTGCTCGGTCAGGTACTGCAGGGGGCGATGGTGGGCGCGCTGCCCCTGTCGTTCATCCTGGTGCGCGCACACCTCCCCGCGGGAGAGGCGAAGGTGGCCATCGGGGTGGTCAGCGGGTTGTTCGTAGGGGGCGGGATGGCGGGAACGCTGTCGGCCGGGCCCGTGGCGGAAGGACTGTCCCGGCACTGGATGTTCGCGCTGCCGACGATCGCGGTCATCGGGGCCACCATGCTGGTGAACAGGCTGATGCCGCATGATCCGCCGGGCCGGTCGGACGACACCGGGGTCGACTGGCCCGGCCTGGTTCTCCTGAGCGGGACGCTGGTCACGCTCATGCTCGTGCTCGCGCTGGCGCCCGACATCGGCTCGCAGCCACTCGTGCTCGGCGCCCTCGTCGTGGTTCTGGCCGCCTTCGTGACCGGATGGACAGCCGTTGAGCGTCGTGCGGCCTCGCCGATGGTCGATCTGCGCATGCTGGCCCGGCCCGCGGTGTGGAAGTCGTGTGTGCTGACGTTCGTGATCTGCGTCGGTACCTCGGTGGCCGTCTATCTCGTCCCACAACTGCTCGCGGTGTCCGCAGACGAGTACGGCTTCGGGGCCGGCGCCACCGAGATCGGCTTCATCCTGCTGCCCGGCGCCGTGGCCGCGACGCTGGCCGGGCCGATCAGCGGGATCGGGGCGCGGCGTTTCGGCTCGCGTGCCGTGCTCACCGCCGGGATCGTCATCATGGTCGCCGCCCTGATCGCCCTGGCAGCCGTGCACACCGAGGTCTGGCACCTCGTCATCGGCAAGATGATGATCGCGCTTGCCAACGGCCTGTGCGTCACGGCGATGGTGACCAGCACCGCCACATCCGTCGATCAGAGTGACACCGGCATCGCCACCAGCCTGGTCCTGGTGACTCGCGTGATCGGCTACGCCGTGGGTGTGCAGGTCAGTGGTGCGATCCTCACCGCCGGAACCCCATCCGGGTCGGATGTCCCGGCCGAATCGGCCTTCGTCACCGGCTTCGTCATAGCCGGCGCCGTCACGGCGCTGTCCCTGCTTGTCGCCCGCACCATGAGCAAAGGACCCAAGGAATGACCCGCACTGATGTGTTGAGGGATATCCGTAGCACGCCGAGGCGCACGGTCCTGATATCCGGGGCCGGCGTCGCTGGGCCCGCCCTCGCGTTCTGGCTGAACCGCTACGCATTCGCGGTCACGGTGGTCGAGAAGACGGGCACACTTCGCAGCGGTGGTTACCCCATCGACGTACGCGGCACCGCACTTGAGGTCGTCCGGAGGATGGGAATCCTGCCGCGACTGCGGGACGCACACATCGACCTGCGCCGGCTGACCTTCCTCGACGGGGACGGCGGCGAGGTGGCCTCGGTCAACCCGCAGCGCCTCACCGGCGGTGTCGCGGGACGGGACCTGGAGGTGCGGCGCGGGGATCTGACCGACGCTCTCCACACGGCGGTCCGTGACGACGTGGAGTTCTTGTTCGACGACTCCATCGACACCCTCGACCAGTCCGGTCACGGGGTCGACGTCACCTTCCGCGGGGGCAGCAGGCGTACGTTCGACATGGTGTTCGGTGCGGACGGTCTGCACTCACGTACCCGCGAGTTCCTGTTCGGCCCCGAAGAGCAGTTCCACCGGTATCTCGGCTACTGCTTCGCCGGGTTCACCATGCGCAACACCTTCGGGCTCTCCCACGAGACCATGATGTGGAACACCCCGGGCAGGGCCGCGGCGCTCTACGCCGTGGGAGACAACGACGACGTGCATGCCCTCCTGAACTTCGCCCACCCGGAACCGCCGTTCAACGCGTTCCGGAACCCGGAGGCCCAACGGGACCTGGTCGCCACGGTCTTCGCCGACGCGGGATGGGAAGTCCCGGGCATGCTTGCCGCCATGCGCGACGCGGATGACCTGTTCTTCGACGGGATCAGCCAGATCCGCATGCCCCGCTGGTCCAGCGGCAGGGTCGCGCTGGTGGGCGACGCCGCGTACGCGCCCTCGTTCCTTACCGGACAGGGCTCCAGCCTCGCGCTCGTCGGCGCGTACATGCTCGCCGGTTCCCTGGCCGACCGGGACCACGCCGCGGGCTTCGCCGCCTACGAACACCACACCCGCGAGTTTGTGACCGTGAACCAGGAACAGGTCGGCGAGGGCGATGCCACACTCTTCCCGACCACCGCTCGGGCCCTGGAACAGCGCAACGACATGCTGCGCAACCTCAGCGCCACGCCCCACTGAGGGACGACCGGCTCATTCGGCCCTCACCCTGCCCGAGTTCATACCCATGACGTGAGCCCGGGCACGCGCGCCGATGACGGGGACACCGGCATGGCGTCGGGTGCCCGTACGGCCCGCCAGATGAGTTCCAACGCCCTTACGGAGAAGGCCAACCAGGCGAATGGCGAGTCGACCGGCACGTTGGGGGCACCGGAGGTTCCTGGGCGGGAAGGCCGCGTATCGGTGGGCAGTGCCGGCCGCTCGGTACGGGTCGGTACGAGCGAGCGTTACCGGCCCGGCGATGCCGTGTATGCCTCTGATCTCTGACGAGAGACACCTCGTGGGAACGCCCCTGCCGACTTGGGACGTCAGTAGGAGTGAACGACGGAACACGGAGGTGGAGAAACATGCTGATTCTGGTGCTGCTCGGCGTTGTGGCGCTCGCTGTCGTCGGGTGCGTATGTGTGGTGTGGGCGGAGCGTGGCGGGCCCCGGTGGGTCCATGCCGCGGCGTCAGTGACGCTCACCATGGGCAAGGTGGTGCGCCGCCCGAACCGGCGGCGGGGCCTGAACGGGACCACCGGTGACAGCGACAGCGGCGGGGCCTGAACGGGGCCGCCCGTGACGACGGCCTCCACGCTCGGAAACCGAACGCCCTCCGAGCCACGGGATCATGCGACTATCGATGAACCTGGTTGCTGTACGCGACCGTTGGCGGGACCCACGAGGCGTCGTGCGGCGCCTGCGCGGCGAACCACTTGACGGTGCTAAGGGCTGTGGCGACCTCTCCGCAGGCCACATCGCTTCTTCTACGGTGGGGCGGATGGGACTCGAAACCATTCCGGTGACGCTTCTCACCTGCAGTTTCCCCGGAGACCTGGACGTTTGCACCCGACTCGATCCGGCTGCGTCCTCCTCGGTCCAACCCGATCCAGAACCGTGCGGCGATCGCTGCACGGTTCCGCAGGACGTCGAGTTGCTTCCGGAGTTGACGCTCGTGGGCAAAGCACGCACTGCGGATTGTCCGCCTCACGATGACCGCAGGTTCACCACTGCCTGACCCATGGCTCGTTCGACCGATATCTCGATCACGACGCGCTCAGGATCCGGGGCCGGCTTGCGCCCGTACCGCTGTGCGTACCGGGCAACGGCGTCATCGACCACAGCACGCTCTGTACGGACTTCTGCCGTGTCTTCCCACGTGGCCCAGCGGCCACCGTCGATTTGGCAGACCGCGACTCGGGCCTGACCTTCGCCCACCGCCAAGGACCTGACCACAGCCGGCACCTACATCGAGCTGGTGTCCCGCGGGACCGAGCCACCAGGCCGCTCCCGACCGTGATCTCGACCCCGACCGCATGCCCTTCACCCGGCCGCCGCATTTGCCGTAACGGCAAGCAACCTTGCTGGCGCGCTCGGGGCGGGCGCACCATCCAAACCACCGACCCCACCAGTCGGTCCGCGACGACCGGTCGAGGTTCACGGTCGGCGGTGAGTCCTGACGGCGGTCGCGGGTGACCGCCACCTACAGAGGAGAACACTGTGTCCAGCGATTGCTTCGATGGCGACGACGCGTTGACCGGGTACGACAGGTGGCGTCGGAGCCGGTGGGAGGAGATGGCGGGCCCGGACGGGAAGGCGGGCCGCATCGCCTATCGGCTGATCACGGAACCGGGTCAGGAGGTCCCCGAGGTTCCGGGGCAGTGGACGTCCACCGGCTTCTCGGGGAGCCTGACGCTGACCGCGGCCCGTACGGAGGGCGTGTCCGTCGATGGGCAGGCCGTGGACGGCACGGTGGAACTGACCAGCGTCAGCCGCCTGTCCTTCCCCGGCGGGCGGCGCGGCACCATCGAGGAGCTGCGGGGCGCCCATGTCCTGGTCGTGTGGGATCCGGCCGCGCCCACCCTCGTCGGCCTGCGCGGGATCGAGGCGTGGCCGTGGGACCCGGCCTGGACCGTCGAGGCGGAGTACCGTCCGGCGGAGGCCGGGCGTCTCCTGGATGTGACGCGGCTGACCAGCCCGAGTATGCGGGACACCCTCCCGGCTCCTGGTGACTTCGTCTTCGATCTGCGAGGCGAGCGGCACACGCTCCGGGCGTTCGGCGTGGGCGGCGACACTCTGCTGATCACGTTCACCGACGGCACCAGCGGCACGGACACGCCCGGCATGGGCCGGTGGCTGATCCTGTCCCGCCCCAAGGACGCCACGGGTACGGCCCGTATCGACTTCAACCGGGCCGTTGTTCCCCACCACATGTTCTCGGCGGCCTTCCCCTGCCCCCTGCCGCCCCGGGACAACCACCTCCAACTACGCATCGAAGCGGGGGAACGCGCCCCCGTCTTCGAAGAAGAACCGGCCGCCGGCACCGCGACCGGCACCGCCGTCTGACATCCGCCTCAACCGGCACACCCCGAAAGGAAATAGACGATGACAACCGACCAGGACCTTCGCGCAGCAGCGGTGCACTACCTCCGGCAGTGGGAAGTGCGGGACTACGCCACGATGCGATCCCTGTGCACCGACACCGCCACCGTGTGGCACAGCGACGGAAGCGGTGACCAGCCGATCGACGAGAACATGGAACTGCTGAAGCAGTTGGCCGCCGGCGTCGAGACGCTCCGGTACGACATCGTGCGGCAGTTCCAGGACGGCGACGCAGTGCTCCAGCAGCAAGTACTGCACCTGACCATGACCGACGGGTCCCGCAGTGACGTACACGCGGCGATGTACTTCCGGTTCGACGGCGGCCTCATCGACCGCATCGAGGAATACTTCAACGTCGTACCGATCAACGAAGCCATGCCGTCGTCCGGATCGCCCGACCAGCCCTGATCGCGGCCGCTCCGGCGAAGCAGTCGGCCGCGGCAGGGCCCAGGACGCAGGACCGGTCACCGAACCGCCCCTCAAGCTCGTCCTCATCGAGGGCGAACCCGGCCAGGACACCCGCCCGGACCACCTCGGCGTCGAAGTCGACTCCACGGCCCCGGCCCCGAGCCCTGGGAGGTCTACGGCAGCGACCAACACGCCCTCCCCTGTGGGCTGGGCCGTTGCAACCCAACGCCGAGACCGGCAATGTTTGACCGCCCCGGAAGTCTCCGAGTGGGGGCTCCCGAAGAACCCTCGGCCCGGATCCGGCACCAGCCACGAGGCGCGTAGAGATCGCTCTGGTCTCCGCAGCGACTCGCCGGGCCACCGTAGGGCCACTTGATCATGGTCTGGAGTTAAAGTGAGGGCCGTCACACGTACGTGACGGCCCTTCACTACTGCCTTCGCCCAGGTCAGAACGTTTCTGCCAAGGCCCGCTCTGGTGGGGCGGGAGGGACTCGAACCCTCGGCCGACGGATTATGAGTCCGCTGCTCTAACCGGCTGAGCTACCGCCCCTAACGGCGCGTCGCGCACATTTGTGCGCGCCGTCTGCCGCAGCATAGCCGCTCATACGATCTCCTGCCTCGGATGGTCGGCATCGCCTGACCTTGAGGACTTCGCCGGGCACCGACCGGTTCCAAGAACTTCACAGAAGAGCCGAAAGAGGGACGGAAACACGGCGAACGGGTCCGGGTGAACGTCTGTGGGCATACGAAAGAGGACCCCGTAGGGTCCTCTTCGTTTTCCCGCTCCCCCGACTGGACTCGAACCAGTAACCCTCCGGTTAACAGCCGAATGCTCTGCCAATTGAGCTACAGGGGACCGCGCTCCCCCGACTGGACTCGAACCAGTAACCTGCCGGTTAACAGCCGGCTGCTCTGCCAATTGAGCTACAGGGGATTGCTGTGTGTGCACCGAACGTACCTACCCCGGATGCCCTGGGCGGCGCACGTTCGCTGCGACACATACATTAGCGCAAGCAGGGGGGTGCTTCGCCAATCGCTTACGGGGCCGGGACTCCTCGGGTGATCTCGGGCTCCCACGGGGTAGGCGGAGAGCAGACACCACGGTCCGGCGCTGACGCTGGGGACTCCGACGCACAGGAAGGGTGGCGGCCATGAGGTATCGCCTCACGTTCATCGCGGGCCTGGCCTGCGGATACGTTCTCGGAACGCGCGCCGGACGCGAGCGTTACGAGCAGCTGAAGAAATCGGCGCGACAGGTGTCCCAGAACCCGGCCGTGCGCAACGCCGCCGAGTCCGCCGCGCAGACCGGGCGTGAGGTCGCGGGCAAGGCGTACCACTCGGTGAGCGGGGTGGTCGGCGAGCGGGTCGGGGACAAGGTGCCCGACTCCGTCGCCCAGCGGGTGCGCTCGCTGCGGGAGCGCAGTCAGAACGGACAGGACGACTGGGGTACCAGCAACACGTAGCGGCGCCGGACGGGGACGCCGGGATCCGGGCCCGCGCTGCCGGGCCCGGATCCCGGCGTCCCCGGCAGCGCCCGACGCACCGGGAGTGCGGCAGAATCGGGTGCCATGGGAATAGTCGCCGGGTTGGACAGTTCGTCCGGATTCACACGCGTCGTCGTCTGCGACGCGGAGACAGGTGCCGTGCTGCGGCAGGGGTACGCGCCGCATCCGGTCGAGCCCAAGGCCACCGAGGTCGATCCGCAGGCCTGGCTGCTCTCCCTCGGTGAGGCCGCGTCCGGCGGGCTACTGGAGGGGGTGCAGGCCATCGGGGTGTCCGCGCAGCAGCACGGGATGGTGGCGCTGGACCGGCAGGGCAACCTGGTACGGCCCGCGCTGGTCGGCAACGACAAGCGGGCGCAGGTCGCCGCCGCGGATCTGATCGACGCGCTGGGCGGGCGGCATGCCTGGGCCGACGCCGTCGGGTCCGTACCGCAGTCGGGTCAGCTCGTGGCGAAGCTGCGCTGGATGGCGCGGAACGAGCCGGAGGCGGCGCAGCGCACCGCGCTGGTGCTCCAGCCGCACGACTGGCTGGTCTGGCAGTTGCTGGGACGCCCCGCGCGCAGGACGACGGACCGGGGCGCCGCCTCCGGGACCGGCTACTGGTCCGCGCGTACGGGGGCGTACCGCCCTGATCTCGTGGAGCTGGCGCTCGGGCACCAGGCCGCGCTGCCCGAGGTGCTCGGCCCCGCCGACTCGGCCGGGACCACCCCCGAGGGGCTGCTGATCTCCGCGGGGACCGGCGAGACCATGGCCGCCGCCTTCGGGCTCGGTGTGGGGGTCGGGGACGCCGTGGTGTCGCTGGGGGCGTCGGGGTCGGTGATGGCCGTGCATCACGAGGCGCTCGCCGATCCGGCCGGGATGATCACTTCCTTCGCCGACGCCACCGGGATGCATCTGCCGGTCGTCCATACGCTCAACGCCGTACGGACCCTGCGCGGTACGGCGGAGCTGCTGGGGACGGAGGATCTGGGCGAGCTGTCCACGCTGGCGCTCAAGTCCACGCCGGGCTCCTCGGGTCTGGTGTTCCTGCCGTATCTGGAGGGTGAGCGGACTCCGCAGCTGCCGCACACGGCGGGCACGCTGACCGGGCTGCGGCGCGAGTCGATGAAGCCGGAGCACCTGGCGCGGGCCGCGTTCGAGGGGATGCTGTGCTCGCTCGCCGACGCGATGGACGTTCTGCGCGGGCGCGGGGTGGAGGTCCGCCGGGTGTTCCTGCTGGGGGCCGCCGCCGAGCTGCCCGCCGTACAGGCCCTGGCTCCGGCGATCTTCGGGGCCCAGGTCGTCGTACCGCAGCCCGCCGACTACACGGCGATCGGCGCGGCGCGGCAGGCGGCCTGGGCGCTCGGGTTCTCGCAGGGGTCGCGCGGCCCGCACGACCCGCCGGCCTGGCAGGGCGCGGCGGCGCAGGTCTTCGAGCCGGGTGACGACGTGGCCGTGGGGACGGCGGTACGGCAGCAGTACGGGGCGACGAGGAATCAGATCCACCCCGGGGCGTTCGGGCCCACGGTCTGAGTGGCCCGCGGTCCGAGTGGCCTGAGTCGTCTGAAGCGGTCTGGGTGGTCTCAGCGGTCTCAGTGGTCGCGGAATCCCAACCTCCGCCGGTGGGAAGGGTTCGGGAGTCCGGACGTCCGCCGGTGCGAGCGCCCTCGGACTCGCCGTACGCCCCGGTTTTGACCGGTCTTTGGACATAACCCTTGGGGTTCGGCGGGCCGGATAACGCAAGATGGATCGGGACCCCTGATCTTCGCCGACCGAACCTCGTCGATGACCTTCGTGGACAATCCTCACGGACGGTCTTCGCCGATTCCGAGCCGACTCCGAGAGACTGCGTGTGCTGCTACGACTTCTGCGAGCCCATCTCGCTCCGTACAAGAGACCGATAGCCCTGCTGGTGGCGCTGCAGCTGTTGCAGACGTGCGCCACTCTCTATCTGCCCACCCTGAACGCCGACATCATCGACAACGGCGTCGTGAAGGGGGACACGGGCTACATCCTGGAGTTCGGCGGCATCATGATCGCCGTCAGCGTGATCCAGGTGATCTGCAACATAGGCGCCGTGTACTACGGAGCGCGGACGGCTTCGGCCCTGGGCCGGGACGTACGGGCCGCGATCTTCGACCGGGTGCAGAGCTTCTCGGCGCGTGAGGTGGGCCACTTCGGGGCTCCCTCGCTGATCACCCGTACCACCAACGACGTCCAGCAGATACAGATGCTGGTCCTGATGTCGTTCACGCTGATGGTGTCCGCGCCCATCATGTGCGTCGGCGGCATCGTCATGGCGCTCGGCCAGGACATTCCGCTCTCCGCCGTGCTGCTGGCCGTGGTGCCGCTGCTCGGTATATCCGTGAGCCTCATCGTCAAGAAGATGCGGCCGCTGTTCCGGACCATGCAGACCCGGCTGGACACGGTGAACCGGGTGCTGCGGGAGCAGATCACCGGCAACCGCGTGATCAGGGCCTTCGTACGCGACGAGTACGAGAAGGGACGATTCCGCGGCGCCAACACCGAGTTGACCGATGTCGCGCTGTCGACCGGCCGGCTGATGGCGCTGATGTTCCCGACCGTGATGACGGTCGTGAACCTGTCGTCGATCGCCGTCGTCTGGTTCGGCGCGCACCGGATCGAGAGCGGCGGGATGGAGATCGGCGCGCTGACCGCGTTCCTCGCGTATCTCATGCAGATCGTGATGGCTGTGATGATGGCCACCTTCATGTTCATGATGGTGCCGCGTGCCGAGGTCTGCGCCGAGCGCGTCGAGGAGGTGCTGGACACCAAGTCGAGCGTCGTACCGCCCCGGAATCCGGTACGGGAACTGCGGCGGCACGGTCATCTGGAGCTGCGGGGCGCGGAGTTCCGCTTCCCCGGCGCCGAGGAGCCCGTGCTGCGGAACGTGTCGCTCGTCGCGCGTCCCGGCGAGACGACCGCGGTCATCGGGTCGACGGGCAGCGGCAAGTCGACGCTGCTCGGGCTCGTACCGCGGCTGTTCGACGCGACCGGCGGGGAGGTGCTGGTCGACGGGCAGGACGTCCGGGAGCTCGATCCCGCACTGCTGGCGAAGACCGTGAGCCTCGTGCCGCAGAAGCCGTATCTCTTCTCCGGGACGGTCGCGACGAATCTGCGGTACGGAAACCCGGACGCGACCGACGAGGAGCTGTGGCACGCGCTGGAGGTGGCCCAGGCGAAGGAGTTCGTCGAAGCCCTGGAGGGCGGGCTGAACGCGCCCGTCGCGCAGGGCGGTACGAATGTCTCCGGCGGGCAGCGGCAACGGCTGGCGATCGCACGGTCGTTGGTGCAGCGGCCGGAGATATACCTGTTCGACGACTCGTTCTCGGCGCTGGACTACGCCACGGACGCGGCGCTGCGCGGCGCGCTGACGCGGGAGACCTCGGAGGCGACCGTCGTGATCGTCGCCCAGCGCGTCTCCACCATCCGTGACGCCGACCGGATCGTGGTCCTGGACGAGGGCAAGGTCGTCGGGACGGGCCGGCACCAGGAGCTGATGGCGGGCAACGAGACATACCGGGAGATCGTCCTCTCCCAGCTGACCGAGGCGGAGGCTGCCTGATGAGCGGTCCGGGCGGACGCATGATGATGGGCCCGACGCAGCGGTCCATGGACTTCAAGGGGTCGTCGAAGCGGATGCTGCGGCTGCTGGTGCTGGAGCGGACCACCCTGTGGTGGATGCTCGGGGCCGGCGTGCTGAGCGTCGCGCTGTCGGTCGTGGGGCCCAAGATCCTCGGGCAGGCGACGGACCTGATCTTCGCGGGGGTCATCGGCCGGCAGACACCGGACGGCGTCACCAAGGCACAGGCCATCGACGGGCTGCGGGAGAAGGGCGACGACGGGCTCGCCGATCTGCTCTCCGGCGTGGACTTCACCCCCGGCCACGGCATCGATTTCGGCTCGGTGGGCCAGGTCCTGCTGATGGCGCTGGTGGTCTACGTGGGCGCCGGGCTGCTGATGCTGGTGTCGACCCGGCTCTCCATCCGGGTCATCAACCGCACGGTGTACCGGATGCGCGAGGACATCCAGGCGAAGCTGTCCCGGCTGCCGCTGTCGTACTTCGACCGGCAGCCGCGCGGCGAGGTGCTGAGCCGGGCGACGAACGATGTCGACAACATCTCGCAGACTCTTCAGCAGACGATGGGCCAGCTGATCAACTCGCTGCTGACGATCGTCGGTGTGCTGGCGATGATGTTCTGGATCTCGCCGCTGCTGGCGCTGGTCGCGCTGGTGACGGTGCCGCTGTCGGTCCTCGTGGCGACGAAGGTCGGCAAGCGGTCGCAGCCGCAGTTCGTACGGCAGTGGAAGGTCACCGGCACGCTCAACGCGCACATCGAGGAGATGTACACCGGTCATGCGCTGGTGAAGGTCTTCGGGCGGCAGCACGAGTCGGCCGAGGCGTTCCGAGAGCAGAACGACCAGCTCTACGAGGCGGTCTTCAAGGCGCAGTTCAACAGCGGGATCATGCAGCCGCTGATGCTGTTCATATCCAACCTGAACTATGTGCTGGTCGCGGTCGTCGGCGGGCTGCGGGTCGCGTCGGGCACACTGTCGATCGGTGATGTGCAGGCGTTCGTGCAGTACTCGCGGCAGTTCTCGATGCCGCTGACGCAGGTCGCTTCGATGGCGAACCTGGTGCAGTCCGGGGTCGCCTCCGCCGAGCGGATCTTCGAGCTGCTGGACGCGGTCGAGCAGGAGCCCGACGGCGTGGCCGTGGAGCGGCTGCGCGAGCCGGAGGGCCGGGTGGCGCTGGACCATGTGTCGTTCCGGTACGAGCCGGAGAAGCCGCTGATCGAGGACCTGTCTCTGTCGGTGAACCCGGGGCAGACGGTCGCGATCGTCGGCCCGACCGGCGCGGGCAAGACCACGCTGGTCAACCTGCTGATGCGGTTCTACGAGGTGACGGGCGGCCGGATCACCCTCGACGGCATGGACATCGCGAGGATGCCCCGGGAGGAGCTGAGGGCCGGGATCGGGATGGTGCTCCAGGACACCTGGCTGTTCGGCGGCACGATCGCGGAGAACATCGCGTACGGCGCCTCGCGCGACGTCACCCCGAAGGAGATCGAGGACGCGGCGCGGGCGGCCCACGCCGACCGTTTCATCCGTACGCTCCCCGACGGCTACGACACGGTGATCGACGAGGAGGGCTCGGGCGTCAGCGCGGGCGAGAAGCAACTGATCACGATCGCGCGGGCGTTCCTGTCCGATCCGGCCATTCTCGTGCTGGACGAGGCGACCAGCTCGGTGGACACCCGTACCGAGGTGCTGATCCAGAAAGCGATGGCCCGACTGGCACACGGCCGGACCAGCTTCGTGATCGCACACCGGCTCTCCACCATCCGCGACGCGGACGTCATCCTCGTCATGGAGAACGGCTCCATCGTCGAACAAGGCACACACGACGACCTGCTGGCCACAGAAGGCGCGTACGCACGCCTCTACGCCGCCCAGTTCGCGCAGGCGGTCGCCGAGGTCGACTGATCCAAGGTCGACTGATCCAAGGCGACTGATCCCCGGTGCCGGGAGGCGCATGAGCCTCCCGGCACCGGGTCAGTCGAGATAGCCGCGGAGCTGGTCGGCGAAGGCGTGGTCGCGCAGTTTGCCGAGGGTCTTGGACTCGATCTGGCGGATACGTTCGCGGGTCACGCCGAAGATCCGGCCGATCTCCTCCAGTGTGCGGGGCCGGCCGTCGGCCAGCCCGTACCGCAGCTGGACCACCTTGCGTTCGCGTTCGCCGAGCGTCGAGAGCACGGCGTCCAGGTGCTGGCGGAGCAGGAGGAAGGCCGCGGACTCCACGGGGGACGCCGCGTCGCCGTCCTCGATCAGGTCCCCGAGCGCGACATCGTCCTCCTCCCCCACCGGGGCGTGCAGGGAGACCGGTTCCTGGGCGAGCCGCAGCACTTCACTGACCCGCTCGGGAGCCAGCTCCAGCTGGACGGCGACCTCTTCGGGGGTCGGCTCGTAGCCGCGCTCCTGGAGCAGGCGGCGCTGGACCCGCACCACTCGGTTGATCAACTCGACCACATGGACCGGGACCCGGATCGTACGGGCCTGGTCGGCCAGCGCGCGGGACATCGCCTGGCGGATCCACCAGGTCGCGTACGTCGAGAACTTGTAGCCGCGCGCGTAGTCGAACTTCTCGACTGCCCTGATCAGACCCAGATTTCCCTCCTGGACGAGGTCGAGCATGGTCAGTCCGCGGCCGACGTAGCGCTTGGCCACGGAGACGACGAGGCGCAGATTGGCCTCGATCAGGCGGCGTTTGGCCATCCGGCCCAGGACGACGAGCCGGTCGAGATCCAGGGCGAGCCGGGAATCCAGATCGGCGGCGCCGCTCAGCTTCTCCTCGGCGAACAGGCCGGCTTCGACGCGGCGCGCCAGGTCCACTTCCTCGACGGCGGTGAGCAGCGGGATACGGCCGATCTCGCGCAGATACTGGCGGAAGAGGTCCGAGGAGGGCCCTCCGGTGTCGGCGCGGGTGCCTCCCCGCCGGGACTGCGGCTCTGGCGTGAAGGGCACGTGCACCGGGTCCTCGGTGAGGGGCTCGGCGTGCGCCCCGCGCGTGACCGTCTCGGGGTGGTGCGCGGCGCGGCTCTGTGACGGGACCGCCGTGAGCTCGGACGGAGGAGCGGGGGCGCCGGGGGCGGCCGAGCCGGCCGAGCCGGTGGGAGTGACGGGGCCGGTGGGAGTGACGGGCGCGGGGGTGGCGGGTGCGGTCAGCGTCTCGGTCAGGGTCCGGGTCTGCACGGGGGGCGACCTCCAGGGTGATCGCTGCCGGGGCGGGGGGCGTGCGCCGGGCGTCGCGGGCAGGCCGACGTCTCCGACAGGACCTGGCACCGCACCCCAGTGTGGGGTACGACACAAGGCCGCCACGAGGGGCGTGCGGCGACTTTCTGAGTCCG
Organism: Streptomyces sp. NPDC088400; assembly: GCF_044753355.1. Lineage (NCBI taxonomy): Bacteria > Bacillati > Actinomycetota > Actinomycetes > Kitasatosporales > Streptomycetaceae > Streptomyces > Streptomyces sp. NPDC088400. Next base: position 131,265 of record NZ_JBIVMZ010000004.1, on the reverse strand, counting down.
GTACGTAACCGGGCCGTTACGGGAGGCGCAGCGGCCCGCCGGGGCCGAAGATCCGCCGGACAGCCCCTACAGCGCGTCGGCGCCGCGGTTGCGCAGGGACTGGCCGTACTGCTCCAGCACCCACAGATCATTCTGCACAGCCGCATAGTGGTCCGGGTCGGCCTGGGTGCCCAGCCGGGTCAGACTGCCGGTGACGTCCTGGATACGGCGATCGACGGCGCGCAGCCGGACTTGGACAAGCTGCTGCCCCGCGTAGACCTCGTCGATCGTCTTGCCTCGGAACACCTCCACCGCCAACTCGGTGACCATGGCGCGCACCACGTCGTTCGGCGCAGCCTCACGGACCCGGGCCAGATACTCGAAGGGAGACCCCACTCCCTGCTCGGCGCCGCCCGCGTCTTCTATGGCGCGGCGCACTGCGGCGTACGGCTGGGCGGTGAACTCGTCCTCGCCATAGGCGTCGAAGGCTGGGGAAACCAGCTCAGGTCGCTGGAGGGCGAGCTTCAGCAACTCGCGCTCGGTGCGGTGAGCGGGGCTGCGGAGGGTGAGTGCGGGCCCTGACGGAGGCGGTGCCCCCCGCGTCTCCTGCGACGGCGACGACTGGCGGGGAGACGCTGCAGGGCCCCTGCCACCCCGGTCATGTGCCCGGCGAGCTATCCGCGCCGCTCGCTCGACCACGAACTGGGTGTCGAGGATGCCGAGGATACCGGCGAGTTGGACCGCCACCTGGTGCTGTACGGCGTTGTTCTTGATCCGACCGACGATGGGCGCAGCCTCGTCCAACGCGGCGGCCCGACCAGCCGGGGTCTCCAAGTCGTACCGGGACACGATCTGGCGGATCGCGAACTCGAAGAGCGGCGTGCGGGGTTCGGCGAGGTCCTGGACGGCGTCGTCGCCCTTGGCGAGCCGCAGGTCGCACGGGTCCATGCCGTCCGGGGCGATGGCGATGTACGTCTCGGCGGCGAACTTCTGGTCGTCCTCGAAGGCGCGCAGCGCCGCCTTCTGGCCGGCCGCGTCCCCGTCGAAGGTGAAGATCACCTTGGCGGTGCCGTTGTCCATCAGCAGCCTGCGGAGGATTTTGATGTGATCGCCGCCGAAGGCCGTGCCGCAGGTGGCGATGGCGGTGGTGATCCCGGCCAGATGGCAGGCCATCACATCGGTGTAGCCCTCGACGACGACGGCCCGGCTGGCCTTGGCGATGTCCTTCTTGGCCAGGTCGACGCCGTACAGCACCTGGGACTTCTTGTAGATCGCGGTCTCGGGGGTGTTCAGATACTTCGGACCGTTGTCGTCCTCGCGCAGCTTGCGCGCGCCGAATCCGACCATTTCGCCGGAGATGTCGCGGATGGGCCACATCAGCCGGCCCCGGAAGCGGTCGATCGGGCCGCGACGGCCGTCCTGGGAAAGGCCGGAGAGCAGCAACTCCTTGTCGGTGAAGCCCTTTGCGCGCAGGAAGCGGGTGAGGTGGTCCCAGCCGACCGGGCTGTAGCCGATGCCGAAATGCTCGGCGGCCGCCTGGTCGAAGCCTCGTTGGGCGAGGAACTGGCGGCCGGGCTCGGCCTCGGCGCCGGACAGCTGCTCCACGTAGAACTGCGCGGCGATCTTGTGCGCCTCGACCAGCCGGGTGCGCTCGCCGCGCTGGCTCGCCGGGTTGTATCCACCCTCCTCGTACCGGAGCGTGATGCCCGCCTGCGCGGCGAGCCGCTCGACCGTCTCGGAGAAGGAGAGATGGTCGAGCTTCATCACGAAGGCGATGGTGTCCCCGCCCTCCTGGCAGCCGAAGCAGTGGAAGAGACCCTTGCTCGGACTGACCTGGAAGGAGGGGGACTTCTCGTCGTGGAAGGGGCAGAGACCCTTCAGATTGCCGCCGCCCGCACTGCGAAGCTGGAGGTATTCGGACACGACGGCGTCGATCGGGACCGCGTCCCGTACCGCCTTCACGTCGTCATCGTTGATCCTGCCGGCCACGCGTGAATTCTACGGGGACGCACCGACGCCGCTGGACCGTCCCGTCACCGCCGGGACGGGCGGGCCGGTTGCGTACCCGGTGATGTACCCGGTCACGTGCCGAGGGAGTCGAGCGGCACACCCGGGTCGGCGAGGGCCTCCAGGTCCTGCGGGGCGCCGGACCGGATCAGGCGCTGGATGTCCCCGGTGACATCCCACACATTGACGTTCATCCCCGCGAGCACCCGGCGGTCCTTCAGCCAGAAGGCGACGAACTCCCGCTTTCCGGCGTCGCCCCGGACCACCACCTGGTCGTACGAACCGGGCGGCGCCCAGCCCGAGTACTCCAGGCCCAGGTCGTACTGGTCGGAGAAGAAGTACGGGATCCGGTCGTACGTCACATCCTGGCCGAGCATGGAGCGCGCGGCGGCCGGGCCGCCGTTGAGGGCGTTGGCCCAGTGTTCGACGCGCACCCGGGCCGTGGAGAGGCCCGCGCCCCAGCCGGACACCGGGAAGGCCGCCGCGTCCCCGGCCGCGAAGATGTCGGGGTCGGAGGTGCGCAGACCGGAGTCCACGACGATGCCGCCGCCCTGGGCCCGGTCGGCGAGAGCCAGACCCGCGGCCTCGGCGAGGGAGGTGCGCGGGGCGGCTCCGATCGCGGCGAGCACGTCGTGGGCCGGGTGCTCCTCGCCACCGTCCGTACGGGCCGCCAGGACCATGCCGTCCTGACCGATGATCTCGGTGAGCCGGGCGCCGAAGTGGAACCGGACGCCGTGCTCCCGGTGCAGCTCGGTGAAGAGCTGGCCCAGTTCGGGGCCGATCACGTGGTGGAGCGGGGTCGCCTCGGACTCGATGACGGTGACCTCGGCGCCGTAACCGCGGGCCGCCGCCGCGACCTCCAGGCCGATCCAGCCCGCACCGGCGATCACCAGATGGCCGTTGTCACGGCCGAGGGCCGCCAGCACCTGGCGCAGCCGGTCGGCGTGGGCGAGGCGGCGCAGATGGTGCACGCCCGCCAAGCCGGTGCCGGGGATGTCGAGTCGGCGCGGTTCGGCGCCGGTGGCCAGCAGCAGTTTGTCGTACCGCACAGATGTGCCGTCGCCGAGATGCGCGCAGCGAGCGTCCCGGTCGATGGAGGTGACGGTCTGGCCGAGATGCAACTCCACCTGGGCCCGTGCGTACCAGGCGCGCTCGTGCACGAAGACGCTGTCGCGCTCCTCCTTGCCGGCCAGGTAGCCCTTGGACAGGGGTGGTCGCTCGTACGGGTGGTCGCGCTCATCACCGATGAGGATCACCCGGCCGGTGAATCCCTCCGCACGCAGGGTTTCCGCGGCTTTCGCCCCGGCGAGCCCTCCGCCGACGATGACAAATGTCTGATGTGCGTCGACCACTTGATGCCTCCTCTTCGTGCTGCCGCCATCTGCGAGCGTCCCGCACGGAGCGTGATGGCGAAAGAGGGAGCGCTCCGCGGGCCGGTCTCACTGCCGTGATCCGGCTACTTTCGTACACGCGTGAGGCGGAAACCGTGAGGCATGAGCGGCATATGTCACCCAGCCATTACATCTGCGGGGTTCCACGCGCACCGGATGCGCCGGATGCGCTCCGAAGTGGCTTGAGTGCTCCGAAGTGCTCCCGCGTGCGCCGGAGAGACTTGAGTGCACCGGACGGTCTTGAGTGCGCCATGTGTCGGAGCAGCGTCGGAGCAGGGACTTTGGGGGCCGGGGACTGTTCGGGGGCGCGGACCGAACGGAGGCGGGGACTGTTCGGGGCAGGGACTCGCGGGCCGGTCAGGAGCGGCCGGCGTGTCCCGCGTGCAGGGAGCGGGCCGCCGCGTCCGTGAGAGACGCGATCTGATCGATGATGACGCGTTTGCGCGCCCGGTCGTCGGAGGCTGTGTCGAACAGCGCGCGGAACTGGGGGTCCAGGCCCTCCGGGGCGCGGGCCGTGAGTACCTCGGCCAGCTCGGCCAGAACGATCCGCTGGTCGGCACGGAGCGCCTCCTGTTCGGCGCGCTGCATGACATAGCGGTCCGCGACGGCCTTGAGGACGGCGCACTCGTGACGGGCCGCGCGCGGGACGACCAGTTCGGCGGCGTACCGGGTGAGCGGGCCCGTGCCGTACGCCTGGCGGGTGGCGCCCTCGGCGGCCTCGCAGAACCGGCCGATGAGCTGGCTGGTGGCGTCCTTGAGGCGGGACTGCGCGACGGCCGAGCCGTCGTAGCCGTGCGGCCACCACTCCTGCTCCATGAGCCGGTCGAGCGCGGCGGCCAGCTCCTGCGGATCGGTGCCGGCCGGTACGTACCTGCCGATCGCCACCGCCCAGATCGCGCGCCGCTCGGTCTCGGAGGAGAGCGCGGCGGGGTCGACATGACCGGCGTGCAGACCGTCCTCGAAGTCGTGGACGGAGTAGGCCACATCGTCGGACCAGTCCATGACCTGCGCCTCGAAGCAGGTACGGCCCGCCGGCGCGCCCCTGCGGGCCCAGGCGAAGACCGGCAGGTCGTCCTCGTACACCCCGAACTTCGCCGAACCGGGCCGGGTGGGGTGGGAGCCGCGCGTCCAGGGGTATTTGGTGGCGGCGTCCAGGGCGGCACGGGTGAGGTTGAGGCCGACGCTGACCAGGTCGCCGCTGTCGGGGGACCGTACGAAACGCTTCGGTTCGATTCGGGTCAGCAGCCGGAGCGACTGCGCGTTGCCCTCGAAGCCGCCGCAGTCGGCGGCGAAGTCGTTGAGGGCCTGCTCACCGTTGTGACCGAAGGGCGGGTGGCCCAGGTCGTGCGCGAGGCAGGCCGCCTCCACCAGGTCCGGGTCGCAGCCGAGGGCCGCGCCCAGCTCACGGCCGACCTGGGCGCACTCCAGGGAGTGAGTCAGGCGGGTACGGGGGCTGGCGTCCCACTCCTGACCGCGGGATCCAGGGGTCACCACCTGGGTCTTGCCGGCGAGCCTGCGCAGCGCGGCGGAGTGCAGCACGCGCGCGCGGTCGCGCTGGAACGCGGTGCGGCCGGGGCGCTTGTCGGGCTCCGCGGCCCAGCGTTCGGTGGCCGTGCCGTCGTATGCGCCCGCCGGTCCTGAGGGGTGCGATGTGGTGGTGCCGGTGGTGCCTGCCATGGACCGACGGTAACCGGTACGGGTGACAACCGGGCGGCGCGGTGATGTGCGGGAGCGGACGGCCGGAATGTATCCAGGGCCGGTTCGGGGGCCGGGTCGGGGGCCGGGTCGGGGCTGGTTTGCGACGGATCTAGGCGGAGGCCAGTTGGCGGTGGCCCGTCTTGTACGGCGTCGCCAGCGCCTCGTCGTAACGATGGAGCAGCAGCCTGGCCATCGCCGGGTGCGCGCCGAGCGGGGCGGCGGCGATCCAGGGCGCCGCGGCGGTGCTGCGGGTGGCGAAGTGGCCGGGGGCCGTGAAGTACGAGGCGATCGCGGTCCGGTGGCGGCCACGGGCGGCGAGGGCGCGGAGGGCCTCGGGGACGGTGGGAGAGGCGGCGGAGGCGTATGCGGGGACGACCGGTACCCCGCCGAGGCGCTCGCTGAGCTGGGCGGCCGTGCGGCGGGTGTCGGCCGCGGATTCCGGGTCGCGTGATCCCGCGGCGGCCAGGACGACTCCGGCGCCGTTCCGCGCGCGGTCGTGGCTGCGTGAGGCCGCGGATCCGGTGGCGTCCGTACGCCAGCCGGCCTCGACGAGACGCGCGTACAGCGTCTCGACCAGCAGCGGATGCGGTCCGAGCGGGGCGGCGATCCGGGTCTCCAGCGCGGGTACGGACGCGGCGGCGGCCGGCAGGTCCCGTTTGATGTGTGCGCCACGGCTGAGCAGCAGCGGTACGAGGACGGCCCGGCTGGTGCCCCGCCCGGTGCCTCGGTCGGTGCCTCCAGCGGCGAGGGTGCCGAGGGTGTCGGACAGGCGCGGCTCGTTGAGCTCGATGTGCCCGAGGCGTACGTCCAGGCCGGGGCGGAGTTCACGGACGCGTTCGAGGAGCGTCGTGATCGTGCGCAGGGCGCGCGGGTCGCGGCTGCCGTGGGCGACGACGACGAGGCTGGGACCTGCGGCGGCGGCGTAGCCCGGCCCCGGACCGGCAGGGGCGGGACCCGGACCGGCGGGGGCGGGACCCGGACCGGCGGGGGCGGGACCGTTGCTGTGCATACTCCTGCGAGTTCCGTTCCGTGCGACTTTTCCGAGCTGGTGGCCCAGCTGGGCGGTGATCCGGGTGAACAGCTGCGCCGCGCTGCCGAGAGGGAGGCTGTCGGGCGGCGTGGTGTCGAGCGCCACCTTGTCGAACGGCGTGGGATCGAGCGGCGTGGGATCGAGCCGGGCGCTGCCGCCCGGCGGGAGTGGTGCGGGCTGAGGCATTGGCATGCGGTGGTACGCCGACTCCGTCATGAACCGATCCTGCCGGGTCCTGATTGCGGAGCGGTTGCGCGAGGGTGACGGAGGTTTTCCACCACCTCACAGCCGCTGCCGGGGCGTTGTCAGTGTCATCACTTAGCGTAATCACCATGAAGCGATCAGAGGCATCGGAAATGACCGCGTGCGGTACCGCGTGCGGGTGCGCGCCCACCGAGGCGGTGCGCACCCGCACGCGGCGGGCATGGCGCGCGTTACCGCACTCCGAACCGCCGCCGGGCGACAAGTACGGAGGTCAGGCTGACCACGGCGAGCGCCATCAGGTACCAGGTGGGCGCCAGCTTGTCGCCGGTCACGTCGACCAGCCAGACGGTCACCGCCGGCGTCATGCCGCCGAACAGCATCACGCCGATGTTGTAACTGAGCGCCATGCCTGTCGCCCTGCTGCTCATCGGGAACAGGTCCGCCAGCAGCGCGGGGAGCGACCCGAAGTACCCGGCCTTCAGGACACCGACCAGGAACATCACGACGAGGATCACCCCGAATCCGGGATGCGCGACGAGGAAGGAGAAGGCGGGGTAGAGCAGCAGCAGGATCAGCACGGCGAACGCTCCCATGATGCGCACCCGGCCGACCTTGTCGGACCAGTAGCCGATGAAGGGCGTCATGACCGTGAGGACGCCGCCGGTCACCATGGTGGCCGCGAAGCCCGTCGAGGCCGGCAGATCCAGCTCCTTGACGGCGAAGGTCGGTATGTAGGAGATGAAGTAGGTGATGGCCGTGGACACGGCGAGTGTGCCGACGGACAGGAGCACCCGCATCTTGTGGTGGCGCAGCACCTCCGCGACCGGCTTGCGCTCGGCCTTTTCCCGGGCCACCGCTTCGGCGTTTTCGGCGGCCTTTTCTGCCGTCTTCTGGCCGGTCTGCTCTCCTGCTTTCTCCCTTGCCTCCGCTCCCGCTTCCGCCTCGGCCTGCTGGGCCCGTTCGAACTCGGGGGGCTCGTCGACGTAGCGGCGGATGTAGTAGCCGATCGGCCCGATCAGCAGACCGAACACGAACGGGACGCGCCAGCCCCAGGACTCCAGTTGCGCGGTGGACAGGGTCGACGTCAGCACCGTTCCGAAGGTCGCGGCGAGCAACGTGCTGACGCCCTGGCTGGCGAACTGCCAGCTCGCCATGAAGCCGCGAAGCTTCGGGGCGTGCTCCACGAGGAAGGCCGTCGAGCTGCCGAATTCGCCTCCGGCGGAGAAGCCTTGGATGAGGCGGGCGAGCAGGACCGCGAGGGGAGCGAGGAGGCCGATGGAGCCGTAGGACGGCATGAAGGCGATCAGGGCGGTGCCCAGCATCATCAGCCGGATCGACAGCATGAGCGCGGCCTTGCGGCCCACTCGGTCGGCATAGCGTCCGAGCACGATCGCGCCGAGCGGGCGTACGAGGTACGAGACGCCGAACGTGCCCAGTGCGAGGAGCAGCGAGACGGTGTCGTCCGTGGCCGGGAAGAAGATCTTGGCGATGGTCGTCGCGAAGAACGCGTAGATGAGGATGTCGAACCACTCGAGCGCGTTGCCTATCGACGCCGCGGCGATGACGCGGTACGCCTTGGCGGGTATCGCCGGTTCCGCCGCGCTTTCAGGCCTGATGTCGGTGCCGGGTGTTCCCATGGTCAGTGCTCCTCTTCGCGGCAGGGGGCGTCGCCGGACCTGCCGCCGGGGCGGTCACCCCGGTTCTCGTCAAGGTCTTCGCCGATGTCCTCGCCGATGTCCTCGCCGAGACCGTCGCCCAGGTCCCAGAAGAGCCCGGCCATGATTTCCAGGGCTTGTCGCGCCAGGGGCGCGAGGAGGTGTTCGTCCGGCGCGTGCTGGGCGCAGGCGGGGTACGAATGCGGCACCCAGACCGTGCTCAGTCCGAGTACGTCGGCGAACGCGTCGTTGGGGATGCTCCCGCCGAGGTTGGGCATGATGGCGGGCCGTTCGCCCGTGGTCCGTTCCACCGAGCGCGCGGCCCGGCGCACCCACGGGTCGTCCGGGTCGGTCCTGGTGGCGCCCATGGTCCGGCCCACCTCGATCTCGACCATGGGGAAGCCGTGTTCGTCCAGGTGGTCACGGAGGACCTGGCCGAGGGTGGCCGGGTCCGTGCCGACCACGAAGCGGAGCTGGCAGTGCGCGTGCGCGGTGCCGGGGATCGCGCCCACCGGGGTGACGGGGTTGCCGGCGGCCAGGGAGAGGACTTCGAGGGTGTTCCAGCCGATGACCCGCTCGGCCGGGGTGAGTCCCGGCTCGCCCCAGCCCTCGTCGATGGTGGGATCGTCCTTGCCGCCTCCGACGGTGAGGTCGGCCAGGGCCGCCTTGACGCCGGCCGGGATGTCCGTCGGCCGCAGGCCGGGGACGAGGATCCGGCCCCGGCCATCCACGAGGGTCGCCAGGGCGCCGGCGAGCACGGTCGCCGGATTGCGGAGCAGCCCGCCCCAGTTGCCCGAGTGGTGGGCGCGCTCGCGCAGCGGGACGCGCAGGGTGAAGGCGGTCATGCCGCGCGATCCGAGGAAGAGCGTCGGCCGCTCCGCGTGGATCCGGGGCCCGTCGGAGGCGATCAGCAGATCCGCGGCCAGTTCGTCGCGGAGTTGGGCGCAGACTTCGTTCAGCCCGGGAGAGCCCGACTCCTCGCCGGTCTCGATGATCACCTTGAGGTTGAAGCCCAGCTGTCCGCCCCGGGCGTGCAGCACGTGTTCCAGGGCCGCCAGGTTGATGGTGTGCTGGCCCTTGTTGTCCGCGGTGCCGCGTCCGTACCAGCGGTCCCCCTCGACCACGACCCGCCAGGGGTCGAGTCCGGCCCGCCAGCGCTGTTCCTCGCCCAGGACCACGTCGGCGTGCCCGTACACGAGGACGGTGGGCAGCCGCTCGGCCTCGTGCCGGTGCGCCACGAGGAACGGGCCGCGGCCGGTCACCGGGTTGTCCACGATGCGGGTGGTACAGCCGAGGCCCAGGAGGGCGGGGACCATTTCCTCTTCCAGATACGACCGCAACTCGCCCACCGGATCGGCGGCCTGGCTCTCGGTGGGCAGGGCCACCCGCCGCGTGAGATCTGCCAGAAAAGAGCCTGAATCAAAGTAATCGACCGCCCGGTCGATTGCCGTGGAACGCGTCATCGTGACCCTTTCTCGTAATAGTCAGGAAACAATTGCCGAGTGGTGAATTCACGTCATTGGCATGGCAGGCTACTGACGCCCGAGGGTTGACACAATTGCAATAATCAGAAGGCCGCGTTGCTCGATGGGCAACGTCCTTGGGATTGACACAAGCGGGAACGAGGAACAGATGGACGTGACGGGATCCGGGCTGCGGTACTTCCTGGAAGTGGCGCACATCGGCTCGATCGGCCAGGCGTCCGAGCGTCTGCATGTGGCGGCGTCGGCGATCAGCAGGCAGATCGCCAAGCTGGAGCACGAAATCGGCGTGCCGCTGTTCGAACGGCGACCGCGCGGAATGGTGCTCAGCGAGGCCGGTGAGATACTCGCGGCCTACGCCCGGCGCAGTCAGCTCGAATCCGAGCAGGTCCTCGCCGATATCCGCGGTCTCGGCTCTCTGCGGCGCAGCACCATCAGGCTGGCCAGCTCCGAGGGATTCGCCCGGGATTTCCTCCCCGAAGCAATCACCGCATTCCGCGAGAACTACCCCGGCGTGCACTTCCAATTGCATGTCACTTCGCCCGGGGGAGCCACTCAGGAAGTCCGTGACGGTACGGCTGATCTGGCCATCACGTACAGTCTCGCGCCCGAGAAGGATATTCGGGTCGAATTCTCGGAGGCCCAGCCGGTCTACGCGCTGATGCCCACCGGGCACCCCCTCGCCGGGCGCGAGGAGATCTGGATCGCCGACCTGCTCCCCTACCCGCTGGCACTGATGGAACAGGGCACGACCCTCCGGCAGGTCTTCGACATCTGCGTCAGCCTGGAGGGGCTGGTATTCGAGCCCGCTTTCGTCAGTAACTACTCCGGCGCTCTGGAAGGCTTCGTACAGATGAAGGGCGGTATCACGCTCGTAGGACATCTGACGATCCGGCGACGACTGCACGCCGACGACGAGTTGACGGCCGTGCCGATCAGAAATCCGGAATTGTCCCGCCGGACCGTCCAGATCCAGTCCATGGCCCGCCGGAACCTGCCCACGGCCGTCTCCGCGTTCCTCGCCCATCTCATCGCGCACACGGAAGGGCCATGAGGCTGGGGCGCACCTGGCCCTGCCCCTGGACCGTCACGGCGGCCCTTCGGCCCTGGACCGCCACCGCCACCGCCACCGCCACCGCCACCGCGAACTGTTCGGCGGCCTCGATCGTCGTACAGAGCAGAACGGACGAGAGCGGAACGGAAATGGCCGGGAAAGCGGGATCCGGCCGAGGGGAACGGGACCGGGGAACATGCCACTGCCGAAACTGTCGCGACCACGCCTCACACTGCCGCGACGGGCACGCCTGCCACGCCTGCGCAGGCCACACCTACGCGTGCCACGGCCGCGCATGCCACGACTGCCGCGCACAAGACGCGGGCAGCGGCTCGCCGTGCAGGCCGTCATGCTGGGGTGCGCGCTCGCGCTGACGCCGGCGACGTGGATGTACGCGGTGGCCGACGACCGTGTCCGTACGGTCGCTGAGGTCCCGGCCCAGGATGTCGCCGTGGTCTTCGGCGCCGGACTGCGCTTCGGTCAGCCGTCGCCGTATCTCGCCCACCGCCTCGACGCGGCCGCGGAGTTGTACCGCGCGGGCAAGGCGCGGGTGGTGCTGGTCACCGGGGACAACAGCCGCGAAGAGTACGACGAGCCGGACGCGATGCGGACGTACCTCGTCGGCCAGGGCGTGCCGGACGGGCGGATCGTCAGCGACTACGCGGGGTTCGACACCTGGGACTCGTGCGTACGGGCCAAGAAGATATTCGGCGTCGAACGGGCGGTGCTGGTGACACAGGGCTTCCACGTCCGGCGCGCGGTGGCGCTCTGCGAAGCGGCGGGGGTCGAGTCGTACGGCGTCGGGGTCGAGGAGCCCCGTAACCTGACCTGGTATTACGGCGGGGTACGCGAGGTCATCGCCGCGGGGAAGGCTGCGGCCGACGCTTTCACACGGCCGGATCCTCTCTTCCTCGGGCCGACGGAGACGGGCGTGACCGAGGCGCTGGCGGACGCCTCGGTCGATTCACCGTAGGAGCTTGTCGGCAGTCAGCCGGCAGTCGGCTTGCCTTCGCCTTACGCGGCGACGGCGACGAACTGGGCGGCGTAGAGGCGTGCGTACGCGCCTCCTGTGGCCAGGAGGTCGTCGTGTGTGCCTTGTTCGACGATGGAGCCGTTCTCCATGACGAGGATGACGTCCGCGTCGCGGATGGTGGAGAGCCGGTGTGCGATCACGAAGCTGGTACGGCCGTGTGCCAGTCGGGCCATCGCCTTCTGGATCAGCACCTCGGTACGGGTGTCCACCGAGCTGGTCGCCTCGTCCAGCACGAGAATGGCCGGTTCGGCAAGGAACGCCCGTGCGATGGTGAGGAGTTGTTTCTCTCCCGCGCTCAGCCCCGCGCCCTCCTCGTCCACGACCGTGTCGTAGCCGTCGGGGAGCGTACGGATGAAACGGTCCGCGTGGGCCGCCCGCGCCGCGTCCTCGATCTCCTTCCGGGTGACGTCGCGCGAGGCGTCGGCGCCGTACGCGATGTTCTCCGCGATCGTGCCGCCGAACAGCCAGGTGTCCTGGAGCACCATCCCGATCCCGGCCCTCAGCTCCTCCCTCGGCAGCGTGGCGACATCGACGCCGTCGAGGGTGATCCGGCCGCCCGTCACCTCGTAGAACCGCATCAGCAGATTGACCAGCGTGGTCTTGCCCGCGCCGGTCGGGCCGACGATCGCGACCGTCTGCCCCGGGCTCACCGACAGAGACAGGCCGTCGATCAGCGGCTTCTCCGGCTCGTACCGGAACGCCACTTTCTCGAACGAGACCTTCCCTGCCCCCACCTTCGTTCCCGTTCCCGTTCCTGTTCCCGTTCCCGCGCCCGTTCCCGACCGGTCGGCGTTCCGGGGCTCCTCCTCCGCGTCGAGCAGTTCGAAGACACGCTCGGCGGAGGCGACGCCCGACTGGAGCAGGTTCGCCATGGAGGCGAGCTGGGTGACCGGTCCGTTGAACTCGTACGAGTACTGGACGAAGGCCTGGACATCGCCGATGGACAGCGTGCCCGAGGCGACCCGCAGGCCGCCGACGACCGCGATCAGCACGTAGGTCAGATTGCCGAGGAAGCTCAGCGCCGGCTGGATGACGCCCGAGATGAACTGGGCCCGGAAACTCGACGCGTACAGCGCTTCGTTGTGCTCCTCGAAGGTGCGCACGGCTTCGCGCTTGCGGCCGAAGACCCGTACCTCCGCGTGGCCGGAGTACATCTCCTCGACATGGCCGTTGAGCTTGCCTGTGACGGCCCACTGCTTGATGAACTGCGGCTGCGCCCGCTGTCCGACGCGTACGGCCACCAGTACCGACAGCGGCACGCCGGCGAGGACGATCAGCGCCAGCAGCGGCGAGATCCACAACATCATCGCGAGCACCCCGGCCAACGTCAGCACGGCACGCACCATTTGGCCGAAGGCCTGCTGCATGGTCTGAGTGATGTTGTCGATGTCATTGGTGGTGCGGGAGAGCACCTCGCCGCGCGGCTGCTTGTCGAAGTACGCGAGCGGCACCCTCGAAAGTTTCGTCTCGGCGCGCTCACGCAGCCGGTAACCGGCTCGCTGGACGATCTCCATGGTGAGCCTCATCTGGACCCAGCTGAGGGCGGCGGAGAGCGCGACCAGGAGGAGGGCGACCGCGAGCACCTGGCCCACCGCCCGGAAATCGACGCCGGACGGGCCCGCCGATCCGGTGACGACGAGGTCCGTGGCGTGGCCCAGGACCTTCGGGGCGGTGACGGTGAGGGCGACGGCCGCCGTGCCGGTGGCGAGGACGCCCAGCAGCAGCGCGTGTTCGGGGGCCATCATCCGCAGCAGACGCACGCTGGACCGGCGGAAGTCCAGGGAGCGTTCGAGAGACGGCACGCCGGGCACACCCGGACCGCGCCGCGGGGCCCCGGTGCGGTCCGGGTGTGCCTCGGTGCGGGCCCCGGCACGGATCCCGGTGCGCCTGCGTCGATCGGGGGCACTCATGCGGCTTCCTCCTCGTTGAGCTGGGAGAGGACGATCTCCCGGTAGGTTTCGTTGTCCCGCATGAGCTGTTCATGGGTGCCGCTGCCGACGACCCGGCCCGCGTCGAGGACGACGATCCGGTTGGCGCGGCGAATGGTGGAGACGCGCTGCGCCACGATCACCACGGTCGCGTCGGCGGTCTCCTCGGCCAGGGCGGCCCGCAGCGCGGCGTCCGTGGCGTAGTCCAGCGCCGAGAAAGAGTCGTCGAAGAGATAGACCGCCGGGCGGGCGACCAACACCCGTGCGATGGCGAGGCGTTGGCGCTGGCCGCCGGAGAGATTGCTGCCGCCCTGGGCGACCGGGGCTTCGAGCCCGTCCGGCAGCGCGGTCACGAACTCCGCCGCCTGCGCGGTCCTCAGCGCCCGCCACAGTTCTTCGTCGGTCGCGTCGGGCTTCCCGTAACGGAGGTTGGAAGCGACCGTTCCGGAGAAGAGGTACGGCTTCTGCGGTACGAGTCCGACCGTACGGGAGAGCAGGCCCGGGTCCATGGCGCGGACGTCGGCGCCGCCGATCCGTACCTCGCCCTCCGTTGTGTCGAACAGCCTGGGCACCAGGTTGAGCAGGGTGGTCTTGCCGCTGCCCGTGGAACCGATGACGGCGGTCGTACGGCCGGGGCGCGCGGTCAGATCGACCTCGCGCAGCATCGGTTCCGCGGCGCCGGGATAGCGGAAGGCCGCGCCCCGGATCTCCAGCCGACCCTGCTCCCTCAAAGCGGCGGCCGAGGCGACCGAAGCGGCAGGAGCGACGGGAACGGCAAGGGCGACGGGATCAGCCGGGGCGGCCAGGACAGCAGAGGCAGCAGGGGCCCGCACGCTCGGCTCGGTGTCGAGGACCTCCTGGATGCGCTCGGCGCTGACGGTCGCACGCGGCACCTGTGTCAGCAGGAAGACGGTCGTCATCACGGCCATCAGGATCTGCATCAGATAACTGAGGAAGGCGATCAGCGAACCGGCCTGCAATTCACCGGAGTCGATCCGATGAGCGGCCGCCCAGATGACGGTGACGGTGGCGAGCTGCCACACCAGCATCACCGTCGGCAGCATCAGTGCCATGAGCCGGCCGGCCCGCAGGGCGACGGTCATCAGCTCCCGGTTGGCTCCGGCGTAGCGCCGCTGCTCGTGCGTGTCCCGGACGAAGGCCCGGATGACGCGGACCCCGGTGATCTGCTCCCGCATGATCCGGTTGACCTGGTCGATGCGCCGCTGCATCCCCCGGAACAGCGGCGACATCCGCCGCACGATCAGGCTCACGGCCCCGGCCAGCAGCGGTACGAAGACCAGCAACAGCAGGGAGAGCGGCACATCCTGCTGGACGGCCAGGGCGATACCGCCGAAACAGGTCAGCGGGGCCGCGACCAGCATGGTCAGCCCAAGCACCGTCAGCATCTGCACCTGCTGGACGTCGTTGGTGGTACGGGTGATCAGCGAGGAGGCACCGAACCGGCTCATCTCCCGTACGGAGAAGTCCTGTACGCGCGAGAAGACGGCGGACCGCAGATCCCGGCCGACGCCCATCGCGACCCGGGCCCCGACGTACGTGGCGGTCGCGGCGGCGAGGATCTGCAGCACGGTGACGGCGAGCATCACACCGCCCATGGACAGGACGTGGCCGGTGTCACCGGTCAGCACACCGTTGTTGATGATGTCGGCGTTGAGCGTGGGCAGACAGAGCGCGGACAGGGTCTGGATCAGCTGTAACAGGACGACCAGGGCGATCGTCCGGGTGTAGGGGCGCAGGTGGGCGCCGAGAAGGCGAATCAGCATGTCTTCCTCGCAGTCGCGATCCGATCACACGGGCACCGGCAAGGCACCGCGAGTGCGACTGGCACTTCCGGTACTGGTGCCAGTCGCACTCGCACTCGCGGTCAGGTCAGGTCAGGTCAGGTCAGGTCAGGTCAGGTCAGGTCAGGTCAGGATCGGTCGATCAACTCGCGTACGGACGAACAGACTTGGCGTCCCGCAGCGCCAGCCCCCACCAGGCCAGCTGGTCGAGCATCGCCTTGGCGGCCGCGTCGCAGTCGGCGGGGTCCTTGTGGCGGCCCTCGTCGTCGAAGTGCGCGCCCGCGTTGTGGAAGGAGACCGTGTCCCGGACGGTGACGGCATGCAGCTCCGCGAAGACCTGACGCAGTTGCTCGACCGCGCGCAGTCCGCCGGAGATGCCGCCGTAGGACACGAATCCGACGGGTTTGGCCTGCCACTCGCCGAAGTGCCAGTCGATCAGGGACTTGATGCCGGCGGGGAAGGAGTGGTTGTACTCGGGGGTCAGTACGACAAAGGCGTCCGCCTCGGCCAACCGTGGTGTGACCTTGGCGAGTTCGGCCCGTACACCGGGGCCCGGCTGGAAGGAGAGGGCGGTCGGCAGGTCCACCTCGGCCAGGTCGACGAGTTCGGTGGTGAAGTCCTGGCGCGCGGCGGCATGGGAGAGGAACCAGTCGGAGACGACCGGGCCGAAACGGCCTTCGCGGTTGCTGCCCAGGATGACGGCGAGCTTCAGCGGTTCGACTGGGGATGCGGATGCGGATGTGACGGCAGATGCGGATGTGACGGCAGATGTGGACGTGGATGCGGCGGTGGACGTGGATGCGGCGGTGGATACGGGCGCGGATTCCCGCGTGGTGTTGTCCATGAGGAGAGCCTCATACCTCAACCATGCTTGAGGTCAAGCCGCCCTTTGAACCGCCCACGCCATACGGTGAGGAGAATGACAACTGATGCACCGAACCTGCTGATCGAGGTCGACGGCCGGCCCGCTACCGAGGCCGATCTGCAACTCCGCGCGCTCGACACCTACGGTCACTTCACCGCCATGCAGATCAGGGACGGCCGGGTACGCGGCCTGGCCCTCCATCTCGACCGGCTGGACTCCGCGACCCGCGAGCTGTTCGGTGTGGGCCTGGACGGTGAGCATGTACGGTCCCTGCTCCGGCACGCGCTCGGTGACGTACGCGACGCCTCGGTCCGGGTGTACGTCCACCGGCAGACCGAGACGGACGAGAGAACCAGGACAGCCGAGAGAACCGGGACAGCCGAGACAACCGGAACAGCCGGGACAACTCTGATGGTGACGGTACGGCCGCCCGTCGCCACCGACGGACGGGCGCAGAGCCTGATGTCGGTCCCGTACCAGCGCCCGGTCCCGCACATCAAGCATCTGGGCGGCTTCGCCCAGATCCACTACGGCCGGCTCGCCGAACGCGCGGGGTTCGACAGCGCACTGCTCACCGGTCGCGGCGGGGTGGTCGCGGAGGGCGCCATCGCCAATATCGCTTTCTGGGACGGCAGTTCGGTGGTCTGGTCGGATGCCCCGGTCCTGACGGGCATCACCATGGCGTTGGTCCACGCCCGTCTGCTGTCCGCCGGTCTCCCGTCGGTCCACCGCGAGGTCACCCTGGCGGACCTGGGCCGGTACCGCGCCGCCTTCGTCACCAACTCGCACGGAGTCGCCCCGGTGAGCCGGATCGACGAGACGGTCTTCCCGGGCGACGCGACCCTGCTGAAGACGGTGACGGAACTGTACGACGGCGTGGAGTGGGACCGCCTGTGAGGGCGACCGGCCTCTCGTCACCCGTTCAGCACGACGGTGGAACGAATCGCCGCCACCTTGCCGGACACGCGCGTGACCTGCAAAAACAGCGGCTGTCACGTGCGACACGCCGAGGCCGGTCAATGGATCTGATGGTGCATCAGCAGGCGCCGACGCCGAGCCGCGCTTTATCTCGGAGGTGACGGATATCCCCCCGCCGCCTCGGAGGACGCTCTATGCGCACGATTGCCCGCCTGCTCACCTCTACCGCACCGGCGTCCGCTTGGATAGCCCTGGCCTCCGCGAATGCGACCGGGGCCGTCGCGGAGGTATCGAGACACTGGAATTGTCTCCCTACGACCGCGCGCCCCGGCGACCCCCGACACCGTCAACACCAAGGCCCACGGCCTGGACGGACACGGGAAGGGCTTCGTGGAAGCTGTCGACGCGGCGAAATGGTGAGTGGATCCCGGTACGTGCGGGGAGGCCGTCGTCGGAGAGTGCCGACCGCCGCCCGCCCGGCCCTGTACGTACGGCATCCGCGCGACGTGTGAGAACGGCAACGAGGCCACCGGCGATCTCACCATGAGGTACGCCGGGCCTAGGGTCTGTCGTTTGGATCAGGCCGGATCAGGGACGGGGTCTGGTGCCGTGGATCGCAAGGCGGAGGAGGGAGGCGACGCGGAGCGTCGCCGACTGACGACAACGCGGCGAGGCGCGGCACCAGGGCACGCGAGTCCGGCAAGATCCAAACGAGAGGCCCGAGGAGCCGAATGAAGACCGGGGCCGGTGGCACTAACGCCTCCGACACCACCCGGATCGCGGCGGGCACGGCTGTTACGGCCGTGCCCGCCGTCGGCGGGACCCGGCTCCTGCGTCGCCGGGCGAGCGGCGCGCAGGGCAGCTGACAGGGCCGACATCTACCGTGCCGCGCCTCGGTTCCGCCCCGCGTCCCCGTCCCCGTCACGCTCACCGCTGATGGGGGCGGGGAACCTTCATGTGGACCGCGGCACCCGTCTTGGCCTCGCACCCGGCGATCACGCCGTCCACTGGTCGAACGCCAACTTCGCGACCAGCGAGAACACCACTACCAGCAGCACCCCGCGGACGAACTCGCTGCCCTTCCTGAGCGCCGTCCGCGCGCCGAACATCCCGCCCGCCAGATTGAACACCGCCATCAGCGCGGCCAGTTGCCACAGCACCGTGCCCTGATAGGCGAACATCGCGAGCGCCCCCGCGTTGGTGCAGACGTTCACGATCTTGGCGGTGGCGGAGGCGGTCACCAGATCCAGGTGGAGTACGGCGGTGAGCGCCAGCACCAGAAACGTTCCCGTACCGGGCCCGAACAGCCCGTCGTAGAAGCCGATCCCGCCGCCGACCAGCACGATCGCCGTGACCGTACGCGCCCGGGTGACCTGGCCACCCGCCTGCGTCCGGCCGAAGGCGGGCCGCAGCATGACGAAGGCCGCCACCCCCAGCAGCACCACCATGATCACAGGCCGCAGCAGTTCGCTGCTGATCCCGGCCGCGAAGAAGGCACCGCCCATCGATCCGGCGAGCGCCGCGAGCCCGATCCGTACGGCCGCCTTCACATCGACCGGAGCCTTGCGCTCATAGGTCACCGCCGCGCCCGTAGTGCCGACGATCGCGACCGCCTTGTTGGTGCCGAGGATGTACGCGGCGGGGAGGTGCGGCAGCCCGAGCAGCATCGCGGGCAGGAGCAGCAGCCCGCCACCGCCCACCACGGCATCGATCCAGCCCGCCGCGGCGGCGGCCAGGCAGAGCAGAACGAGTACGGTCAGCGATATCTCGGGCATGATCACGAGCTTATGGACGCGATGAGTGCCCCGTCCACGTAACTCCGGAGTCTTGAGCAACGCCTGAGGTCGCGGTGGCGGCTGGGGCGAGCCGTGGACACCGCGGGCGCCGTGAACGCCGTGAACGAGCGAGCCCGAAGTCCCGTCCCCTCCCGTCCAGCGGACCCCTGCCGGACCCCTCACATCCCAGGCGGAGCCGTGCTGAGGGCAGCGTTCCGTACGGGAAACGGTGGCGATGCGGACGGGTAACAGCCGCCGCGCACGCTTCCGGACATGGCCCCGCGATGAGCCGTCCCGCCCGCCACCGCACTACATCTCCCCCCACTCCCCCAATTCCTGATCTCCCCGATCTCCCCGATCTCCCCGATGGAGGCTCCTGAGATGCCCACTCCCACGATCGTGGTCGTCGGCCACGGCATGGTCGGCCAGCGGTTCCTGGAGGCCCTCGCCGAACGGGGTGTGACCTCGCGGGCCCGGGTGGTGGTGCTCTGCGAGGAGCCGCGTCCCGCCTACGACCGAGTGCGGCTGACCTCGTACTTCTCCGGCAGCACGCCCGATGATCTCGCCCTCGGCGAGCCGGATTTCCTGGACCGCCACGGCATCGAGCTGCATCTGGACGACCCCGCCGAGACCATCGACCGCGCCGCGCGCACGGTCACCTCCCGGGCCGGGCTGACCTTCGCATACGACACGCTCGTACTGGCCACCGGCTCGTACCCGTTCGTGCCGCCCGTGCCCGGCAAGGACGCGACCGGCTGCTTCGTCTACCGCACCATCGAGGATCTCCTCGCGATCGAGGAGTACGCGATGACGGCCCGTTCCGGCGCGGTCGTCGGCGGCGGGCTGCTCGGGCTGGAGGCGGCGGGCGCGCTCAAGGGGCTCGGGCTCGACACGCACATCGTGGAGTTCGCGCCGCGCCTGATGCCCGTCCAGGTGGACGACGGCGGTGGCGCGGCCCTGCTCCGCACGATCGAGGACATGGGCCTGACCGTCCACACGGGCGTGGGCACGCAGGAAGTGACGACGGACGCCGGGGGCACGGTCACCGGCATGGCGCTGTCGGACGGTTCGGCCCTCGCCACCGACCTCGTGGTCTTCTCGGCGGGCGTACGGCCCCGGGACCAGCTCGCCCGGGACGCCGGCCTGACGGTCGGCGAGCGCGGCGGCATCGCGGTGGACGAGCGGTGCCGTACGTCCGACCCCGCCGTGTTCGCGATCGGCGAGTGCGCGCTGGCGGCGGACGGCCGGGTGTACGGGCTGGTGGCGCCCGGTTACGAGATGGCCACCACCGTCGCCGATCTGCTGGCGGACGGTGGAACCGGCGCCGTCGAGAAGGGCTTCACCGGCGCCGATCTGTCGACCAAGCTCAAGCTGCTCGGGGTGGACGTGGCGTCGTTCGGTGACGCGCACGGCGCCGCCCCCGGCAGCCTGGACGTCGTCTACTCGGACTCCCGCTCCGGTGTCTACAAGAAGCTGGTGGTGGCCGAGGACGGCACCCTGCTCGGCGGTGTCCTCGTCGGAGACGCCGACTCGTACGGCATGCTCCGGCCGATGACCGGCTCCGTGCCGCCGGTCTCTCCCGAACACCTGGTCCTGCCCTCAGGCGCGGGGGCGCCGGTCGAACTCGGCCCGTCCGCCCTCCCCGACGACGCGGTGATCTGTAGCTGTCACAACGTCAGCAAGGGCGCGATCCTGGGCTGCTCCTCCCTCCCCGAGGTGAAGAAGTGCACCAAGGCCGGTACGGGCTGCGGGAGTTGCGTCAAGGTCGTCGGCCAGCTGCTGGCGGCGAACGGCTCCGGCCCCGCCGACAAGGGGCTGTGCGGCTGCTTCCCGTACACCCGGGGCGAGTTGTACGAGATCGTCCGCACTCTGCGCGTCACCACGTACGCCGCGCTCCTCGACTCGCACGGCCGCGAGCAGGCGCGCGGTGGGGACGGGTGCGAGATCTGCAAGCCGACCGTCGGCTCGATCATCGCCTCGCTCGCACCGGCACTCGGGGTGAGCGGCTATGTCCTGGACGGCGAGCAGGCCTCCCTCCAGGACACCAACGACCACTTCCTGGCGAACATCCAGCGCAACGGTTCGTATTCGATCGTGCCGCGTATCCCCGGTGGTGAGATCACCCCGGAGAAGCTGATCGTGATCGGCGAGGTGGCCCGGGACTTCGGCCTCTACACAAAGATCACGGGCGGCCAGCGGATCGACATGTTCGGCGCTCGCGTGGACCAACTGCCGCTGATCTGGACCCGGTTGGTGGATGCCGGATTCGAGTCGGGGCACGCGTACGGAAAGTCCCTGCGGACGGTCAAGTCGTGCGTGGGGCAGACCTGGTGCCGCTACGGCGTGCAGGACTCGGTCAAAATGGCCATCGATCTGGAGCTGCGCTACCGGGGCCTGCGCTCGCCGCACAAGCTGAAGTCGGCGGTGTCGGGCTGCGCGCGGGAGTGTGCGGAGGCGCGCGGCAAGGACTTCGGTGTGATCGCCACGGCGAACGGCTGGAACCTGTACGTCGGCGGCAACGGCGGCGCGGACCCGCGCCACGCGGACCTGCTCGCCCAGGATCTCTCGGACGCCGAACTGGTGCGGCTGATCGACCGGTTCCTGATGTTCTACATCCGTACGGCCGACCGGCTGGAGCGCACCTCAGCCTGGCTGGAGCGGATCGAGGGCGGGCTGGACCACGTACGGGACGTGGTGGTCCATGACTCGCTGGGACTCTGCGCGGAGCTGGAGCAGCTGATGGCCGCGCATGTCGACGCGTACCGCGACGAATGGGCGGAGACGATCAACGACCCGGAGCGGCTGCGCCGGTTCGTCTCGTTTGTCAACGCGCCGGACGCGCCGGACCCGTCGGTGAAGTTCGTACCGGAACGCGATCAGGTCAAGCCCGACCTGGTATTCCTCACGCTGGAAGGGGCGACCGCCCGATGAGCACACAGCCGAGCACGCAGATGAGCACACCGACGACGCCGGACACACTGGAAGTCCTGCTCGACGCTCCCGACGGCCCCCAAGGCGCCGGCGACGAAGGCGGTGGCGGTGGCGAGGAGTGGTTCGCGGTGTGCGAGCTGTCCTCGCTCACCCCGGGCCGGGGTGTCGCGGCGCTGCTCCCGGACGGCCGCCAGGTGGCGGTGTTCCTGGACCGCGCGGGCCGCCCGTACGCGATCAGCAACCGCGATCCGTTCTCCGGTGCGCAGGTGTTGTCGCGTGGTCTGACCGGCACCCACGACGGGCGGCCCTTCGTCGCGTCCCCGCTGCTCAAACAGCGCTTCGACCTGGCGACAGGGCAATGCCTGGACGACGACGAGGTCGCCGTCCAGGCATACGAGGTACGGGTCAGGGCCCCCGTTCCGGCCTGAGCTTGGGCTTTACGGCTCCCGGTGGGGCCGGTCTCGGCGGAATGCGGTCACGGCAGGATCTCGACGTACCCGTCGGTTCCGTGTACGCGGATCCGCTGTCCGTCCCGGATCATCTGGGTGGCCCGCTCCACGCCCACGACGGCTGGCAAGCCGTACTCCCGGGCGATCACCGCGCCATGGGTCATCAGGCCGCCCACCTCCGTCACCAGGCCCGCGACCGCGACGAACAGCGGCGACCAGCTGGGGTCCGTGAAGGCCGTGACCAGGATGTCGCCCGATTCGAGATCGGCCTCCGCCATGTCAAGGATGACGCGGGCCCTTCCCTCGACGGTCCCGGCGGAGACCGGCAGGCCGGTCAGGGCGCCGGCCGGCACGTCGTCGCGCCGGTACGCCCCGGTCACGGCCTCACCGTCCGAGGTGAGCACCCGGGGCGGAGTGAGCGCGTGGTACGAGCGGAACGCGTCCTTGCGCCGCTGGATGAGCTGGTCATCGACCTGGTTCGAGCGCACGACGTCGTGGAGTTCCTGGAACGTGAGGTAGAAGATGTCCTCCTTCTCGGGAAGTACGCCGGCCCGCACGAGGCGCTCGGCCTCATCCAGCAGGGCCCGCTTGTAGACGAAGTAGCGGCTGACGATGCCGTACTTCGGGTACTCCCGATACCCGATGAAGGTTCTGACCCGGTCGATCATCCGCTTGGCCTCGTCGGCTTTCCGGTCCCCGTCCGGCAGGGCCCGCAAGCGTGACAGCACGTCCTGTTCCTTCTTCCGCGCCTTCTGCCGCCCTTGCTCGAAGCGCCGACCGGCCGCGCCCGGCTCGAAGTTCCTGACGTTGTCGAGGATCACGGGCACGAGCGTGGTGGGGCGCTCGCGCCAACGGGGTCTCGTGATGTCGATCTCGCCGACGCAGCGCATGCCGTACCGGTCGAGATAAGCCGCTATGGCGTCGCGCGCTTCGGTCCCGCCCGCGAGCTTCGCCAACTCGTCCAGGAAGTCTTCGTCCTTGATGTACTCGACGCCCCGCAGGAACGCCACCACCTCCGGCCGCGGGCGGATCACGTCCGCGACGTCGAGCAGCGCCAGTCCCATCTCCGACGTGACGTTGTCGGGGGCGGACAGCGTCAGCGTGTCGGCCGCGTTCTTCTCGCCCAGCCACTCGTGCAGCGTGTCGTTGAGCCACCACGTGGCCTCCATGCCCGCCATGATCGCCTGAAGACTCAGCGGATCACCGAGGGTCCGCTTGTGCTCCTCGAAGGCCTCCAGCAGGAAGTCGAACAGCGCCGGTCCGGCCTTCGACCGGATATCGCGCTCCAGGGCGGCGATGGACATCTGGCTGCGCTCGATCAGCTGGGTCACGATGGCCGGATCGGTCTCGACCGGAGCGGACGCACCGCGTCCCGGCGGCCCGGCGGGACGCGGTGCGTCCGGGAGTGACGGGACGAAATCGTCGCGGTCGAGGACGGTCTCCAGAGCGTCCCTGATCAGCGGATCGCCTCTCCCCATGACGTCCAGGAGGCCGGCGCGGCTCGCGGGCGAGGCCAGGCGCCGGGTGACGTCGACGAACAACCTCCCGCCGGCCTCGTGCATCGGCACCATGGCCGTCAGCCGCCATACGGAGAGCCCCAGGGGCTTCATGGGGTCGGTCATCATCTGCCCATGGCCGACGGAGACGTAGACGCGATTCTCCTGGTCGCCGGTCTCGGAGACGTCGCCGGTCCCGGATACGTCGCCGGTCCCGGGGACGTCGCGGCTCTCGGAGACGTCCTCGGTCCCGGGGATCGGGAACAGCGTCGTGATCGGCCGGCTCTGAACGATCTGGAAGCCGTCATCGTCCAGGCACCATTCGATGTCCTGCGGGCGGCCGAAGTGCGCCTCGATCGCCCGCCCGAGCCGCACGAGCCGCACGGCCTGCGCATCCGTCAGCGCCGGCTGCTCCTGGCGCCGCGAGTCGATCGCCACTTCCCGCGTACCGCCGGCGGGCAGGGCGTGAACGGCACGCTGTTTGGCGGCGATCGTCCTGGCGACGACTTCGCCGCGTCGCACCGTGAAGACGTCCGGATTCACCAGGCCGGAGACCAGGGCCTCGCCGAGGCCGAAGCCGGCGTCCACGGTGGCGACCTTCCGGTTACCCGTGACGGGGTCGGCCGTGAACAGGATGCCGGCCGCATGCGGGAAGACCATCCGCTGCACGACCACGGCCATGTGGACCGTACGGTCGTCGATGCCGTTCCGCCGGCGGTAGGTCACGGCCCGCTCGGTGAACAGCGAGGCCCAGCACCGGCTGATGTGCTGGAGGACCGCCGTCGGCCCCACGACGTTCAGGTACGTGTCCTGCTGGCCGGCGAAGGAGGCCGTCGGCAGGTCCTCCGCCGTCGCGCTGGACCGGACGGCGTAGGCGGCTTGCTCGCCGAGCCGGGCGAGCGCTCGGGTGATCGCCGCCGCGAGATCGCCCGGGACGGCGATCTCTTCGATGGTCCGACGTATCCGCGCGCTGAGCGTACGGATCGCCTCCCGGTCGTCCAGGTTCACGCGCGACAACTGATCCAGCCGATCGTCGATCGACGGCGCCTGCGCTTCCGCTTCCGCTTCCGCTTCCGCTTCCGCCATGATCCGCCGGAAGGCGTCCGTCGTCACGCAGAAGCCGGCCGGCACGCGAATGCCCTCGATCCGTGACAGCCCGCCCAGGTGCGCTCCTTTGCCGCCGACGACCGCGACCTGCTTCTCGTCAACCTCTCGAAGATCCCGCACATACTGCTCGGTCATCGCGACACCTCCGCGCCGAGCACCCGCGACTCCGCTGCCGGTCCCACCACTGGTCCGACTGGACCGGCTGTTTCAACTGGTACGACGTCACCGCGTCCCCCATACGTCACCGACAACGCACACACGTCGGGCCCCATTTCCGCTGGTTGTGGCATCGGCCGACGATTCTGCGCCGTGACCCGGGTCTTGCGGCAAGCCCCCCGGCGCGCTATACGTTGAGAGTGGCAAGGAGAGAGCTCTCCTTGCCTTTGTCTTGTGCCGTCCGTCTTCTGTCGTCCAATGGAGCGGCACGGCCTACGCCGTGGTGCAGGCGGCACCGTTCAGGGTGAAGGTGCTCGGGGCGGTGTTTCCTCCGCTCCAGGCGCCGTTGAAGCCGAAGGTGGCCGATCCGCCGGCGGCGATCGCCCCGTTGTGGGCGGCGTTGACGGCGGTGACCTGGGTGCCGGACTGGCTGACGGTGGCGTTCCATGCCGAGGTCACGCTCTGGCCCGAGGGCCACGTCCACTTCAGTGTCCATCCGTCGATCGCCGAGGAACCGGTGTTCCTGACCGTCACTCCGGCGGTGAAGCCGGTGTTCCACTGGCTCTGTACGGCGTAGCTCACCGCGCAGCCGGTGACCGGCCCGGGATCACCGCCACCGCCACCGGTCCAGCCGAGGGCTTCCGCGATGCCGTAATACGCGGGCTTGGGCTGGAAGTTGGCGTCGTACGGGGTGGCCGCGCCCTGGCCCGGGAAGACGTCCGGGATCCAGGAGTCGGAGTCGGTGAAGCCCCAGACCGTGACGCCCTTGCAGCGTGTGACAGCGAGGCAGGCGCTGGTGACCGCCTTGAATTCGGCTTTCTGCTGGGCGAGTTCGGCATCGGTGGCCGGGAGCGTCATCCGGATGTCGAGTTCGGTGATCGCGACATCCACCCCGAGGTCCGCGAAGCGCTGGAGGTTCGCCTGGAGCGTGGACGGCACCTGACCGAGGATCAGGTGGCCCTGGAACCCGACCCCGTCGATCGGGACGCCCTGTGCCTTGAGCCGCTGGACCAGGGAGTACATCCCGTTGCTCTTGGCGCCCGTACCGTCGGTGTTGTAGTCGTTGATGTACAGCTTGGCGGCGGGGTCGGCGGCGCGCGCGGCGCGGAAGGCGTCGGCGATGTAGGACTCGCCGAGCTGCGTGTAGAACTTGCTGGCCCTCATCGTGCCGTCTTCGTTGAGCGGCTCGTTGACGACGTCCCAGTGGTCGATGCGGCCCTTGTAGCGGGCGACCTCGGTGGTGACGTGACCGGTCGTGATCGTGCGCAGTTCGGCGTCGCTGAAGGTGCCGTTGGCCAGCCAGTTGGGCATCTGGCTGTGCCAGACGAGTGTGTGTCCGCGTACCTTCTGCCCGTGGGCCTCGGCGAAGTTCACGATGCCGTCGGCGCCCGCCCAGTTGAAGCTCCCCCGGGTCGGCTCGACCGATCCCCACTTCATCTCGTTGCCGGGCGTGATCGAGTCGAACTGGGCGCCGGTGACACTCCCGTACGTACCGGTCAGCTTCGACCCCGTGACGGCGGTGCCGTAGTACGTGCCCTTGGCGGTGGCGAGATCCCGCAGGACGGGGTCGGCGGCGTGCGCGGGGGCGGCGAATCCGACCATGGCGACGGCTGCGGCGGTCAGCGCGGAGACGGCTGTCGCGACGCGGGCCGTCACGGCTCGGGCCGTCACTGCGTGAGCCGTCACGGCTCGGGGGCGGGGGCGGGCGGCTCTGGACAAGGCCCGGAGTTTCCTCACGGTCGTCCCTCTCTCCTAGGAGATCCTGGAGTTTCGGAAAGCCAACTGAAAGTTTCGAGGACGCTGCTCGGAAAATAGAGGCACACGTGAGGTTCGTCAACGGACGTACGGGGGGGTCGTCAACGGACGTACGCGTGGGGGTTCGTCAACGGACGTAGAGGCCGTCCATGGTGGCGCAGCCCCGCAGCAGGGCGGCGCCCAGCGGGGTCAGCGTGTGCAGAACGGCGTTCCCGTTCCGCAGGGTGACGACCAGCCCCGCCTCGCGCAGGACGCACGCGTGCTGGCTGGCCGAGGCGAGGGACACGCTGGTCCTGCGGGCCAGTTCGCTGGTCGTACAGCCGTGTTCGATGGCCTGGAGGACTGCCGAGCGGGTGTGGCCGACGAGCCGGCCGAGCGAGGGCCCCGTCCGCTCCGCGACAGGGGGCCCGTCGGAGTGGGTGATGGGGTAGACGAGGACGGGCGGCTGCTCCGGGTCACGGTGCTCGCGGTGGACGACCGCGGTGGAGCGGCAGAAGAAGGACGGCTGGAGCAGCAACCCACGGCCGTCCAGGCGCAGTTCGCGATCCACCGGATAGTCGGCCTCCAGCACCGGGGAGCGCCAGCGCAGCATCGGCGGCAGGGTGGAGAGGAGGGCGTCCGCGCCGCCGTCGAGCAGGGCCCGGCCGCGCAGTGCGCGGTCCGCCTCGGCTCTGGCCCGGAGGTACGGCCAGTACGGCTCGACGGCGGCCCGGTGGTACGTACGCAACACCTCGACGAGGCGGGCGAGTCGGCCGGTGCCGCCGTCCGTGAACGCGGCGAGGGTGGCGAGCCGCCTGCCCCTGCCCGGCCCCGGGTGCCCCGGGCCCGTTCGCCCCGTACGGGCTCTGCCGCCGGTGAGCAGGGAGAGTTCGGCGTGGATCCGCTCCAGCGGGGTGGCGCGCACCGCCTCAAGACCCGCCTCAAGGCCCACCGTGCCGCCCGACTCCAGGCCGGACGGGCCGGACGCGCGGGCCGTCTCCGGGCCGGCGCCGTAGCCGGACAGGCGCGGACCCGGCGTCAGGAAATCGGGGAAATAGCCGCGCTGCGGAACGAGCGCGGAGAGGAGCGCTGTTTCACCATTCAACCGGGCGCGCGTTTCCCTGCGCCATTCACCGAAGACAAGCGGACCCCGCCGATCCCTTATTCGATGAAAGCTGAGAATCGTTTCCCAGAGCGGGTCGGGACCGGCGGCCATCCTGACCCCGCCGAGATCCTTACCCGTGAAATGAATACGCAGCATCGAAATCCCCATCTGTGCCAGCCACTTCCATGCCCCGTCTCCCAATCAAAGAGTATGCATGCCATCACAGGTGGTTACCACGGTGTTTCGGCCACAGTTGAAACGGGTCGCGGCGGCGGGGCCGGAAGCGAAAAGCTGTCCCGCGTCGGACATGAAACCTGAACGACCGAATGGCTCGGTGAAGGCCGTGGGGGGCTTTGCCGACCCGGCGGCGGTCGATGACGGTGGCGGCTCCATGTCCGGCCCGTGTAATGGAGCGCGGCCCGTCGGGTGGGGATCCACGGGCCGCGCTCCGGGGCCTGTCCAATTCAACAGGTCGGCCTTACGAGAGACGAAAAAGCGACAACACACCGTTCTCGTGGCCGAATACACCGTTCCCGTGGCCGGGAAACCGACTCCTCCGTACGACCTGTTGATGACCATGGAACCCCGTGTAGCACTCCAGGGGGACGCCACAAGCCCGTACGCGGAGGGATTCGCCGCCCCCGCCCCACCCCCTAGCTTCGTGATCAAGGCAGCGCGACCGGCCGGCACAGCACGGGACGGCAACCGGTCGGGCGCGCACGATCAGGAGGCCACCCGGACATGTACAGCAAGGCATTCGCTCCCGAGTACCAGGGCGAACTGAGGACCGTACTGGGCGTGAACTCTTCGTACGAAGAGGTACTGACAGCGGCGCGCGAGGTACGGCGCACTGCCGGCACCCCACTGGAACGGGCCCGCGCCTCGCTGGCCGTTGGCGAGGCCAACCGGCGGCTGGGCCGCGTGGACGAGGCCGGCGCGGCATGGCGCGAAAGCTACCGCAGCGCCCGTGAGGCCGAGCACCGGGGCGCCATGGCCTGGGCCCTGTGGAGCGGCGGCACGCTGGCCCGTCAGTGCGGCACGCTGCCGCTGGCCCGCCGCCTGCTGGCCCACGCGCTGGAACTCGCGGCCGGCAGCGGCGACCGGATCGCGCACGGCTACTGCCTGGCCGGGCTCGCCGAGACCGGCCGCATCCAGGGCGATTACGAGGCGGTCGCCGCCATGCACGAGGAACTCCTCGCCCAGGCCAGGGCGCACGGCGAGGCGCGGCACATCGTCTGGGCGCTGTCCGGCATCGCCCAGATGCACCGGAACACCGGCTCGCTGGACTCGGCGCTGGAGATGTTCGAGGAGTCGGTACGGATAGCCACCGACGGCGATGACGCGCGGGGCCGCGCCTGGTCGCTGCGCGGCGTCGCGGACGTCCTGTCCGCCCAGGGACACACGGAGCGCGCCCTGGCCCTGCTGTCCGAGGCCGAGGCGATCTGTTCCCGTATGAACCTCACGAGTGCCCACGCCTACGCGCACAAAATGCGTGGCAACGTCCTCTACCGGGCGGGGCGTTACGCGAGCGCTCGGGACGTGTACACGCAGGCGCTGGTGGAGTTCCGGGCCATCGACGAACCGCGCGGTGTGGTGCTGTCGCGGCTCGGCCGGGTCAAGTCCCTGCACTTCCTGGGGCGTTCGGCGGAGCTGACGCGGCGTGAGCTGGACGACCTGGAGCGCGAGGTGGACCGGATCGGGCTGGGGCATGCCAGGAAGACGATCGAGATCTTCCGGTCGCAGATGTCGGAGTACGACGCCCAGCTGTCGGAGTACGGGACCGGCCCGTCCGAGCACGAGGCCGGGCCGTCCGAGTACGCCGCCGCGTAAGCGGGTTACGAACCGGTCCGACGGCCGTGGCGAAGGAACCCGACGGCCGTGGCGAAAGGACCCGCCGTGGCGAAGGAGACGAAGGGACGGGCACCCCGCACAAAGGCGCCCGCCCCTCCCGTGCCCCGAAGCCGCCCGCCGGATCGCTGAGGGTCCAGGTCCTGTCCGGCCTGGGTGACCCGGCGACGGCCGCTCCGGTGTCCTTCCGGGGTGCCGGGTGGCGTTACCGCGAGTCGCTCCCGGTCGACTCGGCCGCCGCGCGCCCCGCCTCCAGCCGGGCCACCGGGATCCGGAACGGCGAGCAGGAGACGTAGTCCAGGCCCACCTCGTGGAAGAAGTGCACGGACTCCGGGTCGCCGCCGTGCTCGCCGCAGACGCCCAGCTTCAGACCGGGCCGCGTCGCGCGCCCCGCCTCGACCGCGCTCCGTACGAGCGAGCCGACACCGTCCCGGTCGATCGTCTCGAACGGCGAGACCCCGAAGATGCCCTTCTCCAGGTACGCGGTGAAGAAGCTCGCCTCCACGTCGTCGCGGGAGAAGCCCCAGACCGTCTGGGTGAGGTCGTTCGTACCGAACGAGAAGAACTCCGCCGCCTCCGCGATCTGCCCGGCGGTCAGCGCGGCGCGCGGCAGCTCGATCATCGTGCCGAGCGCCAGCTTGAGTTCGACGCCCGTGGCCTGTCGGACCTCCGCGATGACCTGCTCGGCCTCGTCGCGGACGATCTCCAGCTCCTGGACCGTACCGACGAGCGGGATCATGATCTCGGCGCGCGGGTCGCCCTTGGCGTTCTTGCGCTCGGCTGCCGCCTCCGCGATGGCCCGTACCTGCATGGCGAACAGCCCGGGGATGACCAGACCGAGCCGTACCCCGCGCAGACCGAGCATCGGGTTCTGCTCGTGGAGCTTGTGCACGGCCTGGAGGAGGCGCAGATCGTTCTCGTTGTGGTCCTTGCGCGACTCGGCGAGAGCGACCCGTACGGACAGCTCGGTGATGTCGGGCAGGAACTCGTGCAGCGGCGGGTCGAGGAGGCGGACCGTGACCGGCAGGCCGTCCATCGCCTCGAACAGCTCGACGAAGTCCTTCTTCTGGAGCGGCAGCAGGGCACCCAGTGCCTCTTCCCGCTCGTCGTCCGTGTCGGCGAGGATCAACTTCTCAACCATCGTGCGGCGTTCACCGAGGAACATGTGCTCCGTACGGCACAGCCCGATGCCCTGGGCCCCGAACCGGCGGGCACGCAGCGCGTCCTCGGCGTTGTCGGCGTTGGCGCGCACCCGCAGCCGGCGGCAGCGGTCGGCGTACGCCATGATCCGGTGGACGGCCTTGACCAGCTCGTCGGCGTCGTCGGCGCCCGCGTGCATCCGGCCCTCGAAGTACTCCACGACGGGCGACGGGACGACCGGGACCTCGCCGAGGTAGACCTTGCCGGTCGAGCCGTCGATGGAGACGACGTCGCCCTCCTCGATGACGGTCCCGCCCACGGTCAGCCGGCGCGCCTTGGTGTCGACCTCCAGTTCCTCCGCGCCGCAGACACAGGTCTTGCCCATGCCACGGGCGACGACGGCGGCGTGCGAGGTCTTGCCGCCGCGTGAGGTCAGGATGCCCTCGGCGGCGATCATGCCGTCCAGGTCGTCGGGGTTGGTCTCGCGGCGGATGAGGATGACCTTCTCGCCGGACCGGGACCACTTGATGGCGGTGTACGAGTCGAAGACGGCCTTGCCGACGGCCGCGCCGGGCGAGGCCGCGATGCCGCGCCCGAGGAGCGTCCGCGCGGCGTCCTCGTCGAAGCGCGGGAACATCAGCTGGGCGAGCTGGGCGCCGTTGACGCGCTGGAGCGCCTCGGCCTCGTCGATCAGCCCCTGGTCGACCAGCTGGGTGGCGATCCGGAAGGCGGCACCGGCGGTGCGCTTGCCGACGCGGGTCTGGAGCATCCACAACTGGCCGCGCTCGATGGTGAATTCGATGTCGCACAGATCCCGGTAGTGCGTCTCCAGGGTCTCCATGATGCCCATGAGCTGGTCGTACGACTTCTTGTCGATGGTGGCCAGTTCGGCGAGCGCCACGGTGTTGCGGATGCCCGCGACGACATCCTCGCCCTGCGCGTTCTGGAGGTAGTCGCCGTACACGCCCTGGTGTCCGCTGGCGGGGTCACGGGTGAAGGCGACGCCCGTACCGGAGTCGGGGCCGAGGTTGCCGAAGACCATGGAACAGACGGTCACGGCGGTGCCGAGGTCGCCGGGGATGCGCTCCTGACGGCGGTAGAGCTTGGCCCGGTCCGTGTTCCAGGACTCGAAGACGGAGCGGATCGCGAGATCCATCTGCTCGCGCGGGTCCTGCGGGAAGTCGCGCCCGGCCTCGCCGGCGACGATCTTCTTGAACCGCTTGACCAGCTTCTTGAGGTCGGCGACCTCCAGATCCACGTCGGTGGCGGCCTTCTTGGCCTGCTTGGCCTCCTCCAGCGCGTCCTCGAAGAGTTCGCCGTCGACGCCGAGCACGGTCTTGCCGAACATCTGGATCAGGCGGCGGTACGAGTCCCAGGCGAAGCGCTCGTCACCGGACTGGGTCGCGAGTCCGGCGACGGAGGCGTCCGAGAGGCCGACGTTGAGGACGGTGTCCATCATGCCGGGCATGGAGAACTTGGCGCCGGAACGTACGGAGACGAGCAGCGGGTCGTCGGCCTGGCCGAGCTTCTTCGCCATCTTCTTTTCGAGGGCGTCGAGATGGGCGCTCACCTCGTCGCGCAGGGCGACCGGTTCCGTGCCGCTGTCGAGGTAGATGTTGCAGGCCTCGGTGGTGATGGTGAAGCCCGGGGGGACGGGCAGCCCGAGGTTGGTCATCTCGGCGAGGTTGGCACCCTTGCCACCGAGGAGGTGCTTCAGATCCTTGTTGCCCTCGGTGAAGTCGTAGACGAACTTCTCGCGCTCGGGCTCGGGGGTGGCTGCGTGGGGACCTTTGTTTTCCGGCACGGGTCTCGACTCCTCGAGGACGCGGTGGCTGCCCTGACGGCAGGGAACATACCCAGATCAAAGGTGGCTGGGTACGTCCACTTGACTGTCATACGGCCTTAACCACCCGTCCGCCAGCAGATCGAAAGTGGGCCCTGGAGAACCGGTGGTTCGTGGCTCCTTCACTCCTCGAAGCGGGCATGACTCGCACATGACCAAGTTCGCTCAGACGAGCGGAGACATCGACGTCTGAGTTTAAGACTTGAACGCAGAAGGGGTGGCACTGCGTGCCACCCCTTCTGGAGGTACAGCCAGCCAAGACTCGCTCATCTGAGTTGATGATCGATCAAACGTGGCGAGAATCACGCCCTCGAATGGCCGTGTTCACCCCTCGATTCCAGAATCTGGACCAGGAACGCGTGCACTCACCCGCCCGAGGTGTCCAGCTCGGCGTCGGCACCGATGCCCGCGCAGTCGTACGGGTCCTTGAGCCAGCCGTCGGGCAGGACGACCCGGTTGTTCCCCGACGTACGCCCACGCGGCCCGTCCGCGCCCTCCGGCCACGGCTGGTCCAGGTCGAGCCCGGCCATCAGCTCGTCGAGTTCGGCGAGGGACGAGGTGATCGCCAGTTGCTTGCGCAGCTGCGAGCCGACCGAGAAGCCCTTCAGGTACCAGGCCACATGCTTACGGAAGTCGATCACCCCGCGCGCCTCGTCCCCGATCCACTCCCCCAGCAGCTGGGCGTGGCGCCGCATGACCCCGGAGACCTCGCGCAGCGTGGGCCGCGCGGGCGCTCCCGTACCTTCGAAGGCCGCGACCAGGTCCCCGAAGAGCCACGGCCGCCCCAGGCAGCCGCGCCCCACGACCACGCCGTCGCAGCCCGTCTCGCGCACCATCCGCAGCGCGTCGTCCGCCGACCAGATGTCGCCGTTGCCGAGCACCGGGATCTCCGGGACGTGCTCCTTGAGCCGCGCGATGGCGTCCCAGTCGGCCGTGCCGCCGTAGTGCTGGGACGCGGTCCTGCCGTGCAGCGCGATCGCCGTCACGCCTTCCTCGACCGCGATCCGCCCGGCATCCAGATAGGTGATGTGGTCGTCGTCGATGCCCTTGCGCATCTTCATCGTGACGGGCAGGTCCCCGGCGTTGGAGACGGCCTCGCGCAGGATCGCCCGCAGCAGCGGCCGCTTGTACGGGAGCGCCGAGCCACCGCCCCTGCGGGTCACCTTGGGCACCGGGCAGCCGAAGTTGAGATCGATGTGGTCGGCCAGCCCCTCGTCCACGATCATCCGGACGGCCTTGCCGACGGTGACCGGGTCCACTCCGTACAGCTGGATCGAGCGCGGCGTCTCGGTCGCGTCGAAGTGGATCAGCTGCATGGTCTTCTCGTTGCGCTCGACCAGCGCCCGCGTGGTGATCATCTCGCTGACGAACAGGCCCTTGCCACCGCTGAATTCCCGGCACAGCGTGCGGAAGGGCGCGTTGGTGATCCCGGCCATGGGGGCGAGCACCACGGGCGGCCGGACCTCGTACGGGCCGATCGCGAGCGGAGCCGCAGGTGCGGTCACCGGCGCGGTCACCGGTGCGGACGTCGCGGCGGTCTGGGCGGTGGCGGGGCTGGCGAGCGTGGCGAGTGGAGCGGTCATCCGCCCATTGTCGCGCACGACAGGGTTCATTAGTTAGTCGTACTATCAATGAATGTCCGAGCTCAGCCACCGACGGCAAATGCTGGTTCTGGCGATCTGCTGCATGAGTCTTCTGATCGTCAGTCTGGACAACACCGTCCTCAACGTCGCCCTGCCCTCCATGCAGAAGGAACTGCACGCCTCGGTCTCCGGGCTGCAATGGACGATCGACGCCTACACCCTCGTCCTCGCCTCGCTGCTGATGCTCTCGGGCTCGACGGCCGACCGGATCGGCCGCCGCCGGGTCTTCAAGGCCGGGCTCGTCATCTTCACCCTCGGCTCGGCCCTCTGCTCGCTCGCGCCGAACCTCGAATCACTGGTCGCCTTCCGCATGGTGCAGGCCGTCGGCGGCTCGATGCTCAACCCCGTCGCGATGTCGATCATCACCAACACCTTCACCGCCCCGCGCGAGCGCGCCCGCGCCATCGGGGTCTGGGGTGGCGTCGTCGGCATCTCGATGGCGGCGGGCCCGCTGGTCGGCGGGCTGCTGGTGGACTCGGTCGGCTGGCGGTCGATCTTCTGGCTCAACCTCCCGATCGGGCTGGCCGCCCTCGTACTGACCTGGCGGTACGTCCCCGAGTCCCGCGCCCCGAAGCCCCGCCGCCCCGACCCCGTCGGGCAGTTGCTGGTCATCGGCGTCTTCGGCGCGCTGACCTACGCGATCATCGAGGCGCCGTCGGCCGGCCTGACCTCACCGCTGATCATCTCCTTCGCCACCGTCGCGGCGCTCTCCCTGACCGGCCTGCTGCTGTACGAGCCGAGGCGCGCCGAGCCCCTGATCGACCTGCGGTTCTTCCGCAGCGCGCCGTTCAGCGGGGCGACGGTCATCGCCGTGTGCGCCTTCGCCGCGCTCGGCGGATTCCTCTTCGTCAACACGCTCTACCTCCAGGACGTACGGGGACTGTCCGCGCTGAGCGCCGGGCTGTACATGCTCCCGATGGCGGCCATGACCTTCGTCTGCGCCCCGCTGTCGGGCCGGCTGGTCGGCAACCGCGGCCCCCGCCTCTCCCTGCTGATCGCCGGAACCGCGATGACGGTGAGCGGGGTGCTGTTCGCGGCCTTCGACGCCGAGGCGACCACCACGCTGATGTTCACCGGCTATGTGCTGTTCGGCATCGGCTTCGGCATGGTGAACGCGCCGATCACCAACACCGCCGTCTCCGGCATGCCCCGCTCCCAGGCGGGCGTCGCGGCCGCCGTCGCCTCCACCAGCCGCCAGATCGGCCAGACGCTGGGTGTTGCCGTGATCGGCGCGGTGCTGGCGGGCGGGGTCACGGCCGCGGCGGGCTCGGCCCCGTACAGGGCGGGATTCACGGACGCGAGTCGCCCGGCCTGGTGGATCATCACGGTCTGCGGTGTCTGTGTCCTGCTGGTGGGCGCGCTGACCAGCGGCGACTGGGCCCGGCGGACCGCGCTCCGGACGGCGCGGCGACTGGAGGAGCCGTCCTCGGCTCAGGTCGCGACGGGCACCGACTCCAAGGCCTGAGCGGACGGCCGAGCCGGTGCCTGCGCCGATGTCCGCGCGAACGCGTGAAGCCGGTCGAGGCGGAGCCGGGACTCCTCGTCCACGGGAACGTAACTGACCAGCCGAGGGCCGGAGGACGGCCCGAGCCAGAGGTTGGTGTGCTCCACGCTGAGCCCGCCCACATGGGCGTTGACGAAACGCTTGGTCCGGTCGCCGACGGGCGCGACCACTTCGTGCCGCTCCCAGATCTCGCAGAATTCGGGCGAGGCCGCCCGCAGCCGCCCGAGCAGCGTCTTCCAGGCCGGCTCGGCGAGGTGCTCGGCCATGGCGGAGCGGAACTTGCCCGCCATGATCCGGATCGTCTCCTTGCGGTTGTCGCCGAGCGACTCGCCCCACTCCTGGTTGGTGAACGCCAGCAACATGCAATTGCGGTCCTCGGGCGGTATCGCGTCCATGTCACACATGAGCAGCCCGTACGTCCGGTTGTACGCGAGGATGTCGTACCGCGAGTTCTGCACGCAGGCCGGGAACGGCTCCAGCCGCTCCAGCATCGCCCGCAGCGCCGGCGTGATGGTGGGGCACGGCGTGCCGGGCGCGGGATCGGTGGCCGCCGCGAGCGCGAACAGATGCGCGCGCTCACTCCGGTCGAGCAGCAGCGCACGGGCGAGGGCGTCGAGCACCTGGGCGGAGACCTGGATGGAACGTGCCTGCTCAAGCCACGTGTACCAGGTGACCCCGACCGCCGAGAGCTGAGCGACCTCCTCACGCCGCAGCCCGGGAGTACGCCGCCGAGCACCCCGCGCCAGCCCGACCTGCTCGGGCGTGATCCGCTCCCGCCGACTGCGCAGGAACGCGGCCAGCTCGTGCCGCCGGATGTCGGTCTCCCGCTCGCGCAGGCTCGCGGGCGGGGTCACAGTCGTACTCATGCTTCCAGCGTGCCGGAAGCCCCAGCCGAATACCAGGTACGCCCAACACCAGGATAAAAGCGAACGGGCACCCCTCTGAGGCGCCCGTCGTCAAAGATCGTGTACTGGAATTCCCGTGTGGCGGGCATTTCGGTACGGGAGCTGTACGGGAGCCGTACGGGTGCCGGGCTCCCGGCGCGGCTCAGGAGGCGTCGAACTCGCCGCGCCGCACGGACCGTACGAAGGAGGCGAAGGCGCCGTGCGGGAAGGTGAGGTGCGGGCCGTGGGGGGCCTTGGAGTCACGGACGGGGACGACGCCGGTGAGGCCGTCGGCCACCTCGACGCACTCCCCGCCGTTGCTGCCGCTGTAGCTGGAGGTGCGCCACGCCTGCTCAGGTATACGGATCGGCTCGATCATGAAAAGCAGTCCTTCAAAATGGAGTCGATCACGGGGGCCGACTCATCCGGCGGCAGAGCGGTCGCCTTCAGCAAACCATAGGCAGTGCGCGCCGCGACCACATCGTCCGGTTCAGCCAGGATGTACCCCTTCGGGAAGCCGTCGACATGCACGACGTCCGCGCCTTCGCCGAAGGACAGGAGTCCGAACGGAGAGCCCGAACCGGGGTAGGCCGCAATGCTGTTCGGGATGATCTGGATGACGTGCTGCGGCTCCTCCGCCAGGGTCCGCAAGCGTTCCAACTGCCCCCTCATGACGCGCTTTCCGCCGACGGCACGGCGGAGGACGCCCTCATCCAGGATGATCCACAGCCGAGTTGGAACCTCACGCGTAAGGATGCGCTGCCGCTCCATGCGCGCGGTCACCAGGTCGTCCAGGTTGGTGGGGCGCCCGGTCCGCAGTACGGCTCGCGCGTACTGCTCCGTCTGCACAAGACCAGGCACAAGTAGCGGGTGGAACATGTGGACTTCGGTGGCGGTCCACTCCAGCTCGACATACCTGCGGAACCACGGCGGGAAGGCGTACCGAAGGGCGAGCGGCCACAGCCGCACGAAGCGCCCGTTGGCGTAGGGGAACGTACGGTCGCACGCCTCGGCGAAGTCCAGGGACGGCACCCGGTCCCCGGCCTCGATCTTCGCCACGAGCGAGTACCCGCAGCAGGCCACTTTGCCGAGGTCCGCGCGTGACATGCCCAGACGCTCGCGCTCCAGCCGTACCTCAGCCCCGAAATGAGCGAGCGGCGAGGCGGCCGCGTCGGTCGCTTCCACGCTCTCGTTTTCGACAGTCACATGGATCCCCGAATGGTCTTTGGACAGTTACCGGCGTCCAACGCACCTACCTGTTGAACGTACTCGCGACGGCCGAAGATTGAACACAGACAGCGAGTACTCGATGACGGAAGGTACATCCCCGATGCGTGAACGAGCCACCGATACACGGACCTACGACCCGGAAGAGCTGACCGCACTGGCCTCACTGGTAGCCGCCGACGGCTTCTGGCGCTTGGCGCCCGAGTGGGTACCCCTCCAGTTCGCCGTGCCGACGCGGGAGTTGATGGAGCGCGTGGAGCGCGGGCTCAGGCGGCTGGCCGCATGACCGGGAGTGAGGTGCGCAAGCGCCTGTCCCTGCTCATCGCCACGTTCGGCTCGGACGGCGCCCTGGTCGTACCGAAGTCCGGGCTGGAGGCGGAGGGCGCCGACCTCGCCCCCGGGTCCGCGCTCACGTGGCCGCCGTGCCGGTGCGGGAGCCGGAAGTGCCCGGACTACGAGCCGCCGCCCGCGCCGGACGCACCGTCCGCCGAAGAGCT
This sequence comes from Streptomyces sp. NPDC088400, assembly GCF_044753355.1. NCBI lineage: Bacteria > Bacillati > Actinomycetota > Actinomycetes > Kitasatosporales > Streptomycetaceae > Streptomyces > Streptomyces sp. NPDC088400. Next base: position 92,881 of record NZ_JBIVMZ010000004.1, on the reverse strand, counting down.
GAGCGCGCGGGTGAAGGAGAGGAACAAGCGCAGCAGCAGGGGCGGGGTGTGAGGGTGTGAGGGCAGCCGTCGCACACCGCAGGAACCATCGGCCCGGCGCGCGACCCCCGGCGCGCCCGGCTCACGGACCGACGGACGACAACTCCCGCCGTCAGTGCGGACGACGCGTCTCCACCGCCGTGTCGGGGCCGGGCGAGACGATCGACTCATGGCCGTCCTCGGCGCGCACCCGGAAGGGCGGGGTACCGTTCGGCCCCAGCACCTCCACGACTTCCACGACCCGGTCCTGCTTGCCCACGACCCTGCCGTGCATCACCAAACGGTCGCCCTTGCTTGCTTTCATCCGCACTCCCACGTCACACGCCACATGAGCGCCCGATGGTCACTCGACGTAATCGTGAGTGTACGGAACAGCACCATCGGCGGCACCTCGGGGACTCAGCCCATTGCCGGGTAGTTCATGTACCAGGATAAAGACACTCTGGTACCAGGCTCAGTGATGAAGGACGGTGGGTGCCGTGAGTACAGCATCCGCGTCCACGACGTCTCCCACTGCCGCCGGGGCCACCGGCAAGGCCGGCCCCGATGGGGGCGGGTCGCCCGTCATCCATGACCACGGGTCCGCACTCGGCACGCTCGGCCTGTTCACCGTGCTGCTCGGGGCGGCCCTCCCGCTGATCGACTTCTTCATCGTCAATGTCGCCCTGCCGACCATCGACCACGACCTGGCCGCCGGGCCCGCGCTGCTGGAGCTGGTCGTCGCCGGGTACGGGCTCTCGTACGCCGTACTGCTCGTCCTCGGCGGACGGCTCGGGGACATGTTCGGCCGGCGCCGGCTCTTCCTGGTCGGCATGGCGGCCTTCGGGCTCACCTCGCTCGCCTGCGGCCTCGCGCCGACCGCCTGGACGCTCGTCGGGGCGCGCGTGACACAGGGGGCCGCCGCCGCGTTGATGCTGCCGCAGGTGCTGGCCACCATCCAGGCCGCGACCGCCGGACCGCGCCGGGCGAAGGCACTGAGCCTTTACGGCGCCACGGCCGGGCTATCGATGGTGGCGGGCCAGATCCTGGGCGGCGTACTGGTCTCCGCCGACATCGCGGGGAGCGGCTGGCGGGCGATCTTCCTGGTGAATGTGCCGGTCGCGCTGGTGGGTCTGTTCCTGGCGTTCCGTTCGGTGCCCGAGACCCGTTCCGAGCGGCCCGCGCCCATCGACGTACCGGGAACGCTGCTGCTGGGCGTCGCGCTGATCACGCTGCTGGCGCCGCTCACGGAGGGCCGCGCGGCCGGGTGGCCGGTGTGGACCTGGGTCTCGCTCGCCGCCTTCCCCGTCGCGGCGTACACCTTCCTCCGCGTGGAACGGCGGGCCGACCGGCAGGGCCGGACCCCGCTCGTACCGCCGAGCCTGTTCGCACTGGTCTCGCTACGGCGCGGGCTCGCGCTGGTGGTGCCGTTCTCGATCGGCTTCGGCGGCTTCATGTTCGTGATCGCGGTCGCGCTCCAACAGGGCCTGCGCATGGGCCCGGTGGCGGCCGGATTCGCGTTGGTGCCGATGGCTGTGGCGTTCTTCGCGGCGTCACTGGCGGGACCTCGTCTCGTACGGCGCCACGGCAGCCTCGTCGTGACGGCCGGCGCGGTGGTGCAGGCCGTCGGTGTCGTGCTGCTGGCGCTCACCGTATGGCGTGACTGGCCCTCGGTCGGCATGCTCGACCTGCTGCCGGGAGTCGCCCTGGCCGGTCTCGGCCAAGGGCTCCAACTGCCCGTCTTCTTCCGGATCGTGCTCTCCGACATACCGGCCGAACGGGCCGGGGTGGGCGGCGGCGTGATGGTGACGACCCAGCAGTCCGCGCTGGCACTGGGAGTGGCGACGCTGGGCTCGCTCTTCTTGACCCTGGAGGCCTCGGCGGGGATGCGGGGCGCGCTGACCGTCACGCTGCTGGCGCAGTTGGCCACGGTCGTCCTGACGGCGCTGCTCAGCCTTCGACTGCCGCGTCCGGTCGCCTGACAACCGCTCCCGCCGGAGGCTTCTCGGCCCGACAGCAGACCACGACATGAGCCCGGATCACTTCGGTGATCCGGGCTCATGTCGCATGTTTCTATGAGGTGTTGACGCTACGTCAGCCCTGCGTCGCTGCCTCACCCGACGCCTGGGCCGCACCGTTGTCGCCGGTCGTCCCGGCCGTGTCGGATGTCTCGGTCGCGCTGTCCTGTCGGTCCTGCCCGGCCGCGCGCTCACGCATCTTGCGCAGCAGTTCCTGCTTCTGGTCGGTGGCGACCTTGCGGTCGGCCTCGCGGGCGGTGGGGCTGCCCTGCCGGTCGGCGCGGGACAGCTTCTTACGCTGTCCGCCCACGCCAAGAAGGTTGTTGCGGCTCTTTGCCACGGGGTTCTCCCGATGTGATGAGAAGTGATCTTCGGATTCGTCGGTGGGGGGCGGGTCGTCGCCGCCGCGCTCTCACTCGTAGATCTGGAAGAACATGCCCGTGACGCTACCACCGGGCGAGGGCAGGGCGTTACGCATTTTTCCGGCGCCGCAGACATGTATTCGATGACAGATATTGAAATCTGTCATCGGTCATGCCATGGTTGTTGTACGAGCCTCCGATGTCGGTCCGGGACCCGCCCCTCACCGATGTCGCACTCACACCGACAACGCATCGAGAACCGCACCGAAAACGCACCGGAGGAACCCCTCATGGCTCCCACTCCCGCTCTCCCCACCCGTCCCCTCGGCACCACCGGCCCCCAGGTCTCCGCGCTGGGCCTCGGCTGCATGGGCATGTCCGGGATGTACGGGAGCGCCGACCGGACCGAATCCATCGCCACCATTCACGCCGCCCTCGAAGCGGGCGTCACCCTGCTCGACACCGGTGACTTCTACGGCATGGGGCACAACGAGCTGCTGATCAACGAGGCGCTGAGCAAGGCCCCGGCAGACCTTCGTGAACGGGCCCTCACCAGCGTCAAGTTCGGGGCCCTGCGTGATCCGGACAGCGGCTGGCACGGCTACGACGGCCGTCCCGCCGCCGTGAAGAACTTCGTGACGTACTCCCTCCAGCGCCTCGGCACCGGCCACATCGACATCTACCGGATCGCCCGGGTCGACCCCCACGTCCCGATCGAGGAGACCGTCGGTGCCATCGCCGAGCTGGTCCAGGCCGGCCATGTGCGCCATATCGGTCTCTCCGAGGTCGGCGCCGAGACCATCCGCCGAGCAGCAGCCGTCGCCCCGATCGCGGACCTCCAGATCGAGTACGCCCTGATCTCTCGCGGGATCGAGGCCGAGATCCTGCCGACGCTCCGTGAGCTGGGCATCGGCATCACCGCGTACGGCGTGCTCGGGCGCGGGCTGATCAGCGGCCACTTCACCCGCGACCGCGAGTTGACGGCGGGTGACTTCCGCGCGGCGGGCCCCCGTTTCCAGGGAGACAACCTCCAGCACAATCTCGGGCTGGTCGACTCCCTGCGCAAGGTCGCCGAGCAGAAGGGCGTCACGGTCGCGCAGATAGCCATCGCCTGGGTGCTGTCCCGGGGCGACGACATCGTGCCGCTGATCGGAGCCCGCCGTCGCGACCGGCTGACCGAGGCTCTCGGCGCCCTCGACGTCACGCTGGACGCCGACGACCTGGCCATGATCGAGCGTGCCGTACCGGCCGACGCGGCCGTCGGAGACCGCTACCCGGCCGCCCAGATGGCTCACTTGGACAGCGAGCACTGACCGTGGCCGGGAGCCACGGCGAGCGGACGCCTGCCCCCACGGCTCGCCCGTGGGGTGGCTGGACCTGACAGGTAATGTCATCTGCCGTGTCCCCTCGCACGCACCACGAAAGGCCGGACATCCCATGGCCGCCGAGACCCTGACCGCCGAGCGCATCCTCGAAGCCACCGAGGAGGTGCTGCGCCGCTACGGACCGGCGAAGGCCACGGTCGTCGATGTGGCGCGAGTACTGGGCGTCAGCCACGGCACGGTCTACCGGCACTTCCGTACGAAGGCGGCGCTGCGCGAGGCGGTCACCACGCGCTGGCTGCGGCGTACGGAGATCATCCTGGAGAGGATCACCGACGAGGGGACCGGGCCCGGCCCGGAGAAGCTCCACGAGTGGCTGCTGGCGCTGTTCGACACCAAGCGGCACAAGGCGGGGGACGATCCCGAGCTGTTCGCCACGTACTCCGTGCTCACCGGGGAGAGCAGCAGCGCGGTCGAGGCGCATCTGGCGGAGCTGACGGGGCAGCTCACGCGGATCGTCGAAGAGGGCGTGCGGGCGGGCGAGTTCACTGCGGAGGACCCGGCGAGCGCGGCCGGAGCGGTGTTCGCCGCCACCGCGCGCTTCCATGATCCGGCGTACGTCGGGGAATGGCAGAAGCCCACGATCGACGCCGAGTTCACCGCCGTGTCCGATCTGCTGGTGCGCGGGCTCCGGGCCTGATCCGGACCTGAGGAGGTACGGCCGGCAGCTTTCCGAGCCGTACCGCACCAGCCGCATCAGCCCTCTTCGGCCCTTTGAGCCGCCTCAACTGCCTCAGCCGCCTCAGCCCTTGCGGCCTCCTCAGCCGCCGGGGTTCACCGTCGCCTGATGCGCTTCGGTGAGATGCTCCTCGGCCTTGAGCCACGGCAGGAACTGCGCGTTCTTGCGCCAGCCGCAGGTGTCGCAGACCAACGACCGCTGCACGCCCGTCTTCTGGACACGTACGACATGCTCACGGCCGTGCTGATCCCACCGGTTGACCTTGCTGGTGGTCGTGGACGGCATCCGTTCCTCCTGTTGGCGTGTGCGCCCAGTGTGCGGCGAAGCCCCCGGTTCCGGTACGGAACCGAGGGCTTCGACCCACGAACGTAATGTGTCAGCAGCCGATCAGTCGGCCACCCAGGTAGCTCTGGATCTGGTCGAGCGAGACCCGCTCCTGCTTCATCGTGTCGCGCTCGCGCACGGTCACCGCGTTGTCGTCGAGGGTGTCGAAGTCGACGGTGATGCAGAACGGGGTGCCGATCTCGTCCTGGCGGCGGTAGCGGCGGCCGATGGCACCGGCGTCGTCGAACTCGATGTTCCAGTTGCGCCGCAGGTCGGTGGCGAGGCCCTTGGCCTTCGGCGAGAGCTGCGGGTTGCGGGAGAGCGGCAGGACCGCGACCTTGACCGGCGCGAGGCGCGGGTCGAGACGCATCACGGTGCGCTTCTCCATGACGCCCTTGGCGTTGGGCGCCTCGTCCTCGACGTAGGCGTCGAGGAGGAAGGCCAGCATCGCGCGGCCGACACCGGCGGCGGGCTCGATGACGTACGGGGTCCAGCGCTCGCCGGCCTCCTGGTCGAAGTACGACAGGTCGTGGCCGGACGCCTTGGAGTGCGCGGAGAGGTCGTAGTCGGTGCGGTTGGCCACACCTTCCAGCTCGCCCCACTCGCTGCCGCCGAACTGGAAGCGGTACTCGATGTCGGCGGTCCGCTTCGAGTAGTGCGAGAGCTTCTCGGCCGGGTGGTCGTACCAGCGCATGTTCTCCTCACGGAGACCCAGGTCGCGGTACCAGTTCCAGCGCTGCTCCATCCAGTATTCCTGCCACTGCTCGTCCTCGCCCGGCTTGACGAAGAACTCCATCTCCATCTGCTCGAACTCGCGGGTGCGGAAGATGAAGTTGCCCGGAGTGATCTCGTTCCGGAAGGACTTGCCCATCTGCGCGATGCCGAACGGCGGCTTCTTCCGCGACGTCTGCTGCACCTGGGCGAAGTTGGTGAAAATACCCTGCGCGGTCTCGGGGCGCAGGTAGGCGACGGCCCCGGAGTCCTGCGTCGGACCGAGGTGCGTGGAGAGCAGCCCGGAGAACTGCTTGGGCTCGGTGAAGGTTCCCTTGTTGCCGCAGTTGGGGCAGTTCAGCTCGGTGAGGCCGTTCGCGGGGGCCTTGCCGTGCTTCGCCTCGTACGCCTCCTCCAGGTGGTCCGCGCGGAACCGCTTGTGGCAGGAGGTGCACTCGGTGAGCGGGTCGGTGAAGGTCGCGACATGGCCGGACGCCTCCCAGACCTCCGTGGCCAGGATCACCGACGAGTCGAGACCGACAACGTCCTCGCGCGAGGTGACCATGTAACGCCACCACTGACGCTTGAGGTTTTCCTTCAGCTCGACTCCGAGCGGCCCGTAGTCCCAGGCGGCCCGCTGACCGCCGTAGATCTCACTGCACGGGTAGACGAAGCCACGGCGCTTGCTCAGGTTGACGATGCTGTCGATCTTGTCGGCGGCCACGTTGCTCTCTTCATTACGACGACGACGAACGGCGAATGCTTCAGATTAGCGGCGGGCGCACCCCTTGGATCAAATCGGTGCGGGGTAAGAGACTTCCTCGCCTCTTGTTGACAACCGTTTCCACTTTTGTTGAAAATGAGTGTCATGAACGTACGACGTCTGATACCCACCGCCACCATCGCCGGAGCGGTCGCTCTCGGCCTGGTGGCGCTGTCCGCCTGCTCCTCCTCCGACGCCTCCGGAGGCGCGGGGAGCGACGGCAAGCTCGCGGTGACCGCGTCGTTCTACCCCATGCAGTACCTGGCCCAGCAGATCGGCGGCGACCATGTCGACGTCACCACCCTGACCAAGCCGGGCGTCGAACCGCACGACCTGGAGCTCAAGCCGCGGCAGACCGCACAGCTCGGTGAAGCGGACGTCATCGTCTACCTCAAGGGCATCCAGCCCGCCGTGGACGAGGCCATCGCCCAGTCCGGTGTGGAGAACACCGTCGACGCGGCCTCCCTCACGAAGCTGGAGAAGCACGGCACCGAGGTCGGTCACGCGCACGAGGGCGACGAGCACGGCCACGAAGGCGAGGCCGACAGCGGGGACGAGGCGAGCGGCCTGAACGGCGCCGACCCGCACATCTGGCTCGACCCGGTGAAGTACGCCGAGGTCGCCAAGGGCGTCGGCGCCTCCCTGTCGGAGGCCGACCCGGACCACGCCGCCACGTACAAGAAGAACACCGCGGCGCTGGTCAAGAAGCTCGACGCCCTGAACAGCGAGTTCCGGCAGGGCCTCGCCGACACCGGCACCAAGACGTTCATCACCACCCACGCCGCGTTCGGCTACCTCGCCGAGCGTTACGGTCTGGAGCAGGAGGCCATCGCCGGTATCGACCCGGAGGCGGAGCCCAGCCCCGCGCGGGTCAAGGAACTGGAGACCATCGCGAAGCGCGACAAGGTCAGCACCGTATTCTTCGAGACACTCGCCAGCGACAAGACCGCCAAGACCCTCGCGGGGGACTCCGGACTCAAGACCGACGTCCTGGACCCGCTGGAGGGAATCACGGACAAGTCCAAGGGCGATGACTACCTACAGGTCATGCGGTCCAACCTCACCGCGCTCCAGAAAGCGCTTGGCGCGAAATGAACCAGCCGACAGCAGTATCGGAGGCGCCCGACATGGCGACGGTGGAGAGCGGAGACTCGGCGGACAGCGGTCCGCAAGCGGCAGAGCACGCTGAGCACACCGCACGGGCCGAAAGCGGACCGGAAACCGAAGAAGCCTCTGCGGAGAACCCGCGGCCGCGGAGTTCCGCCTCCGTCATCTCCATGCGTGGGGCCACCGCGACGCTCGGCTCGCGCCCCGTACTGCGCGGCATCGATCTCACCGTGCACCCCGGCGAGGTCGTCGCCCTGCTCGGCGCCAACGGCTCCGGCAAATCCACCGCCGTACGCTCCGTGATCGGGCAGATACCGCTCACAAGTGGCGAGATATCGCTGTTCTCGACCCCGCTGCGCCGCTTCCGGGACTGGGCGCGCGTCGGTTACGTACCGCAGCGCACGACCGCCGCGAGCGGAGTGCCCGCGACCGTCCGCGAGGTCGTCTCCTCCGGCCGGCTGTCCCGCAGCAGGCTGCTCCCGCCCTCCAAGGCCGACCGTGCGGCCGTCCGGCGGGCCATCGACCTGGTGGGGCTCACGGACCGCGCCAAGGACTCCGTGGGCGCCCTCTCCGGCGGCCAGCACCAGCGGGTGCTGATCGCCAGGGCGCTCGCCTCCGAGCCCGAACTGCTGATCATGGACGAGCCGATGGCGGGCGTCGACCTGGCCAGCCAGGAGATCCTGGCGGCGACCCTGCGCGAACAGGTCGCGGCCGGTACGACCGTTCTGCTCGTCCTCCATGAACTGGGCCCGCTGGAACCGCTGATCGACCGCGCGGTGGTGCTGCGCGACGGCTGTGTGACGCACGACGGACCGCCGCCCCGGGCCGTCGGCCAGCACGCCCTGCCCGGCCACGACCACGTCCACCCCCACGCGGCCGGCGAGCCGCTCCGTACAGGACTGCTGACCTGACCATGGAAATCCTCCAGACCGCCTTTATGCAGCGCGCGCTGATCGCGGCCGTACTGGTCGGCGTCACCGCCCCCGCCGTCGGCATCTACCTCGTCCAGCGCCGCCAGGCACTGATGGGCGACGGCATCGGCCATGTCGCGATGACCGGGGTGGGCCTGGGCTTTCTGCTCTCGGTCAGCCCCGTGTGGATCGCGACCCTGGTCTCGGTCGCCGGCGCCATCACGATGGAACTGATCCGCGCCTACGGCCGTACGCGCGGTGACATCGCGCTGGCGATGCTCTTCTACGGCGGCATGGCGGGCGGTGTCCTGCTGATCAATCTCGCGCCGAACGGCTCGAACGCCAACCTCAGTTCGTACCTCTTCGGTTCTCTGTCGACGGTCTCGCCGGAGGACGTGACCGCGATCTCGGTGCTCGCCGCGTTCGTGGTGCTGGTCACGGTGGGGCTGCGGCGGCAGCTGTTCGCGGTCAGTCAGGACGAGGAGTTCGCCCGGGTCACCGGGCTGCCGGTGCGCGCGCTGAATCTGCTGATCGCGGTCACCGCGGCGGTCACGGTCACCGTCGCGATGCGGGTGGTGGGGCTGCTGCTGGTCAGCGCGTTGATGGTGGTCCCGGTGGCGGCGGCCCAGCAGATCACCCGGTCGTTCGCGGTGACCTTCGTCCTGGCCGTGGTGATCGGTACGGCCGTGACGCTGGCCGGGACGGTCACCTCGTACTACCAGGACGTGCCGCCCGGCGCGACGATCGTGCTGATCGCGATCGGTGTCTTCGTGCTGCTCACCGCCCTCGCCACTCCCCTGGCCAGGCGGCGGGCCCGCGCGTTGCGGGCGGCGCGGGAGCCGGCCGCGGATGCGGCGGGGGACGGGTGCGGAGCAGCCGTACGAGAGGTGCCGGGCGCCCGGCTGCCCGCCGACGACATTCCGGTCTGACCCCGAGCTGGCAGAATGGCCCGTTGGAAGCGGGCAACGCCCGAGAGACACGGGCAAAGGCAAGGAGACACCTGTGACGACTGCGCCCAGTGGTGGATCAAGTGCGGCCCCCGTGCGCGGCCGATCGACCCGCCAGCGTGCCGCCGTGGCGGCCGCGCTCGACGAGGTGGACGAGTTCCGTAGCGCGCAGGAGCTCCACGACATGCTCAAGCACCGCGGTGACTCGGTGGGCCTGACCACGGTCTACCGCACCCTGCAGACTCTCGCCGACGCGGGTGAGGTCGACGTCCTGCGGACGAACGACGGCGAGTCCGTCTACCGGCGCTGCTCGACCGGCGAACACCACCACCATCTGGTGTGCCGCGTCTGTGGGAAGGCCGTCGAGGTCGAGGGACCCGCGGTGGAGCAGTGGGCGGAGACGATCGCCACGCAGCACGGCTATGTGAACGTGGCGCACACGGTGGAGATCTTCGGCACGTGCGAGTCGTGCGCGGCGAGGGCCGAGAAGAATTAGGGCCTGTCCGGCCGATCTTCGCCGGACAGGCCCCCGCGGCGCCGTACGGGCTGAGCGTGAGCCCGTACGGCGCCGAGGGCACCGATCAGGCCTGCTGAGCCTCCGCGTTCCCCTCTTCCCCCTCGTTGGGCAGCTCTTCCCCCACGTTGGGCAGCGCCCCGCCGAAGCGCCGGTCCCTGGACGCGTACTCCAGGCAGGCCCGCCACAGGTCCCGGCGGTCGAAGTCCGGCCACAGCACGTCCTGGAAGACCATCTCCGCGTAACTGCTCTGCCAGATCAGGTAGTTGGACGTGCGCTGTTCACCACTGGGGCGCAGGAACAGGTCCACGTCCGGCATGTCCGGGTAGTACAGGTACTTGGCGAACGTCTTCTCGTTGACCTTGGACGGGTCGAGCTTGCCGGACGCCACATCGGCCGCGAGCGCCTGTGCGGCGTCCGCGATCTCGGCGCGGCCACCGTAGTTGACGCAGAAGTAGAGCGTCATGGCGTCGTTGTCCTTGGTCTGCTCCTGAGCGACCTGGAGCTCCTGGACGACCGACTTCCACATCTTGGGCATCCGGCCGACCCAGCGGATCCGGATTCCCAGCTCGTCCATCTCGTCGCGGCGGCGGCGGATGACATCGCGGTTGAAGTTCATCAGGAAGCGCACTTCGTCTGGTGTGCGCTTCCAGTTCTCGGTGGAGAAGGCGTACAGGGAGAGGTTCTTGACGCCCATCTCCAGACAGCCCTTGAGCACATCGAGGACCACGCCCTCGCCCACCTTGTGACCCTCGGTGCGCGGCAGCCCGCGCTCCTTGGCCCAACGGCCGTTCCCGTCCATGACACACGCCACATGCTTCGGCACGAGCTCGGCGGGGATCTTCGGCGGAACGGCACCGGACGGGTGCGGTTCCGGGGTCTTGTACTCGCGGCGGGAACGTCCCAGGATTCCGCGTCGTGCCATGCGCTCTTGTCTCCTAATTCTTCTCTACATACCTGAGCGAGCGCAGCCCGCGCTCCAGATGCCAGTGCAGATAGGCGGACACCAGCCCGCTGCCCTCCCTGACGTGCCGCGCCTCGCACGCGTCAGCGGTCTCCCAGTCGCCGGTCAGCAGCGCGCTGAGCAGCTGGACGGCCTCCGCAGAGGGTACGACGCTGCCGGGCACCCGGCAGTCACCGCAGACCACTCCACCCGACCCGACCGAAAAGAAGCGGTTGGGGCCGTGAAGTCCGCATTTGGCACAGTCGTCGAAGCTCGGCGCGTAGCCGTTGACGGCAAGGGAACGCAGCAGAAAGGCGTCCAGGATCAGATGGGGGGCGTGCTCTCCGCGGGCGAGCGTGCGCAGCCCGCCGACGAGGAGCAGGTACTGCTGGACGGCCGGCTCGCCCTCATGGTCGGTGAAGCGCTCGGCGGTCTCCAGCATGGCGGTGCCCGCGGTGTAGCGGGCGTAGTCGGCGACGATGCCGCCACCGTACGGAGCGATGGTCTCGCTCTGGGTGCACAGCGGCAGTCCGCGCCCGATGAGTTCGCTGCCGCGCGCGAAGAACTGCACGTCGACATGCGAGAACGGTTCCAGCCGCGCCCCGAACTTGGACTTGGTCCGTCGTACTCCCCGGGCGACGGCGCGGACACGGCCATGGCCGCGGGTCAGAAGCGTGATGATGCGGTCGGCCTCACCGAGCTTCTGGGTGCGCAGCACGATGCCGTCGTCCCGGAACAGACTCATGGACTTCATTGTCCCGCATGGCTGCGGGCCGCATCGCACAGCCCTTTCGCGGCCCTTCGCGGCCCTTTCGCGGCCCCTTCGCGGCCCTTTCAGGTTCCTTCAGGTTCCTTCAGCGGGGCTTCAGGTTCGGTTCGGCAGTGTTGTGGTTGTCGGAAGGCGCACGGAGCCCCCGGCGAAAGCACCTGGCAGGACCTCAACCATCTGGAGGATCGCCCTCATGAAGGCCACCATCAAGCGCACGTTCAGCAACCGCCGCCGCGTCACCGCCGCCGCCGTCGCGGCCGCCGCGCTGCTCGGCACCGTGGGCGCCACCGCCGCCTTCGCGGACGGGTCCGACGACGGCGGCCGGGACGTGAGCTCGTCGGTGCGGCTCTCGGAGAACCGCGAACTGGATGACACGGCCAAGGACCTGGCGCTGGTGAAGGCCGCCAAGATCGGTGAGAGCGAGGCGGCGAGCGCGGCGTCGAAGGCCGTCCCCGGCACGGTCACTTCGGCCGAACTGGACGATGCGGACCGCGACGGCTCGGTGATCTGGGAGGTCGACGTCCTCGGCAAGGACGGAAAGAACCACGACGTGACGGTCGACGCCGGAAACGGCGAGGTGCTGCGGCAGCACGTCGACAGCGACGACGACACCGCCCAGGACCGGGCGCTGGTGAAGGCCGACCGGATCGGCCAGGACGGCGCCACGCACCAGGCTCTTCAGGCCGTCCCCGGGACCGTCACCTCGGTCGAACTGGACGACAGGGACAGCGGTTCGGTGGTCTGGGGGATAGACGTCCTCGGCAAGGACCGCAAGAGCCACGACGTGACCGTGGACGCCGGCAGCGGCAAGGTCCTCAACCAGCATGTCGACCACGACGACCACGGTGACAACGGCGACGGCAACAGCGACGACGACGGTGACGACAGCTGACGTCCTCTCCACCACCCCCCACACGGCGTCCCGCCCCACCCTCACGGGGGGGGCGGGACGCCGGACGCGTAAGACCGACCGGCAATTGAGGGGCGGCGTCGCGACCTCAGGACGGCGTGCCCGACGCCGCCAGCAGCAGCCTCTCCGTGTCGTCCGAGCACAGCCGCAGCGCGCCGCCGACGATGCTGAGCACCTCGCGCTCCGCCGGGCTGTACGGCCCGTCGGCCACGGCGATCCTGGCGCCCTGCAACAGGATCGACTCCCGCCCCGCCGGGGCCAGATGAGGGGCCAGCGGCTCCAGCGCCTCGTGCAGCTCGATGGCGAGCGCCGCGCCGCACGGGCCCGGTTCGGCGATGAACCGGCCGGTGTCGGCGGCCAGCGCCTCGACCAGGTCCGTCAGCCGGTCCTCCGTGCAGTCCTCGAATCCGGCCGACCGGACGATGGCGACAGCGGTCTCCCGGACCGTACGGGAAGAGATGCCACCGGCCGCGAGGACGGCGAGCGCGACCGTATGGACCGCGTCACGCAGCATCGCCGAGAAGCGGACCGTGGTGGGGTGGTCGAGGACATCCATGCCGAAGTGGGCGTGGCAGGCCGCGCATTCGGCGACGGGCCCGGCGAGTCCGCGCGAGAGCAGTGGGACGCCGAGCACGGTGAAGCGCCGACGGCCGGTGCGACGACGGTAGTTGCGGTCGCCCCCGCAGTCGGGGCAGAAGAACTCCCCGTCGCCGACGGTGTTCCACGACGTATGAGTGCCGCAGATGCGCACTTTTCGGCCGCTTGATCCTTGAGCTGGCAGCACGTCGCGCACCTCCGTAACGCTCCGGCAACATTGCCGCGTTGACGTGATGTTAGCCACATCACGCGGGTGCCGTCAGCACCACGGCGTGAGCTCGCCACGACATGGCCGAACCCCGCCCACCGGATCCGGCGGACGGGGTTCGTGAAATCTCGGCTCAGCGGGTCGCGCGGTTCACCGCGGAGATGACCGCTTTGAGCGACGCGCGGGTCGTGTTCGGGTCGATTCCGATGCCCCACAGCACCTTTCCGTCGACCGCGCACTCGATGTACGAAGCGGCCTGCGCGCTCGCGCCCTCGCTCATGGTGTGCTCCTGGTAGTCCAGCAGCCGGGCGTCCACCCCGACCGTGGCCAGGGCCTCGAAGAAGGCCGAAATCGGACCGTTGCCGGTACCGGTCAGTACGGTCTCCGTACCGTCCACGACGGCCTGGACGGTGAGCGTGTCCTTGCCGTCCGTGTCCGTCGTGGTCTGACCGGAGCGCAGCTGCACCCGGCCCCAGGAATTGTCCGGGTTGGGCAGGTACTCGTCCTGGAAGACCGACCAGATCTGGGCCGGCGTGACCTCGCCGCCCTCGGCGTCGGTCTTGGCCTGAATGATCCGGGAGAACTCGATCTGCATCCGGCGCGGCAGGTCCAGCTTGTGGTCGTTGTTCAGGACGTACGCGATACCGCCCTTGCCGGACTGCGAGTTGACCCGGATGACCGCCTCGTACGAACGGCCCACGTCCTTCGGGTCGATCGGCAGGTACGGCACGGCCCACTCGATCTCGTCGACCGACTTGCCCTGCGCGGCGGCGTCGGCCTCGCGCGCGTCGAAGCCCTTCTTGATGGCGTCCTGGTGGGAGCCGGAGAAGGAGGTGTAGACCAGATCGCCCGCGTAGGGGTGGCGCGGGTGGATCTCCATCTGATTGCAGTACTCGCTCGTACGACGGACCTCGTCGATCTGCGAGAAGTCGATCTGCGGGTCGACACCCTGCGAGAAGAGGTTCATGCCCAGTGTCACCAGGTCGACATTGCCGGTGCGCTCGCCCTGCCCGAACAGGCAGCCCTCGATACGGTCGGCACCGGCCATGATCGCCAGCTCGGCGGCGGCGACGGCCGTACCGCGGTCGTTGTGCGGGTGCACGGACAGACAGACGTGCTCGCGGCGGGACAGGTTGCGGGACATCCACTCGAACCGGTCCGCGTGCGTGGACGGCGTCGAACGCTCCACGGTGGCGGGCAGGTTGAGAATGATCTCGCGGCCGGCCTCGGGCTGCCAGACGTCCATGACGGCCTCGCAGACCTCCAGGGCGAAGTCCAGCTCGGTGTCGGTGAAGATCTCCGGGCTGTACTGGTAGCCGAAGCTGGTCTCGGGGCCCAGGATCTTCTCCGCGTACTCCATCACCAGCCGCGTACCGTCCACCGCGATCTGCTTGACCTGCTCCTTCGTGCCGCGGAAGACGACACGCCGGAAGGTGGGGGCGGTGGCGTTGTAGAGGTGGACCGTCGCGCGGTTGGCGCCCTTCAGCGCCTCGATCGTGCGCTCGATCAGCTCCTCGCGCGCCTGGGTCAGGACGGAGATCGTCACGTCGTCGGGGATCGCGCCCTCTTCGATGATCGACCGTACGAACGCGAAGTCGGTCTCGCCGGAGGCCGGGAAGCCGACCTCGATCTCCTTGTAGCCCATGCGCACCAGCAGGTCGAACATCTCGCGCTTGCGGGCCGGTGACATGGGATCGATCAGCGCCTGGTTGCCGTCGCGCAGATCGGTGGAGAGCCAGCGGGGCGCGGTGGTGATCCGGTTGTCGGGCCAGGTGCGGTCCGCGATGTCCACGGCTTCGTAGCTGCCGTATTTGTGGATCGGCATCCCGGAGGGCTTCTGGGTGTGGGTCGCGGTGGTGATGGGGGTGGGGCGACCGACAGAAGAATCAGACATTGCGTGGGGCTCCTCGTGTTCCGCTGAATACGGCCGACGGGGCGGGACTACCGCAACACCAGACTCCGCGGGGAGGGGGTCGGCCTACGACTACAGGCCCTCGCCGCGGCAGCTAAGGAGAAGCAGCCCGAAACGCATGATGCGTAGCAGCGTAACCGAGTCGTACCGAGCGCGCGGATCCGTATCAGCATGCGGAATCGGCGAGGTATTCGTGGAACGCCAACAGATCACTCCATTTCAGGAATTCCGGCCGCATTCAGTGACAGCGCGATGACGGACTGCCACCGTTTTTCCATGGACGCCATCAACTCCGTTTTCTGCACCATCGTGCCGCCCCATGTTCTCGACAAGCTCGCGCAGGCCGAGAACCCGGCCCTGTCCGAGTCCGCCCGCCGCACCCTGGAGGCGGACGCCGCCCGGCGCACCCGCCGTCAGCTGGTCATGGCCCGGACGGCCGCCGCGCCGGGCGACGAGCGCGCGGAGGAGGCCACGGGAAAGCCCCGCCGCACCATTCACGACTGCGAGCACCGCACCGCCCTGCCGGGCACGAAGGTCCGCGACGAGGGCGGGGATCCCGGCCAGGACGCGACCGTCAACCGCGCGTACAGCGGACTCGGCGCCACCTTCGAGCTGCTGCTGACGGCATACGGCCGCGATTCCCTCGACGGCGCCGGGCTGCCGCTGATCGCGAGCGTCCACTACGACAAGAAGTACGGGAACGCGTTCTGGGACGGCGAGCAGATGGTCTTCGGGGACGGTGACGGCGAGATCTTCCTCGACTTCACGCTCCCGGTCGATGTGATCGGGCATGAGCTGGCCCACGGCCTCACCCAGTACACGGCCAACCTCAGCTACTACGGCCAGCCGGGCGCCCTGAACGAGTCCGTGTCGGACGTCTTCGGCTCGATGGTCAAGCAGTACACCCTCGACCAGACCGCCGATCAGGCCGACTGGCTGATCGGCGCGGGTCTGCTCGCCCCGGGTGTCACCGGGGTCGCCCTGCGCTCCATGAAGGCGCCGGGCACGGCGTACGACGACGATGTCCTCGGCAAGGACCCGCAGCCGGCGACCATGGACGACTTCGTCCGTACGGGCCGTGACAACGGCGGGGTGCACATCAACTCGGGCATCCCCAACCACGCGTTCTACCTGCTCGCCACCCAGCTCGGCGGCAAGTCCTGGGAGAAGGCGGGGCAGATCTGGTTCGACGTGCTGACCGGCGGTGAGCTGGCGATCGACGCGAGCTTCGCGGACTTCGCCAAGCTGACGGTCAAGGCGGCGCGGGCCCGGTTCGGGGACGGTGCGGAGCTGGAGGCCGTGACCAAGGCGTGGTCGACGGTCGGGGTCCCGACGGCATGACAAGCGGGACGGGTAGTGCTCCCGCCCTTACGCCGCAGGCCGTCACGGACTAGACAGGAACCCATGCTCATCCAGGTACGGCGCACCGGCGGTTTCGCGGGCATCGAGCGCGGGGCCGAGGTCGACACCTCGGCCCTGCCCGATGCCCCTGTGTGGCATGAGCTGGCGGAGAGGGCCCTGGCCGACGGCCAGGGCCCCCGGCCGACAGGGGTGCGGGACGGCTTCTCGTACGAGATCACCGTCGACGGCCGTACGCTCCACTGCGCGGATCCACGGCTGTCCGAGGCGCAGCGCGCGCTGATCTCCCGTGTCCTGAAGGAGGGAGCCTAGGCACACAGACCGGAGGAGAAGCGGAGAAGCTCAGAAACCGAGCTTCCGCAGCTGCTTCGGGTCCCGCTGCCAGTCCTTGGCGACCTTGACGTGCAGGTCGAGGAAGACCGGTGTGCCCAGGAGCGCCTCGATGTGCTTGCGGGACTTCGTCCCGACCTCCTTGAGCCGCTTGCCCTTCGGGCCGATGATGATGCCCTTCTGGCTGGGCCGCTCGATATAGACGTTGGCGTGGATGTCGAGCAGCGGCTTGTCGGCCGGGCGGTCCTCGCGCGGGAGCATCTCCTCGACCACGACCGCGATCGAGTGCGGCAGTTCGTCCCGTACGCCTTCCAGCGCGGCCTCACGGATCAGCTCGGCCACCATGACCTGCTCGGGCTCGTCGGTGAGGTCGCCCTCCGGGTAGAGCGGGGGGCTCTCCGGGAGCAGCGGGACCAGCAGGTCCGCGAGCAGCCCGACCTGCTGGTCACCGACCGCCGAGACCGGGACGATCTCCGCCCATTCCAGGCCCAGTTCCTTGCCGAGCTGGTCGATCGCGATCAGCTGCTCGGCGAGCGCCTTGGAGTCGACGAGGTCGGTCTTGGTGACGACGGCGACCTTCGGCGTCTTCTTGATCGTGGCCAGTTCCTTGGCGATGAACCGGTCGCCGGGGCCGAGCTTCTGGTCGGCGGGCAGGCAGAAGCCGATCACATCGACCTCGGCCCAGGTGGTCCGTACGACGTCGTTCAGACGCTCACCGAGCAGCGTGCGCGGCTTGTGGAGACCCGGGGTGTCCACCAGGATCAGCTGCGCCTCGGGCCGGTGCACGATGCCGCGCACGGTGTGCCGGGTGGTCTGCGGCCGGTTGGAGGTGATGGCCACCTTCTGGCCGACCAGAGCGTTCGTGAGGGTGGACTTGCCCGCGTTGGGGCGACCGACGAAGCAGGCGAAGCCGGCCCGGTGGGGGGCTTCGGCTGTCTCGGGAAGGGAGGTACGAGCGCTCATGGCGCCCATTCTCCCCGATCGTTCACCCCCCGCCGACCAGACGGGTCCCCGGTGTCCGCCGTCAGCCGGCCGTGACGGTCACCCGGAGCGCGCCGTCGGGGCCCGCCACCAGGACCGAGGTCTGTGCCCCGCCCAGATCGCGCACGGCGGCACGGTCCTCGTCCGACACGCTCTCCGCGTCGGTGACGACGGCTGCCGCCTCCAGTGAGGTGGCGCCGCTGGCCACGGCCATCGCGACCGCCGTGCGCAGCGCGCTGAGCTTGAGGGAGTCCAGCTCGACGGTGCCCGCGACGTACGTACGCCCGGTCTCGTCCCGTACCGCAGCGCCCTCCGGTACGCCATTACGGGCGCGGGCGCTGCGGGCCAGAGTGATGATCTTGCGGTCCTCGGGATCGAGGCCGGTGCCGGGGTCGGTGCTCTGTGTCATGTGCCGAGCATATTCAGCAGGCAGGGAAGCACCACGGACGGCCCCGGGACGCCGGACTCCGGCCCGGCGGGAGCCCGGAGCGCGGTCGGCGCCCCGATGCGCACGTGCTGCTCCTTGCCCCGCCTCCGCCGGGCCAGGGCAGGTCCGTCTACGGCCGGTCGAGGCGGAGTCGCTCCGCCTTCGGCAGGCCCGCCGCCACCAGGTCGTACGAGTCCTCGATCAGCTCCCGCACCATTCGCGCGGGCAGCGGGCCGACCGTTACCGTGTTCCAGTGGCGCTTGTTGAGGTGCCAGCCGGGGACGATCTCCGGGTGGGCCTCCCGCAGTCGGACCGCCTCGTCGGGGTCGCATTTCAGGGAGACCTTCAGGGGCTTCTCCTCCAGCGCGCAGATCGCGAAGATCTTCGCCCCGACCCGGAAGACCGTGACGCCGGGGCTGCGGGGGAACGGGATGTCCTCGGACGTCCCGTTGAGCCCCAGGCAGCAGGCCCGCAGTTGCGCCGGTGTCATACGGTCCTCAGCTCCGCCGGTGTCATACCGCCCTCGGCCCCGCCGGAGTCATGAGGCCGTCGCCTCCTCGCGCACCGGTTCCGCGAGGACCGTAACGATCTTGTTCCGGCGGCCGGCCGGGGACTCGGCCGTCAGGCGCAGGTGCCGGCCGTCGGGCAGCTCGACCTCGGCGGTGGCTCCGGCGATCGGGACCCTGCCCAGGGCCTTCGCCAGCAGGCCGCCGACCGTTTCCACGTCCTCGTCGTCGTACTCGTCGAGCCCGAACAGTTCCCCGAGGTCGCCGATGTCCAGGCGGGCCGTGACCCGGTAGGAGCCGTCGCCGAGTTCCTCGACGGGGGGCAGTTCACGGTCGTACTCGTCGGTGATCTCGCCGACGATCTCCTCCAGGATGTCCTCGATCGTGACGATGCCGGCCGTGCCGCCGTACTCGTCGATGACGACCGCCACATGGCTGCGCTCCTGCTGCATCTCGCGCAGCAGGTCGCCCGCGTTCTTCGTGTCGGGCACGAAGGCGGCCGGGCGCATCGCCGTGGAGACCAGCTCGGACTCGGAGCCCCGGTTGATGTGGGTCTTCCTGACCAGGTCCTTGAGGTAGACGATGCCGACGATGTCGTCCTCGTTCTCACCGGTCACCGGGATCCGGGAGAAGCCCGAGCGCAGGGCCAGCGTGAGCGCCTGACGGATCGTCTTGTAGCGCTCGATGCAGACCAGGTCCGTGCGCGGGACCATCACTTCCCGTACGAGGGTGTCGCCCAGCTCGAAGACGGAATGCACCATCCGGCGCTCGTCGTCCTCGATCAGGGACTCCTGCTCGGCGAGGTCGACCATCGCCCGCAGCTCGGCCTCGCTGGCGAACGGTCCCTTGCGGAACCCCTTGCCGGGCGTGAGGGCGTTGCCCAGGAGGATCAGCAGCTGCGGGATCGGGCCCATGATCCGGGCGAGCGGCAGCAGGACGTACGCCGAGGCCGTCGCCGTGTTCAGCGGGTGCTGGCGGCCGATGGTCCGGGGGGAGACGCCCACCGCGACGTAGGAGACGAGGACCATCACACCGATCGCGACGACCAGCGCCGCCCAGGTCTGCCGGAACTCCTCCAGGCAGACATACGTCACCAGCACCCCGGCCGCCATCTCGCAGGCGACCCGCACCAGCAGCGCCACATTCAGATAGCGCGTCGGGTCGGTGGCGATCCGCTCCAGCTTGGCCGCGCCCCGGCGCCCGGACCGTACGGCCTCGGCCGCCCGGAAACTGGTGACCCGGGCCAGGCCCGCCTCGGCGCACGCCGCCAGCCACGCCACCACGACCAGGGCGACGGCGCCGACGATCAGTTGCCCGGTCACGAGACGGTCGGCGCGGGCGACGGGCCCGTGAGCCCCTGCTCGGTCCGCCAGCCGTCCACGATCGCCGCCTGAAGGCCGAACATCTCGGCCTTCTCGTCCGGCACCTCGTGGTCGTACCCGAGGAGGTGCAGCACACCGTGGACGGTGAGGAGCTGGAGCTCCTCGTCCATGGTGTGCTGCGTCGGTGCTTCCTCGCCCTGCTTCTTCGCGACCTCCGGGCAGAGCACGATGTCACCGAGGAGTCCCTGCGGGGGCTCCTCATCGTCCTTGACCGGCGGACGCAGCTCGTCCATCGGGAAGGACATGACATCCGTCGGACCCGGCAGGTCCATCCACTGGATGTGCAGCTGCTCCATGGCGGCTTCGTCCACCACGATCACCGAGAGCTCGGAGAGCGGGTGGATACGCATCCGGGTGAGCGCGTAGCGGGCGACATCGAGAATCGCCTGCTCGTCGACCTCGGTCCCTGACTCGTTGTTGACGTCGATCGACATGGTGCGCTCTTGCTCTCCTGCTCTCGGTTCAGCGGCTCGGCCCGGTGACCGTCAGGTCCCGTTCCGGCTGTCGTACTGCTCGTACGCGTCGACGATACGGCCGACCAGCTTGTGCCGTACGACATCCTGCGACGTCAGCCGCGAGAAGTGCACGTCGTCCAGGCCTTCCAGGATGTCCTGGACCTGGCGCAGACCGCTCTTCGTGCCGCCCGGGAGGTCGACCTGGGTGATGTCGCCCGTGATGACGATCTTCGACTCGAAGCCGAGCCGCGTCAGGAACATCTTCATCTGCTCGGGGCTGGTGTTCTGCGCCTCGTCCAGAATGATGAAGGCGTCGTTGA
Organism: Streptomyces sp. NPDC088400; assembly: GCF_044753355.1. NCBI lineage: Bacteria > Bacillati > Actinomycetota > Actinomycetes > Kitasatosporales > Streptomycetaceae > Streptomyces > Streptomyces sp. NPDC088400. Next base: position 72,046 of record NZ_JBIVMZ010000004.1, on the reverse strand, counting down.
GCGTCCGGCCACGCATGTACGCCAGGGGCGCGACCTCGATCGTGCCTGCCGCCATCAGCCGGGGGATCGAGTCGGGGTCGAGCATGTCGTGCAACGCGTCATAGAGCGGCCGCAGATACGGGTCGATCTTCTCGTAGAGCGTGCCCGGCAGGAAGCCGAGCCGCTCGCCGGCCTCGACGGCGGGCCTGGTCAGGATGATCCGGTTGACCTGCTTGGACTGGAGCGCCTGGACCGCCTTGGCCATGGCGAGATACGTCTTGCCCGTGCCGGCGGGGCCGATGCCGAAGACGATCGTGTGCTTGTCGATCGCGTCGACATATCGCTTCTGGTTGAGGGTCTTGGGGCGGATCGTCCGGCCCCGGCTGGACAGAATGTTCTGGGTGAGCACATCGGCGGGCGTCTCGGGGCCGTCCGCTCCGCCGTCCTCGCTCGCCCTGAGCATGGCGATCGAACGTTCCACTGCGTCCTCCGTCATCGGCTGACCGGTGCGGAGCACCAGCATCATCTCGTCGAACAGGCGCTGGACCAGCGCGACATCCGCCGCGCTGCCGGTCGCACTGATCTCGTTTCCCCGGACATGGATGTCTGCGGCCGGGAACGCCTTTTCGATCACGCGGAGCAGGGAGTCCCCCGAACCCAGGACCGTGACCATGGGGTGCTTGGCGGGAACGGTGAACCGGGCACGTGCCTGCCCCGGTGCGGGGGTCTTGGCTGTAGGTGTCTGAGTCATGGGCCGGCGCTGTGGCCTGCGCATACCTCCCGTTGCAGGGTTCTCGCTGCTCGACAACCTCTGGGCTACCAGCCTACGGCTCCCCACTGACAAGGCCCTAGAGCTTTTCTCTGCGCCGTCGCACAGATTTGCGGACGGCGACCACGGGAGGCGTACCTCGGTGTCACGGGAGGCGTACCCCGTATCAGGCGCCCCAGCTGTGCGCCCGTACGGCCCGCGCAGTACGCCCGGTACACCCGCGCCTCACCCCGAGCGACCGAAACCGATCGTCGGTACGGCCCTGCGCAGCGGCCACGGCCGCGTCGGCGCGGGCAGCAGCTCCTCCAGGAAGGCGTAGCGCCGCAGCGCCGCCGGGTCCTGGTCGGAGCAGGCGCGTACGTAACTCCACCAGGCCGCGACCTCCGCCCAGCCCGGCGCGGAGAGCGATCCGCCGAACTCCTGTACGGAGAGCGCGGCCGTCAGCCCGGCGAAGGCCAGCCGGTCGGCGAGCGGCCAGCCCGCGAGCGTACCGGTGACGAAACCGGCCACGAAGACATCGCCCGCGCCCGTCGGATCGAGGGCCTCCACCGCGATCGCCGGAACCTCGGCGGTCTCGCCGGTGGTGCCGTCCACGGCATATGCGCCCTCCGCGCCCAGCGTGACGACGGCGACCGGCACCCGCTCGGCGAGCAGCTGCGCGGCGGCCCGTGGGCAGTCGGTACGGGTGTAGCGCATCGCCTCCTCGGCGTTGGGCAGGAAGGCCTCGCAGTGCTCCAGATCGGCCAGTCCCGACAGGTCCCAGCGGCCGGTGTCGTCCCAGCCGACGTCGGCGAAGATCCGTGCCCCGTGGCGGGTGGCATGGGCGATCCACTCGTCGCGGCGGCCGGGCGTGAGCGCGGCGACGGCGGCACGCGCGCGTGGCGGGCACTCCGGCAGGGCGCCTTCGGGCGGCGGGGCCTCGTGGCCGTGCGAGACCATGGTCCGTTCGCCCTCGTACGCCATGGAGACGGTGACGGGCGAGTGCCAGCCTGCGACCGTACGGGACCGGGACAGGTCGATGCCCTCGCCGTGCTCCAGCGCGTCCCAGCAGTACTCGCCGTAGTGGTCGTCGCCGAAGGCGGCGGAGAGCGAGGTGCGCAGTCCGAGGCGGGCCAGCGCGGTGGCCATGTTGGCGATGCCGCCGGGGCTCGACCCCATGCCCCGGGCCCAGGACTCGGTGCCGCGTACGGGCGCGCTGGCGAGGCCGGTGAAGATGATGTCGAGGAAGACCGTGCCCGTGAGATAGACATCGCACTCCGGGTCGTCCGGTGCGCGCAGGGCGCTCAGCGGATCGACATGGGCGGTGTGGTCGTACGTGTCTCCGTTGGATGTGATCACGGCGGACTCCCCGATCGCGTGCAGATCCGGACAGTCTGCACGATCGGACACGGCGCGGCGGACACGCGCGAGGTCCGCCCCACTGTCCCCGCCCCGCCCCGTCACCGCCGCCCCGTCCCGTCGCCGCCGGTCCCTCTCGCTGTCCCCGGTGTCCCGGGGATGGGCCGCGGGGACCGGCCTCAGGGAGACCGTTTGGGCAGCGGCACTCGTACGAGGTCGGCGGCGACCGTCAGTTCGCCCTCGAAGCCGGCCGCGCGGGCCTGGCGCTCGAACTCGTCCGGATCGCCGTACCGCTGCGAGAAGTGCGTCAGCACCAGATGCCGTACGTCCGCCTCCCGCGCCACGCGCGCCGCCTGGCCCGCGGTGAGGTGACCGTGGTCGGTGGCCAGCCGCTCGTCCTCGTCCAGGAAGGTCGACTCGATGACGAGCATGTCGCAGCCCTCGGCCAGCGCGTGCACGCCGTCGCAGAGCCGGGTGTCCATGACGAACGCGAACCGCTGGCCCCGGCGCGTCTCGCTGACCTCGTCCAGTGTGACGCCGTTCAGCACGCCCTCGCGCTGGAGCCGGCCGACGTCCGGGCCCGCGATGCCGTGCGCGGCCAGCCGCGCGGGCAGCATCCGGTGCCCGTCGGGCTCGGTGAGGCGGTAGCCGTACGACTCGACGGGGTGCGAGAGCTTGTGCGCGTCCAGGGTGTACGCGCCGGTCCGCGCGAGGACGCCGTCGCCGGTCACCGGCGCCTCGGTCAGCGCGACGGACTCGCGGTAGGCCGTCGCGTACCGCAGTCGCTCGAAGAAGCGCTGCCCGCTCGCCGGGTAGTGCGCGGTGACCGGGTGCGGCACCTGGTCGAGGTTGATGCGCTGGATGACCCCGGCCAGCCCCAGCGAGTGATCGCCGTGGAAGTGCGTGACACAGATCCGGTTGATGTCGTGCGCGGCGACCCCGGCGCGCAGCATCTGGCGCTGGGTGCCCTCGCCGGGATCGAAGAGCAGGCCCTCGCCGTCCCAGCGCAGCAGATAGCCGTTGTGGTTGCGATGGCGCGTGGGCACCTGGCTGGCGGTGCCGAGCACCACCAGTTCCCGTACGGACAAGGCGCTTATCCGGGAGGCCAGTTGAGGCCGCGACCGCCCAGGACGTGGGCGTGCGCGTGGAAGACGGTCTGGCCGGCGCCCGCGCCGGTGTTGAACACGATGCGGTAGCCGGTGCCGTCGGCCTTCTCCTGGGCGGCGACCGCGGCGGCCTCACGCAGCACGTCGGCGGCGATCTGCGGCTCGGCGGCGGCGAGGGAGCCGGCGTCCGCGTAGTGCACGCGCGGGATGACCAGGACATGGGTCGGGGCCTGCGGATTGATGTCCTGGAAGGCGACGGTGGTGTCGGTCTCGCGTACGAGGGTGGCCGGCACGTCCCCCGAGACGATCTTGCAGAACAGGCAGTCGGCCTGTGGTTCTCCCGCCATGGTCCTGGCCTCCTCGACGCTGCTGGTGATCAGTTCGGTACGGTCGCATGGTATCCGGGCCGGTGGCCGCTGTCCGTTGAGGGCGTCACCTGCCCGCCGAGGGCATCGCCGCGGCGCTCCCCGGGGCCGGGCGGTCAGGACCAGCGGCCCGTGCGGCCCAGCAGCAGGGCCGTCGCCGCCGTACCCGCGGTGGAGGTGCGCAGCACGCTGCGGCCGAGGCGGTACGGCTTCGCGCCCGCCGCCTCGAAGACCGCCAACTCCTCCGGGGACACGCCCCCTTCGGGGCCCACGACCAGCACGATCCGGCCCTCGGCGGGGAGCGGCGCGGTGGCCAGCGGTTCGCTGCCCTCCTCGTGCAGTACGGCCGCGAAGTCGGCGTCCGCGAGCAGCGCGGCGACCTGTTTGGCCGACAGCGCGTCCATGACCTCGGGGAAGCGGAGCCGGCGCGACTGCTTGCCCGCCTCCCGGGCCGTGGCCCGCCATTTGGCCAGGGACTTGGCGCCCCGGTCGCCCTTCCACTGGGTGACGCAGCGCGCGGCCTGCCACGGCACGATCGCGTCGACACCGGTCTCGGTCATCGTCTCGACGGCCAACTCCCCGCGGTCGCCCTTGGGGAGGGCCTGGACGACGGTGATCCGGGGCGAGGGCTCCTCCTCGGTCCGCACCTCCGTGACCTCGACGTCCAGCCGGTCCTTGCCCTCGACGGCCGCGACCGTTCCGTACGCGCCGGTGCCCGCGCCGTCCGTCAGCACGACCTCCTCGCCGACGCGCAACCTCCGTACGGAGACGGCGTGCCGACCTTCGGGGCCGTCGAGCGTGACCGTCCCCACCGCCAGGGCGCCGGGTCCGCCGTCTCCTACGACGAAGACCGGAGCGGTCACGAGGCGCTGCCGAGGCCCGGCATGAACGACGCCCGGGTCGCGTCGAGTTCGCCCGCGAGGACCTCGACCAGCCGGCCGGCCGGCAGGTCGCGCGCCATCCGGTGGCCCTGTCCCGCCCAGAGCGCCATGCCCTGCGCGTCCCCCACCTTGGCCGCGGCCTTGCGCAGTCCGGAGGTGAGGTGGTGGACCTCGGGGTAGGCGGGCGGGGCGTACGGGCCGTGCTCGCGCATGAAGCGGTTGACGAGGCCGCGGGCGGGGCGGCCCGAGAAGGCCCGGGTCAGTTCGGTCCGTACGAACAGCGGGTTGGTCATGGCCTGCTTGTGCAGCGCGTTCGCCCCGGACTCGGGGCACACCAGGAACGCCGTACCGAGCTGTGCCGCGTCCGCGCCCGCCGCGAGCACCGCCGCGATCTGCCCGCCGCGCATCAGCCCGCCGGCGGCGATGACCGGGATCTGCACGGTCTCCCTGACCTGGGACACCAGCGAGAGCAGCCCGATGCCCGCACCGTCGGTGGCCGGGTCGTCGCGGTGCGTGCCCTGGTGTCCGCCGGCCTCGATGCCCTGTACGCACACCGCGTCGGCGCCGGACCACTGAGCGGTCTGGGCCTCCTCGGGGGTGGTCACCGTGACCACGGTGAAGGTACCGGCGTGGGCGAACGCGTCGAGAACCGTCCGGGTCGGACAGCCGAAGGTGAAGGAGACCACCGGCACCGGGTCGTCGAGCAGTATGGCCAGCTTGGCCTCGTAGCCGTCGTCCCGTCCGGCCTGGGGGTCGCCGAGCGGTGTCTCGTACCAGGTGGCCTCACCGGCGAGCTGGTTCCGGTAGACCTCGACGGCCGCGTTGTCGGCGTAGTGAGGCTGCGGCATGAAGAGATTGATGCCGAACGGCCGGCCGGTGAGCCCGCGCAGCTGTTTGACCTCTTCGTACATGCCGTCCGCGGTCTTGTATCCGGCGGCGAGGAACCCGAGACCCCCGGCCTCGGAGACGGCAGCGGCCAGCAGAGGGCAGGAAGCGCCGCCCGCCATGGGGGCCTGCACGATCGGATACCGGCAAAGATCGGTCAGTGCGGAGGACATGGAGGCATCGTGCCATGTCCTCGGTGAGAGGTCCGAATCGGTGCCACGTATGGCATGCGCCGGGGAACACGGCGTGCGCGAGGCGACACGCACGGGCATCTGGGTGGCTGATTCCCGCCCCCTGGACGCCCGGCTCGCACGCGTCTGCCTCACGCGCGGGCCGCCGACCATCGACGGCGGCCCACGATCGGTCGATCGGTCGAACGACTTCGTCCAACTACGAGCGGCCCAGGGCCTGTCCGGCGGATCTTCCCGGGCCCGCGACGCCTGGCACCGCACCTCGCCGCGTTGTCGGAGTCGTCCACGTACATCCAGTACGCGGACGATCCTCCGCCTTGCGATGCACGGCACCAGACGCCACGGGCTGATCCGCGAAGATCCGCCGGACAGGCCCTACCGCCCGTTGAACGCGTCCTTCAACCGCGAGAACAGACCCTGCTGCCCCGGCTGGAACTGCCCCGTGGGCCGTTCCTCACCACGCAGCTTCGCCAGCTCCCGCAGCAGCCTCTCCTGCTCCGGATCCAGCTTCGACGGCGTCATCACCTCGACGTGCACGATCAGGTCGCCCCGGCCGCCACCGCGCAGATGCGTGATGCCACGCCCGTGCAGCGGGATCGACTGCCCCGACTGCGTACCCGGCCGTACGTCGATCTCCTCCACCCCGTCCAGCGTCTCCAGCGGGCACTTCGTGCCCAGTGAGGCCGCCGTCATCGGAATGGTCACCGTGCAGTGCAGATCGTCGCCGCGCCGCTGGAAGGTGCTGTGCTGCACCTCGTGGATCTCGACGTACAGGTCACCGGCGGGACCGCCGCCGGGGCCGACCTCGCCCTCGCCCGCGAGCTGGATGCGGGTGCCGTTGTCGACGCCCGCGGGGATCTTGACCGTGAGCGTACGACGCGACCGGATGCGACCGTCGCCCGCGCACTCGGGGCACGGCGTCGGTACGACCGTGCCGAAGCCCTGGCACTGCGGGCACGGCCGCGAGGTCATGACCTGGCCCAGGAAGGACCGGGTGACCTGCGAGACCTCGCCACGGCCGCGGCACATGTCGCAGGTCTGCGCCGAGGTGCCGGGAGCGGCACCCTCGCCCGAACAGGTCGTACAGACAACGGCCGTGTCGACCTGGATGTCCTTGGTCGTGCCGAAGGCCGCCTCGTTGAGGTCGATCTCCAGCCGGATCATCGCGTCCTGGCCGCGCCGCGTCCGCGACCGCGGGCCGCGCTGCGACGCCGTACCGAAGAACGCGTCCATGATGTCGGAGAAGTTGCCGAAGCCGCCGGCGCCGAAGCCACCCGCGCCGCCTCCGCCCCCGGCTCCGGAGAGCGGGTCTCCGCCGAGGTCGTAGACCTGTTTCTTCTGCGGGTCCGACAACACCTCGTAGGCGGCGTTGATCTCCTTGAAGCGCTCTTGCGTCTTCGGATCGGGATTCACATCCGGATGCAGCTCGCGCGCGAGCCGCCGGAATGCCTTCTTGATCTCATCCTGGGATGCGTCGCGGCGCACGCCGAGTACGGCGTAGTAGTCCGTGGCCACTTACGACTCCGCCAGGATCTGTCCGACGTAACGTGCCACTGCGCGTACCGCTCCCATCGTTCCGGGGTAGTCCATGCGGGTCGGTCCGACCACGCCGAGTTTGGCGACTGCCTCGTCTCCCGAACCGTAGCCGACCGCGACGACGGACGTGGAGTTGAGTCCCTCATGGGCGTTCTCGTGCCCGATTCGTACGGTCATGCCCGGGTCCTTGGCCTCACCGAGCAGCTTGAGGAGCACCACATGCTCCTCAAGTGCCTCCAGCACCGGCCGGATGGTCAGAGGGAAATCGTGTCCGAAGCGGGTGATGTTGGCGGTACCGCCGATCATCAGCCGCTCCTCGGTCTCCTCGACCAGGGTTTCGAGCAGGGTCGCGAGGACCGCTGTCACGGTCCCCCGGTCCTCCTGCTCGAAGGAATCGGGAAGGTCCTGCACCAGCGGCGGGACGTCCGCGAAACGGCGTCCCACGATCCGGCTGTTGAGCCGGGCCCGGAGATCCGCGAGCGAGGTCTCGCCGAACGGCGCGGGACAGTCGATCATCCTTTGCTCGACCCGTCCCGTGTCCGTGATCAACACGAGCATCAGCCGGGCGGGGGCGAGCGCCAGCAACTCCACATGCCGCACCGTCGAGCGGGTCAGCGAGGGGTACTGGACGACCGCGACCTGCCGGGTGAGCTGCGCGAGCAGCCGGACCGTACGGCCCACGACATCGTCGAGGTCGACGGCGCCGTCCAGGAAATTCTGGATGGCGCGGCGCTCCGGCGGCGACAGGGGCTTGACCCCGGCCAGCCGGTCGACGAAGAGCCGGTAGCCCTTGTCGGTCGGGATGCGCCCGGCGCTGGTGTGCGGCTGGGCGATGAAGCCCTCGTCCTCCAGCACCGCCATGTCGTTGCGGACGGTGGCCGGGGAGACACCGAGCTTGTGCCGCTCGGTGAGCGCCTTGGAGCCGACGGGCTCCTCGGTGCCGACGTAGTCCTGGACGATCGCGCGCAGCACCTCGAGTCTGCGTTCGCTGAGCATCGCGCACACCTCCAGCTGTCGTCGTCGGTCCCGGTCCGGCCCTTGCTCTGGCACTCGCGCGCGGTGAGTGCCAGTACTTCCACCGGCCAGTGTACGGCCGTCGGGTACGCCCCGGGCAAGGGCGGCCGACCACGCTGTCCCGCGATCGTCGTGGCCGTTCGCGATCACCCGTGGTCAAGCGGGTCTACTGCGGTCAACCTGCCCGTTTCATACGCGATCACGCTGGTCGTTGCGGATAGCGTCCTCGCATGAACGTCCGTTGGGAAGAGTGCGGGTGGGAGCGGTTGAGCCCGGGGGTGGGCCGGCGACGACTGCCCAGGTGGGACGCGACGGCCGGGCTGGTGGCGGGGGACGGCGCGGCCCTCCTGTACGACACCGGCTCGACGGTCCGCGAGGGCGCCGCGATCCGGGCGGCGGCCCAGTCGCTGCTCGGCGGCCGTCGAGTGACACATGTCGCACTGAGCCACCCGCACTTCGACCATGTGCTGGGCACAGCGGCGTTCTCCGGGGTCGAGGTGTACGGAGCGGTCGGCACGGCGGAACTGCTGGCTCCGGGCGGTGCCGGGCGGTCGGCGCTGTACGAGGACGCCGTACGGGAAGGTGTCGATGCCGCGCGGGCCGCCGAGGCGGTCGACGTGCTGGTCCTGCCGCGCCACGCGGTGTCCGGGGAGCTGACGGTGGATCTGGGCGGCCGTCAGGTCCTGTTGGCCAACGTCGGCCCGGGGCACACCGGTCACGATCTGGCGGCGCTGGTGCCGGGCGTCGGCACCGGCTCCCCCGATGTGGTCTTCTGCGGCGATCTGGTGGAGGAGTCCGGCGAGCCCCAGGCCGGCCCCGACGCGGTCCCCGCGCACTGGCCGGCGGCGCTGGACCGGCTGCTGGCACTGGGCGGTGAGGACGCGCTGTACGTGCCGGGGCACGGGGCGGTGGTGGACGCGGCGTTCGTACGGGCGCAACGGGACGCGCTGGCGGCGGGTTTCGGCGGGGTGTAGCGGCTCCGGCGGGGCGTTCCGGCAGGGGTCGGACCCTGGTGGGACAGCCTCTTAGCCGTACCGGCCCGATCCGCTTATCGTCTTCCGTATGCGCAGCTACAGCCCCGATCTGACGCCCCCGTGGAAGAAGTCCACGCCCGCGCCCGAGATCCCCGCCGAGCCGGATCTGGTGGTCGAGGAGGTGTCAACAGGCTTCTGCGGTGCGGTGATCCGCTGCGAGAAGACCGCCGAGGGTCCGACGGTCACCCTGGAGGACCGCTTCGGCAAGCACCGGGTCTTCCCGCTGATCCCGGGCGGTTTCCTGCTGGAGGGGCGCGTGGTGACGCTGGTCCGCCCGACGGCGGGCGGCCCGGCCCGGCCCGCCCGTACGGCCTCCGGCTCGGTCGCCGTCCCCGGGACCCGCGCGCGGGTGGCGCGGGCGGGCCGCATCTACGTCGAGGGCCGGCACGACGCGGAACTGGTCGAGAAGGTCTGGGGCGACGACCTGCGCATCGAGGGCGTGGTCGTGGAGTACCTGGGCGGCATCGACGATCTCCCCGCCGTCGTCGCCGAGTTCGCCCCCGCGCCGGACGCCCGGCTGGGCGTCCTGGTCGACCATCTGGTGCCGGGCTCGAAGGAGTTCCGCATCGCGGCGGAGGTGACGGGCCCGGACGTCCTGGTGGTGGGCCACCCGTACATCGACGTGTGGGAGGCGGTGAAGCCGTCCTCGGTGGGCATCGGGGCGTGGCCGTCGGTCCCGAGGGGCGAGGACTGGAAGACGGGCGTGTGCCGCGCGCTGGGCTGGCCGGAGAACACGGGGGCGGCGTGGCAGGACATCCTGTCCCAGGTCCGCTCCTACAAGGACCTGCGGCCCGAACTGCTGGGCAGGGTCGAGGAATTGATCGACTTCGTCACCGTCGGCGGTGCCAACTGACCGGGGAAAGCGTCTGGAATCCGGACGTGTCCAGTTCGACCCCGAGCACGTCCAGGGGAATGGGGTCGCCGAACTTGGTGGTCCGCTCCACCTGGTAGTCGGCCTCCTCACCACTGCCGGTCGGCTCGGTGAGCAGGACGCAGTGAGCCTCCATCGGGTCGATGATCAGGTACGCGGGCACCCGGCCCGCCGCGTACATGGAACGCTTGACGCCGTGGTCACGGTCGATGCTGGACTTGGAGACCACCTCCAGCAACAGGGTCACGGCCGAAGCCGGAATGAGCCGTCCAGGGCCTTCCACCGCGCCCAGTTCAAGGACCACGAGATCGGGCTGGGGCTCACTCGCCTCGCCCGGAATGGCGATGTCCTGCGTCTGCATACGGTCCCAGTCCTTGCGTGGGATCTGGTCCTGCACGGACTCCACGATCCCGTTGTGGACCCGGTCCTGCCCCGGCACCATCACGATGTCGCCCCTGAGGAGTTCCGCCTTGTAGCCCTCGGGGACCTCCATGTCCTCGAAGATCCTGGCCGCGCGCGTGGTCGATCGCGCATCCACAGCGGTCATCTCCGTGAGCCTCCGCTTTCCGCCGCTTCCGTTCCGTCGGCGGCAGCTTAGGAACAGCCCAGGCAGACGCACCCGCGATCCGCGGGGATTCACCCCGGCGAGTGATCAGTCCACCAGGTCCCTGACCACCGCGTCCGCCAGCAGCCGTCCCCGCAGCGTCAGAACCGCCCTGCCCGCCTCGAAGGACTCCGGGGCCAGCAGGCCGTCCCCGACCGCTCGCCGGGCCGCCGTGAGGCCCGCCGGGGCCAGCAGCGACAGCTCGCAGCCGTCGGACAGGCGCAGCTCCAGCAGGATGCGTTCCACCCGGCGGTCCTCCGCCGAGAGGATCTCGCGGCCCGCGCCCGGCGAGCGGCCCTCCGCCAGGGCCGAGGCGTACGCGCCGGGGTGTTTGACGTTCCACCAGCGGACCCCGCCGACGTGGCTGTGGGCGCCGGGGCCCGCGCCCCACCAGTCCGCGCCGCGCCAGTACAGCTCGTTGTGCAGGCAGCGGGCGGCCTCCGAGGTGGCCCAGTTGGACACCTCGTACCAGGAGAAGCCCGCCTCCCCGAGCACCGAGTCCGCGATCAGGTACCGGTCCGCGTGCTCGTCGTCGTCCGTCATCGGGACCTCGCCGCGCCGGATGCGCCGGGCCAGCTGGGTGCCCTCCTCCACGATCAGCGCGTACGCCGAGACGTGGTCGGGACCCGCGCCGACCGCCGCCACGAGCGTCTCGCGCCAGTCGGCGTCGGTCTCCCCCGGCGTGCCGTAGATCAGGTCGAGGTTCACATGATCGAAGCCGGCCGCGCGGGCCTCCGCGACGCACGCCTCGGGCCGGCCGGGGGTGTGGGTACGGTCCAGAACTTTCAGCACATGCTGCTTCGCGCTCTGCATCCCGAAGGAGATCCGATTGAAGCCGCCCTCCCGCAGGGTCGCCAGATACGCCGGATCCACCGATTCCGGATTCGCCTCGGTGGTGATCTCGGCGTCGTCGGCCAGCCCGAACTCGTCGCGGATCGTCCCGAGCATCCGTACGAGATCGTCGGCGGCCAGCAGCGTCGGGGTACCGCCGCCGACGAAGACCGTACGGACCTGCCTCGGGTCGTCGCCCAGCACCTTCCTGGCCAGCCGGACCTCGTCGGCCAGTGTCTGCGCGTAGTTGTCGCGGGAGGCCAGCACACCGCCCGAACCGCGCAGCTCGGTGGCCGTGTACGTATTGAAGTCGCAGTAGCCGCAGCGGGTCGCGCAGTACGGAACATGCAGGTAGAAGCCGAGAGGCCGGTCCGCCGCACCCGTCAGGGCGTGCCGGGGCAGGGCCCCGGTCTCGGGCATGGGGTCACCGTCGGGCAGTGCGGAAGGCATGCCCCCAGTGTCCCGTACGCCGAGGGTGTCCTCGTACGCCACCGATGGGCGGCGCCGTACGGGGCCGGACGCAAACGACGGCCCCGTACGTAGTACGGGGCCGTCGTCCCGCCGCCGCGCCCACCGCCCCGCGCCTCGCGCGGCTACTCGGCCTGGAACACCAGGAGCGCCAGATCGTCCCCCGGCGGCGTCTCCGCGAACTCGTGCACAGCGCGCCGTATGCGCTCCGCGACGCCCTGCGCCGTCAGACCCACGCACCCCGCCAGGGCCCGCGCGAGGCCGTCGCCGTCATCGAGCATCCGCGGACCGGAGCGGCGCTCCGTGACGCCGTCGGTGACGCAGAGCAGGGTGTCGCCGGGCTCCATGTCGAACGTGCTGCTCTCGTAAGCGACCTGCTCGACCACCCCGAGCAGCAGCTGTGGCTCCGCCGCGGGCCGGACCGTACCGTCGGGCCGCAGCAGCAGCGGCAGCGGATGGCCGGCGCTGGCGAGGGTGCACCGTACGCCGCCGCCCTCGCCCGGCAGCGGCCTCAGCTCTCCGTACAGCAGCGACAGGAACCGGGCCTGGCTGCCTTCGGACGGCGCCGACGCGGTGCCCGAGGACAGGCCGGGGAGGGAGCCGGGGCCGGTGGCCGCCGCGGCGACCATCAGGGACGCGGATTCGGCGGCCTCCGTGGCGTCGTCGAGGAGCAGCCGGTTGAGGCGGTCGAGGACGGCGCCGACGCGGTAGCCCTCGCGGGCCAGCAGCCGCAGCCAGGGGCGGGCCAGGCCGGTGACGACGGCGGCCTCGGGGCCGCTGCCCTGGACGTCGCCGAGCATGAAGCACCAGCGGTCGCCGGGCGGGCACGGGAAGACGTCGTAGAAGTCGCCGCCGGCTAGCCCCTCGTCACTCGGCTCGTACACCAGCGAGCTGGCGACGCCCGGAATCCGCGCGACCTGGCTGGGCAGCAGTCCGCGTTGCAGGACGCGGCTGATGGTGGCCTGCCGGGTGTAGCGGCGGGCGGCGCCGATGGCGAGGGCGATGCGTCGCGCGAAGTCCTCGACGAGGACGGTGACTTCGTCGGCGACGCTGCTCTGGCCCGGCCTGCCGAGCAGCAGCGTGCCGAGCACGCGTCCGTTCGCGACCAGCCGGCAGGCGAGAGCCACGCCGCCGTCCGTAGCACTGTCATCCGTATCGCTGTCATCCGTACCGACCACTCGGGCCCCGGCGTCGGACATCACGCCCGAGCTTCCCGGCCACGGCACCCGTACCGCCACCCCGCGCGGCGGGTCCGGCAGCCGCGGCGGCTCCTTCTCCAGGACCGCGCGCAGCCGCTCCAGCCGCGACTCGTCCGCGTGCCAGACCCGGGCGAGCCGGGGCGCGGCGCCCGTCTGGGCGCCCTCGCCGTCCAGCCAGACCGCGCACCACTCCGCCAGCCTCGGCACCAGCAGCTGCCCGGCGAGCGCCGCGACCAGGTCCTCGTCGAGCTGCCCGGCGAGCAGTTCCGAGGCCTCGGCGAGGAAGGAGAGGGCGCCTCGGCCGGCCCAGTCCGGATCGTCGCGCACGGTGCGCCGGGACGCGTACGCGGGCGCAAGGATCTCGGCGGCGCGCAACCCGCGGCGCAGTACCGGTTCGGTCCCCCGCACCGGCCCCGTGTCCCGCCCTTCGAGCGGCAGGCGCGCCCATACGGTCTTGAGCCCGGCGCGGTAGGTGATGCCCCAGCGTTCGGCGAGGGCGGTGACGACGTGCAGCCCCCTGCCGTACTCGGGCAGCCCGGAGGACGGTTCCCGCCCCGGCGACTGCCCGTCTTCCCGTCCGGGCTCCTGCTCCCGGGCGTCGCTCTGTATGGCGCGTGACGGGTGGTGGTCCGAGACTTCGAGGACGAGTGCGGCCGGCTCGTCCTCCTCCCCGGAGACGCCCGCCGAGGGGGCTTCCAGACGGCAGAGCAGTTCGACGGTGGTCCCCGCGTGCACCACCGCGTTGGTGACGAGCTCGTCGACGATCAGTACGGCGTCGTCCGCGAGCAGATCGGTGCTGTGTCTCCCTGGTGGGCAGCTCTCGTCCGCCTGGCAGAAGGTGCAGGTCGTGAGCAGCCCGAGGCTGGTCCAGTCCGCCAGCGCCGCGCGGATGAAGCGGCGTGCGGCGGACGGTGCGAGCGGGTTGCCCGGCAGGCTGGTACGTGATGTGGACCGCGCGTCCCCGCGTGACGGCACCGTGGGTGCCGGACGGTGAAGGGATTCGCGCGGGATCGGAATGGGCCCCACTGCGGCTCCTGATCCGGTTCTGGCGTTGTGCCGCTTACGATCCCGACAGAGTGACAGACAGACCGCGCCCATATGCGCCGAGTCATGGAAGTTGGCAGATATTGACCAAGGTTTGGTGGTAGGGCCGCCGCCGTGGGTGGGGTGCGGACGTACGGAACACGCCGCCACGTACGACACGGTCCCAAACGCGGGGAAGGACGTGCGGTTCCGCCCCGGACGGAGCATTCTTGCCTCGCTGGCCGAAAGTCGGGGCCGGACAAGGAGACGGGATGAGCGGGACAACAGCCACCACGGAGCGCGCGAGCATCCTTCTCGTCGATGACATGGAGGACAATCTCGCCGCGCTGGAAGCGGTACTGGCCTCGCTGGACGAGCCGCTCGTACGGGCCCGTTCGGGCGAGGAGGCGGTGGGGGCGCTGCTGCGGCAGCCGTTCGCGGTGATCCTGCTGGACGTGCGCATGCCCGGTATGGACGGATTCGAGACCGCGGCCCGGATCAAGCGGCTGGACCGGAGCAAGGACATCCCGATCATCTTCCTGAACGGGCCCGAATCCGACAGCGGTTACGCGTTCCGGGGGTACGCCTCGGGCGCGGCGGACTTCCTGACCAAGCCCTTCGACCCGTGGATGCTGCGCGCCAAGGTCAGCGTCTTCCTCGACCTGCACCGCAAGAACCGCCAGCTGGAGCGGATGCTGGCGCGGGAGGAGGAGCATCTGGGTGAGATCGCGGGCCGGTTGGCGGTGATCGAGGAGACGTTACGGCGCGACGTCCCGAACGATCTCACTCTCGTGGGGCGGCAACTGGCCCGGATCGAGGACACCTTGGGCGAGCTACGGCGCGAGCGGGACAGATAGGCGGCGTCACGTCGGCCCGCACCCGGCGCCCGTACGCCAGTGGCCCGCGACCGTACGCCAGTGGCCCGCGACCGTACGCCGACGGCCTGCGTTCGTATGCCAGCTGCCTGCGTTCGTATGCCGGTGGCCCCCGACCGGACACCGCGTGCCCGGTGGCCCCGCTTCCGCTCCGCGCCGTGCGGCTCAGCTCTCCCGCGTGCCCTCGTACATCTCCTCGATCAGGTCCTTGTACTCCCGCTCCACGACCGGCCTCTTGAGCTTGAGGCTGGGCGTCAGCTCGCCGTGCTCGATGTCCAGATCGCGGGGCAGCAACCGGAACTTCTTGATGGTCTGCCAGCGCTGAAGTCCCTCGTTGAGGCGCTTCACATAGCCGTCGATCAGCCGCTCGGTCTGCGCGGAGGCCACCACGTCGGCGTACGGCCTGCCCGCCATGCCGTTCTCGGCGGCCCAGCCGAGGATGGCCGGTTCGTCGAGCGCGATCAGCGCCGTACAGAAGTTACGGTCCGCGCCGTGCACCAGGATGTTGGAGACGAACGGGCACACCGCCTTGAACTGCCCCTCGACCTCGGCCGGTGCGATGTATTTGCCGCCCGACGTCTTGATCAGGTCCTTCTTGCGGTCGGTGATCCGCAGATAGCCGTCCGCCGACAGCTCCCCGATGTCCCCGGTGTGGAACCAGCCGTCGGACTCCAGGACTTCCGCCGTCTTCTCCGGCAGCCCGTGATATCCGGCCATGACCCCCGGGCCGCGCAGCAGGATCTCACCGTCGTCGGCGATCCGTACCTCGGTGCCGGGCAGCGGCTTGCCGACCGTACCGGTGCGGTACGCCTCGCCCGGGTTGACGAAGCTGGCCGCGCTGGTCTCGGTCAGGCCGTAGCCCTCCAGGATGTGGATTCCGGCGCCGGAGAAGAAGTAGCCGATGTCGGGCGCGAGCGCGGCGGACCCGGAGATCGCGGCGCGCAGCCGGCCGCCGAACGCCTCACGCAGCTTGGAGTAGACGAGCGCGTCGGCGACCCGGTGCTTGGCCTCGAGGGCGAACGGCACGGACTTCGTGCCCGTACGGCGGAAGTTGTCCTGGGCCGCCTTCGCGTGCTCGCGGGCGACCCCGGCCGCCCACTGGAAGATCTTGTACTTGGCCGCGCCGCCGGCCCGTGCCTTGGCGGCGACCCCGTTGTAGACCTTCTCGAAGATCCGCGGCACGGCCGCCATATAGGTCGGCCGGACCACCGGCAGATTCTCGATGATCTTGTCGACGCGCCCGTCCACGGCGGTGACATGCCCGACCGCGATCTGCCCGGAGGTCAGCACCTTGCCGAAGACATGGGCGAGCGGCAGCCACAGGTACTGCACGTCGTCCGCGGTGACCAGACCGGTCGTCGCGATGGCCGTGGCCATGTACGACCAGCTGTCGTGCGCCAGGCGTACGCCCTTGGGGCGGCCGGTGGTGCCCGAGGTGTAGATCAGGGTGGCGAGCTGCGTGGGGGTGATGGCGGCGAGCCGCTCCTTGACCGCCTGCGGGTTCTTGGCCAGGTACTCCGTGCCGCGCTCCTCCAGATCGGCCAGGGAGAGCACCCAGCCCTCCGGGTCGCCCTCGGCGGGCAGCGCGTCGGCGGCGTCGATCACGACGACATGGGCGAGGTGCGGCAGCTCGGCCCGGCGCTCCCGCGCCTTGGCCACCTGGGCGGCGTCCTCCGCGATCAGTACACGGCTGTCCGAGTCGGCGAGGATGAACGCGGACTCCTCGGTGTTGGTCGAGGGATAGACCGTGGTGGTGGCGGCGCCCGCGCACATCACCCCGAGGTCGACGAGGATCCACTCGACGCGGGTGGCGGAGGCGAGCGCGACACGCTCCTCGGGCCGTACGCCCAACTCGATCAGGCCGGCGGCCACGGCGTACACACGCTCGGCGGCCTCGCTCCAGCTCAGGGAACGCCACTCGTCGGGACCGCTCCGGCCGCCCTGACCGCTCCGGCCGCCCGCTACGGGGTAGCGGTAGGCCTCCGCGTCCGGCGTGGCCGCCACTCGCTCGGTGAAGAGGGTCGCCACGGAGGGCGGCCGGTTGTCGATCAGGTTCTGTGTGTCGCTCACGACATCCTCCGGGCCAGCGGCAGCGCTGCTTAACTGACTGACTGATTGTGTGACTGACGAGTAACTAACTGGCGAGTAACCGTGGATCCGTGATCAGAGTAGAGGCCACCCGCCCGGCGCGTAAGAGGAAGTGTGGTGCCTCTTCACGACGAATCCGCCGCAAGAACCACAGTGGCCCCCACGCCACAGCGCGGGGGCCCACCGGATACCGGACGACCACGTCACCCAGCCTTCGTCCTACTTCCTCGTACCGCTTCCACGTCCTGCAACGTCGAACGTACTTCCTGCTTCGGCGTACGTACTTCCTGCTTCGTCGTACCTACTTCTTCGCCTTGCCGCCGGAATCGTCGCTGGACAGCACCGCGATGAAGGCCTCCTGCGGGACCTCCACGCTGCCGACCATCTTCATCCGCTTCTTGCCTTCCTTCTGCTTCTCCAGCAGCTTCCGCTTCCGGGAGATGTCACCGCCGTAGCACTTGGCGAGGACGTCCTTACGGATGGCGCGGATCGTCTCCCGGGCGATCACCCGGGAGCCGATGGCGGCCTGGATGGGCACCTCGAAGGCCTGGCGCGGGATCAGCTCGCGCAGCTTGGCTACGAGCCGTACGCCGTACGCGTAGGCCTGGTCCCGGTGCGTGATGGCGGAGAAGGCGTCCACCTTGTCGCCGTGCAGCAGGATGTCGACCTTGACGAGGTGGGCGGTCTGCTCGCCGGTGGGCTCGTAGTCGAGCGAGGCGTAGCCCCGGGTCTTGGACTTCAGCTGGTCGAAGAAGTCGAAGACGATCTCGGCGAGGGGGAGGGTGTAGCGGATCTCGACCCGGTCCTCGGAGAGGTAGTCCATGCCCAGCAGCGTGCCGCGGCGGCTCTGGCACAGCTCCATGATCGAGCCGATGAACTCGCTCGGGGCGAGGATCGTGGCCCGCACGACCGGCTCGTGCACCGAGTCGATCTTCCCCTCGGGGAACTCGCTCGGGTTGGTGACCGTGTGCTCCTTGCCGTCCTCCATCAGCACGCGGTAGACCACGTTGGGGGCGGTGGCGATCAGTTCGAGGCCGAACTCGCGCTCCAGGCGCTCCCGGATGACGTCGAGGTGCAGCAGCCCGAGGAAGCCCACGCGGAAGCCGAAGCCGAGGGCCGCGGACGTCTCGGGCTCGTAGACCAGCGCCGCGTCGTTGAGCTGGAGCTTGTCGAGGGCGTCGCGCAGCTCCGGGTAGTCCGAGCCGTCCAGCGGATAGAGGCCGGAGAACACCATCGGCTTGGGGTCCTTGTAGCCGCCGAGCGCCTCGGTCGCCCCCTTGCTGAGGGTGGTGATCGTGTCACCGACCTTGGACTGACGGACGTCCTTCACGCCGGTGATGATGTAGCCGACCTCACCGACGCCGATGCCGTCGGACGGGGTCATCTCCGGGGAGGAGACACCGATCTCCAGCAGCTCGTGGGTGGCGCCGGTCGACATCATCCGGATCCGCTCACGCTTGTTGAGCTGGCCGTCGACGACACGGACGTACGTCACGACACCGCGGTAGGAGTCGTAGACGGAGTCGAAGATCATCGCGCGGGCGGGCGCGTCCTTGACACCGACCGGCGGCGGAACGTCCCTGACCACCCTGTCGAGCAGGGCGTCCACGCCGACACCGGTCTTCGCCGAGACCTTGAGCACATCCTCCGGCTGGCAGCCGATGAGGTTCGCCAGCTCCTCGGAGAACTTCTCGGGCTGCGCGGCCGGCAGGTCGATCTTGTTCAGCACCGGGACGATGGCGAGATCGTTCTCCATCGCCAGGTACAGGTTGGCGAGGGTCTGCGCCTCGATGCCCTGGGCGGCGTCCACCAGGAGGACGGTGCCTTCGCAGGCGGCGAGCGAACGGGACACCTCGTAGGTGAAGTCCACGTGGCCCGGCGTGTCGATCATGTTGAGGACATGGGTCGTGCCCTCGTCCTCACCCGTGTTGGGGGCCCAGGGCAGCCGGACCGCCTGGGACTTGATCGTGATGCCGCGCTCGCGCTCGATGTCCATCCGGTCGAGGTACTGAGCGCGCATCTGCCGCTGGTCGACCACTCCGGTCAGCTGGAGCATCCGGTCGGCGAGCGTCGACTTGCCGTGGTCGATGTGCGCGATGATGCAGAAGTTGCGGAGCAGCGCCGGGTCCGTACGGCTCGGCTCGGGCACGTGGATAGGGGTCGCGGGCACGCAGGGTCCTGATTCTTGAGACGCGCGGCGTCTCGTCTCGGGTCGACTCGGAGCGATACGTAGGCTCCATCGTCCCACGGGTGGGGGACTGCGCCGGGTTTGGGACGGCAGGAGGGGCGCTGGTAGCCTGAACAGCTGCGTCGCGTGCCGTCTTCGGTACGGGGCGAGCTCAGACAGCGTTTATCGAGTCATCAAAGCTGAAAAGGCATTCAACGTGGCGAACATCAAGTCCCAGATCAAGCGGAACAAGACCAACGAGAAGGCACGCCTGCGCAACAAGGCTGTCAAGTCGTCGCTCAAGACCGCGATCCGCAAGGCCCGCGAGGCCGCTGCCGCGGGTGACGTCGAGAAGGCCACCGTGGCCGCTCGTGAGGCGTCCCGCAAGCTCGACAAGGCCGCGTCGAAGGGTGTCATCCACAAGAACGCCGCCGCCAACAAGAAGTCGGCGCTGGCTTCCAAGGTTGCCTCCCTCCAGGGCTGAGCACTCTCTTGATTTGATCGCCGGAAGGGACTCAGCGGGCCCTCTCTACCGCTCCTGACCGGCACACCTCTAGAACTCGCACGCGACTGCGTTCGCCACGCGGGTGCGAGTTCGTCCGGTTCATGTCGAAGGCCCCGGTCTCGTCCTCCCCAGGACGGGACCGGGGCCTTCGACATGGTCGGGGGGCCCTGCGGGGGTTGCCTACGGGACGTGTGCCGGGCGCTCAACGGCCCGAGCGGGCCGCCCGGGCGATCGTGACGACCGCCTTCTCCAGCGCGTACTCCGGATCGTCGCCGCCGCCCTTGACGCCCGCGTCGGCCTCGGCGACGGCGCGCAGCGCCACCGCCACCGCGTCCGGGGTCCAGCCGCGCATCTGCTGGCGCACCCGGTCGATCTTCCACGGGGGCATTCCCAGCTCACGGGCGAGATCGGCGGGCCGGCCACCACGGGCGGACGAGAGCTTGCCGATGGCCCGTACGCCCTGGGCGAGAGCGCTGGTGATCAGTACGGGAGCCACACCGGTCGACAGCGACCAGCGCAGCGCTTCGAGCGCGTCGGCCGCCCGGCCCTCCACGGCGCGGTCGGCGACGGTGAAGCTGGAGGCCTCGGCGCGGCCCGTGTAGTACCGGCCGACGACCGCCTCGTCGATCGTCCCCTCGACGTCCGCGGCGAGCTGGGAGACGGCGCTCGCCAGCTCCCGCAGGTCACTGCCGATCGAGTCGACCAGGGCCTGGCAGGCCTCGGGCGTGGCCGAGCGGCCCACCGCGCGGAATTCGGAACGTACGAAGGTCAGCCGCTCCGCGGGCTTGGTCGTCTTGGGACAGGCGACCTCGCGGGCCCCCGCCTTGCGGGCGGCGTCCAGCAGCCCCTTGCCCTTGGCCCCTCCCGCGTGCAGCAGGACGAGCGTGATCTCCTCGGCGGGCGCGTCGAGGTACGCCTTGACGTCCTTGATCGTGTCCGCGGACAGGTCCTGCGCGTTCCGTACGACGACGACCTTGCGCTCGGCGAACAGCGACGGGCTGGTCAGCTCGGCGAGGGTGCCGGGCTGGAGCTGGTCAGAGGTGAGGTCGCGTACGTCCGTGTCGGCGTCGGAGGCGCGGGCGGCCGCCACCACCTGCTGCACGGCGCGGTCGAGCAGCAGGTCTTCCTGGCCCACGGCGAGGGTCAGCGGGGCGAGCGGATCGTCGGATGAAGTCTTTCTGGTGGCCATCGCGGTCCAGCATCCCACGCGCCACTGACAACCGGTGCTGCCTCTACGGCGCTCCCCGCCATCCCCGCTACGGCGCTTCCCGCCAGCCTTCCCAGTCCGCCACGAACGCGTCCAGCGCGGCGCCGTCCATCCGTCCCTGCGGGTCCTCGACGACCACCAGCCACTGGGCGTCCTCGGCGTCGTCCTCGCCGGCCAGGGCGTCCCGTACGAGCTGCGGCTCCTCGGTCACCGCGAAGCGCTCGCCGAGCGCCTGCGCCACCTCCTCGGCGGCGTCGCGGTCGGGCAGCACCAGCACGTGTCTCACATCGCTCACGGCCGCATTCTTCCAGGTGCTCAGGTCTTGGTGCTCAGGTCTTGGGGATGATCTGGATGTCCATCTCGATCTTGATGCTGGAACCGACGACCGCGATGCCACGCGCCAGCATGGACTGCCAGTTGACGGTGTAGTCCTCGCGGTGCAGTTCGGTGGTGGCCCGGACGGCCGCGCGGGTCTCGCCCTCCATACCGTTGCCGAGGCCGAGGTACTGGGAGTCGAGCGTCACCGTACGGGTGACGCCATGGAGGGTGAGCGCTCCGGTGATCGACCAGTTGTGGCCACCGCGGTGCGTGAAGCGGTCGCTGTAGAACTCCAGCGTCGGGAAGTTGTCCACGTCGAGGAAGTCCGGGGACCGCAGATGGTCGTCGCGCATCTGCACACTGGTGTCGATCGACGCGGCGCCGATGACGACATGCATCGCGGACTGTTCCATCGTCTCGCCGATCCGGATCGCCCCGGCGAAGTTGCCGAAGCGGCCGTGCACGCGGGCGAGTCCGATGTGACGGGCGATGAAACCGATCCGGGAGTGGGCCGGTTCTATCTCCCATTCACCAGGGGCTGGCAGCGGGAGCGACGGGGCTATCTGGAGCGTGATGTCGCCGACGCCCGCGGTCTCTCCGCCGTCGGTGATCGACACGTTGCCCCGGTACGGGCTGAAGCTCTCGGCGGATATGGCCAGTCGGTACCCACCGAAGGGGACCATCGCCACGAGCATCCCGAAGGGATCGGTCTCACCGCTCACGACCTTGCGGCCGTTGCTGTCGCTCACCGTGAACTCGGCCTGTCCCACCGGCTCGTTGACGGGGTCGAGGACACGGCAGCTGAGCAGGCCCGCGCCGGGCGGCACGGTCAGTCCGGCGAGCGGGTCACGTCTGTCACGAGCGGACGGCCGTCGGCCGAGAAGACGACTGATCATGGTGTGGGTACCCCTGTGCGATCGGACTCGGCGTGGCCGCGCACCGCAAGGCGTCCCGGAGGGAACGGCGGCCCAAGATGGAAGGGCATTCGATCACTCTTGCGCTGTTCGAGGCAAACACACCGACAGGTAGCGAAGTCGCCTGTTACACACCGTTACCGGACCGGGCCCGGGCCACAGACGCCCGGTCGAACGCGACCCGAAACGATCACGACAGGTGGCCAGGTTCTCTTCCTCACCGCCCAGCATCCGCTCCTGCCGGTCACCGCCCACGGTGGTGACGAACCGTCACCACTCAGCGTGACACGGCCGCCACCACTGGACTCTCGCTCCCCTGCGGCACCGCCCGCAGCCCGGCTCCTGTCCCCACCACCGCGATCGCGCCGTCCGTGTCGGTGCGCAGCACCGTCGCTCCCCCGGCACGGAGCGCGTCGACCGTGCGGGGCGCCGGGTGGCCGTACGTGTTGTCACGGCCGACGGAGATCAGAGCGAGCCGGGGGCGGACCTGGTGAAGCAGCCCCGGATCCTGGAACGGCGAGCCGTGATGGGCCACTTTGAGCACATCCGCCCGGGGCAGCGCCGGATAGTCGCGCAACAGACCACGCTGGGCGGGCGGTTCGAGGTCGCCGAGGAGCAGCAGACTGGGACCGCGGGCGATCCGCACGAACAGGGTGACGCTGGAGTCGTTCGGCTCCAGCGTGGCCGGTCCCGCCGGAACGCCCGCACCCGGCTCGGCGCGTGGCCACAGCACCCGCCAGGTGAGCGGCCCGACCCGGCGCTGCTCCCCCGGCACGGCACGGACGACGGGCACCCGCGCCGCCGCTGCCGTTCTCCGTACGAACGCGGCCTGCTCCGGAGGTTCTTCGGAGGTCGTCGTCTGGATCGCGCCGACCGCCCTGCCCCGCAGGACGCCGGGCAGTCCGGCGACATGGTCGGCGTGGAAGTGGGTGAGCAGCAACAGCGGGACGCGCGTGACGCCGAGGGCCCGCAGACAGCGGTCGGCGGGCGCGGGGTCGGGACCGGCGTCCACGACCACGGCCGTACGGTCGCCCGCCGCGAGCACGGCCGTGTCGCCCTGCCCGACGTCACACATCGCGAACGTCCAGCCCGGCGGCGGCCAGCCGGTGACGAACCGGGTGAACGGCGGGGGCCGCAGGACCGCGAGCAGCAGAAGCACGGCGCAGGCCGCGGCCGTCCACGGGTGGTGCCGGATCCGTCGTACGGCGAGCAGGACGAGGACCGTCAGGACGGCGAGCGTCAGCCCGCCCCACCAGCCGCCCGGCCAGGCGGCCTCGGCACCGGGCAGCGCCGCTCCGGTGCGGGCGACCGACGCGATCCAGCCCGCCGGCCAGCCCGCGCACCGGGCCAGCACCTCGGCCACGGGCATGGCCAGGGGCGCCACGGCGAGCGCGGCGAAGCCGAGGACCGTGGCCGGGGCCACCGCCAGTTCGGCGACGAGATTGCACGGGACGGCCACGAGACTGACCCTGGCCGCGAACACGGCCACCACGGGAGCGCACACGGCCTGCGCCGCGCCGGTCGCCGCCAGCGCCTCCGCGATCCGCGCCGGCACTCCGCGCCGCCGTAGCGCGGCACTCCAGCGCGGCCCGATGGTGAGCAGGGCTCCGGTGGCCAGCACGGAGAGGAGGAAACCGTAACTCCGGGCCAGCCAGGGGTCGTAGAGCACCAGCAGCAGGACGGCGGCGGCCAGCGCCGGAATCAGCGTTCTCCGCCGGCCCGTGCCGAGGGCGAGAAGAGTGATCAGCCCACAGGCCGCGGCCCGCAGCACACTCGGCTCCGGCCGGCAGACGACCACGAACGCGAGCGTGAGCACCCCGCCGAGCAGTGCGGTCGACCGCAACGAGATCCTCAGACGCGGGGCGAGGCCGCGGCGCTCGGCTCTCATGGCCAGCCCGGCCGGCCCGATCAGCAGCGCGAGAACGATGGTCAGATTGCTTCCGGACACGGCGAGCAAATGCGTGAGGTCGGTCGCCGTGAACGCGTCGTGCAACTCGGGCGGGACCCGTGAGGTGTCGCCGACGACCAGTCCGGGCAGCAGCGCCCGGGCGTCGGGGGCGAGGCCCTCGGTCGCCGCGCGCAGCCCGGCGCGGAGCTCTCCTGCCGTGCGCTGTACGCGGGTCGGCGGCCCGGTGATCTCCGGCGGTCCGGTCCCTTCCACACGTAACGCCGCCGCGTAACGGTCGTCCGGGTGCAGAGGCGGCGAGAGTCTCGCGGTCAGCCGCAGCCGGGTGGTCGGCAGCAGCCGCTGCCACCGGTCCTTGTGCTCGCCGGGCGTGGTGAGCACAAGGACGGGCGTCCTGGTTGTGGTCACCGCGCCGTCGGACGCCGTCACCCGGGTGATGTCCGCGTCGAGGACGAATCCTCCGCCGGACATCCGGTCGCCGAGAACCCTCGGGCGGGTGGGCCGTGGGTCGGAGGTGACCGTCAGCTCCGCTGTGACGCGCTGGTACCGCTCCGCGAGGCCCGGCACTGGCCCCCGGTGCCGATCCGCGCCATGCAGCCCGGCAGAGGCCGCCCCTGCCGCCGCGCACAGCAGCACCCCGGCCAGCGCCACCTCCTTGAGCCGCCACCCCGCCTCCGGCCGCCGCCTCCCGCTCCGCACCAGAAGCAGTCCGGCCACCAGCAGGCAGACCAGCACGCCGACGGCGGTCCACCGTCCGGGAACACCCAGCGCCACAGCCGCGGCGGCCCAGGCGGCCAGCGCGAGCGGGACAAGCCGGTAGTCGGCCGGGGCCTCCTGGTGGGGGTTGGCGGACCCCAGACGGCCGGCCGCCGCGTGAACCGCGGGGCGTGTCACGGGCTCACGAGCGGCTGAAGGTCCGCGAACCGGCGATCGCCGATGCCGTTGACCTCACGGAGCTCATCGACGGACCGGAAACCTCCGTGCCGGGTGCGGTAGTCGATGATGTGCTGGGCGAGTACGGGACCGACTCCGGGGAGCGTGTCCAGCTGTTCCGCCGTGCCCGAGTTGAGACTCACCGGCCCCGCGCCCTGAGCCCCGCCGGCACCACCACCGGCACCACCACCGCCCCCAGCACCGCCAACTCCGCCCGCGTTCACACCCGGTGGGGCCGGACCACCGACCACCACCTGTTCACCGTCCATCAGCACCCGCGCCCGGTTGAGCGCCGTGATGTCCGCACCGGGCCTGACGCCCCCGGCGGCACGCAGCGCGTCGGCGACCCGCGATCCGGTCGGCAGTCGCAGGACGCCCGGCTTCCGCACCTTGCCGCTCACATCGATGACGACGCGGTCCGCCACCGCCGAAGAGGACGGGGCCACCTCTGACTTGGGGACGACGGCCTTGGGGACGACGGCTTCCGCGCTGACGGTCTCCGGCGCCGGGACGGACCGCGGCCGGGCGACCCAGAAGTGCTGTGCGGCCAGAGCCGCGGCCACCACCAGGACCACGGCGAGTGCGGCGAGTGTCCTGGGCTCCAGCCCACACCTGAGCTGGACCCACATCGGCAGCCGCTCACGCAGCGCCACCCCCACCCGCTCAAGCCTGGCACGCAGGCGAACAGCTCCGGGCGCCCCGTCCGCCCTACGCACCCCGTCCGGCTTGCTCACCCCATCCGGCTCGCTCAGCCCATCCGCCCTGTTCGTACGGTCCGCCCCGCGGGACGCACCCGCCATCCTCGTGCCCCCTCCCCCGACGGGGGCGGGCACCGTATCCGCCGGCGCACCGGCGAAGAGGGCGTCCCCGCGGCGGCGCAGAGCCGTGCGAGGCGGGGCCGTACCGCCAACAGCCCGCCCGACACGCGACAACGCCGTACGCGGGCCGCGGGAACGAGACCGGATGCGTGTGTGGGTGTGGGCGTGAGAGGCAGTGTGGGTGTCGGCACGGACCCGGCCGTGGCGGCCGTGGCGGCTATGACGACCATGACGGGCGCGGCCGTCGGATCCCGGTGCTCGACCCGGGCCGCTGGTTACGGAGCGTGTTCGGAGAGTCATGCCACAGGACGGTAGACACTTCCTCCCGAACTCGCTGAGCGGGACGAATTTCCGTGGACAACCTGGCAGTTGTGGATAACTCGACCACCGGTACGAGCGGTTGACCCGATGACGCCCACGCCCATCAGCGTGGCGAGACCACGGCCCCCAGCAGTCCCGGCCCCGTGTGCGCCCCGATCACCGCGCCGACCTCGCTGACATGCAGATCCACCAGGCGCGGCACCCGCTCCCGCAGCCGCTCCGCGAGCGCCATGGCCCGTTCCGGCGACGCCAGATGGTGCACGGCGATGTCCACCTCGCTCGTGCCCGCGCGTTCGGCGACGATCTCCTCCAGCCGAGCGATCGCCTTCGACGCCGTGCGTACCTTCTCCAGCAGTTCGATACGCCCGCCGTCCAACTGGAGCAGCGGCTTCACCGCGAGCGCCGAGCCCAACAGCGCCTGGGTGGCGCCGATACGGCCGCCCCGACGCAGATAGTCCAGTGTGTCGACATAGAAATACGCCGACGTTCCGGCGGCCCGCTTCTCGGCCGCGGCCACCGCCTCGTCCAGCGTGCCGTCCCCCTCCGCGGCCTCGGCGGCCGCCAGCGCGCAGAACCCGAGCGCCATCGCCACCATGCCCGTGTCCACCACCCGTACCGGCACCGGCGCGTCCTTCGCCGCGAGTACGGCGGCGTCGTACGTTCCGGAGAACTCGGCCGACAGGTGCAGCGAGACGATCCCGGTCGCACCGGCCTCCGCCGCCGTGCGGTACGCGGCGGCGAAGACATCCGGGCTCGGCCGGGACGTGGTCACGGAATGCCGCTTCTGGAGCGCCAGGGCCAGCGAACGGGCCGAGATCTCGGTGCCCTCTTCCAGCGCACGGTCACCGAGCACGACGGTCAGTGGCACCGCGGTGATGCTGTGCCGCTCCATCGTCTGCGGCGGCAGGTAGGCCGTTGAATCGGTGACGATCGCGACATGGCGGGACATGAGACGGGAGGTTACCGGTCGTCGCCCCCGGTCGGCAGACCACCCCCAGGTCAGAGATCGATTCCCTGATCGATTTCGCCCCGCCCGGTGGAATCCGGTCAGTTCGTGGCCTCGGGCCTGGGCTCCCGGGCCGGCTTCTGCCACGGGTACGCCGTCCGCCGCCGGGGATCCGGCGGGTCGATCGCCTGCGGTTCCGCGGCGGACGACGGCTCCGTCCAGTCCGTGTCCTGCCCTCGGGGCCGGTCCGCACCGGAGTGCCGCTGGTCCGCGCCGGACGGCCGCCGCCCCTCACCGGAGCGCTGCCCCTCGCCGAATCGCCGCTGCTCCGCCGCGGGCTGATCCTCCGCCACCGTCCAGTGCCGCAGCGCCCCCGACTCCACATCGATCTGCGCGCTCAGCGACGACAGATCGTCCTCCGAGAACTTCCGCGCCCGGTCCCGCGCCGCCCAGCGCAGCGATTCCGCCGCATGCGTGATCCGCTCGGTGCGCTCGCGCAACTCCTCACGGTGCTCGGCGACCCTCGTCCGGTCCGGGTCCCGCTCCAGCTGCCTCAGCTCGTCGTCCAACTCCCGGCCGTGCACGCTCAACCGCTCGAACAGGCCGATCGACTCCGACAACGAGGCATCCTCGGCCACACCCGCCTGGAGCGCCTCCTGTGTCGCCCTCATCGAAGTGCGCAGCTTCAGCCGCAGCTGCGCCAGCTCCCCCGGCACGCCCGCCTGCCCGAGGCTCCTCGCCCGCAGCGTGGTGTCCTCCACGGTCCGGCGCGCGTTCGAGATCGTACGGTCGACGCCTCGCTTGGCCGCACCGACGGCCTTCACTCCCGCGTACACCCCCAGTGCGACGAAGGTGACGAAGAGCAACGCCATGATCAGGATTACGACCTCCATGGACGCCCCTTCGTAGTCGGTTCGTGCGGAGCCGGTGCACCGACCGGTTCCGACGGAGCCGGTTCACCGACCCGTTCGCGCGCGGCCCCGCTCACGGCCGGCACGCGGCCGGATCGGCCCTGCTCCTACCACCGTAAACGGAACAGGCAGGCTGAGGGTTCCGTCAGAACCCGCAACCTGCCCGTAGGGGAAAACCCTGTGTCCGCCGCGCGATCCACGCCCGCCGCCGGCCTGTGACCGCCGGAACGGTCCCCGCCACGCCGGAACGGTCCCCGCTACGCGGGAACGATGTTCACCAGCTTCGGCGCCCGCACGATCACCTTCCGGATACCCGCGCCGTCCAGCGCCGCGACCACCCCTTCGTCACCCAGCGCCAGCGCCTCCAGCTCCGCGTCCGAGATCGACGGGGAGACCTCCAGCCGCGCCTTGACCTTGCCCTTGACCTGCACCACGCAGGTCACGCTCTCGTCCACGACATACGCCGGGTCCGCGACCGGGAAGTCCTGGTGCACGACCGAGGCGGTGTGGCCCAGCTTGCGCCACAGCTCCTCGGCCACGTGCGGGGCCAGCGGCGCGATCAGCAGCACCAGCCGCTCGGCGACCGACCGCGACAGCGGACCGCCCGCCTTGGTCAGGTGGTTGTTCAGCTCGGTGATCTTGGCGATGGCCGTGTTGAAGCGCAGCCCCGCCATGTCCTGCGTGACCCCGTCGATCGCCTTGTGCAGGGCTCGCAGCGTTGCCTCGTCGGGCTCGGTGTCCACGACCGTGACCTCGCCGGTCGTCTCGTCCACCACATTGCGCCACAGCCGCTGGAGCAGCCGGTACTGGCCCACCACGGCCCGCGTGTCCCACGGCCGCGAGACGTCCAGCGGGCCCATCGCCATCTCGTACAGCCGCAGCGTGTCCGCGCCGTACTCGGCGCAGATCTCGTCCGGAGTGACCGCGTTCTTCAGGGACTTGCCCATCTTGCCCAGAACTCGGCTGACCTTCTCGTCCTGGTACCAGTAACCGCCGTCCCGCTCCTCGACCTCGGCGGCCGGCACCGCGATGCCCCGGCTGTCCCGGTAGACGAAGGCCTGGATCATGCCCTGGTTGTACAGCTTGTGGAAGGGCTCGACCGAGGAGATGTGCCCCAGGTCGAACAGCACCTTGGACCAGAAGCGCGCGTACAGCAGGTGCAGCACGGCATGCTCGGCGCCGCCGACGTACAGGTCGACACCGCCGTGCGGCTGGCCCTCCCGGGGGCCCATCCAGTACTGCTCGATGGCCGGGTCGACCAGCTTCTCGCTGTTGTGCGGGTCCAGGTAGCGCAGCTCGTACCAGCACGAACCGGCCCAGTTCGGCATGGTGTTGGTCTCACGGCGGTAGCGCTTGACGCCCTCGCCCTGACCCAGGTCCAGCTCGACATCGACCCAGGCCTCGTTCCGCGACAGCGGCGTCTCCGGCTGGGTGTCCGCGTCCTCCGGGTCAAACGTGCGTGGCGAGTAGTCGTCAACCTCCGGCAGTTCCAGCGGCAGCATCGACTCGGGCAGCGCGTGCGCGGTGCCCTCCTCGTCGTAGACGATCGGGAAGGGCTCGCCCCAGTAGCGCTGACGGCTGAACAGCCAGTCACGCAGCCGGAAGTTGACCGTGCCCTCGCCGATGCCCCGCTCGGCCAGCCAGTCGATGATCTTCGCCTTGGCCTCGACGACTCCCAGGCCGTCCAGCGTGATGCCCGTTCCCGCACCCGTACCCGTACCCGTACCCGTCGAGTTGACGATGCGCCCGTCGTACGAGGAGAACGCGTCGTCCCACTCGGCGGGGTCGGTGGAGCGGCCGTCCGTGGGCTCGACCACGCAGCGCATCGGCAGCTCGAAGGCGCGCGCGAACGCGAAGTCGCGGCTGTCGTGCGCCGGTACGGCCATGATCGCGCCCGTTCCATACCCCATCAGCACATAGTCGGCGATGAAGACGGGTACCTGCTCGCCGCTGACCGGGTTGGTGGCGAACGCACCGGTGAAGACACCGGTCTTGTCCTTGGCCTCGGCCTGCCGCTCGACGTCGGACTTCGACGCGGCCTGCTTGCGGTACGCGGCGACGGCGTCGGCGGGCGTCGCGTGACCACCCGTCCAGACCTTGTGCGTCCCCTCCGGCCAGGCTGCCGGGACGATCCTCTCGACCAGATCGTGCTCCGGCGCCAGCACCATGTACGTGGCGCCGAACAGAGTGTCCTGACGAGTGGTGAAGACGGTGATCGCGCCCGCGTCGCCGACCGGGAAGTCGACGCGCGCGCCCTCGCTGCGCCCGATCCAGTTGCGCTGCTGCAGCTTGATGGCCTCGGGCCAGTCCAGCGCGTCCAGGTCGCTCAGCAGCCGGTCGGCGTAGGCGGTGATACGCATGTTCCACTGGCGCAGCTTCGCCTTGAAGACCGGGAAGTTGCCGCGCTCGGAGCGGCCGTCCGCGGTGACTTCCTCGTTGGCCAGGACGGTGCCCAGTCCGGGCGCCCAGTTGACGGGCGCGTCCGAGGCGTACGCCAGCCGGTACTCACCCAGGACGTCGGCGCGCTCGGCGGCACTCAGCTCGCCCCAGGGCCGCCGCCCGTCGGGCGTCGCGCGCTCCCCGCTCTCGAACTGCGCCACCAGCGCCTCGATCGGGCGGGCCTTGTCCGCGTCCTTGTCATACCAGGAGTTGAAGATCTGTACGAAGATCCACTGGGTCCACTTGTAGTAGTCCGGGTCGATCGTCGCCACGGTCCGGCGCTTGTCGTGTCCCAGGCCCAGCCGGCGCAGCTGCCGCTTCATGTTGTCCATGGCGGCCTCGGTCGACACCCGGGGGTGCGTGCCGGTGGCGACCGCGTGCTGCTCGGCGGGCAGGCCGAAGGCGTCGAAGCCCAGCGTGTGCAGCACGTTGTGCCCGCTCATGCGCTGGTGGCGGGCGAACACATCGGTGGCGATGTAGCCCAGCGGGTGCCCGACGTGCAGTCCGGTGCCGGACGGGTACGGGAACATGTCCATGATGAACTTCTTGGGCTTCGCGACCAGCTCCGGATCACCGGCCAGCTCACCCGTGGGGTTCGGCGCCTCGTACGTGCCCTCGGCGTCCCAGACGTCCTGCCAGCGTGCCTCGATGTCGGCGGCCATGACCGCCGTGTAGCGGTGCGGCGCTGCGGACTCGGCGGCAGCGGAATTCGTCTCGCTCATGATTTCTGAAGCTCCATCGATCGTCTCTGCCCGCGGACCCGGCCGCGCCGTCCGGCGGATGCCGACCGGCGGCCGTGCCGCCCAGCGGTGCACTGTCCGGGCACTGTCCGGCGAATGAAAAAACCCCTCACACAGGAGGGGACGCCGCGCTGATTCCGACCGGATCACTCATCCGTCGGGACTGATCAGCGCGGCCCGCTAAGCAGAAGGCGTACGGCACGCATGGCGTCAGGGTACCGCAGCGCCCGGACGGCTCGCACGGGAGTATCACGCGCAGTTCCCGCCCTCACGCGGCACTCCCCTACTGAGATGTCGCCCACGGAGATGTCGCCACGACTGAGACGTCACCCCCTGCTGACACGTATCCCCCTACGGAGACGTGTCACTTCCGCGCGGACCACCACGGATCACTACGGATCACTACAGCCCCTACGGATCCCTACGGAGAGACACCACGCGACCACATGACCGGCACCGGACATACGTGAAGGTAGCGCGCGACGATGGCGAAGGGACCGGGCGAAGGAGGTGAAGAGGTTGACAGAAGCGGACACGCGGTCTTGACAGGTGACGATCGAAGGCCTGCGGGGAACCCGGCTTACCCCGCGTATCAGCCCCTATCCGGGCAACCGCGGAGTCGGATAACTCACCTTCCCTCGGTTAAACCTGCAAACGGAGTACCGACTGGTATGGCTCCACTTAGCATGCCGCAACGGGACCGCTTTCCCGAGCCCTTCGGAGTTGCCCCCTATGAACCCTCAACGCAAGCCCGACGCCTCGTCCTCCCTGACCCCCGGCACGCGCCGCAAGGTCCAGGGCGGAGTGACCGTCGCCGCACTGGTAGTGATACCCGTACTCGCCGTCGTAGGAGGCGACGCCTTCCGCGCATTCATCGACTTCGGCGCCGGTGTGCTGTCGCTCCTGTCACTGTCAGGGGCCGTCGTCTGGGGGCTGATAGCCACCGACCGGCTGTTGCTCTCGCCGAAGCACCGGCTGTTAGCCCAAGGCGTCCACCGGGCGACCGCGGTCGCCTCACTCGGTTTCCTGTTGCTGCACATCAGCATCAAGATCTCGCTGGGCAAGGTGGCGCTGATCGGCGCCCTGCTGCCGTTCGGCCTCGGCATCACCGGTACGAACGGCCTCATCGGCTTCGGCTCACTCGCCGGGCTGCTGATGGTCGTCGCCGCCACGACCGGGGCGCTGCGCAGTGTCTTCGTCCCCACCGGCCGCTTCGCGGGCCGCTGGCGCGCGATGCACATGGCGGCCTACCCCGCCTGGTGTTTCGCACTGGTGCACGGGCTCTTCGCCGGCCGTGCCGCGGCGACCTACGTCACCGTGATGTACTCGATGACCCTGATCGGAGTGGCCGCCGCCGTATCGGTGCGCCTCCTCCCCCGCCCGGTCCAGAGCAAGATCGCCGGCCGTATCGTGTCGATGGCCGGAAGCTCCAGGGAGAAGGGCGAGGCAGAGAACTCCCGCCGCGACCTCTCGTCGGCCCCGCTCCCGGGCGCGACGGGCATCCCGCCGCAGCGCGAGTACAAACCCCGGCGCCAGCAGGAACCGGCCTTCTCGGCACAGCCCATGGGCTCGTCGCTCGGCTCGGCGCGTACGCCCCCGCGCCTGGCCCCACCGTCCCCGCCCGTGTACGAAGCGACGCGGCCGTCCGTCGACCCCATGGCCGAGACCTTCATCGCCTCCCGCACGAACGGCTTCGCCGGCCTCGGCGCCGACCCGCTGACGGATACCGGTACGGGTCTCTCCGCCGGCTACCGCGCCGCTTCCCGGGGCGACGACGCGGCCGCGCGGATACCGCCGCCACCCCCGGGACCGCCCGGAAGTCCGCCCGGCGGGGACATCCCGTTCGCCGAGCGCGTCCCCATGACCGAGGAGATCCCGGTCATCTCGGACGAGCCCTCGGGCAGGGGAGGATCCTGGCCCGCGCCGTCCCCCCCACGGCCTGCGCAGGCCTTCATCCCGCCCACCCCGGCCCCGGCGTACGACAGCGGCGCGTTCCCCACGTACACCAACGGTGCGAACCAGCAGTTCGGCACGGGCCCCGCCGCCGCGTACGACACCGGCGCGACTCCCCAGTACGACGCCGGCGCCACACCCGCGTACGACATGGGCGCGGCCCCCCAGTACGACACCGGCGCCACTCCTCTGTACGACCCGGGGTCGGTCGCCTCGTACGACATGGGCGCGGCCCCGCCGTACGACGCCGGCGCCACCTCGGCCTACGGACCCGACGCCGCCTCTCCGTACGGCACGGGCCCCGCGCCGACGTACGACACCGGCGCCGGTCCGCTGTACAACGCCGGTGCCGCTCCCACCTACGACACCGGTGCCATCCCCGCCTACGACAGCCAGAGCTACGGCGGACAGCCCTACTCCGGCCAGTCACCGGCCACACCCCCGCCGTCCCCGTCCGCGTTCGACGGGACCGTGCCCCCGCCCGGTCCCCTCTATCCGCCGCAGGCCGGGGAACCCTGGAACGCACCCGCAGGAGACCGACCGTGACCGCCCTCCCCGATGTCCCCGAAGTCCGCGTCATCGGCCTCCCTCACCTGACCCAGGGGTTCGACCTGGTCGAACGCCTGGATCTGCCCATGCATCTCAAGGTGCACGGGCCACTGGAGGCGATGACCGGCGAGCGCCTGGCCCAACTCGCCGAGCACATATCCCTGACCGGCCGCGGCGGTGCCGGCTTTCCCTTCCACAAGAAGCTGCGCGCCGTCGCCAACTCCGCGATCAAGAAAGGCGTACGACCGGTCGTCGTGGTCAACGGCAGTGAGGGCGAGCCCCCTTGCCGCAAGGACACCGTCATGCTCAACCGGGCGCCGCACCTCATCCTCGACGGTGCGCTGCTGGCGGCCGAGGCGCTCGGCGCCCGCACCCTGGTCGTGGTCGTCACCCGCAACTCCACCGAGGTGTCGATCCGCGCCGCGCTCGCCGAGCGTGGCCTGTCCGACCGGCGTGGCCAGCAGCTGAGAGCACGGGTGGTGCGTACCCCCGAGCGCATGGTCTCGGGTGCGGGAGCGTCCGTGATCCGCGCGGTCAACGGCGGACCCGCGCTGCCGCCGGGCCGTAGCGCGCGTACCTCCGACTCGGGTGTCGCCGGGCTGCCGACGCTCCTGTCGAATGCCGAAACGTTCGCGCAGCTCGCTGTCGCCGCACGCTTCGGTGCTCGGCGCTACAACCACACGGGGCTGGAGGACGAGCCCGGCACGGTCATGCTCACCATCTCCGGAGCGGTGGCCCGTCCCATGGTGATCGAGGCCCCGACGGGAGTACCCCTGCCGTACGTGCTCCAGATGGCGGGCGCGCCCCCGGTCCCCCAGGGCGTACTGACGGGCGGCTACCACGGCAACTGGATGGATTCGACAGCCGCGCACGAGGCCGTCATCTCGAAGGCGTCCTTCTCGGCCTACGGCGGCGCCCTGGGCGCCGGCGCCATCCTGCCGATCGGCCCGGAGAGCTGTCCGCTGGGCGAGGCGCTGCACGTGGCCAACTGGCTGGCGGCCGAGACCGCGGGGCAGTGCGGTCCCTGTTACCGCGGCCTTCCGGCGGCGGCGGGCGGCCTCTCGGACGTCATCAACGGAGGCGGCCAGGCAGCGCTGGAGGCGCTGCGCATGGTGACCCAGGCGGTGAAGGGCCGAGGTGTCTGCCATCACCCCGACGGTTCGGCGCGCTTCTTCGCCTCGACCCTGTCCGCGTTCACCGACGATCTCGCGGCTCATGTGCTGCACGGCGGATGCGGGCGGGAGACGTTCGGGGTGCTGCCGCTGCCAGGCCCGGAGCAGGAAGAGGCGGCGGAGGAGTCGATCCCGAGCGGCGAGAAGCTCGTGATCGACTGGACGCTCTGCGAGGGACATCTGCTCTGCACGGATGTGCTCCCGGAGCTGATACGGAAGGCCCCCGACGGGTTCCCCGCGCTCTCGGACGCGTCGGTTCCGTCGCATCTGAAGGCGCGTGCGGAGCGCGCGGTGGCCAGGTGCCCCGAGCTGGCGCTCCGTCTTGAGCCGTCGGGGCCGCCGCGTCCCGCGAAGCCCGCCGCACGCGCGGAGCTGCCTCCGGGCGGTGGCCGCAAGGCCCTGGGCCCCGGGCGCGGTTAGGAACTTCGTTTCCGATCAAGCGGGATCGGATCAGGCGGGATCGAGCGGTCGGCGGGCCTTGCGGGGCCCGCCGGCCCTACCCGCCCGTAAGGGCATACAAAAGAGCGGACCATCCGGATCGGATGGCCCGCTTCTCTTTATCGCTCAATACTCAGTGAATCTGCTGTGGAGCTAAGGAGAATTGAACTCCTGACCTCCTGCATGCCATGCAGGCGCTCTACCAACTGAGCTATAGCCCCTTGCGATCTACCGCACTCCGGGCTTCCCTTCGGCGGCATCGCCTACATTACACGCTCTCTCAGGCTCCTCACCAATCGTTTCCGTTCTGGGCGGATACGGACGGTACTGTCGCTTTTCGCGACCTCCGCCGCATGACCACGGGCACGGCTCGACGACCGGGATGAAAGGCCGTCAGCCCCGTCAGG
Source organism: Streptomyces sp. NPDC088400 (assembly GCF_044753355.1). NCBI lineage: Bacteria > Bacillati > Actinomycetota > Actinomycetes > Kitasatosporales > Streptomycetaceae > Streptomyces > Streptomyces sp. NPDC088400. The sequence continues at coordinate 36,345 of NZ_JBIVMZ010000004.1, read as the reverse complement.
GCATCAGGCCCGTCAGGCCGTGGCGAAGGAGTAGAACCGCTTGAGCGTGCAGTGCTCCTCCAGGAGCCGGCCGTAGATCGGCTCGCCCTCCAACTCCCGGTAGGTCTCGATGGGATCGCCCTTTATGATCAGCGCCCGCGCGCACTCCTCGCACCAGTACTGGTAGTCGGAGTTGAGTGGATCCATGTCCCGGACGATCGGCGTACCGCTGTCGCACCAGTCGCATTTTCGCCTGTGTGCACCCATGTCTCAGCTCCAGCTGTGGCCGCAGGCCGTGCACACGTAGGAAATCCCGCCATTGTCACCGAGCACTTGAGCCACATGGGCCGAACCGCACGAAGGGCAGCTGAGGCAGGTACGAACCCCCGCCGAGGCGAGCAGATCATCGGTCTCGTCGATGCTGCTGACGGACAATACGGTCTCCCTCCCGATCCGGTACTTCGTCCCCTCCGGCCGTCCGATTCTGCCACGCCCGAGCAAGGGGGGCAGCCGGAAAAGGCGTGCCTGTAAGGGGCAATACAGGACGTCAGCGCCTTTCGGGCCGTCGTACAGCGCCGCCGGGACCGGCCATCGGCCGGGCCGGCGAGGGAGCCGGCACCGCGCCGAGGCCCGCGCGCCCGGCGTCCCGCGCACCCGCCGCCCGGGGGTGTGGGCGACGAACGCCGCGCGATCGCCGTACAAAAGAAATCCCGCCCCCCAAAGGGGACGGGATCCGAATTGTGGAGCTAAGGAGAATTGAACTCCTGACCTCCTGCATGCCATGCAGGCGCTCTACCAACTGAGCTATAGCCCCGCGTGTTCCCCGCGCTTCGCGCTGCGAACAAGAAGAACTTTAGCCTGCGACCTGCCGGAAAGTGAAATCCGGCCCTACGGCCGCCCCCGACCGCTCAGACGTCGTCACCGAGGACCGGTTCCGGGAGGGTCCCGGCGTTGTGCTCCGTGAGCCGCCAGCCGCGCGCGCCCTCGCCGAGGACCGACCAGCAGCAGTTGGAGAGCCCGCCCAGCCCCTCCCAGTGGTGCGCCTCCAGGCCCAGCAGACGGCCGATGGTGGTACGGATGGTGCCGCCGTGGCTGACCACGACCAGCGTGCCGTTGTCGGGCAGCTTCTCGGCGTGCCGGAGCACCACGGGCGCGGCCCGGTCCGCGACCTCGGTCTCCAGCTCACCGCCGCCGCGCCGCACGGGCTCGCCGCGCTTCCAGGCCGCGTACTGCTCGCCGTACCGCTCGATGATCTCTTCGTGGGTCAGGCCCTGCCAGGCGCCCGCGTAGGTCTCGCGGAGCCCGGCGTCGTACGAGACGTCCAGCCCGGTGACCGAGGCCAGCTCACCGGCCGTGAGCGCGGCCCGCCGGAGGTCGGAGGCGATGATCGCGGCCGGCTTCAGGGAGGCGAGCAGCCTGGCGGACCGGCGGGCCTGGGTGAGGCCGGCATCGGTCAGGTCGATGTCCGTGGTGCCCTGGAAGCGTCGCTCCAGGTTCCAGGCCGTCTGGCCGTGCCGCCACAGGATGACGCGGCGGCCCCTGCCGCTTTTGCTGCCGTTCAGTTCAGCTCACCGTCCGCGAAACGATCCGCGTCCGCGTCCGCGTCGGCGGCGGTGGTCCCGGCGTGCTCCTCGGCCTTGCCGCGGGTCTTGACGGCGTCCTCGGGCAGCGAGATCTCGGGGCAGTCCTTCCACAGCCGCTCCAGGGCGTAGAAGACCCGCTCCTCGCTGTGCTGGACATGTACGACGATGTCGACGTAGTCGAGCAGGATCCAGCGGGCGTCGCGGTCGCCCTCACGGCGCACCGGCTTGGCGCCGAGCTCCTTCTGGAGCCGCTCCTCGATCTCGTCGACGATCGACTTGACCTGGCGGTCGTTGGGCGCGGAGGCGAGCAGGAAGGCATCGGTGATCGACAGCACATCGCTGACGTCGTACGCGATGATGTCGTGGGCGAGCCGGTCGGCCGCCGCCTGCGCGGCGGCGTTCACGAGCTCGATGGAACGGTCAGTGGCGGTCACAAGCAAGCTTTCGTCGGTGGTCGTGGAAAACCCCAGGATCTCACGGACCACCGACAACCCACGCAGCGGCGAAAGGGGACGGGAGGGGCCCGGGGTCCTGTCTCCCGGAGAGCAGGACCCCGGGCCCCTCCCGGACAGGTCTCAGCCGGCCTTGTAGTCCTGGCCCAGGACCACCGAGACATCGGCGTTCGACGCGGCCGTGCCCTTCTTCACCACGCTCGTCGGCAGCCCGAGAGTCTTGGCGACCTCTTCCGCGTCCGCCTTCCGCGCCGCGTCACCGTAGGTGACCTGCGAGGAGGCCGCGGCGCTGCCCGTACCCGCGTCCACGACGTTCTGGCCCGCGTTGACCAGGGTGATCCGGGCGGACTCCGTGGCGTCCTGGTCGCCGGTCGCGTTCTTCACGCCGACCCGTACGGCCGAGCCCTCCGCCGGAGCCTTGACCGTTCCGCCCAGGATGTCCTTGACCACACCCTCGGTGGCCTGGTCACTGACCGTGCCGTCCGCCTGGGTGGGCAGGAGCGTCGTCTTGTAGTCGCCCAGCTTGGCGTGCTCGGCGAGCTTGGCGAGGGACGCGCCGAGGTCCTTCTCCGGCAGCGACGGGTCGAGGACCTGCCCCAGGGTCTCGACGGTGACCGTCGCGGCCTTCGGGTCGTCCGACATCTTCCGCAGTACGCCCTGGATGACCTGGCCGAAGCGCTGGAGCTGCGCGGCCTCGGCCTCGCCGGGTCCCCGGTACGTGGCGTAGGCGACGGCCGCCCGGCCGCTGAGCGTCTGCTTCTCGCCCTTCTTCACCAGCGGGTCCTCGCCCCTCTTGGCTGCGGGCACCGCGGTGTCGGTGGTCACCTCGATATTGCCGACCAGCTCGACGAGGTTCTCCAGATAGGGGGTGTCGAGCCGCCAGGTGCCGGTGATGTCGGTGCCGAGCAGGGAACCGACGGACTGGCGGGTGCCCTCCGAACCGTCGTCGTCCACGGACTTGGCGAGCGTCGTGGAGGCACCGCCCTCCTGGTCGGCCGCGGAGACGGAGAGGGAGTTGGGCAGCAGGACGGTGGTGCCCTGGCCGGTGGTGGAGTTGTCGACCAGCAGGGCCGTGGAGGTGCCCTTCTGCTTGGTGTTGTGCAGATGCACCACGATCACGTCGCGTTTCTGCGGCCCCGAGGCGGTGTTCGACCGCTCGTCCGCGGCGGACAGGCCGGGCAGCTTGCCCGCGTACCAGAGGTAGCCGACGCCTCCGGTGACCGTCAGGGCGAGGACGACGACCAGCGCCACGACCCGGCTGCGGCCTCGCCGCTTGGCCTCCTCGCGTCGTTCGGAGCGGCTCTCGGTGAACTTGAGCCAGTCGATGACGTCTTCGGAGTCCTCGTTCGGTTCCTCGATGAACGAGAACTGCTCGGTGCGGTAGTCACGGTCCTCGTCGGCGCCACGCTGTCCGGGCACGGAGGCCGGGCCGGGCGCGGACGCGGAGGCCGCGGAGGCCTGTTCACGGGCCGGCCCCTGCTCCTGCCCCGGCTGCTCGACCGCGCCGGGCCCGGGGACGGGCGCGGATCGCTGTGACTGCCCCTGCTCCTGGGGCTGTTGCTGCTGGGGCGGTGACTGCTGCTGTTGCTGCGGGATGTTCCACTGCTGAGGGGGGTCGACCGTCACGGGCTGCTGCTGACCCGTTTCATACGGCTGCTGCTGACCCGTTTCGTACGGCTGCTGCCCGCCCGTGTCGTAGCCGTAGCCGTCGTAGCCGTACCCCTGCGGGGCCTGTTGCTGGGCATAGGGGTCGTACTGCTGCTGGGCGTACGGGTCGTGGCCGTACCCCTGCGGCTGTTGCTGCTGGTTCTGCTGCGGCTGACCGTAGGCGTCGTACTGCTGCTGCGGCTGCTGCGGCTGCTGGTACACCGGCTGCCCGTACTCGTCGTACCCGACGATCTGGGGCTGCGTGTAATACGGGTCGTACGGATCGTACGGCTGCTGCTGGTCGTTCACCGGTGCCCCTCTCCGTGGCTCATTCGCCGCGGTACAACTGCCGCTTGTCGATGTAGCGCACCACACCGTCCGGCACCAGGTACCAGACCGGATCGCCCTCCGCGACCCTCCCCCGGCAGTCCGTCGAGGAGATCGCCAGCGCGGGAACCTCCACCAACGAGACGCCGCCCTTCGGCAGCCCGTCGTCCGTCAGATCGTGGCCCGGCCGCGTGACTCCGATGAAGTGGGCCAGCGAGAAGAGCTCCTCGTGATCTCGCCAGCTCAGGATCTGGGAGAGCGCGTCGGCTCCGGTGATGAAGAAGAGATCCGCGTCGCCGTGGTGCGCCCGCAGATCCCGGAGCGTGTCGATCGTATAGGTCGGGCCGCCGCGGTCGATGTCGCTGCGGCTGACCGAGAACTGCGGATTGGACGCCGTGGCGATGACCGTCATCAGATAGCGGTCCTCGGCCGGGGAGACCGTGCGGTGGCTCTTCTGCCACGGCTGCCCTGTCGGTACGAACACCACCTCGTCGAGGTGGAACAGGGCGGCCACTTCACTGGCCGCCACCAGGTGTCCATGATGGATCGGGTCGAATGTGCCGCCCATGACGCCGAGTCGGCGCTTGCCACGACCGGACGACTCCTGACCGGACGACAACTGACCAGGCGCCCCGTGACCGGACGAATCATGACTGGACGACTCGCGGCCGGACGGTTCGCGGCCGGACTTGTCGGGCTCACTGCCGGATTCAGGACCGGTAGGCGATTGCTGCTCTCCCATGCGTGCAGAGCCTACTGGCACACAAGTGCGGCTTCGCCTCAGCGGTCGCGGTTGAAGCGGGTGGTGATCCACAGCAGCAGAAGCAGCGCGAACAGGGAGCCGCCGCCGGTGAGGTAGGGGTTGAGGCTTTCGTGGTTGCCGCCGTGCTCGGCGCCCTCGGCGAGCGTGACCAGGCTGGCGGCGGCGGTACCGGTGAGGCTCATCTTCTGCGGGCCCTTTTCGTCAGGAGTCGGAGCGGGACTTCGCCCACATCGTATGCGGGGGTCCCGGGCACGCTTACGCCGACTCAGTCGTTGTGGTCGTTGTCGCGGTATCCGCGCAGCAGGAACCAGGCGAGCAGGGCGGCTCCGATCAATGAGACGACCAGTACGATCCGCACCGTGTTGCCCGGTCCCTCCTGGTTCGATGCGGCGGCGAGCAGTGTTGCGGTATCCGGCATGTCGGTTGTGCTCCTCGGTCTCCTCAGGCTGCGGACCCGGGACCCACCCCGGGAAGCACGGCCACAGTCCCCCGTCACACGGTAGTCCCAGCGCCTAGGGTGGGGCTGTCAGGGGGACGAGCAGTGGACTCGTACGAACAGGGGACAATCCATGACCGAAGACAGTCACGACGGCCACGAGCCCGACCTTCACAAGAACGTGCCGAGCAGGCAGCGCAGGCGCTTCCCCGGCATTTCCTCGCGGGCGTACGAACACCCCGCGGACCGCTCCGCGCTGGTCGCCCTGCGCAAACTCAGTGGCTTCGACACGGTGTTCAAGGCGCTGAGCGGGCTGCTGCCGGAGCGCAGTCTGCGGCTGCTCTTCCTCTCCGACTCCGTGCGGGTCAGCGAAGCGCAGTTCACGCATCTGCACTCCATGCTGCGGGACGCCTGCTACATCCTGGATCTTGAGAAGGTCCCCACGATGTATGTCGCACAGGACCCGAAGCCCAACGCCATGTGCATCGGCCTGGACGAGCCGATCATCGTGCTGACCACCGGGCTGGTGGAGCTGCTCGACGAGGAGGAGATGCGGGCGGTCGTCGGCCACGAGGTGGGCCACGCCCTCTCCGGTCACTCGGTCTACCGGACGATATTGCTCTTTCTCACCGGCCTCGCGCTCAAGGTCGCGTGGATCCCGCTGGGCAATGTCGCGATCATGGCGATCGTGACGGCGCTGCGGGAGTGGTTCCGCAAGTCCGAGCTGTCGGCGGACCGGGCCGGGCTGCTGGTCGGCCAGGATCTCCAGGCGTCGATGCGCGGTCTGATGAAGATCGCCGGTGGCAACCACCTGCACGAGATGAATGTGGACGCGTTCCTGGAGCAGGCCGAGGAGTACGAGGCGGGCGGCGACCTGCGCGACTCCGTGCTCAAGATCCTCAACGTGCTGCCGCGCACCCACCCCTTCACGACGGTGCGTGCCGCCGAGCTGAAGAAGTGGGCCGAGAGCCGCGACTACCAGCGGATCATGGACGGCCACTACCCGCGCCGCGACGAGGACAAGGACACCTCCGTCTCGGACTCGTTCCGCGATTCCGCGTCGCATTACGCGGACACGGTCCGCACCAGCAAGGACCCGCTGATGAAACTGGTCGGCGACATCACGGGCGGGGCGGGCGACCTGGGCGGGAAGCTGCGCGACCGGTTCATGGGCGGTGGCGGAGGCAGCAGTTCCGCTTCCGGTGACGGTGGCAGTAGCAGTGGCGGTACGGCCGACGGGAACGACAACGGGACCGGGAACGGCAACCGTCCCCGGAATGACGACGACAGCGGCAGCCAGAACTGAGCGCCGCGAGACCGGTCACCGCGGAACGGCGCGCTGACCGATGAAGCAGGCGGTCGGCCGCGCCCCGGTCACCCGGCCGGGCGCGGCTGCACCCCGCCCGGCTGCACCCCGCCCGGCTGCCCCGGGCTCGGCTGGGCCGCGTCGGACAAGGTGCCGCAGAGCGCCGCGTTCGCCGGGCCCGTCGAGTAAGGGTCCGTGCCCGTCGGGTCGTTGGGTCCGGCCCGCTGGCCGTCCAGCAGCGGGCGCAGCGTCCTCGGCACCTCGGCCGAGCAGTCCTGCGGGCCGGCCTGGACCGCGCTGGTCAGCAGCTCCACGCGATGCTTCGGCAGATCCTCCGTATCGAAGCGGAAGCGCAGCTCCCGCCGGACCGTGAACAGCGAGGCGTCCGAGGCCGGCCGAGCGTCGGACGCGGCCGGCCTCAGCGCGTACACGAAGAGATGGTCGGAGGTCACTTCGAGCGTGCCGGGCGCGGTCTCCTCGTAGCGCAGCGTGCCGTGCACCCGCACCGCGGCGCCGGCCTGTGCCACCTTCCCCGGGTCGAAGCGCACCAGCCAGCCGACCGGGGCATGCCTGCCGTCGTCCGCCGGGGCCGCGAAGCTGCTGTCGAACTGTGCCAGTTGGTCCGGGTCGATCAGAATCCGTACGGGCCGTACGGAACGGCCCTCGATGACGTCCGGGTCCAGCGAGGAGGCCACGAGATAGTCCTTGACGGTGGCCAGCGCGGCCATGACCTGGCCGTCCGAGAAGCCCCCGGAGCTGTGGACGGCGGGCAGCGTGATGCCGGCGGCTCCGGCGCGGAACTGCGCGGCGGGGCTGCGCCGGAAGAGGTCGTCGGGCGTGCCGCCCGGCACCGGCCCCTTGGGGGCCAGCGGAGTCACCGACATCCGCACCTGCGCCACGACACCGCCGGTCGTCGGCCGGTACGGACTGCGCACACCCAGGTAGACCGCCGTCCCGAAGGCCAGCACGACCACCAGGACGAGCATCAGGAGCTGCTTGGGACCGTTCCTGAGCCGCCGGATGCCCCGGCGGCGCGGAGGCGGGGGCGGCGGCAGCCTCCGTACGGCGTGCACGTGATCCTTCATCCGCTCTTTCGCGGAGGCTTCCTGGAGGCGGGCGGCGCGAATGAACGATTCGTCGAAGACGACGGACCGGTACTCGTCGTCACCGCCGCCGGGGAGCCCCTGAGGTTCCCCTTCGGGTGGGTCTCCACGCGCTGCCATACCTTCAGAGTAGGTCGATGCGGCCAAACGTAAACGCGGAGCCGACAGCCGAGTTATTCCGGTAAGCCGTCCGGGGAGCACCGTCGCCCGCGCCCGGTGTGGCCCCGGGCGCGGGCGACGGTTCACGGCTTCAGGACCTGGTCGGGCAGCGGCTCACGGCGTACGCGGCAGCGTGGATACCGCCGACGGACTGCCCGGGGCGCCGGTCGCCGCCGAAACCGAGGGCGCGACCGGTCCCGGCTTGTCGATACCGGTCGTGGCGGGCTGCGGCACCGTGTCGTCGCTGCTGCCGGAGGCCCCGCGATAGACGGCGGTGAACGCGAGCGCGACCATCCCGATGCCCATCAGCAGGGCGAGCAGCCAGGCGACGGGGCGGTGCCAGCGGGCGGTGCCCCTGTACGGGCGCAGAGCGCCGCCGTGGCGTCCGTACGGGCTCGCGGGCGCGTCGGGGTCGTCCGGGTCGTAGTCGTCGTCGTAGCCGTACTCATGGCCGTACGGGCCGTACAGCTCGTCGTACTCGTCCTCGGACGCTCCCCCACCGGCCCTGGCCCGTGCCGCCTCGGCCTCGGCTCGCGCCTGGGCGGCGGCCAGCAGCCGCTCGACGGCGGAGGGTTCGTGGATGGTGGCGGATCGGACGAAGTCCTCGTCGAACACCACGGAGGCGAAGTCCTTGTCCGCGCCTCCGCGGTCGTCGTCGGGCTCCCAGCCGTCCGGGAACGGCCTGCCCCCCACGTCGTCCGGCACGTCTTCAGAGTAAACCTGGGACGTCGTTTTGGGCAGGCGGAGTCCGAACTCTCCCGAATTCGTTTTCGTCACCCGCTCCGGACGTTCACCGGCCCCGTGGCTCCGCCCGCGGGGCCCCCGGACCGGCGTCGGTGGCCGTCCGCGCCTACCGGATGTGACCGTCGCCGGTGACGATGTACTTCGTCGATGTCAGCTCCGGCAGCCCCATCGGCCCCCGCGCGTGCAGTTTCTGGGTGGAGATGCCGATCTCCGCGCCGAAGCCGAACTGGCTACCGTCCGTGAAGCGCGTGGACGCGTTGACAGCGACCGTCGTGGAATCGACCAACTGGGTGAAACGGCGGGCCGCGGCCTGTGAAGTGGTGACGATCGCCTCCGTGTGACCCGACGACCAGAGCCGGATGTGGGCGACGGCCGCGTCCAGCGAGTCCACGACCGCGGCGGCGATGTCGTACGAGAGGTACTCGGTCTCCCAGTCCTCCTCGGTGGCCGCCACGATCTTCGCCTTCGTCCCCGTGGCGTACGCCCGCACCCGCTCGTCGGCGTGCACCGTGACCCCCGCCTCGGCGAGCGCGTCCAGCGCGCGCGGCAGGAACGCGGCCGCGACGTCCTGGTGGACCAGCAGTGTCTCGGCCGCGTTGCAGACGCTGGGCCGCTGCGCCTTCGAGTTGATGAGGATGTCGACGGCCATGTCGAGATCGGTGTCGGCGTCCACGTACACATGGCAGTTGCCGGTGCCGGTCTCGATGACGGGGACGGTGGATCCCTCGACGACCGTCCGGATCAGGGAGGCGCCACCGCGCGGGATCAGTACGTCGACCAGGCCGCGGGCCCGCATCAGCTCCTGGACGGCGTCGCGGCCCTCGCCCGGTACGAGCTGTACGGCGTCGGCGGGCAGCCCGGCCCCGCCGACGGCGTCGCGCAGCACCCGTACGAGCGCGGTGTTGGAGGAGAAGGCGGAGGAGGAGCCGCGCAGCAGTACGGCGTTGCCCGACTTCAGGCAGAGCGCGGCGGCGTCCACGGTGACATTGGGGCGGGCCTCGTAGATGATCCCGACCACGCCGAGCGGCACCCGTACCTGGCGCAGGTCGATCCCGTTGGGGAGCGTCGAACCGCGGACGATCTCACCGACCGGGTCGGGCAGCGCCGCCACGTCCCGTACGTCCGCGGCGATGGCCCGGATCCGCTCGGGTGTCAGCGTCAGCCGGTCGATGACCGTCTCGCCGGTGCCCGCTTCTCTGGCCCGTGCGACGTCCTCCGCGTTGGCCGTGACGATCTCGTGCGTACGGACCTCCAGCGCGTCCGCGATCGCCAGTAGCGCGTCGTCCTTGGCGGCGCGCGGCAGCGGCGCGATATCGGCGGCCGCGGCACGGGACCGGTAGGCGGCCCTGGCGACCGGGGAGAGGTTGTCGTACGGCGAGAGCGAGGTCATGCCCGCAGGGTAATGCGCGCCCTGCGGGCATTCCGCGCGTATTCCGCACTTCGAGACGCCCGACGGGACGGCGCAGGCCCGTACCCGCTGGACGCCGACGGGACTGCGCGGGCCCGTACCGCCGGACGCCGACGGGACGGCGCGGGCCCATGCCCCTGGACACCCCACGGGACGGCGCGGGCCCCTGAACGGCCGCGCCGGACTCCGCAGGCTTCCCCCGGGTCCGGATACCGCGTCCCGGGTCAGAACGGATGGACCCCCACCGGAGCCGCGGGCGGCGGACCGTACCCCTCCGCGATGCGCTGGTGGTACGTCTCCCGGTCGATGACCTCCAGCCCCACGATCTCCCACGGCGGCAGCTGCGCGCTCGACCGGTGCTCGCCCCAGAGCCGCAGCGCCACCGCGGCGGCGTCGTGCAGGTCCCGGGCCTCCTCCCAGTAGCGGATCTCCGCGTGGTCGTTGGCGTACCGGCTGGTCAGCAGGAAGGGATGGTCATGCGCCAGCTGCTCCAGGCCGCGGCGGACCTCCGTCAGCGGCGATTCCGCCCCCGAGACACTGAGCGTGATGTGCCACAGCTTCGACACCGGGCGCTTCTCCGCGCGCGCGTCCGCCTTCGATACCGTCTCCCGTTTCGATACCGCCTCCGGCTGTTGCTCGTCGTCGAAGTCTTCCCCCGCTTCGACGCTGGTCAGGGCTCGTTCCTCCCCCACGGCCCTCCGGGCGTGGGGGCTGCCCCCGGTCCCTCGGGGCACCGCCCCCGGGCGCGCTCGTCTCACCAGCGGCCTCCTGTTGATGCGTCGTCGTGCTTCCCCGTCGTACCCCTGGGACAAAGTTGACCAGTCCTGGGCTGGGCATGGGGCGGTTTTGGTAAAGGTGCCTGTTCAAAGGCGGGACTTTCAGCCGTTTCAGGGGCGGGTCAGGGATGCAGGATGACCAAATCGTCCCTGTGTACGACCTCGCGCTCGTAGGCCGGGCCGAGCTCGCGGGCGAGCTCCCGGGTGGAGCGGCCGAGCAGCTGGGGCATCTCCTTGGCGTCGAAGCTGACCAGTCCACGGGCGACGGCGCGGCCCTCGGTGTCCCGTAGCTCGACCGGGTCCCCCGCGGTGAACTCGCCCTCCACGGCGGCGATTCCGGCCGGAAGCAGTGAGGTGCGCCGTTCGACGACGGCCCGTACCGCGCCGTCGTCCAGGATGAGCGCGCCCTGCGGGGTGGAGGCATGGGCGAGCCAGAGCAGCCGGCCCGCGGAGCGGCGTCCGGTGCTGTGGAAGTACGTTCCGGTGTCCCGGCCCGCGAGCCCGTCGGCGGCCCGGCTGGCGGAGGTGAGGACCACCGGGACGCCGGCCGCCGCCGCGATCCTGGCGGCCTCGACCTTGGTGACCATGCCGCCGGTGCCGACGCCGGCCTTGCCCGTACTGCCGATGGAGATACCCGCCAGGTCGGCGGGGCCGCGCACCTCGGCGATCCGGGAGGTGCCGGGCTTGCTGGGGTCGCCGTCGTACAGCCCGTCGACGTCGGAGAGCAGGACGAGCAGGTCGGCCCGTACGAGATGGGCGACGAGGGCGGCCAGCCGGTCGTTGTCGCCGAAGCGGATCTCGTCGGTGGCGACGGTGTCGTTCTCGTTGACGACGGGGACGGCGCCCATGCCGAGCAGCTGGTCGAGGGTCCGGTAGGCGTTGCGGTAGTGCGCCCGGCGGCTGGTGTCGTCCGTGGTGAGGAGCACCTGGCCGACGCGTACGCCGTAGCGGGCGAAGGAGGCGGTGTAGCGGGCGACGAGCAGTCCCTGTCCGACGCTCGCCGCGGCCTGCTGCCGGGCCAGGTCCCTGGGACGGCGGGCCAGTCCGAGCGGTGCGAGTCCGGCGGCGATGGCTCCGCTGGACACCAGCACGATCTCCTTCTCGGGGCCGCCCTCGCCCCGCCCCTCCCCCCGGACGCCCGCCAGTACGTCCACCAGGGCGTCGACGCGGTCGGCGTCGAGCCCTCCGGAGGCCGTGGTGAGCGAGGAGGAACCGACCTTGACGACGATCCTGCGGGCTCGCGCCACGGCGTCCTGCCGGTGCGCCGTGGACTCCCCCGCGGCCGCGTCCTCCCTGGTCGCCGTGCCCTGTCGTGCCGCTGCCACCCGTTCCGCCTCCGCTCTCGCCGGCGGCATGCCCTCCGGCTCGCGGCCGGCATGCCCTCCGGCCGGCCAGCGTACGCGAGCGACGCGTCCGGAAGCGGGGCGGTTTCAGTGGCCGGACGGTCCGTCGTCTCAGTGGCCCGACAGTCCGCCGCCGCACCCCGCGGGCCGTCAACCCCACGCCACCCGCACACGCACACGACGTGAGCGACCGGTCACCCGGTGTAGTACAGGTCGGGAAACGTCACTGCCCGGAGCGGAGACGGCCCGCCGCCGCGACACCCGCGCACTCACCGGCCGAGGCCGCTGCCCTTTTCGACAGCGCGCCGGGAAACCACAGAAGAGATAGGCAGTTCAGCGATGCCAGTAAAAGTGACCGTCGTCATTCCGGTGTACAACCCGGGCAAGTACATCGACCCCTGCATCGATTCCCTACTGGCCCAGACTCTGCCACCGAAGGACTTCGAAGTGCTTTTCGTCGATGACGGGTCGACGGACGACAGCCCGGACCGCCTCGACAAACTCGCGGCCGAACATGCGCACTTCCGGGTGATCCACATCCCCAACTCCGGCTGGCCGGGCAAGCCCAGGAACGTCGGCGTGACCGAAGCCGAAGGCGAGTACGTACAATTCCTTGACCAGGACGACCACCTCGCGTCCGACGCCCTGCGACGCCTGTACGAGATGGGGCAGCGGAATGGTTCCGACATCGTGATCGGCAAGGTGGCATCGAATTTCCGCGGCGTCCCGCACGGTGTGTTCGCGAAGAACCGCGAGAAATGCGACCTGAGCAACGCCCCGCTGTACGACAGCCTCACCCCGCACAAGATGTTCCGCACGGACTTCCTCCGCACCAACAAAATCGCCTACCCCGAGGGAAAGCGTCGCCTCGAGGATCAGCTGTACATGATGCAGGCGTACTTCCCCGCGAAAGTCGTCTCGATCCTGGGCAGTTACACCTGCTACTACTACTCGAAGCGGGACGACGGGCAGAACGCGGGCTCGGCGAAGATCGTCCCGGCCGGCTACTACGGCAACCTGCGCGAGGTCCTCCACGTCGTCGTCGACAACACTGAACCGGGTGAATTCCGCGACCGGCTGCTGAGGCGTTTCTACCGGGTCGAGATGCTCGGACGGCTGAGCGAGCCGGGCGTGCTCAAGCTCGACCCGGAGTACCTCGACGAGATGTGCGAGGCGATCCGGCCGCTCGCCGCGGAGTTCATGCACGACGGTGTGCACGACGGCCTCGGCGCGCTGCCCCGGCTGCGCTCCACGCTGCTGCGCGAGAACAACCGCGAGGGGCTCGTACGGGTCGCCCGCTTCGCCGCGTCCGTGAAGGGGGCGGCCCGGCTGGAGGACTTCGACTGGCAGCCCGACGGCAGGGCGGCGGTCTCCGTAAGCGCCCGGCTCGTCCACGGCGACGACCAGGAACCGCTGCGCGTCGTCCGGCGCGACGACCGGTACTTCCTGCACCCGGACATCAGCGAAGGGCTGCTGCCGGACGGACAACTCCTCGACCTCACCGACGACATGAGCGACTTCAAGGGCGAACTCTCGCTGCGCAACCGCGAGACGGCCGTCGAGTGGCCGTGCCCAGCCACCTGGACCACCGAGGTGGAGAAGCTGGACGACGAAGACGACGAGGTCTACGAGGTCGTCCTGCACGGCCATGGCCATGTCACCAGCGAGGCGGTCAAGGGCCGCGGCCGGGTGTCCCGCGGCTTCTGGGACATCTGGGTGCCGGTGCGGGGCTACGGCCTCGTGCGCAAGGCACGCCTCGGCGCGGACCGCGCGGCGCACGTCGACGCCAAGTGCCTTCCGGCTCTGCTCGGTTCACCGGCGCGCCCGGTCATTCCGTATTTCACCGACCCGCACGGCAACCTGACCCTCGATGTCGCGGGCCGCGCCAAGAAGATGGCCGCCTATCTGGCCGACCGCCCGGTGCTCCGGGTGCCCGGCGGCCGGTCCGAGATCCGTCTCGACGTGTTCACCGGCACCGCGTCCGGTTCGAAGGCCGTAGAGGTGGCGGTGACCGGCGCGGACGGCGCGATCAGGACCGTGGCGGCCACGCTGCGTCCCGACCACGGCAGGGCGCACCTCGATGTCCCCTCCCAGGTGCCGGGCCTGCCCGCCGGCACCGCACACCTCTCGGTACGGCTGGACGGGCCGAAGAGTCCCGGGCTGCCGCTGTGCGAGGTGCCGGTGGCCAGTGGCGGCCGGCTCCGGCTGGACCGCGGCGGCCTGGCGGCCGTGGACGCCCTCACGCTCCGGCTGATGAGGGTGAAGCGCCGCCGAGCGGCGGTGCGCAAGGCGCTCCGCTCGGTCGGTGGACCGTTCGTACGCCGGCTGCCTCCCGTCGCGCGTAAGAAGGTACGCCTCCTCGCGGCCCGTTTCTGAGGACGGCTGAGCCGCGGGACGGGGTCTGATCCGAGCCGCGCCCGGGGTCTGGGTGATCCGGTATCACTCAGACCCCGTCGGCGATCCGCTCACGGCTCTCGTCGCGCGCCCAGCTGATCGCGGTAGGACACGCAGTCCTCGTACCGGGGCAGCAGGCCCTGTTCCTCGGCCTCGGCCAGGGTGGGCGCCGCGGCGTCCTTCGGGGACAGGATCGGCGTGACGTCCGCCGGCCAGGCGATGGCCAGGTCCGGATCGAGCGGGTGGATGCCGTGTTCGCGTGTCGGCGCGTATCCCTCGGAGCAGAGGTAGACGACGGTCGCGTCGTCGGTCAGCGCGAGGAAGGCGTGGCCGAGGCCTTCGGAGAGGTAGACCGAGTGGTGGTCGACGTCGTCCAGACGAACGATCTCCCACTGCCGGTACGTCGGTGAGCCGACCCGGATGTCGACGACGACGTCGAGGACCGCGCCGCGCACACACTTCACGTACTTGGCCTGCCCGGGCGGCACATCCGCGAAGTGGACACCCCGCAGCGTGCCACGGCTCGACACCGAGCAGTTGGCCTGGGCCAGGCGCAGTGGATGACCGGCCACCGCGGCGAAGTCGGGCTCCCGGAACCACTCGTGGAAGCTCCCCCGCTCGTCGGGGAACACCTTCGGCTCGTGTACCCAAGCGCCTTCGATGGACAGTGATCGCATGGTGTGTCCGTGTTTCCTTGCTGGGGAGTTCGGGAGAGTTGAGGTCCGTAGCGAGCCGTCATGGGACATCCGGGGGCTCTGCCCGCACACGCCCCTGTCGGTGAGAACTCGGCGAGAACCATGACTGCATGTCAGTGAAAACTACGACGTGAGCATACGGCGGATTTTCCTGACGATCCGACCCAGCAGCCGACGCAGCGGAGCGAGGCGACCCCGACCGGCCGTCCCCTTCGGCAGAGCCTTGACCTTGATGATCGTCACGCTGCCGTCGGCGCCGACCCGCAGACCGACCGACAGCTTCGTCCAGCGGGGCTTGTCGCGTTGCGGAGAGGGAAGTCCCAGTTCAACGGCCCATGTGCGGCCGGTGAGTTGTCCGATGGCCGGCTCGGACGACAGGAGTACGCCGGTGTCCTTCGGAGCGAGCGAGGCGGAGGCCTCGACTGTCGCGCCGCCCGCCGGGTTCGTGAACCGCAGCGTCACCTTCTCGGTGTCCGGTGCCTGGAGCGGCAACGCCATGTGGAGGCCGCCGTCCCAGGTGACGTCCTGGGGCGACACCTTCGAGACATCCCGGTCGAAGCGCGTGGTGGCAAGGTCGACGTCCAGCGAGAGGTTGCCGTGCGGCTCGGTCCAGTAGGGAAGGACCAGACGGCGGGGGGTCCCGCTGAGGGATCCCTGCCGTGCCTTGTCGACGCTGTCCGCGCGGACAGCACCCAGCCGGGCGTGCTTGGTCCAGCCGCACACGCTCATACGGATGAAGATGTCCCAGATCCCCGGGCCGAGCGGAGCCTGATGGGCCGCGGACTGGGGATCGACGACCGACTCGGCCTTCAGGACGAGCCGGAAGCCCGAGCCGGAACCGTCCGTGGCCGGCACCCGCTCACGGATGATCTGCGCGGGCTGGAAGAACTCGGCGGCGGTGGACCGCTCACGGACCACGAGGTCGGCCTTGGCCGCCTTGACCGGGGCCGTGATGGTGGCTCCCTGTTCACGGATCGAGGCCATGGCGGCATCGCCGATCGGAAGATCGAGCAGGTCTTCGCCGTCCTCGGTACGGAAGACGAGCGGAGCACCGTCCACCTGGTACTCGGCGGTGAAGCCGACCCGCAGTGATCCGCCCTCCCACGTGAGGCTCTCCAGGCGGGTCATGGGCTTGATCTTCGACTCCCAGCGGGCCAGCTCTTCGAGCCTGGCGAACTCACCGGCTCCCACGAGCGCGGCGACGACCTGCTGAGTGGGCTGGAGTCCGGCGACTACGCCTTCGCCCATACGCTCGTTGAAGACCGCGCGTATCTCGTCGAAAAGCTCCCTGCGGTAGTCCTCCGGCAGAACGAGCAGCCGACGGCCGCGCAGTCGCTCCAGCATCTCGTTACGAAGCCAGCGGCGATAGAGCTTGTCACGCAGTGGACCGGGTTCGGTATTGCGCTCGACGACATCCAATGCCTCGCGCATATTTCCGTAGTAGCCCACCGGGTCGAAGCGCTGGAAGCCCGCGTTGGAGGCATCGTCGCGCTTGACGTGGTAGTAGCACAGATAATCGCTCAGGACAGCGACGCTGGAGGCCAGAAGGTATGTCTCGGCGACGAAGACATGGTCTTCGAGGCGCCTGCGTCCTTCCTTGAAGAGAATGTTGTTCCGGTCCAGAAATTCCTTGCGGAACATCTTGTGCGGGGTGAGGCTGTCGATCAGAGGCGCGTTCTTGACGCTCGCGCGCGGCCGGTTGACACGGAACAGTTCCAGCGGCACCGGCCTGCCTTTGCCCGCCATCTTGCCGACGATGACGTCGGCCTCGTTGGCGACACCGTATGCGTGCATACGCTCCAGCGCCTCGTCGCCGAGCCAGTCGTCGTTGTCGACGAACATGATGAACTCGCCGCGCGCGGCGGCCATTCCGACGTTGCGCGGCTTGCCCGACCAGCCGGACGGCTCCTGATGGATGACGTGCATGTGCGGGTGCTCGGCGCTGAGCCGGTCCAGGCGGTCGGGTGTCTCGTCGGTCGAACCGTCGTCGACGAAAATCGCTTCGTACTCGTCATCGGGCAGGCTCTGACGCAGCAAGGAAGCAATACAGTCCTCGATGTACGGACCGGGGTTGTACACCGGTATGACAACACTGACCTTGACGGACATGCAGTAAGCCTCAACTCTTCGCGAAAGCACCCCGCAAGAAGTTGCCAGGGCATCGGATATCCATATTATCCTCTGCCTAAAGACGCGTCGGGGCGGAAGCGAGTTCCACCCCGACGGCCTGAACTTCCGCGTCAGGACCGGGATCCAAGGCGACGATCCCGGTCGAGGATCAGTGGCCGACGGCCTCGATCCGCTTGCGCAGCGGCCCGAATGCCGAGTGCCCACGGCGCAGATCACGGGCACGGGACAGCGGACGCCAGAAGTCGGCACCGAGAAGGATCTCCGGAGCGATCGCGTTCTTGCGCACCATTACCTCCTCCGGGACCTGCTGAGGATCGGGAACGACATATTCCTTGATGATTTCGTCATACGAATCCTTGAGAACGGTGCTCTCCGGGTTCGCGCCGAAGACGACCACCACACCGGTGGGCTTCGTGTCGACCTCGACCACCAGCAGATCGGGGCGGTAACGGCGCAGTACCGTCGCGACCTTGTAGACGTCTCCGGTCCACGCGTTGGTGTGACGGTCACGGGCGGCCTCGTCGATGTCGCGCGGCAGCATGTCGTCGAGGACGATCACGCTGGACCAGCGGGAGTGCTTCTCGACGTTCATGAAGTCGCGCAGCGCGAACTCGAACAGGTGCATGCCGTCGATGAACGACAGCTCCAGCTTCGGATCCCCGCCGAGGAGGTTGACCGGATCCCGACGGGCCAACGCCCGGAACGGGTTGCGGCCGTTGCGCAGATGGAGCAGCGGGTCCTTGCGGGCGAAGAAGTCGTCGCTGGTGGCCTTGACGAGGTGAACATCGCAACTGATGGACGTGACCACCTTGAAGGCCGGGTCGACAGCCACCGACGGGACCCGGGAAAGTGCCAGGCTGCGCCCGTCATTGACCCCGATCTCCAGATAGTTGCGGGGCTTGTACACACGGTGCAGGTGGCGCAGGAAGCCGTGGCGATCCACGTAAGGGCCCTTCACTTCGAATCAACAACAGGGGGATTGATTCTCAGTGAACTTAGTAGGACACCGGACCATCCGTAAACATCTACCGGCCAGTAGTTCACTCGTGTCGCTCAATCTCGGCCATGGCGGGGAACGCCTCGGCGAGCGCCGAGCGCCAGTCGCGAATCGGTTCGATTCCGGCATTCTTCCACCGCTCGTGCCCCAGCACGCTGTACGCGGGCCTGGGTGCGGGCCGCACGAAGGCCTCGCTGGTCGTCGGACGGACCCGCTCCGGATCCGCGCCGAGCAGCCGGAAGATCTCCCGGGTGAATCCGAACCAGGTCGTCTCGCCGCCGCTGGTGCCGTGGTAGACGCCGGGCGCGGCCGTGCCCGCGAGGGCCGCCCGGCCGAGCTGGACCAGCCGGTCGGCGAGGTCACCCGTCCAGGTGGGCTGGCCACGCTGGTCGTCCACCACGTCCAGGGTGTCCTTGATGCCTTCCAGCTTGATCATCGTACGGACGAAGTTGCCGCCGCCCGCTCCGTACAGCCATGCCGTACGGACCACGTAGCCGGTGTCGGGGAGCGCGTCGAGCACGGCGCGCTCCCCGGCCAGCTTGGTGCGTCCGTACGCGCTGCGCGGGGCGGTGGGGGCGTCCTCGCCGTACGGGGTCTCCCCGTCGCCCGCGAAGACGTAGTCCGTGGAGACCTGGAGCAGGACGGCGCCCGACTCCCGGCACGCCTCGGCGAGGACCCGGGGCCCGGTGCCGTTGACGGCCAGCGCCTCGGCCTCCTTGGCCTCGGCGTCGTCAACGGCCGTCCAGGCCGCGCAGTTGACCACCACGGCCGGCGCGTGCGCGTCCAGGGCGGCACGGACCGCGCCGGGGTCGGTGATGTCCAGCGCGGTACGGTCCAGGCCCTCCGCGCGCTCCCCCGCCGCGGCGAGCCGGGCCAGCAGATCCTGCCCCAGCATGCCGCCGGAGCCGGTGACGATCCAGGTGCTCACAGCGCCGCACGCTCCTTCAGGGGCTCCCACCAGGCGCGGTTGTCGCGGTACCACTGAACGGTCTCCGCGAGACCCCTGGCGAAGTCCATACGGGGCTCGTACCCCAGCTCCGAGCGGATCTTGGCGCAGTCCACGGAGTAGCGGCGGTCGTGGCCCTTGCGGTCGGTGACGTACTCGACGCTGGCGTCCCAGTCGGCACCGCAGGCCTCCAGCAGCAGGCCGGTCAGCTCCTTGTTGGAGAGCTCCGTGCCGCCGCCGATGTTGTAGACCTCGCCGGCGCGGCCCTTCGTACGGACCAGCTCGATGCCCTGGACGTGGTCGTCGATGTGCAGCCAGTCGCGGATGTTGCCGCCGTCGCCGTACAGCGGCACCTTCTTGCCGTCCAGCAGGTTCGTGATGAACAGCGGGATGACCTTCTCGGGGAAGTGGTGGTGCCCGTAGTTGTTGGAGCAGCGGGTCACCCGCACGTCGAGACCGTGGGTGCGGTGGTACGAGAGCGCGATCAGATCGCTGGACGCCTTCGCCGACGAGTAGGGCGAGTTGGGCTCCAGCGGGTGGGTCTCCGGCCAGGAGCCCTCGTCGATCGAGCCGTAGACCTCGTCGGTGGAGATGTGCACGAAGGTCTTGACGCCCGCGCGGTGCGCCGCGTCGATCAGCGTGTGGGTGCCCACCACGTTGGTACGGACGAACTCCGCGCCGCCGTCGATGGAACGGTCCACATGCGACTCGGCGGCGAAGTGCACCACCTGGTCGTGCTCGGCCATCAGCTTGCCGACCAGCTCGGGATCGCAGATGTCGCCCTGCGCGAAGGCGAATCCGGGCCGGTCGCGCACCTCGTCGAGATTGGCCGGATTGCCGGCGTAGGTCAGCTTGTCGAGCACCGTGATCTCGACGTCGCCGGGACCCTGGGGGCCCAGGACCGTACGGACGTAGTGCGAGCCGATGAAGCCGGCACCACCGGTCACGAGAATCCTTGTGGTCATGAAGAGATCTGCACCTTGCTGTGGTCACCGAGGACGAGACGGTGGGCGGACGGGTTACGGGGCGCGGGGGTGATCTCGACATCGCGGCCGATCAGCGATGCCTCCACCCGGCGCACGCCGGTGAGGGACGAGCCCCGCAGCACGATGGAGTACTCGATCTCGCTGTCCTCGATCCTGCATCCCTCGGAGACGGAGGTGAAGGGACCGATGTAGGCGTCGCTGACCACCGTGCCCGCGCCGATGATCACGGGGCCCACGATACGGCTGCCGGTCACCTGCGCGCCCGCCTCGATCCTGACCCGCCCTATGATCTCCGTCGCCTCGTCGACGTTTCCGTCGCGGCACGGCTCCACGGTCTCCAGCACCGAGCGGTTGACCTCCAGCATGTCGGTGACATTGCCGGTGTCCTTCCAGTACCCGGAGATGGTCGTGGAACGGACGTCGCGCCGCTGGTCGATCAGCCACTGGATGGCGTGGGTGATCTCCAACTCACCGCGCCAGGACGGCTCGATGGCGCGTACGGCCTCGTGGACGGCCGGGGTGAAGAGGTAGACACCGACGAGCGCGAGATCGCTCTTCGGCTCCTTCGGCTTCTCCTCCAGGGCCACCACCCGGCCGTCGGCGTCGAGTTCGGCCACACCGAAGGACGTCGGGTTGGGCACCTTCGTCAGCAGGATCTGCGCGTCGGGCCGGTCCTCGCGGAAGCCGTCCACCAGACCGGTGATGCCACCGACGATGAAGTTGTCCCCCAGGTACATGACGAAGTCGTCGTCGCCGAGGAAATCACGGGCGATGAGGACGGCGTGCGCCAGCCCGAGAGGGGCGTCCTGCTGGAGGTAGGTGACCTTTATGCCGAACTGGGAGCCGTCGCCGACCGCCTCGCGGATCTCCTCGGCGGTGTCGCCGACGATGACACCGACCTCGGTGATACCCGCCTCCGCGATGGCCTCCAGGCCGTAGAAGAGCACTGGCTTGTTCGCCACGGGGACGAGCTGTTTCGCAGAGGTGTGTGTGATGGGGCGCAGGCGGGTGCCCGCCCCGCCTGACAGTACGAGAGCCTTCACGATCCCTGTCCCATGCTGAGATGTCGGATGCCGTCCGGGCGTCGCCCGTTCACTCCGACTTTACCGACGATTTCAGCACAGCCTCTTGTCGGTCACCACGGGAGAGTGAACAGGGACTGTTCACCCCATGCGAAAGGGCACTCGCGGCGGCTTGAACGCATCCCCCCGAGTGCCCTTCACGAAACAGGTGCGCGGTCGGGCCGCGCCGACAGGCCCTACTTCGGCACCGCGGCCGACGCGCGCGGTACCGTCGCCCCCTGGGCCCGCGACCGCAGCCGCCGCACCAGGCGACGCGCGATCGACCGTCTCACACGTACGGCCGCGAGCGGCTCGATCCGCTCCTCCCCCGGCTTGCCCACCCAGTCCGGCACGGTCACCTCGAACGAGGCGTCCCGCAGTCCGCTCCGCTTGTCCCCGAAGTGCGGGTACGCGAGATACGCCGTGCGCGCGCGGCCGCGGCGGACCACCTCGGGCTTCGTCCCGGCCTTGATGAACTCCAGGGTCTCCCTGAGCAGATCGAACCGCCCCAGGGCGACACAGTCCAGCCGCAGCCGCTCCGCGACCTTGATGCGCTTCGCCACCTCGGGGGTCCAGTACCGCTCCATCAACGGCGCGGCCAGCGCCATCTTGTGCTCCTGGACCATCTCGGACTGCTTGAGGATCCCGTGGGAGAACTGCTGGAGCAGACCGACCGTGAAGGGCCGGACCATCAGCCGGTCGCGCTTGGGGCCGGCCGGCACCAGTTCCTCGATGAGCCCCATCATGGCCGTCGCGGAATCGAACCGCAGCGTGTAACTGCCGCTCTTCGTCACCTGCTTGCCGTCGTCACGGCCGACCAGGTAGTAGCAGGTGTAGCCGGCCACCACCGAGACGCCGTTGCCCCGGACGTACGCCTCCATCGTGAAGAGCGCGTCCTCGCCGGTCTTGAGCCCCTCGTCGAACCGGAGACCGATCCGCTCGATCATCTCGCGCCGGAAGAGCTTCTGCGCGCTCAGCGTGAAGATCACCTGGGAGTCGTAGATGTCGACCCGCTCGGCGGTCCGGCCCCACATCGACTTGGGCGCACCCCTGTTGACGCCCTCGACCTTGCCGAGCACCACATCCGTACCGGCGCGGTCGGCCATGGTCACCATGCGTTCCAGCGCCTCGTCGGCGAAGTAGTCGTCCGCGTCCAGGAAGAAGACGTAACGCCCCCGCGCCAGGCCGAGGCCCACATTGCGCGGTCCACTGGGGCCGCCCGAGTTGGCCTGTCGTACCACTCGGGTCGGGATGGTCGTGCGTGCGGCAAACTCCTCCAGATATTCCCCCGTGCCATCGGTCGAGCCGTCGTCGATGGCGACGATCTCGATGCGGTGGGCCATGGACTGCGACTCCACCGATTCCAGGCAGCGGACCAAGTACGGCATCGCTTCGTATGCCCCGACAATCACGCTCACATCAGGAACTGCCATATCGTTCATCGGATTTTAAGACAATCAATACTGCGCATTGGTTGTCCTGCCGGGATCGTCTGACCTGTGATGACGGTCACATGAATGTATCGCCATACCGCCAGAATGCGAACGAAACGGCCCGGCGGAGCGCTCGGAAGCGCTCCGCCGGGCCGTCGTGAGCCGTCGCGTACGGGCGGTGGACCAGCCCCGTACCGACCGGGAGGCGTCAGCCCCGCACGGGCGAGTCCAGGTCGTTGTTCTCGGGCTCGGTCCGCGCGTCCTTGGACGTCTCCAGGCCTTCCTCCGCACGCGGTTCGGCCGGTACGGAATCGTCCGGCGCCGGTGCGTCCGCGGGCTCCGCGAGGCGCTCTTCCACGCCCACGTTGCGCGCCTCGGACTTCACGGCCAGCGCGCGCGCCGCCGCGTTGAACTGCTCTATCGACGTCGGCTCGTCGGGACCCAGCAGATACCGCTTGAGCTCGTGGCGGTCATCCGCCAGCCGGTCGGCGGACGGATCGGCGACCGCCGCGAGCAACTGGCCCAGTTCCTCGGCGCTGTTGGAGAGGATCACGGCGGCCCGCACCGCGGTGTTCTGCCGCTTGAACTCCTCGGCGCCCAGCTCGGCGGAGTCGGTGACCGCGTACGGCTTGCCGCTCGCGATGAAGTCCGAGACCACGCTGGAGATGTCGGAGACCATGGCGTCCGACTCGTTGAAGCAGTCGTACAGCCGGGGCTCGGCGCCGCTGATGACCCGGTGCTCCCACCAGGGGAAGGAACGCCAGTACGCGGTGTTCCACTCGCTCCGCAGCCGCGCCAGCTCCAGCTGCCGCGCCGGGTCCGCCTTGGCGTCACGCGAGGCCTCGGCCTCGTCCCGGCCGCCCTCCGACACCCCCGACAGCTCGTTCAACCGCGCCTGGATACGGGCCAGTTCGGCACTCGCGGCGCTCTGCCCCTCGCGCAGCCCGGCCGCCTCCTTCGCCCAGCGGGCGTCGGTGGTACGGGCTGCGGCGGCCTTCTCGACCAGCGAGATGATCCGCGCGTGCACGGCCTTCGCCTTGGCGCTGCGCGTACCGGTGAAGGGATGCGGCTTGTAGAGGACACGGACCGGCTGCTCGGCGTTGAGCAGCCGCTTGATGATGTTCTCGCCGGCCAGCAGCAGCGAGGTGTTGCCGGGGTTGTCGTCCCAGCCCTCCCAGGTCGGGGCGTACAGCACCGTGGGGACGGGGTTCTTCGGCGAACCGGTCCCCTTCTCGATCGGGGCCAGCTGCGGGCGGCCCACCTCGACGATGTCCTCGTCCCGCACACCGACGTCGGCCAGCGCGTAGCGGTCGCGGCCGGCCCGGCCCGCCGTCCACACCTCGTCGTACGCCTTGCTGTACGGATTGACGCTGGCCAGCTTGTCGCTGTCGCCGTGCCCGATGAAGACGTGCTTCATGGTCGGGACGCGCAGCATGTGGATGTTCTTGCCGACGTTGGCCGCGTACAGCGCGACCCGCACGCTCGACAGGTCCAGGTTCATCAGATGCACGCCGCCCGGGACGCAGAGCACCGGCACGGCCGTCGGGGCCAGCTGGTTCGCGATGGCCCGCTCGCGCAGGACGATCAGCGGCCGGCCCTCCATCTTGTCCATCGTGTCCAGCCACATGTTGACCTGGTACGCGGACTCCTTGGAGCCGGAGAAGTACAGCATCACGGTCGGCCGGTACTCGGCCAGCCACTCGTCGACCGCCACGAGCACCTTGTCGGCCGGGGGTACGAGCCGGCTCGGCCGCATGTACGGCAGCAGCGCGGCGATGTAGCCGACGGCGAGGAACAGGCTGAGGCCCAGGCCCGCGAAGCCGTAGATGTTGTCGCGGGTCTGAAGCGTGACGATCACGCCCACCATGGCGAAGACGTCCAGGTGGAGCATCTTCTCCGCGGAGCGGTTGAGCAGCTTGCGCGGCGGGGCGTCCGGGATCCGGATGGCGCCGAGGTCGATGTTGCGGGTGACCACGGGCAGCCGGCGGCGCAGCCGGAGCAGGGTGACGATCGCGCCGTGCGGTGCCTGGAGCCCGTAGAACATCAGCACCGCGATGACGGTCACATAGAAGATCCGGTCCTCACCGAGTCCCGAGCGCGCCACCAGCAGCACCAGCAGCATCTGCCGGATCAGGAAACGGATCGACAGGCCGGCCCGCACCTTGGCGAGCCGGTTGACCAAATAGCTGCCGCGCCGATGCAGAAACGTGTCCGCGAGATAGGTCACGGCCGCCGCGGCGGCGAAGAGCCAGATATTGGGAAGTATCGCGGCGAGCATGACGCACGGGAAACTCAGCCCCAGAAGAAGTGCGGCTGCCAGCTCTGATCCGCTGCCCACTCGGGCCAGGCGGATGGCTGTCGAAATCACGGAAAACCTGCTCCAGACCGTGCCGGAAATTGACCTTGCAACGAGTTGACCTGCAACGAAAGTGTGAAGAGACACTTTCAAGAACTCGGGCCTCCGTAGTTCGCACAGCGGCGACCACGGAGGCCCTTATCAAGATTGTCGAGAATTATTACACATCTTCCTGACGGTCCAGAACGGCCGCCAGCGCCTGCTCGAATCCGGAGGCCTCGGAGGCACCCCGGGTCGGGTCCTGCTGCCGTACGTCGATGACGTGGCCGGTCAGCTCGGAAAGCAGCACATCGAGTGAGGTCTTGGCGACGGCCTCGGAGGAAAGCAGCGAACCCTCGGGCTCCTGGCCGAATGCCTTGGTGCGCATGGGAGTGGCGGTGCGCTCTGGATTCACGCAGTTCACCCGGATTCCCTCACCGGCCCATTCGTCCGAGAGCGCCTGGGTCAGATTCACCATGGCGGCCTTGGTGGACGAGTACAGGCTGTACTCCGCGCGGCCGCGGGTGTAGCTGCTGGAGGTGTACAGCAGCAGCTGGCCCTTGGTCTCCACCAGGTACTTGTACGAGGCGCGGGCGATCTGCACCGGCGCCAGGTAGTTGACGTTCAGCGCTTCCTGAATGGTGGTGTTGTCCGTCTCGGCCAGCTTGCCGATGCGCAGCACGCCCGCCGTGTTGATGACGTAGTCGATACGGCCGGTCTCGGCGTAGGCGCGGGACAGCGCGTCGTCCACGTGCTCCGGGTTCTCCACATGCGTACCGGTGGTGGAGCGGCCCAGCGCGTACACCGTGGCGCCGAAGGACTCGGCGAGCTGCGCGATGTCCGCGCCGATGCCGTACGACCCGCCGAAGACGACCAGCGTCTTGCCGGTCAGCAGCTCACGGTAGGCCTCCGCGGAGGGCTGCTCCGGGGCGGTGGCGGTGGCCAGCTGGAAGAGCTTGTCGGCGATGAAGACGTCGACCGGCTGGGTCACCTTCATGTTGTACTCGTCGCCCGCGACGACATAGATCGGCACGTCCGGCAGGTACTTCAGCACCACGGAACAGTCGTCGGTGGCCTGGAAGTTGGGGTCGGTCGCGGCGACCTCGTACGCCTTGCGGACGGTGGAGAGCTTGAACGCCTGCGGGGTCTGGCCGCGCCGCAGCCGGGACCGGTCCGGGACGTCCGTGATGAACTCGCCGTCGCCGCCGTGCGTACGGGTCACGATGATCGTGTCCGCGGACGGGATCGCCACGTCCACCGCCTGGTAGCGGTCCAGCGCGTCCACGCAGTCCTTGATCACGCGCTGCGACAGCAGCGGACGGACGGCGTCGTGGAAGAGGACGTTGCGGTCCTCGCCCTCGGCCAGGCCCTCACCCAGGGCGGCGATGGCACGCTCGGTGGTCTCGTTCCGGGTCTGACCGCCCTCGATGACCTTGCTGACCTTGGTCAGTCCGGCCTTCGCGACGATCTTCTCCACGTCGGGCACGAAGCCGGGGGCCATCAGCACGATCACATCGTCGATCGACTCGGCCTGCTCGAAAATCCACAGCGTGTGCTCGATGACCGCCTTTCCCGCGATCTTCAGCAGCTGCTTCGGGATCGACAGGCCCACACGCTGACCGGTACCACCCGCCAGGACGACGGCGGTGGTGCGGGGCTTCGCGGACGATACGGAAGCGGGAGTTGCAGACACAGGACTTGACCTACCTTGCGGGCTCAGAGGATGCAGCGATGGTCCCACCCCCGGCAATCGTCGTGCAAGGTGGACCACGACCGGACGACACCGGCTCGCAACCCCTGATTCACCTGCGAAGACCAGCACACCAATGGGGCGTGGCCGGGAGTCGTACGTGAAGGAGACCACATAAGTTTCACTTCAGAGCACGGGGGGTCCCAGATGAGAGCGTACGGAACGCCTCGTCGCGGTCACCTACGGCGACGCCGGACGACGGTGGCGTGGGGGATGACGGAGCGGGCGGCCGCGGCGAAAAGCCATGACCGCCCGCGTCGGCGATGTTCACGGGCCGGGCCAGCTCTCAGAGGACCCCGGACCCGGGAACATCGCCGCAACACTTACACACGGAACTCTCAGAACGGGCCGAGCGCTCAGAACGGGCCGAACTCGTCGTACTCCCGGTCCGCGTCGTCCCGTTCGCCCTCCCGGTCCCTGCGGCGCTGGGCCGCCGGACGCGGGGCTTCCATACGGTGGTCCTCACCGCGACGGCCGAGCATCTCCGCACCCGCCATCACCGTGGGCTCCCAGTCGAAGACGACCGCGTTGTCCTCGGCCCCGATCGCCACCGCGTCGCCCGCGTGGGCTCCGGCCTTCATCAACTGCTCCTCGACACCGAGCCGGCTGAGCCGGTCCGCGAGGTAGCCGACGGCCTCGTCGTTGCTGAAGTCGGTCTGGCGGACCCAGCGTTCCGGCTTCTCGCCGCGTACCCGGTAGATACCGCCGTCCTCCAGCGTGACGGCGAAGCCCGCGTCATCGACGGCCTTCGGGCGGATGACGATCCGGGTCGCCTCCTCCTTCGGCTTGTCGGCACGGGCCTGGGCAACGATCTCGGCGAGCGCGAAGGAGAGCTCCTTGAGCCCCATGTGGGCCACGGCGGACGCCTCGTAGACGCGGTAGCCGCGCTTCTCCAGGTCGGGACGGATGATGTCGGCGAGATCCTGGCCGTCCGGAATGTCGATCTTGTTGAGGACGACGATGCGCGGCCGGTCGTCCAGCCCGCCGTACTGCTTGAGCTCCTCCTCGATGACATCGAGGTCGGAGACCGGGTCACGGTCGGACTCCAGCGTGGCCGTGTCCAGGACGTGGACGAGCACCGAGCACCGCTCGACATGGCGCAGGAATTCGAGGCCGAGGCCGCGGCCCTGGCTGGCGCCCGGGATCAGACCGGGGACGTCCGCGATCGTGTAGACCGTCGAACCCGCCGTGACCACGCCCAAGTTGGGGACCAGCGTGGTGAAGGGATAGTCCGCGATCTTGGGCTTGGCCGCGGAGAGTACGGAGATCAGCGAGGACTTGCCGGCGCTGGGGTAGCCGACGAGCGCCACATCGGCGACCGTCTTGAGCTCCAGGACGACATCACCGCCCGTACCGGGCACGCCGAGCAGCGCGAAGCCGGGGGCCTTGCGGCGGGCCGAGGCCAGCGCGGCATTGCCGAGGCCGCCACGGCCGCCCTCGGCGGCGACGAAGGTGGTGCCCTCGCCGACCAGGTCGGCGAGGACATTGCCCAGCTTGTCAAGGACGACCGTGCCGTCCGGCACCGGCAGGACCAGGTCCTGGCCGTCCTTGCCGGAACGGTTGCCGCCCTCGCCGGGCTTGCCGTTGGTGGCCTTGCGGTGCGGCGAGTGGTGATAGTCGAGCAGCGTGGTCACCGACTGGTCGACGACCAGGATGACGTCGCCGCCCCGGCCGCCGTTGCCGCCGTCGGGTCCGCCGAGCGGCTTGAACTTCTCACGATGTACGGAGGCGCAGCCGTGGCCTCCGTTACCCGCGGCGACATGCAGCTCGACGCGGTCCACGAAGGTGGTCATGGGGATTGCCTCCAGTACATACGGAAATGTCATACCTCTAACGCGCGAAAGGCGGACCCGCTTCCCGTCTCCGGGAAGTGAGGTCCGCCCTCGCGAAGAAACCGCTCTACGGCTACCTGATGATCAGGATGATCAGGCGACCGGAACGATGTTCACGACCTTGCGGCCGCGGCTGGTGCCGAACTCCACCGAGCCCGCGTTCAGCGCGAACAGCGTGTCGTCGCCGCCACGGCCGACGCCGGAGCCGGGGTGGAAGTGCGTGCCGCGCTGGCGGACGAGGATTTCACCGGCGTTGACGAGCTGACCGCCGAAGCGCTTCACGCCGAGCCGCTGAGCATTCGAGTCGCGCCCGTTCCGGGTGGACGATGCGCCCTTCTTGTGTGCCATGTCTCCTCAGTCCCTTACTTCGCAGCCGCGGGGATACCGGTGACCTTGATCGCCGTGTACTGCTGGCGGTGACCCTGGCGACGGCGGTAGCCGGTCTTGTTCTTGTAGCGAAGGATGTCGATCTTCGCGCCCTTGTGATGGTCCACGACCTCGGCCGTGACCTTGATGCCGTCCAGCACCCACGGGTCGCTGGTGACGGCTTCGCCGTCAACCACGAGCAGGGTCGAGAGCTCGACCGTGTCGCCAACCTTGGCGGTGGAAATCTTGTCAACCTCAACGATGTCGCCGACAGCAACCTTGTGCTGGCGACCACCGCTGCGCACGATGGCGTACACGCGGATCTCACTCTCACTCGGAACGGAACCCCTGATGCCAGCCGCTCACACGGCCCGGGGGCCGTGATGATCCGGAGAGGACGAGCGGCCTCTCCCGGAGATCCGGGAGGTGGGTGCTCAGGGGTGGACGCGCATGGAACACGCCGAAGGTTTAGAGTACGGGGCCGCTGTACAGAGGGTCAAACCAGCCTCACGGCCCACCGGGCCGGGTGCGCGCGGACGGCCGGACGCCGACGGGACCGGTTTCCCGGCTCCGGAAGGGAAGGGCGGGGCCACTGCGCCCCGCCCTTCCCGTACGGCGGGCTCCACGTCACGCCCTACGACGCCGCCGCCCGGCCGGTCCCCGATCCGTGCCACCGGCAGGCCGGTGGCACCGGCAGATCAGCGCCACTGAGGCGGAATGTTCCGCATCTGCGCGTACGGGTCCCAGTCCACCGGACGGAACTCCGGGTCGTCGAATGTGAACCCCGCGTTCTCCCAGTGGGCCCGGACGGTCCGGACTCCTTCGAGCATCGTGTCGCCGTAGCCGAACTCGACATCGCAGCACACACAGATGTCGTGGCTCGGCTCACCGCAGTTCCAGACCGGCTGGTCGACGTAGTCGTAACCGCACACACG
The DNA here is from genome assembly GCF_044753355.1 of Streptomyces sp. NPDC088400. Classification (NCBI taxonomy): domain Bacteria; kingdom Bacillati; phylum Actinomycetota; class Actinomycetes; order Kitasatosporales; family Streptomycetaceae; genus Streptomyces; species Streptomyces sp. NPDC088400. Next base: position 6,459 of record NZ_JBIVMZ010000004.1, on the reverse strand, counting down.
GCAGACATACTCGACATCATCGACTCCCAATACCCCTCCTTGCGGACCAGTCGCCCTTGAGACCACTCGTCCTTGAGACCACTCGTCAAGGGAGATTGATCCCTTGCTTCTCAAGGTATTCCCGCAGCGTAGCCTCCGTGTACCCCCGGGGATTGGTGACCGCGTCATAGGGCTTCGGTTTGTAGAACGACTGGGGCAATCCCGTAGCCCCCATGAATCCGAGGGTATTCGTCTTAGGATCGTAGACGGTCACGGAATCCGAATTCCAGAACCCCTTCGGTGATTTCATCGCCCCCGAAGGGGGATTGTGAAGAAATTGCCAGGCTTTTTCGACGTACTGCTTCGCGTTGCCGACGTCCGGGAAATCCGCCCCGTGATTCTTGTAGTGCTTGAAGGCGGTCTTGACCGGCCCCTTCTTGGGACTCCCGTAGGTCCAGATGTGCGACGGCTTCCCCAGCGCACGCTGCCCCTTGAGATATGCCTCAAGGGTGGCCATGCCCTTGACGCCCAGCTTTCCACCGGTCGCGCCCCATCCGAGGATGGGAATGGCGGCAGCGCAGGAGAGGCCGGAATTGAGGGCGTCACCTTCGGCTCCGTACCACCCGCAGTTGATCAGGTCGGCCGGCTCACCGACGACAGGGATGAGACCGGCGACATCGAGGACGAGGTGACCACCGGTGGCGAGCATGGACCAGACGGTGGTTTCTTCCTCCGTCGCAGCCTCCAGGAATTCGTCCTCCAGTGCCTGAAGTTCGGCGGTGGCCTTCCGGTCCTCCTCGCTCTCGTTCCGGCGTGCCGCCTCGGCTTCCTCCCGCAGTTTCTCGGTGGTCGCGACGAGCGCGTCCTTCGCCGCCTGGTCCGCCGCCTTGGCGTCCTTGCCCGCGGCGATCGCGGAGGCCCGTGCCGCGCCGGCCGCCGCCCATGCCACGTCCGCCGAGCCTCGCGCCGCCGACGCGGAGACCGCGGCGTTCGACGCGGACACCTGAGCGGCCCGGGACGCGCGGTGGGCATCGGCCTCGGCCGCTCGCGCGGTCTTGGCCGACTGCGCGGCCTGGGCCGCGGACGCCTCGGCGTCCTTGGCGGACTGACGTGCCTGGTCCGCGTAGTTCTTGGCCTCGGCGGCGGACGCCTTGGCCTGCTGGGCGTACTTTTCGGCATCCGCAGCCGCCTGGCCGGCTATCGCCGCCACCCTGGCGGCCTCCGCCGCGTTCTGCTGTGCGGTGGCCGCGATGCCCGCGGCGTCCGAGATGAGCTTCTGGACCTGGGCCACATGGGTCGTCGCCAGTCGGTCCTTGCGCTGGGCCTGGTGCTGACCGGAGGTGATGAAGGCGTGCAGGAGCTGGGTCGGACCCTCCAGCGCGATTCTCGCCGCGGCCTTCGTCTCGGGCCCTCCGGCCGTCATCAGCTGGACGGCCGTGACCCGCTCGTCGTTGCTCCGGGCGATGTGCTGACCGGTGGTGATGAACTCCCGCAGCTTGTCGATGGACCCGGAGTTGAGAGCGGCCTGGGCGGCTTCCTTCACCCCGGGGCCGGCACCGTCCATGAGCTGGACCACATGGACGCGGTAGTCGTTGGCGGCGGCCTGGTGCTGTCCGGTCGTCAGGAATTCCGTGATCCGCGCGGCGTCACCCGCGAGAGCTTCCTCCGCGGCGAGGCGGACCTTCTCCGAGTCCGAGTCCTCCGCCAGGCGTTCGACCCTGGCGCGCTCGTCGTCCTGCGCCGCGCCCTTCCAGCCGGTACGTATGTACTCGACGACCTGGTCGTCCGCGCCGGCCAGGGCCACCTCGGCCGCCGTACGGCTCCACGGACCTCGCGTCTTCATCGCCAGCAGGGCCACCCGGCGGCCCTTGTCGGCGACCTCCCCGGTGTCCGCGTCCGGCTGCGCCGCCTCGGCTGCCAGGCGTACGGCCTCGGCGTCGAGGTCCTCGGCCTCCTTGGCGGCGCGAGCCGCTTCCGCCTTGTCCTCGGCCTCCTTGGCCTTGAGATCCTTGGCCTGCTCGATCGCGGCCGTGGTCCGCGCGGCGAGTTCCGCCGCCTCGATCTTGCGGGCCACATCGTGGACCTTGCGGGCCTTGGCCACCGCGTCGGTCGCGCTGTCGGCCGCCTTCTTCGCGGCCTTCGCGTGCAGGTCGGACTCCTTGGCCGCGTTGGCCGCGTCCCCCGCGTGCTCCGCGGCCTGGTCGGCCGCCTTCGCCGCCGCTTCGGCGTGCTCGGCGGAGGAATTGGCCGCGTCCCGCGCCTCGTAGGCGGCTGCCGCGGACTCGCGTGCCAGCGATTCGGCGGCGTTGGCGGCGCGGGTGGCCTCCCCGGCGTGCCGGCGGGCCTGAGCTGCCGCCGCCCGCGCGGCGGCCGACTGGGCGCCCGCCTGGTCGGCGTACCCACTGGCCTCCTCCGCCGCGTCGGCCGCGGCGTCGGCGTTCGAGCCCGCGCTCGCCGCCGACTTTGCGGCGACTCCGGCCTGCGTCGCCGCGACGCCCGCCTGCTCGGCCGCCTGGGCCGCCAGACGGGCGCCCTTGGCGGCGGCGCGTGCGCCTTCGGCCGCCTTACGGGCCGTCGCCGCCTGGGCCGCGTCGGTCGCGGCATCCGCCGCCGCGCCACGCGCCTTCGACGCGGCCTGGGCCGCGCCCGCCGCGGCCGACGCCGCCTGGGCCGCCGCGTTCGCCGCGACACGGGCCGAGCTGTTGGCGGCGCGAGCCGCGTCGATGGCCTGCTGAGCCGCCTGTGCCGCGCCCTTGGCGGCGTCCGCGGCACGGCCCGCCGCACCGGCCGCCCGGGCGGCGTCGTTCTTCGCCGCCTCGGTCTCCGCGGCGGCCTTCTTCGCGGCCTCCTTGGCCAGCTTCGACGCGGCGACAGCCCGTTCGGAGGCGTCCTTGGCCGCCTCCGTCTCCTTCGCGGCCTGCCTGCCGGCCTCCTGGGCCTGTGCGGCGAGCTGCGCGACGGTGGAGCGCTCCTGGTCCCGGGCACGGGCCACGTGCTGGCCCACTTCCAGGAACTCCCGGATGTCCTCGACCGAACCGGCCGCCGCGACCTTGGCGGCCTCCTTCACCGCGGGCCCGCCCGCGCTCATGATCTGTACGAGCAGCACCCGGTCGTCGTTGTCACGCGCGGTGTACTGGCCCTGCGTCAGGAACGCGCGAACGTCCTCGATGGATCCGTTCAACGCATCGCGGCCGGCCTTCTGCACACCGGGACCACCGGAGCTGATGAGCTGAGTGGCCCTCACCCGCTGGTCATGCTGCAGCGGAACCTGCCAGCCGCCGCTCAGGAAGGCGCGAAGCTGCTCCGGGGTCCCGGCCAGTGCCGTCTCCGCGGCCTCCTGGACACCCCGCCCGCCCACCGTGTGGAGCTGCACCAGGGCCACACGGTCGTCCTGCAGTTCCGCGAGGTCCTTCTCGCTGTCCAGGAAACGGCGTACGTCCTCGTCGCTGCCCGTCAGCGCGGCCTCGGCCAGGGCCTTGACCCCCGGGCCGCCGGACTTCCACAACTCCACGATCCGCCCACGGTCGGTGGCGGGAATCGGGCTGACTATTTCTTCGTCGTCCGGCCCCTCGTACGCTGCGACCGGTGGCGCACCCACCAAGCCGAGCATCAGTGCCAGCGGCAAAAGACTCAAGCACAACAACGCGCGCACAGCACGCGCGCCCCCACCCCGGAAGCTGTTTCTTCGTCTCAAAGAACAGGCCTATCTCGCTCACTGGCAACTCCCTTTGCCAGCTGCCGAATTTCGGCGCCGCGAGCATAACCACATTACCGAAGCATGGTCTGGAAGATAACTGATTTTACCGGGCCCTCGATATCGATTAACACCGCTTTATCACCATGCACCCGATTCAGCGAAGGTCGACATCTGACGCTATAAGCGTGCATAACTCCACCAAACGGAAAGATCAAATCCGTCTCATGTGACACAGATCACGTATCGGATCGAATGGCGGGAGGGTTATTTTCCATCGGCGCTTTACTGACGATTGGTCGGGTTCCCGCTTATGCGACCTCGGCACCACCGGACACTTCCGAAAGGGCTCCATCCGTGATACCTCGCGCACGCAGGCTGCTGTTCGCCGGCCTCATTGCCTCCTTCGCCGCCGTCGCGGGAATCTCGACGCTCGCGAGCGCGGCCTCGCCCGGTCCGGCGACAGTCACCGCGCAAGCGATGGCGGACGACACCATTCCGCCTTTCGCCGTCGAAGACTTCGAATACCCCGGTGCGCAGAAAATCCTCGAAGAAAAGGGAATCACGCTGCGTAAAGGGGACGGCCGGATTCTCCTCGCCGACTGCGATCCGGCACAGCAGCAGATCCAGGTCTGGACGCGCAAGAGCAGCGCGGGAATGTTCTGCTTCCAGGCCACGGCCAAGACCGGCCACCTCACCCTGGAGGTGCCCGATGTCTTCGCCCTCCAGACGTCGGACCGTGCCATCAGCGCGGACCTCACCGCCCAGGGCAAGACCCAGACCGTCAACGTCCCCAAGGACAAGCTCCAGGGCGTCGGCGAAGGCACCGGCGGCGGCGACGCGGTCCTGGTCGAACTCCGCGTCACCGGATGAACGGCTCGGACACCCCGGTGCCCCACTCGTCCCACCACCGACAGGTGAGCGTGGTGACCGGCGGCGACGCCCACCACAGACCTTCGACCACCGTTCTTAGGAAGCTCCTCATGACCAGCAGACGTCCGCGCGCCACGCGGGTCACCGCACTGCTCACGGCCCTCGTCACCGCCGGGATCCTCGCCGGCCAGTCGGCACAGGCCCTGGGCGGCGATCCCGCCCCGGACGGCGTCCACGCCTTCACCGCGAAAATCGACATCGGTGGCGTACGGGCCTGCTCGGGCACCCTCATCAACAACCAATGGCTGATCACCGCCGCGAGCTGCTTCGCCGACGACCCGGCCGAGGCCACGTCGCTCCCCACCGGGCCACCCGCGCGCAAGTCGTCCGCGACCATCGGCCGGACCGATCTCACCGGCACGACCGGACACGTACGGGACATCGTTCACCTGGTGCCCCGTCAGGACCGGGACGTGGTCCTGGCCAAGCTCGCCACCCCGGTTCCCGGCATCGCGCCCCTGCGGCCGACCACCACCGCACCCGTCGCGGGCGAGAGCCTCAAGGGCACCGGATACGGCCGTACCAAGGACACCTGGGTCCCCGACCAGCTCCACACCGGAGCCTTCACCGCCGGACAGGTCCAGGACACCACCGTCAGCATCGACGGAACCCCCCTCTGCAAGGGGGACACCGGCGCACCCACGTTCCGCGAGAAGGACGGCCTCCTGGAACTGGTGAGCGTCGTCAGCAGGTCGTGGCAGGGCGGCTGCCTGGCCTCGAAGGAAACCCGGACCGGGGCGATCGCCGGCCGCGTGGACGACATCCGTACCTGGATCAGGGAGTCCACCGCCTCCACCCTGACCGCCTGGAAGCTGCAGATGGTCACCAAGACCACCAGCGGCCTCTACCACTCCATGCGTGACAGCAACGGCGACTGGGCCGGCTTCGGCGACGTCCAGAAAGTCGCCGGCACCGTCGAAGACGTGAAGTTCGCCGCCGACGCCGCCATCTCCGGCAAGAACTACGTCTTCGCCGTCGGCGGGGACGGACACGTCTACCAGGCCAACCGCCGCCCCACAGGCGGCTGGGAAGCCTTCCGCGACCTGACCTCCGAGATCGGCGCCAAGCCCGGCCTCACCCGCCTGGCGGTCACCTCCACCGGAAAGGGCCTGGCCCTGATCGGCCTGGCCGACGGCCGGATCTACCACGCGACCCAGGACCCCGACGAGAAATGGAGCAAGTGGGGCGACGTCACAGCCAAGTTGGGCGTCCTGGGCAACGCCACCCAGGTCACCACCTCGCAGACATCGGGCGGTGAGACACACGTCGGCGTCGTCGCCGACAACAAGGCGTACCACGCCATCAGGCAGGCCGACGGCACCTGGAGCGACTCCTGGGGCCGCATCAGCAACCTGCCCACCGGACTCGACTCGATCAACGGAATGGCCTTCGCCGGCATCGGAGCCGAGCTCCAGATCGTCCTCACCAGCCCCACCGGCGCCATGAAGCACGCCACCCGGGCAGCGGGCGGCAGCTGGAGCACCTTCGGAAACCTCAACGGGAAACTCGGCGACCCCGCACCGGCCGTCAGCGTGGACGCGGCCGCCGTGAACGGCGAGTTCCAGACCGCCGTCGTGTCGACCGACGGAAGGATCAGGCACGGCCTCCGCCATTCCAACGGCACCTGGGACGCCCCCGACGAGCCCACCGGCTACCCCGGAACCGCCACCATGGCCGCGATCACCGGCAGCACCAGCTGACGCCGCGCACCCCTCACGGAAACGGGCCGGGGGGGGGGCCCCCCCCCCGGGGGGGGGGGGGCCCCCCCGGGGGGGGGGGGGGGGGGGGAGGCAGGCAGGTGGGGCGGGCACCCAGCGGGGGCGCGGGGTGTTACGGGGCCGGGCGGGCTGTGA